>CAZCZI010000029.1:0-76505 GCA_964503045.1 uncultured Candidatus Obscuribacterales bacterium
GCGATGTTGTTGCTCTGACAACCTCTTAGGGACAGGCGATCTCTGGGCTGGAGTTATTCCGAGCTCGAATTCTTACGGGCATCGGTAAAAAATTCATTACCTCAGGATTTGTTACCCGATGAATAAAGCAGGACGGCAATATATGACGGCACGCTGAGCACACAAAAAATTGTTGCCTGCATACCAGTAAAGCTCTTATGCGTGAAAAACGCCGGACACAGATAAAAGTTGTAGGCCAAATCAAAGACGATGTAAACGAAGGTGAAGAGTTTCCACCAAAGCGAGTTACCTCCTGCATTCCCAAAAGCAAAACGAAACACGATAATCATCGCTACGAGCGATAGAAGGTTGTCAAAAATTGCGCTTGCAGCGTACGGCAAACTGCTGCTCGGTAAAAGCAGGAAGGTACCAGAGCAAGATAGGAAACCGACAACTGCGAAAATGAACGCATAGATTTTCCAGACCATGCTTTTAGCTCCTTGGTTGACGTCTTACATGTCTGCTTTCACAAGCTGAATATCATCAATCCATGCGGTGCCACCACCCTCTACGACTAGATTGAGCTTGACCCGATCGGCCTTTTGTCCTTTCTTGAGGAAAAAAGGAATCTCTTCCGTTGTCCATGCGTTGGTGCCGCTGAGTGTTTGATCCAATCCTCGTGAAAAGAACTCGCCCTTATCACCGACATGGCACCACATTTCCAAATAGGCTTTTCCCTTCACGTCCTTGGTTTTGACTTTTGCGCGGTACAAAAGTTTTCCGTTGTCGGTGTTCAATTTGTCGACCTCGAAGAGCCGAAAAACCACTGGCTTTTCGCTTGCCGACTCCACCTTCAACGAGCCTTTCCCTTCTTTCGAGTCATTGCTGTCGACGCTAACACCACTTGCGGTTATTACACCATCCATAGTGTCGCAAGAAAACGACTTTAGCGCTTGTTCGGCTGCTAAAGCTGAGGTCGCTGCTAAGGCAAATAGAACGGTGGCGGTTATGCCTTTTGTCAAAATCCGATTAAATTCAACTTGCATGTTTTATCCCCGCAAAACTTTTTCCATCAGACGCGCGCAACGAATCTATAGCTCCTTTAAGAATAATAGGTCCACGCATTCAGGTTTAGGAAACAACCACTTTGTTTAAGCAATCGGAGTTGGATGTCTATTCCACCACAACACGCAAAGACGACGCACGCCCGAATGTCTCCGGCGCGTACATTTCCTCTGCCTTCGTCGGCGGCACGATGTATAAACCAGGGGTAGTGGCACGCGCGAAATATGAGTAGGTTCGATTACCACCCCACACTAACGACGAGAAGACTTCCACTCGGTCATCTCTGAAGTTGTGGTGGTCGTACCAGTATCTATCCCACCAAAACCAGAATGGCCTCGCCTGGGTTTCCTCTTCTGATTCCCCGGCCGCTTTCACTGGTTGCTCGCGCGTTCCCTGAAGTGCAGGATTCATGATTTCAAACCCTGCAGGAATCGGGTCGACGAGCGCCACGTGGTGCCTCGATGCTGCGTTGTTGACCGATAGAGTCACCTTCACAGTTGCTCCGGACTTCACATGAATGACACCATCTTTGTCCACCTTCACGTCGTCCTTGTTATCAACGGCAATGTACTTCCGCTCCACTCCAAAACCACGATCTCGGGAATCGAGCATAAGATTCTTCGGTGCAAACTTCATGCCGATTCGATAGTAGAGTCTTCCAGGACCATCTTTTTGAATCGTCAAATCCTCCTTTTGAGGTCTCGTCGCAAGGAAGCTCATTGGAATCTTGAGTTCGTTCGAATCACTCGAGCGGCCTTGAAACTTTTGATTGCCTGCAAAATCAGAGCCAATCCACATATTCACTCTGAAATCGGGACGTTCCTTTTCATACTTCCCGAAGTACCGATCTAGCGCACAGAGAATGTAGTAGTTCTCTTGTGTCCCATTCCATTGTCCCTTCTCGCGCACTGCCATTAAATGATTGACGAGCTTCGGAATGATGGGGTTTTCCGGATGATCTTGCATGAGTGATTCGAGTACCACTGCACTGCTCCTTCTGGGAGAGTGGAAGATCAAATAAGCGTCACTGTCATAAGCATCAGAAACCACTTCCGCACCGGCGGCGGTTTCACTTATGCATGAATCGATTTTCCTTCTGGCTGATTCGACCAATGGCTTGGATTGCGCATCGTTCGTAAGTATCGGCAAAAGCCATGCAAGAGTTTCGGCTGTGCCGGTGGTGGTCGAGTAACACAGCCACCCAATCTGGTCTTTCTCGCTTGCTGGCGCCTCCATGCTCTTCAATGTTTCTTCCAGCAGCTTTCTTGACTCACTGACTTGCGCTTGTTTGTTTAGAGCCAAAACGTATTGAGCATATGCGAGCATTGCACGCCGAGTTTTCGGCGAGTATGTCATTTCGGTTGCTGAATTTGTTTTGAGCGGCACATGTCGCTCGATGTCCTTCAAATATCGAGTGCAATTATTGAGCACGACTTGTGAAACATCAAATCCCTTCTCCTTAGCCAAAAACAGCGCCCGAGCGACCTGGCAGCTGACATATGGCCATTCCTTAGTCTCATCGCTTCTCCACAGCCCAAATCCGCCATTGTATTTCTGGCGTGTCAAAAGCAATTTGATATCGTCCTCCATGAAGGCCTTGGTCTGTGCAGCAGACTCTTGTGTTTGCTTTCCGAATGCGCTGAGCACATCTTTCAACGCCAACATCGACAACAAGCGAGACGAGACTTGCTCAGAGCAATCGAATGGATAACGGCGCAAACTGAAATAGGCGTCTTCCAAGCCACCCAAGGCAGTACTGCATGTGGTGACATCGAGAGATCCGACTTCAGTAAACACGGCAGCGGGAGTCTCAATGGATTGAACCGCCATTCCCTGATCGAGTTGCCCGTAGGTTGCAAAAGCCTCTGTTGTCGCGGGTGTGTACACCGGTAGATTCGCATCGGCTGCATCTGCGAAGCTACCTGAGGCTGCGGCAAGTTGAATCGTTGCCGTGCCGGCAGAGATCGTCTCTGATGGAAAGCGCACCTCCACGCGGTCATTGGCCGGCACAGTAACGGCACCACCTGGAATCTCCGGCAGTTTCAAACCGTTTGATCGAATTGCCACTTCGGCTTCAAGTGGTTCGTCCGTCTGATTTTGCAGCACCACGGGCAGTTCTGGTCTATCGCCACAATTCAGGAATCGAGGCAGCGATGGGCGCACCATCAACGGCAATCTCGCCGTGACGTTGCTGTCACCGGTGCCGGCCTTTTCGACACCGGAAACGGCCCAAACCATAACTCGATAGCGCGTCAAACTGTCGGGCACTTTGACCTTGATGCGCACATGACCTTTTTCGTCTGTTTGAGCTACTTCTTTAAACAGAGCCAGCGGATTGAAATCGGAGCGCACCTTAATTGGCTTGCTGCCTCCGTCTGCACCAGCTCCACCGCCGCCGCCGGGAAGTGCTGGGAGTCCACCATCGGGTGCTCCTGGCAGTGGCGGTGGTGGCAACGAAGATGGAGGGGGCAATGCTGCCAGGTCCTGTCTAGCACCGCCGCCCGCGGGTGACGGCGAGGGCGCAGGAGACGGAACCCGTGGAACAATGCCCCCGTTTTTGCTTTTCTTTTCCTCTTCAACAACGGCGGGCACGCTCAAGCTACGCATCAGATAGACGGAATCAATGGTATCGCCTTCACCTGCCGCGTAGAAGGTGTCGATTGGCGACTGCTGTTTGTACCCGGCCAGTGCCAAGACCGACTCGTCGACAGCAGCGATTGCCACTTGTCCTTCAATCGGCTTGTCGCTACTGTCTTTGAGATCGATGTCCACATCGGTCTCGCCACCTGGTTCAATGCCGCTCTTTGCTGGGGTTACAGCAACTTTGAGTTCATGATGATCAGGCGGAACGAAAAGTTCTGTATAACCATTGGCAAAAGCAGGCAACTCCCTCTTCACCATCTTGACGGTACCAGATTTGGTGACGCTTGGAGTCAAAGAATTTTGCTTGCCAATCACATCAACATGAACCTTGAAGTTCGGCACGCACTGTTCATCAAGCGGGAGCTCGACCATTGCAAAAGCCTTGTCACACTTGAACGACTTCGTCGCGATGATCGCTCGATGATTGCGAAGGGTAATCAGCCCAACACATGGATGGAAAGGTGGTATCACCATTATGCGCGCCTTGTCGGTGATCGAGTACGTGTCACGATCGCCGACAACCTGTACTTCACCTTGCTCTACATTGGTTCCACCCAGCTGAGATTGCGAGTCTCCTGCAACCCAAACAGACAGCTTCGTATCACTCACTCTTCCTTTTTCATCAACTACGCTAGCAATCACATTGTAGAGCCCGGCCTTGGTATCGCCAATCTCAAATGCGCTTGGTTGCTCGGTCGAGTCAAGCTCTTTAGTTGCAACTTTTACCGTTTTTGTTTCCGACTCTCCCTTGTCGTTTTCTGTCGTCTCTTCTCGTTCGATCAGAAACTTCACCCGCTTGGGTGTGGCCTTGCCATCGATATCACTGACAATGTACTTGAGTTCGATTGGCTCTCCCGCTTGCACAAAGCGGCGTTCTTGCTTGACGCCGACATAGAGGCGGCCCGGATGCACAAGCACGCTCTTTGTGTCTGTCCATGACTGGCGGTTGACGTCGGTCACAGTCGAGGAAACTTTGAATGTGTAGGGGAAGTGTTTGACGAATTTTTTGACCTTGACCAATGCAATGTTTTTTCCGGCAGCATCGGTAGTTGCAGCCAAAGTTTTGCGTCCTTCGGAATTGGGCAGGACACTCGTCCAACTCAAAAAACAGCTGAACCACTGCGGTTGTTCGCCGAATTGAAAACCAGACCAACCGGGAGGATCATACGACGCAGAATTCGTTGTTACTTCCCAATCAAGCGGAGCACCGGATAACGGCCCGCCGGTGAAGTATTTCGCTTGCGATGTAAATGAGAATTGATCGCCGTCAAAATATGGTGCGGTCTGATCTTCGGTCAGCGACAATTCGAATTCCGGGCGCCTAAACTCTTCAATTTTGAAACTAGCTGAGTATGAGCTTCTCTCATAGTTCGAAGCTTCCGTGCTATCAGCTCTTAGCAGCGCGAACTCCATCCGCCCACTACCTAAGTTTGCATTCTTCGGCAGCGTAGCCTGGAAGTCAAAACCACCAAGTTTGTCGATGTCGTGTAGTTCCTCCATCACCTGATTGTTGGAGGCGTCCAATACCTTCAAGCGAACTTTCGGGTTGGGAATTTGCAGAAGCTTGAGTGTGCTCTTGGGCCCCTCGTTGCGCTCACGCAACCATCCTTTAACATGCATAGTTTCGCCCGGGCGATAGAGGTCTCGGTCTGTCTGCGTAAACCAGCAAATGTCATCCGCATAACTGCTCGCAAGCCATTCTCCGTTGTACACGTCTTTCGAGACAATCGCCAACTCTTCTCCGCGTCGCGCGATGAGCAAGTGCGCAGGCTTCTCTGGCAATTGAAGCGTTGCGACACCATTTGCATCAGTCTTGGTTTTGACTGCGAATGTATCGAAAGTCAACTCGATGTCTTTAAGAGGCGTGCCAGACTTCATAGAAGAAGCGCGGACAACAGCCGCCATCTGATCGTTGAAGGCTTCTAGTCCTATATCGCTGACTTGAACGACAAATTCTTGGGTTTCATCTTTACTGGCAGGATCTGAGACCTCCAATACCAAGAGCCCATGCCCTTTCGGCAGGAATCTCGCGATGTCGAATTGAGTGACATCCTCATTGCCGTCGGCAGCCGCAGTCACAGGAACAACTCCAGTCCAAACTCTCTTCGGACTCAATTTCTTAAGCGCGCCTTCGTCATCTTTGATAATTGGAATGCAATCTGCCGGCGCTACCTTGTATACATTTACGCGTAGCTTCTTTATGCCTCTGGTTTTAATTGCATATGAGACATTCGAAGCCGGCTGTAACACAGTAAACGTCTCAGCGGTAATTGAAGGACTTGGCTCACCAGTATGAAAAACAACTACCGGATTTCCCGACAGAGACTGTCCATAAACGTCTTTTATCGACGGATCAAATGTCACCTTGTATGTCGTATTGGATTTATACCGTCCGCGCAAATACACCGTTGTCCAGTCAGGGTTTACCTTAAAGTCCTTCACTGAAGGCGAAATTTGCACTTTGCTCAAGAGCTTCTGTGTTGCAAGACTGTTGGAAAAACAAACATACGGCTCTTGCCACTCATCCAAGTCAGTGTGCGTGTTTTGTCTGTCTATAACAAAACGACCATATGTTTGAAACTTGTACACAGTCGGTTGCGCAGGTGTCAAAGGTCCTTCTTCCGATGGCATGCCTTTGGTAAACGTCACGGAGAACTTTGTGTCTTTCGGCAACTCCGAGACCGGTTTTGCTGCCAACCAGCGGTTGGGATTGTTCTTCTCAATGTCCTTGAAACGTGCTTGTTTGAGCAGGTCCGCTTTCGGAATGAGCGTTATCGCATAGGTCGTTTTGCCACTGGTAAGAACCATGTGTTTAATCACCTTTGCTGGATCGATCTTCTGAGTAAAGGTGGCAACGAGTTCTGGCTTAAGCTCAGTGCCTGTCGACTGAGGCTCAAAACTGTAGACTCCAATCAGAGGGGTGCGAAACTTGTAAGTGATGTCTGCAGCAAGCTTTCCACCTTCTTGTGAGGCGATGTCTTTGGGCACCAACACTTTAAATTCGGATGACCTCGGGAATGATTTTCCTTTGGGTTCGAATACAAGAGTCTGCGTTCCCAACCATCTCCACTGCCCCTCAGGTTGTGGTGAAAGCTTGACAGGAACAGTCTCAGCAGCCTTATCCGCAGAAGTGACGGCAACCATCGGCTGAGAGAATGTGACACTAACGGTAGTGACTTCGCTCACATTGCCTTCTGGTGCAAAGCGCGTCACTCGCAGCGGAGAGACCGGTCGTGACTGAGCCTTCGGAGGTTGCTGCGAACTCGCAGGAGGTGGAAATACAACAGCTTTCACAGTGCCCGGTCTCGCCGGCAATGGCTGCAAAGACTCGGTAGGAAGCTTGAAACTCTCTTCGGAGTTTGTCTTTATTGGGTCAAGCCTGGCCACGAGCCTGTCGTATTGCTCGCGAGTTATCGGTTTTAGGCTTGCGGTCTTGATTGGTGGAACTTTCGCACCCTCAGGCGAGCCGTGAGTGAGTGTAAAGACAGGACCTTCGGGGTCTTCCTCCACTTGTTGAGTGCGCGAGGCATTCGGCGCCGGCGGAAGTACCGGTGGCGATAGCGTGGCACTGTCGGGTCCGCCGGGAAGCGGCGGTGGCGGAATCGAAGCCGGCGGCGGCAGTGCAGCGCGCCCTGGTCCTCGATCGGCTAACGCCGGACAACCGCCCAAGACCATCAGGAACGCCAGCAACACAGCCATAATCTGCGTGCCAGGATTTCCACGAAATCTACCGAGGTTAGTCATGCCCCACCCCTTGTTATCCGCCATATTTCTATCTTCTGAACGAACTCATGAAAATAACATGGCATTTACCCGGAAATGTTCATCTGTCGAAGATTTGACCGATTCCAGGAGGTTAAATCAGCCACCTGCGGTTGCTTGGAAGTTTTTTGCCCTTACATTTGTGGAATAACGGTCTCCAGGAAGGGAAGTTCCCCTACTGGGCAACCAGTGGGGCAAATAATCGAAATCGTATGAACAGTGATCCAAGAAAACGAGGAAACGACCCTGGCGGCATCGTAAGAGATAACGTATTTCACCGCCGTGTCAGCGAAGTTCGAAATCAAAATCTCACCTACGATGAGATGATGCTGCTGGATTTGCTTAACGGCCCCGGCCCGGTCAAGAAGCGCGAGCAGGCGCCCGGAATCTTCGATAAGGAAGAAGAAGAACAGGAGAGAATCGTCTACACACAAGACGATATCGACCGCATTACCTTCTTTGATGAGACCAGACCGGTTTACAACTATCGTTATTTGCTGCGCAAATTCAGGCGTGAAATGAGCCGCTCACGAAGATACAACCGTCCTGTTTCGGTGATGGTACTCGCGCTCGATGGCATCAAAGACATTGCCAAGGAATACGGCTATCTCTCAGCAGAAACAGCAATACTTACTGCAGCAGAAACCATTAACTCCTGTATTAGAAGCGACGTCGATCTCGCAGGTCGCTATGGTGACGACAAGTTTATTTTGGTTTTGCCTGAGACTCCGGGCAACGGTGCTGGAGTGCTTGCAGAGAGAATTCGCAAGAAGTTTGAATCGATTCAAATCAAGCATCAATGGTATGTAATTCCGATGACAGCGAGCTTGGGCATTTCGCATTTCCCAGGTCACGGCAACCAATGCGAAGAGTTGATTGCCAAAGCCGACATCGCTGCAGAGGGAGTTCAAGGACGCGGCGGCAACGGCATTGGATACGCGCCAGAACAAACGAAGTAAGCACGAGTCATTCTAGCCTGCAGTCGAAACTATTAGCGGTGCATTCTCCAACAGGAAGAGTCGCACCATATTTAGTGCTTCATGGGAGGTGCGAAATCTTATCTCATTGCGAGTGAGTTTCGGGCTGTAGTTAAGTGTCTTCTCGAAATACTGATTGCCGGCCGAAAGCCCAAGATAGACAAGCCCTACTGGTTTCTCCACAGTTCCACCATCAGGTCCTGCCACACCGGTAATGCTTAAGGCCACGTCTGCCTGCGCGAGCTTTTGAACGCCGATCGCCATTTCTTTTGCACACTCGGGACTGACCGCGCCATGTTCGATCAAAGTCTTTTCGCTGACATTGAGCATCTGCATTTTTGCATCATTGCTGTATGTCACGACGTTTAGTTTCACGTACTGCGAGCTGCCTGAAACATCCGTCAGCCGCTTACTCACCAACCCACCAGTACACGACTCAGCGCAGGCAATCGTCATGTTGTGCTGTTTCAGCAAACTCCCCACAGCCGACTCCAATGTTTCGTCGTTCAGTCCGTAGCATTTTGCGCCGCTGGTTTTGCGAATCTCTTCAATCACCGGGCTCGCGATTTTCCGCGCCTCTTCTTGCGATTTAGCTCTGGCTGTCACTCTCAGGCGGCACTCGGCGCGCCCGGCATATGGCGCAACCGTAGGATTCTTCGAATCGTTGATCAAATGCGCGTACAGTTCGGCAAGTGCGGATTCACCGATACCAATGTGTTTGAGCTCACAGCTCCATAAGACTCCATCGCCGTATTCCTTTTGCAGGAGTGGCACGGCAATCACTCGCCACATTTCCTTTAGTTCAACTGGGACTCCAGGAAACGTTAGAATAAGCCGATCTCGCTGAGGTCGATCGATTCCTTTTTTGGACAGTTCTTTCTCTTTCAACTTCCATATTATCCCGGGCGCCGTTCCCACAGGATTTCTCAAAATTGTAGAGCCGACTGGTCGATATGCTTGTTTCTTGTTGAGCTCAGGCATAACGAAACGCCGCTCTCTGAAGAACTCTTCAATGCGCTCAAGCACCTCGGCATCAAACTCCATTTCCACATCAAAAAGTTGAGCAAGACATTCAATGGTCAGATCGTCTTGGGTCGGACCCAGTCCGCCAGACGTAATCACGACATCAGATCGGTTGAGCGCCGCCACGACAGCGTCCTGAATCCTCTGAAGATTGTCACCGACAGTGGTGCGGTAATAACAATCGATGCCTAATCTTGCCAATTCCTGCGCCAGAAATTGGGAATTAGTGTCCAGCACGTCGCCCAAGAGCAGCTCGGTGCCTATACAAATGATCTCTGCGTTTGCCGCCATAAATGATTTTTAGTGCCGGGCGTGGCGCCGGCATCGCAGCTCAAAGCCCTGAGTTTAGTGGTGACCGCCGCCTGCGGCTGGCTTGGGCTCGTAATTCGGATCGTAGTTGCCTGGCAATGCCGCCCAGACACCAATAGCGAGCACCGTACTGGCAAAGCAAATAAAGAAGAACTTGATCCAGAACATACTGGGGTCGTTGTGGGCTTCCTCTGTCATTTCATGCCTCTTGTCAAAATGCCTCTGCCTACCGCTTAGATTATCATCTTGGCTTACGAACGGACAAAGTTACATACCAAGTTTAAGAAACTCTCGCCGGGCTGAAGAAAAAAGAGCCTCACTCGCGGGCGCTCCACCTCCAAGCTCAGCGGTCTTGGCAGCCCGCACGCAAGCAATTGAGAAGACTTCTTAACCAAACTCAGGCTTTCATATTTATATTACTGAAATGTGGAATATCAGCATGTGAACGGAGCGGCGACTTTGAGCACATAAACCAACCAGCGCATGGCTGGAATGGAGGTTGCCTTGTTTGGAAAACCACCGGAAGTGCTGCCGGATGACCTCACTGCTGAGCAGTACTATGAGCTTTGTCTTTGGTATGAAGAGAAGCAGATGCATGCCTTGGCGCGCCAGTCCTGCACCAAAGCCTTGACTCTGAAGCCCGCCGAGTCGCTCGAAGCCGACTGCAAGCGCTTCTTAAACACCAGAGTGCCGCGCAACGAGGTTGCGCAAGAAGCCATCGACCGCCTGCGGCGGATGGAGCCGAGGCTTATGATGGACCAGGGTGAGGCAAGAAAACTGACACTGAAATTAATCGCAGATTACCCTGACTTTGAATGGCCGCGACGAGTCCTGGCAGAGATCTATTTACGCGATGGCGATATCGAAAAGTGCAAAGCATCACTAGAAGCGGCGCTTAAAATCAATCCCGATTACACTCAGGCGATTGCTCTTCTGGCAAGAGCAATGGTGGTCGATATGGAGTACGACGCCGCGCAACGTCATTTGCGGCACGCTTTGGCCGACATGCCTGACGATGCCAACTTGCGAAGACTGCAACGCAGCCTGGAGTTTTTGATCGCATTGGAAGAAGATGAGGAACATCAATGACAAATGCATCACCAAATGATGAATCGCAGCTCAAGAACTTGACCAAAGATCAAGATGAGCAGTTGATCAAGTTTGCTTCGACCTGGCAACACATCTGGCGCAAGGAGCCGGTTGACCGCGAGGGCGTCGCGGAAGCATTGAGCCGAATGTACAAGACATTGGCGCATACTGAAATGCCCCCGATTCTTTGGTGTGAGAGCCCATGGCAGTTAGTCATGACAAAGGCGATTTTGATCTTGCAAGCCATCACCCCCGGTGACGACAAATTTCACGCACAACTCGTCGAAGAGCTAAACTCGCCGCTTTGGAAAAGAGTATGGAAAAATCTCGATGAGCAAAAGGCACGTATCAATATCACGAATCCCGAGCCCGGCAAGCCATTCAATTTTGACAGCGCCACCGGTATAGACTACGCCAGCCAGATGGGCACCGGACTTGGTACCAATATCGCTTCGGCGCAAGAGATCATGTGCGAAAAGATGTCTGTGCCAGTCAAGTTAAGACTGAGACAAGTTTTCCGAGAGACTCAACCCAACGCCAACGAGCTTCGATTTGGCACCGACAGGCTATCCTTGATTCGCGGGCAGTGGGGACTGCTGTCGTTCGGCGGCTTAATCGGCGATGACACTCTGACAAAGTTCATGGCAGATCTCTCTAACGATCTTCAGAAGCGCATCAGCGATCTCTGCAAAGAACGACTGTACAAAAAGCCAAACCCATTCAGCATGTTTGCTCGTGACCAAAAGCCAGAAGAAGAACTCTTTGAAGCTTTGCGCAACCATGCGAACTCACCGCTGGACGTACCCGAGCTGCGGCATGTTGGCTTTGTATTGAAGTATCTGCCAATAGAAGTTCCCGCAGATGTTCGCGAGCCGATCGTCGATTGGCTAACTATTAAAGAAAACGTCTTCCACCTCGAGTGCATGAAGCACCTCTGCGTCTTGGTCGAAGCACCCATTGCTGCTACCGTCAACGAGCGCAATCTCCTCCACAATGACGCGGGAGCCGCGATGGAGTTTAGAGACGGTTCAAAATTGTATGCTTGGGGTGGTGTGATCGTGCCACCAGAGGCGGTGGAAGCCACACAGAAAATCTCTATCGAGCAAATCGATAAAGAACAAAATGCCGAGGTTCGCCGAGTGCTCATTCAGCAATATGGATTAGAACGCTATCTGGAAGACTCAGGCGCGCGCCAAATCGACGCCGATGAATACGGAATTCTATACAAAAAATCTCTACCGAATGACGAGCCGGTCGTTGTGGTGAAGGTGACCAATCGCACAGCAGAGCCCGACGGAAGTCGCAAGTTCTACTTCTTGCGCGTGCCACCATATATGACATCAGCTCGCAATGCAGTCGCGTGGACATTCAACATGAGTCCCGAAGAGTATCAACCCACCATTCAGACCTAGAAAGAGGAACAATCGCAATGAGTTCTCAAAAGATTCTGGAAGATGGTAAGCGCGCGTACAAAGAAGGACGCTACCTTGACTGCACAAAGATTTTGGAAAAATCTGCAAACGAGGCTCATTTAGAGATTGAGCAAGACTTACAAGCAGCAATATACGTTGAATATGGTCGTGCGCTGCAAAAACTAGCAAACTACGAAGAATCGATGAAGTTTCTAAACAAAGCGAAAGAGTTGTCGGCAAAAGAAAAATCGCAGCTGCACTGCGACGCTTTGCTCGAACTCGGAATGCTCTACTACGAGCAAGACCTTCTCAACGAAGCAGAAACGAATCTCAAGGATGCATTAGCGGTTGCAACGACACTCTACAGACCGCCGCACAAGGAAATAGCGAAGGTCAATCAGGGGCTTGCAGAGGTCGCTTGGAAGCGGGGCGATCACACTCAGGCTCTCAACTTGGCACAAGATGCCTTGGATATGCAGGAAGAAACCGTCGGACAAATACACGAGGAATATGCCGAGTCCCTCGAAACAAAATCGCTTGCATTGTTGCACATGGGCAGACTAGATGAAGCCGAAGCCGGATTTCGACGGGTCTTTGAGATTCGCAGGCAATGCCTTCCTCCAGATCACGCATATCTGGCGACGAGCTACTCCAATCTTGCTCATTGTCTTGGACGGCAAGGAAAAGACGAAGGCGTCGAAGAGATGATTCAACGCGCCATCGAAATTTGCACAAAATCGTATGGCGAATACAGCCCCCGAACGGCAGTCGTGGTCAACAATCTCGGCGGCTACCATCTAGATCACGGCAATCTAATAGAAGCGGCAAAATACTTTGAACGAGCCCTCGAACTGAAAGAAAAAGTACTTGGAAAAGACAGTCCCGCACTTTTGAGAAGCTTGAACAACCTCGCGGTCGTCTACGGAATGCTAAACAGAAAAGCTGATGCTCAGGAGATGAGCAAGCGCTCTTCTGCGTTGATGAAATCGAAGATCGCATCAAGCGAACAGAAAGACATAGATACCATGATTCTTCTTGCCGACCGCCTCTCGGTGTCAAAGCAGCACGCAGAAGCCGATGCCGTGTTGAGCCAAGCTCTAGACACAGCAACAAAGGAGTATGGCGCCGGCAGTTTGAAGGCTGCTCAAGTTTTGCACCACATGGCAGCAAAAGCGCAAAACACTGGCGATTCGGACAAAGCTCTCGATCACTATCGTGCACTTTTGAAAATACAAAAGAAGCAACTCGGCAAGAAACATCCAAAAGTTGCCGAAACTCTCAGGGGCATTTCGCTCTCGTTGATGATGCAAGGACTCGGGGATGTAGCCGAAATTTTGAACCAACAGGCCCAAGCAATAGAATTTTCTGCCGGTCTGGAAGATCCTCAAATTGCAGCAATGCGCAACGTCTTCAATCGTGAACGCGATAAAAAGGGCGCCAAAGATCCCTCTGTCATTCAGAATATGCGAACGTTGGCTGAGATGTACCGACTGAGAGGACAAAATGAAAAAGGCGACGAACTCTATGAGGAGTATTTGCAACTTCGCGAAGAGGAGGCGGGCCTCGACAATCTAGAATTCGCGCGAGAACTCGCGATTCACGCTATGACAAAGATGCCGTTTAATGCTCTGTCTTTGACGACCGCCACCAATCATCAGCAAAATGATCAGAATGACGAGGCGGATGAGTCTGTATACAAAGCGGTTGAGCTTTTCAAAAAAGCGCTCGCCATCAACGAACGCCATGCAGCGCAAAACCCCGGCGACGGCAAATCATCTGACGAGCTGCTGCAGACAATGCAGCAATTGGCATCAGCACAGGTGTTTGCAAAACAATACGATGAAGCCGAGTCCGTTATTCGGCGAGCAATCGACATGGTTGAACAATCAAAAGGAAAAGAACATTGGTCACTCGCCGGACACTTAAATGTTCTTGCGAAAATTCTAAAAGCAAAAGGCGAAGGTCAAGAAGCGAATCAAGTAATCGAACGTGTAAGTACAATTCCGCCGGCCACACCGGAAGAGCAAAACGAGTTGCTGCTTCAAATAACAGACAGGATGTTCGGTTCAATGGGTCGCATGCTCCAAAGTTTGACCGGTCTTGCCGAGACTGAAGGAAAAGAAGAGTTAGATCCTTTGCCTGGTTTTGAAGGATTGGCCAATTTTGGTTCGGTGGGAGAGCTCAATGCATCGGCTCGATTAGGCTCGATGGGCAACCTCGATTCATTGCTTGGTGAATTGGGGGTTTCGAGCAACCCGGGGGCAAATGCTTTGGGTTCTGAATCAGGCAAAGAACCAAAAACACTTGCGGATTCAATTCGCAAAAGGATTGCTGATGAGAAACGCGCGCGTGACGAAGAAAAATAGCCCCCTTGCCAAACAGCCGAATGGCGAAAGCAGGAACTAAAACGCTTTGGCGTTACGAAGGAAGTTCAATAGCACGGACATATCGAAAGACTTTCCTTTAGGTTGCACTGCGTAGACGAGAATCACCTTTTTGGCGGTCTTTGGAATTATGCAGCCGACCAATCCTTCATAGTCGCGCCCCTCAGCATCTTTCGCCCTGCCGGTCAGGTACGCCATCTTTTCGCCGATAACATCCTCTTCACCGTGATTGATCTCTTCGTAAAATCGAGCCGAAATGGAAGCGGTATTCACACCGAAATGGTCAAAAGCGTCCTTTGCGATGTCGGCCGCGCTTTTGCTCTTATCTACTGCAATCGAGCCGCAAAGCAATGCAAGTTGCTGTTTGGAGTCGGCGTGACTGACCCCGCAAAAGACATATCCAAACGAGCTCAGTCCCATCTGCTGCTTGTAACCATCAGGCAGCTGTTCCGAAAACTGCATAACTTCCTGCAACGCCGTGCGCATGTGTGCGGGATCGAAAGCGTCGCTTCCTACTTTCTTCAAAAAGAGTGTGGTGGCTATTGCCCCACTAAACGTCGCGAGCAACCCAACAATAACAGCCAACATCAGCAGTTTCGACCAAAGTGGGAGTCGAATCTTCGCTTCGTCGAGCTTCTCTTTATCTGTCATAGAAACGTAATTGCCCTAATTGATCGCCAGCCTCCTAAACTTTCCCCGTTGATGCTTCGTACGCTTTCACGGCGTTGCTCAAAAGCATGGCTACAGTCATCGGACCCACTCCACCGGGCACCGGTGTAATTAGGCAAGCATTCTCAGAAGCAGGCTCATACTCAACATCTCCAACGACAACTGATTGTCCGTCATCTGATTTGAGATGATGAATCCCGACATCGACAACAACTGCGCCGGGCTTGATCCAATCGCCTTTCACCAGCCCCGCTTTGCCGATTGCCACGACCACGACATCGGCGTTTCGCACGATCTGATCGAGATTCTTTGTTCTGCTGTGGCACATTGTGACAGTCGCATTGCGTTCCATCAACATTAGTGCAATGGGCTTACCAACCAGGTTCGAACGGCCAAGAACGACCGCGCTCTTTCCTTCGAGCTGGACTTTGTAATGATCTAAAAGAACCATGACACCAGATGGAGTGCACGGCCGAAGTGCCTCTTTGTTGCCTGCCATCAGCTGCCCTGCATTGAACGGGTGCAAGCCGTCGGCATCTTTGCTCGGAGAGATGGCGTCCAAAACTTTGTCACTATTGAGATGTGGGGGCAAAGGAAGTTGCACCAAGATTCCGTCCACCGCCGCATCGTGATTCAATTCGTCGAGGCACTTCAAAATCTCGGTTTCGCCTGCATCTGCCGGGAAGCGCTTAAGAAAACTCTCCATGCCGACTTTTTTGCATGCTTGAATTTTATTCTTCACATACAGTTCGCTAGCTGGATTATCACCAACCAGCACAACGGCCAAACCCGGGTTGCGCTTGCCTTTTGCGACATGTCTGGCAACGCGCTCTTTTAGTTCTTCCCTGACCAGTGCGGCCACGGCTTTACCATCCATGATCTCGGCGGCTTGTTTGTTTACCATTGTGTTTGGTGTTCCCCCATGTCTTTTTTCATCATGTTTTCGCGCATCAGAAGTTTTTAAATCGGTCATTGCGGTGCGAAGTGCTGGAAGCATTTTCTAGCATCGAGCTGTTGCAATGGTTTGCCTGGTGAATTCAACTCGATGCGATGGGTGTCGGTTACGACTCCAATTTGAGTGAAGGGCTTGTGCTCCTTGCCGCCTTGCCATTCGTGCCACACTTTAGCATCAATGCAGCCAACAAGCTCATAGTCTTCGCCTCCGTAGAGTGCCCAATCAAGTGGTTCAACTCCTTTTGCGTGTGCCACTTTGCGCGTGTGCTCGGCGATTGGAATCTCGTCGACATCTATTGTCATACCTACATTCGACGCGCGTGCTATTTGCATCAGGGCATCAGCGAGCCCGTCGCTGGCATCCATCAACGCGCCTCGACCAGCGGTTTTTCTAACCATCGCCCACGACTCGCATAGTCGTGGATGCGGGCGAACATGCCAATCTATGCACTTCCTATCGATGCTCTTGATGGCAATCTCTCCCGATGCGGGTCTGGCTAGACGTTCCAAAATCGACAAGCCCGCGGCGCTCGCACCAAAATCCCCGGTTGCCACAACCAGATCACCAACTCGAGCACCGCTTCTCAGCAATCGCCCGTTTTCATGAACCTCTCCAATTGCAGTCACTGCAATGGTGAGCGCTTCGCCGCCAGTGATATCGCCTCCCACGATCTTCGACCGGTATGCGGTTGCGCACTCTTCCATTCCTCGATACAAGGCTCTCAATCCATGCCTGTTGAGTTTTTGAGGCCAAACCACGGCGCAAGTCAAATAGCGAGGCCGCCCCGCCATCGCTGCTATATCACTGAGGTTGACGGCAATCGCTTTCCAGCCGAGGTCGTCCAGGCTTATAGTTTCAAGCCTGAAATGCACCCGCTCGACAAGAACGTCAGTAGTCACCAACGTTTGACCGGGAAGCACGGCACAGTCATCGCCCAAAAACGAACTGCACGCGATTGTTGCCTTGATCTCTTCAATCAGGCTTTGTTCTTCTGTGAGTTGCAGCTCATTCATAGCCTATGATGCTACAATCTCGCTTAGAGGGCTGTCCAGCATCGCATTAAAGGTTCTGGCACCCGGCGAAACAAAAGGCATTAAAAGCCAGTCCTAAATTTCAAATTAAGATTTGAGTCCAAGCGCGAGTTTTTCAGCAGAATCAAAAGTGATTGACAGCCATAACATAGGTAGGCAGACATGAGCGTAGTAGCACAAATATTATTCGGAGTTCTCAATCTGCTGAATTTGCTAATTCTTCTGTATTGCGTATTGACATGGTTTAGCAATATTAATTGGTACGACCAGCCGTTTAAAACGCTACGTGGCATCGTTCAACCAATCCTTGAACCATTCCGTCGTATAATCCCTCCGATAGGAAATATCGATATCTCTCCTATGGTGGCTCTGTTGCTTTTGCAATTTATGGCCGGCATGGTCAGAGACTATCTACGCTGAGGGACTTTAGCACTAGATGCTTTCACGACGTGCCTTTTTGTTGGCCTGGCTAGGCGGCACTGCCACGGCATTTGACTTACTACATTCGGCACCGGCGTTTGCGCGCCGTGCTCCTCGCGGGCTCCCAACGATGGGCCCGCACGAAGTGTCTCGGCAGATGTGGCCGCCCGCGATTCTACCCGATCACGTGGCGCTTACCGACCGCGGGCTGTTGCTGTTTACCGATGAATTCGGCCGCCTTGCCATTGTCGATCTCAAGAAAGCTAACGCCACCACGCCGGCAAGAATTGTCAGTGAGTTGGGTGGTCTCGGAAAACGCGTCATTGATTTCGCTGTCGCTCCGGGCATCGGATACGGTCTGGTGCTTAAAGAAACGGAGGCTCAAGACACACAACTTAGCCTGGTCACGGTGTCGCTCAACCCGGCTGAGCATCCGGAAATTATGGCCTACCACCCGTTGGAGAAATTCACCGAGGTGACCGCACTCACTGCCAGCGCCGATGCCCTCTGCATTGGCGGAAGCTCGGGCAGTGGAGAGAACCTTGTGGCAATTTACACCCCCATATCCAAACGTGCAGGCGCAACTCCGCAGTTTCTTTCAGCTGTTTCATTCCCATATTCCATCGCCGCTCTAAGCTTGCAAGACAGACACTTGGCGGTGCTCAGCTCTAATGGAAGAACCGCCTCGCAGTTTGATTTCGTCAAACTGATCAACCCGCGGATTCCAGAGCAACTCAAGTCAATTCAACTAGACGGCGACTTCAAAATTTTGGCAAGACAAAAGGAACGGGTGTTAGTTGCCGGTTCTAACGGAAGCGGCAAATCACAAGGGTCTTGCGAGGCTCGCACGATTGTTCTTGGTCAGATGCCGCATGCAGTTGCCACCATGACACTAGATCCGATGACCACGGTTTTGGGTGCATCGGCCCAACGCGATCGATTCGTAATAATCGGTGAGGCATCCGGCGAACGAGTCGTATTGCCGCTGGCAGTCGACAAGCTCCACTCGCTCATTCGCGAACAAGTGGTGACGCTTCCGAAAGCAAACTTTGGACCAAAGGCGAGCATTCTTGTAAAAGACAAATCAGTATATATCGCATCCGGTTGGGCCGGCGTCATGTGTTACTCGAACACTCGCACGGGGTGGCAACCGACATACACCTACAGCATTCCAAGACTGCCGGCATCGAGCATTGCGCAGTGGGGAGATCTGGTAGTACTTGCCGGCGCCGACCTGAGGCTCTACAGCATTGCTCAACCCGAGAAACCGAATCTGGTGACACAAACGGATCTCAGCACATCAGTAAGAGCCATGGTGGGAGCCGGAAGTTATGTGCTTTGCCTCACCAAAGACAGCATCTTGTTGCGCAAGATGGATAAGCTGCAAGAAACGATAACGTCATCGAAGATTGCGGCCAATCAATTGTGCTTCGATGCCGGACAACAACGCGCGTATCTGCTCAAGACCGGCGAGAAGACAAGCACGCTGTTCAAGTACAAAATTTACTCCAATAGTATTGAAATGGAAAAGAAGTACGATCTGCCAGGCAACTATGCGCGCGTAAGATCGCAAGGCGGCTATGCACTCTTGAGCGGGCTGAATGATATTGGACTGTACAAATTAGCAGACTCGGCAGAGCTTGTTGGCACTCGCCATTTCGAAAATCTAGCCATAAGAGATCTTTGTCTTGCAGATGACTATGTGGTGGCAACTGCCGTCGATCAAAACTCCAAGGGATTCTTCCTTGTGCTCGCGAAGAATCAATCTGATCTCAGAGTAAGTGGTTCAATCGACCTTCCGCATGACGGCGTGGCATTGGCGGCTGCAGGCGGGCGAGCAGTGGTGGTAGGAAAAGGTCAAGACGGCAAGGATATCGCAAGCATCATCAACTTCACCAACCCGGTGGCGCCGCAAGTTTCCGCCAACATTCCGGTAGTCGAATCAGCATCGGCCGTCAGCATTAAAGAACAACTTGCCATCGTCGCGGGCCGCGGAATCGACATCATCTCTTTAAGCTAGACCAATGCCTAAAATCAAAATGCCAAACCTGACCGCGCAGATAATGATTGGTCTGGTCGCAGGAGTTTTGATTGGCTGGCTAAGCCCACAGGTTGGCGTCTCGCTGCAACCAATAGCGGACATTTTCATTCGTCTGATCAAGACCATCATCGCGCCTCTGGTTTTTGCGACCCTGGTAGTAGGCATCGCCGGTGGTGGCCATGCCAGTCACGTCGGAAGGCTAGGTCTGAAGTGCCTGGTCTACTTCGAAGTCGTCACCACTTTCGCTCTGCTAGTAGGGCTCTTCTGCGTCAACGTCTTCAAGCCTGGTGTCGGAATTCACTTAACCGAGACAGCCGAGGCAGCCGAAAAACTACTGTCACACAAACTAACCGGCGGCGAAGTAATCACTCATGCCTTTCCAACCAGCATAGTTGATTCGATGGCACGAGGGGACGTGCTTCAAATCGTAGTTTTCTCGATCATCTTCGCACTTGCCGTTGCCGTCACCAAGTCGCAATTGATTCTGAAATTCTGCAACGAACTTTCAGAAGTAATGTTCAAGTACACAAACTACGTAATGAAGCTTGCACCGTTTGGTGTTGCCGCCGCCATCGCCAGCACTGTCGGAGAGCATGGTTTGGCGGTTCTAAGCACGCTGGGAAAATTGGTTGGAACACTCTATCTCTCCCTCATAATTTTCGTGCTTGGAGTTTTGCTTCCCATTGCATGGATTGCAAAAGTGCCGATGAAGAAGTTTCTTTTAGCGGTGAAAGAACCCTGGCTCATTGCATTCTCCACCACAAGCAGCGAAGCGGCTCTGCCCAAGGCTCTTTTGATGATGGAGTCGATTGGCGTGCCGCGCTCAATCGTCGGTTTTGTTTTGCCGCTGGGCTACACTTTCAATCTTGATGGAACAACACTCTATCTCTCTTTGGCATCAGTATTTGTCGCGCAGGCAGCGGGAGTCAATCTATCGATCGAACAGCAGGTGATGATGATGTTAACGCTTATGTTGACCAGCAAAGGAGTAGCCGCTGTGCCTCGCGCATCGTTGGTAATTTTGGCGGGAACATTGGCCACATTCAACCTCCCATTATCTGGTGTGGCGCTGATTCTAGGTGTCGACACACTTATGGACATGGCGAGAACATCGGTGAACGTCCTGGGCAATTGCCTGGCTTCATGCGTGTTGGCGAAATGGGAAGGCGTATTCGGTGACCCGAAAGAGGAAGCAGAAGTGGCTAAAGTGGCCGCCATGCCGGAAATCGGGGAGACAGACGCCGGCGGCGAGCACGCGCCAGACGAATCCGCAGATCCCGCGCTATGAACCTTTGCCTGCGTCTCGCTGACGTGCAGTCGCCAAAACTCCGGCTAATCCCGTCGCCAAATCCAGGGTTAGCCCTGATCTTTCAGTATTAATTAGTGATTCCAGATCTGCTTTTTGGCGTTTTAGGGTAGAAAGGAATTAGCTGGTTACTATGGATAGAGAGTAGGCTTCACAGACCACCAGATTGGAGGAACGATGACTTCCGCAACCACGAGACGCAAATACCCACGCATCAGCTCAAGCGCATTCGAGCACCCTTCAGACCGCGCGGCATTAGAAGCGGTCAAAAAGATTCCTGTGCTAGATAAGGTTGTGCGGAAATTCCTCGAGTTGGGCCTCGAGCGCATCGTTCGCATTCAATTATTGGGCAGTTCGATTCATGTCACTCCCAAACAATGCTCCAAGATCTATAAGATTTTCAAAGAAGCCTGCGACATTCTCGATATGCACGAGCCGGATCTTTTCCTAGTAACACACCCAGTCGCTAATGCTTATACATTTGGTGTAGAACGCCCATTCATTACATTGCAATCAGGACTGGTCGATCTGCTCGAAGAAGACGAGTTGATGGCAGTGATGGCGCACGAACTCGGTCACGTAAAAGCGGGCCACGTGCTGTACAAAACCATAGCCTACATTCTCGCTGAAGTTGCAGCCAGATTCCTCGGATTAGGCGGCATCGCAATTCTCGGATTACAAGTCGCACTTCTGGATTGGTCGCGAAAAGCCGAACTTACTGCCGACAGAGCCGAGTTGCTTGTTCTTCAAGAACTCGATCCTTGCTTGCGCTTGCACATGAAGTTAGCAGGCGGTTCAAGAGCGGTTTACCTGCAAACCGATCCACAAGAGTTTCTCAAGCAAGCAGACACCTATGAAGACCTCGATTACAGCACGCTCAACAAGGTCTACAAGTTCCTCCAAGAGTTGAGACTGACACATCCAATTCCAGTGTTCCGCGCAAAAGAATTGAAGGTTTGGTCTGAAGGCAAGCAATTCAAAGAAATCCTTGCCGGCCGCTATCCGACTCAAGAGCAGGAAGTGGGATTGAGAACATGCCCACACTGCCAATCGAAGATCAGCCCTTCATTCTTCTTCTGTCCTGACTGCGGGAAGAATGCTCGCGTTTAACCACGCCGCGCCCAACTAAATAGATCTCTTAAGAGGGAACACATTAGTGCGTTCCCTCTTAATTGTTTGCTTTGGTGACATTAAAGTGCTTGCTGCTTATTTGTCAGCGTCGTCTACTTCGACATCGACAGTTTCGTCTTCAGTTTTTTTGCTCAGCGTTTCGCCGCAGCTCGGGCAGAACGATTTGTCCTTGCTTGCTGGAGCGTGGCAGCTGGGGCACTCATAACCTGGAGTTGGTGTGAAACCAGCCTTTGCTTCAGCCTTTTGGCTGGTGGAGGCGGTGGGGTCTGTTTGTGCGCGAAGCCCATCCAGTTCTGCCTGCAGAAGTTCGATTTCATGCTCGAACCCGGCGATTTCATTGACCTTGTCTTTTAGCGAATCTTCCGAAACTTCTTGATCGCGTTGATACTTGTCGCAGATCAATTTTCCGATTTCCAGCAGCTTTGCAGTTTTCTTCTTTTCCAGATCTCTGACTTGCCCGTTCAAATTGAACTGCTGCATCATGTCCTGGGAGCGCTGCTGTACTTTGCCGACTTCCTTGCTTATCGTGTTGCAAACATCATCGAATATAGTCACGGCCGTTCTTCTCCTGAAAATCCAATCAACATATCAACCTTCTATCTCTTATACCCTATTCACATCTACCTTTGCCTAGGGCAATTACTGAACGCAACACGCGCCAAACACAGCTTTCCGCATTAATACAACGTCAAATCGGAATTGAAAACCTACAGCTTTATCTAACGATCTGTCTGCTTATCGTACGATCTCTTTGGCGGCATCGGAGACTGGTGTGGTTCCGCGGTTTCCGGCTGCTTGTTGAGACCAAGTCTTGACTTGGTTTCTGCCGCTCTGCTTTGCAAGGTACAGCGCTTCATCGGCATGCAAGAAGAGCGTGTCGGGATCATCAGCGTGTGCTGGATAGGTGGCTACACCGAGGCTTGCAGAGATTTTGCCATGGCCTTCGACCTCTACATCATTAATTAGGCGCCGAATACGCTCGGCGAACTGCTCAGCCATGTTGAGTTCGGTGTTGGGAAGAAGCAAACAGAATTCCTCGCCGCCATAGCGCGCAGCCAAGTCAATTGCACGAATAGATTGTTTGAGCACCCGACCTATGCCTTTGATGGCTTCATCGCCTACCTGGTGCCCCCATGTGTCATTTATCTTCTTCAAGAAATCAAGGTCGATTACAACAAGCGAGAGCGGCTGTTCATAGCGCCTTGCACGTTCAAACTCTCGGGTAAACGACTCGCTGAAGCAACGCCGGTTGGCCACACCGGTCAAACCATCTGTGACGGCCTGGCGTTCGCGTTCGAGGTGCAACTCGGCGTTTTCGATTGCCACCGAGAGGTGATCGGCAAGCGATCCCAACAAAGAAATATCGTCAATGCTCCAATCGCGAGCCATAAGGCAATCTTGCAGAAAGATCACGCCAAGAACGCGATCGCGCATGAGAAGCGGAACAATCAAACCCGAGCAATAATCGAGTTGCTTCAAGAATTCTTTGTCAAACGTAGCTTGAGTGTCAACATCAGGATGTTCTAGATTCGTCGGTGTCGTAGTATTTAACGCCTTCTTGGTAAATTGCTTGCCCGCGTCCGTAAAGAATACCTCGCGCACAGACGATGTCGACTCTCTGGTGTACTCGTGGAAATCAAGCTCTTCACTCGATTCGCTGAGCGGTCGAATGAACAGGCATCGGCTCACGCCAAAAGTGTCTCCAATCTTTTCTGCCGTCATGTCCAAAACTTGTTGAATTTGCAGAGAGCTTCTGACAGCGTTGCTTATCCAGTAAACCAGCCGCTCTCTTTCCAGCTGTTTTGTGCGTATGCTGTCCCGCGCGGTGACGTCGTGAATCAGCTTCATTGTTTGCTCTTCGAGCATACTCGTCTTGTCTTCGATTTCTTCGTATTGACTTCTGAGGCGCTGGTTCTCTTTTTCGAGTTCCCGATGTTCCCACGAGTTGTACAAGGCCTGTGCAAATGGGTAGGTCCCGACCAGTTCCTCCAACTCCTTCATGTCTTCGATCTCTGCGCCAAAGAGCAAAACTCCGGCACAAAGGCACATATCTTGGGTTCGGCGCACCCTCACCAGGTAAATCGGCTCCAGATTCGAAGGAAGATCGCAGCCCAGGCTGACGGGCTCAATTTCCTCGACCACTTCTTTCTCGTCTTCAAGCCATTCCGAGAGCTTGGTAGCCACTTTCGAGATTTCGCGCTTTGCAGGGCCGAAACAGACGTTGTCTTGGGAAATTTCCAGGTCTCTGTCCCACATGAGGATGGCAAGACCCCGAGCCTGGAAAGACTCGAGGAAAATTTCCGAGACAATCTCCTGCACCTCGTCCAAATCAATGCTGGACAGAAGCCTGAGCTGATTATTGACAATGTGTTCAGGTTGCATGACAGTCTAAATGTGCCCGTAATCACAAAGAGCCAATCACAAAGGCGGCCAGATCCGGGAAAACACCATGCAGGCTTTTGTTCATCCGCGTTAGAATGGGGAGAAGCTGTAGCTTTTGTTCAGGAGAGATTGAATGATTCGGCGCGAAAGACCCACAACATCAGGACCAAAGCCTGAGAAGCTCGAACGAATCATTGCCGGGTCATGCTACCTAAGCGGTGGACTGGTCGGACTTCTGTACATCATAATCACCGGTCGCAACGGACAGACCAATTTCTTCCGGTTTCACTTTCTGCAGGCGATTTTCCTGGGAATCATGTTTTTGCTGCTTCAGTGGACGGCGGACATCATTGTTCAGATTGGCTCAGGACTTCTAGGACTGTTTCAAGGCATTGCGCCGGCGGTGGCTATGAATGGACCGTTTTATCTGGCCTTCGGCTTGGGCTGGCTTCTGAAGGGCTATTTGCTGGTAATTGCATACGGCATGATCTGGGCGTTTCTTGGGAAATACGCCGAAATTTGGTGGGTATCAGGATTTATTCGCCAGAAGATGTAGGGCTTGCTCACGTGACTCGGTCTTGATGTTCGGGCATGCTCATACATGGTGAAGGAAGGCGCTCGACCATGCTGGAGAAGTCAAAATACTTATTGGTGTCGGCAGCGGTGGCGGTATCGTTGACGACAGCGCTGGGCTCTTCCATCCCTTGCACGGCTCAGAGCATTCTTCCGGCAAGAGAAGATGCGTCAGGCGGGGGCAATCCGTTTGAGGGTTTGGGGCGTCCAGACGATCCGAATCCGTCACGCATCGGCGACTATCTTCCAGGAACCGCCACTCGCGTGCCTACTCAGCCACAAACACCAAGGGTGCCGACGCAAACGGGTACACCAAGTACTTCGACGCCGTCTCAAACACCGAGCTCTTATGCCCCGCAAGCCCCAAACTCCTACGCGCAGCCGCAAAACTCTTCGTATGCGCAACAAACGGCCCAGGCGCAAACCACCCCGGCTGAACTCCAAGCTTTGACCCCCAACGATCCATCCGCGCCACCACCACCGCCACCACTGGACAGCTCCGCCGGCTCTATCGCGCCGATGTCCTCGACCGATTCATCGGCACAGCCCGGAGCACTTGGACTTCCCACTGGATTAGGAATCCCCGGCGGGCTCGGGCAGCCTAGTGCGCTTCCTGGAGTGATAAACTCCCTGCAGTCGGGACAGACTCCCCAGGGCACCATATTCGGCACCAATAGCGATCCTGGACTATTGAGCAAACCAGATGAAATGATGCCACCACCGCCGCCACTAACGGCAAATTCGCCACCGCCTTCACCTACCGAGAATACACCGCTAAAACAAGCTCTGGGACTGACGAATCTAAGGAAGTATCATGAGAGCATCGCAAAGTTGAAAGAGCTTGATGCACGACAACCAAACGATCCGCAAATACATTATTTGCTTGGGGTCAATTACGTGCTTCTGCGACGCTACGCTGAAGCTCGAAGCGAATACCAACTCGTCGAGCGCCTTGCCAAAGGCACAGCTCTAGCCCAACGAGCCACTGACGGCATTCGCAAGATTTCGAACAAGTAGCCTCCCGATCGAAGCGAAGCACGCAGACTCAGTGCGAACCGGCTTGACACGCCACTTTATCCAAGAATGCAATCAACCCCGCCGGGTCATCGGTGACCAACCCGTCGATTCCTTTTGCAACCGCCCACGCCCATTCTTTATGATCGTTGGACGTCCACGGATAGATAGTGAGCCCCGCTTCGTGCGCCTCATCAATTGCTTCATTGGTCAATGAACCGATGCATGGATGCCAAAACTTGGCGCCGAGTTTCTTAGCGTAGTTTGGAAGGTCGAGAATCAATGCATCGACAAGAACCGCCAATTGAATGTCGGGATCCTTCTTTCTAAACTTCACCATCAATGCGTGGTCAAACGAACTTACAATCACCTTGTCCATGTGCTTGTACGACTTGAGCAGGTCGAGCACGTCGTCTTCAATGTCGGGATAAGTGGTCGGCGCGTTTTTCACTTCGATGTTGATCACGGCCTTGCCATCGACGAGATCGAGTACTTCTTGCAAGAGTGGCACCTTCTCATCTTCGAAGGCGGTGTCATACCACTCACCAGCACTCAGTCTTCGCAACTCCGCAAGACTGATGTCGCGCACGAGCCCGACACCATCTGTGGTGCGGTTAACGTAGTCATCATGAATGACGACGAGCTCTCCGGTAGCACACCGCTGAACGTCGAATTCCATTCCGTCCACTCCGGACTCGAGGCTCAAGCGAAAAGCCGCCAGGGTGTTTTCAGGCGCCCACTTCCTGCCGCCGCGATGGGCGATTACTTTTGGTTTCATAGTTCCTACGGTGATCTGTTAGATGTCCAACACGCGTTGCGGATGCAACAGACCCATGTTAACAGTCACGATAAGCTTCGGCGGCTGAACGAGAATTTTCTCAAGTGGCATCTCTACGCCGTGTTCCATTCCAAACAGTCCGACGATATTCTTCAAAACAAGATTGCCCTTCTCGGTGCCAATCTCGAATTTCATGCGTTCCTTCTGTTTGATGATGTATGTGCCCCAACGCTCTGCAGTCGGGTGCTGGTTTACGATGTTGATTACGTTGGCTTGGCGAATGACTTCTTTGACGTGCGATGCCAAAGCCTTGATAAGACCTGGGATGTTCTCGTGCCCGCCAAAGGTTTCGATCAGAACACGCTCGACTAGATAGCCGTGGAGCGAGCCTTCCGGTCTGTCGTGCAAAAACTTGATCACCCCGGAAAACGGGTCGCTGGCGCCTCTAACCACACGGTTGGCAACTTCGATAAGCTCCTGCTCCATGCTGGCCAGTTTTTGAATAATGAGAGGCTCTTGTTCCTTCCCGCAACAATCGCAATTCATAGTAGTTAGCATCCCTTCTGTAGTAAGCGGTGTAATGCTTAGCTCAACGGACGACAGTCACATTTTACGAGCTGACTTCCTCTATTAATGACCTAATTTTCATCTTCTGACAACAGGGGTACCGGGCTCAACCTGCGGCGGTTGCGCCATAAAATGACCGATTTAGCCTACATGACATTTTTTATTAAACCTAACTAATGTAGTCAAGAGGTAGTTACTAGAAACTCTCTAAGTCGAAAGATTCTTTAGAGTCCATCTGAATTATAGGAGATATACGGATGCAAAAGCGCCGGCAGGCAGTGGTTGGAATTGTAATTCCCGCCCGATATGCTTCTAGCCGCTTTCCTGGAAAGCCCCTGGCTCTAATTGCCGGAGTTCCGATGATTGAGCGGGTCTATAAGCAGTCGACCCATGCCAAGCTTGCCACTCGCGTAATCGTAGCCACTGATGACCAGCGCATCTTCGATTGCGTCAAGTCTTTCGGCGGCGAGGTCATCATGACCAAAGACGACCATCCGACAGGAACTGACCGGCTTGCAGAAGTAGCTACCCTGATGCCGGAGCTCGACATTATCGTCAACGTTCAGGGCGACGAGCCCATAATCAATCCTAACTTCATAAACGCAGCAATCGAGCCCCTTCTCGACGACGCATCGGTTGAGATGTCCACAATCGCTACGCCGTGCCGCACTCTCGAGGAGCTGGAGTCACCGCAAATTCCCAAGGTGGTCGTCGGCGTGGACGGCAACGCCATGTACTTCTCGCGCTTTCCTATTCCCTATGTTCGCGACGCAAAGGTCGCCAACCCCAAAGATCACCTGGCTCACGCCGGGCTCTACGTTTACACCCGTGACTGTCTTTTGAGATTGGCTAACCTGCCGCCCACACCAATCGAACAAGCTGAGTGCCTGGAGCAGCTTCGCGCTCTGGAAAACGGTATAAAGATAAAAGTAGTGGTGGTCTCAGGTCGCACCCCTGCGGTGGATGTGCCTGAGGATGTTCAAAGAGTCGAAGAGCTTTTGAAACATGATGAATCGTTGTTAGTACGAGTAGACTAGGCGGATTGAGGTGAGAATGAAGGACGTATTGAAAGGCACATTTTGTCTGGCGCTTGCAGTATCGATGCCACTGAGTATGGTTTTGTGTGGAACGCCGGTGAGTGCCAAACACTACAATGACTCTCGGCTGCCTCGCTATGCCCCGGCCGTTCCTACAAGCAATACAATCGGCCCGAGCATGGAACCGAAAAACATTCCCGACTTCGCGACTCCCAGTCAAATACAAAACGCCAGCACCGCGGGCACTACCAGTTCACCTGCAACTGGAACCACGCTGAGAGCCGATCTCTCCTCAACCACAATCCCAGTGCAAACACGCTTAAGACTAGTTTTGGAAACTACGGTCGATGCACGCATCAGCCAACCCGGTGACATCTTCGAGGCTCACGTCAAAGACGATTTGACTCTGGGTGCAAGCCTGTTGTTGCCCAGAGGCAGCCAGGTAAGAGGACGTGTAGTCGAGGTCAAGAAACCACGACTGATTAGTCGCGCCGCAAAAATCGGTTTGAAGTTGGAACAGATCGTAACGCCCACAGGCGAAGTGATACCACTTGATGCCGCCCTGGAGTTTCACAAAGGAATGACCAACGTGAAAGGGCAGCTAGACCCAGGCACAAGCTTCGGGAGCCGTGTTGAAAACAACGTCAAGTCCGTCACCGGTCTCAATTCGCAAGGCTCCGCCCGCGGTGCTTTGATGGCGGCAAACATAGCCACGCTCGGGGCACCGGCAATTGCAACAGCGATTGGAGGCTCGGCGATTGCGCTCTTCAGCTCCGGCGACAACGTAATGTTGGGACCAGGACAAGAACTAGAGATTCTTTTGACCAACGACTTGGGACTGCAGATCAACTAGGCACCTATGAAAATGCAAGCTGCAATGACGTTGAGGCTGACCCGCTTAGACGTAGCGCAGATAGACCGTTTTCGAATAGCGAGGATTGTTGGGCTTATGCACCGCGATGTGATCGCTGGCTTCGAGCTGTCTGCCGTTTCTGTCTCTGCCTAGCATGACGGCGATGTGTCCGTGATCGCCTGGTCTTTGTCTAAGTGCGATGTCGCCTTCGCGCACCTGCGATGCCGGCACAATCTCAAACTTTCCGGAACGCATCATCGGATTTAGCATGTTCCACGCATTGCCCGAGCCGACAAATTCCGGTAGCCCTGCACGTGCCAGTGCTCTTTGAACACCCCGTGCGCACCAGCCTACACTGCCCATCTCCGATGCCACTCTTCTGGCTGAGCGTGCGATCATTTCAGAGCGTTGAGATGGTGCACTGCCATCATTCTGCGGCGAGAAATCACGATCTGGTCGATCTAATCTCTCATCGCGAATTCTGTAATCACGCTGGCGATCGTAATCAACGAAGTCACGCCGGCGAGGCAGCGGAATAGGACCTTCCGGTGGCAGATTGAGATTGTCATAGCGATCTCGGTCATATCGATCGTATCGGTCGTATCTATCATATCTGTCAAATCTGTCGCGTCGATCTGTTAGGTCGTTTCTATCGTGGCGATCGTGCCTGTGATGGTGTCGACCATGGCGATCGTATCTATCGCGATCTCGCCGTGTTTGTCTGTCATCTTGTCGATCTCGCCAATCGCCCCAATCCATCCGATTGCGCGGTCCTCGCTCATCATACCTGTCATATCGGTCTAATCTGGCAGGATATGGGCGATCATAACCATATGCTTGTGGTCCATATTGCCGTTGATCGTAAGGTTGTGGGCCATAGGGACGATCATAAGGTTGCCCTCCATAGCGCCCGTCGCGATTGTAGGCTTGCGGATTTTGGTATGGGTCGGGTAAGTCTCCCCATTGAATTTCATGCCGAGGATTCTCTTGCGCGGCTCTCCAGTATCTCCGCCAAGCCGGCTCTCCAGGCGGGTATGCGCTGCGCGCAAACTGATCGCGCCCAACGTCTTGTGCATTGTCGTTTAGTCTGGAGTCATTTCTTTGAGTTTGGTACGGAGCATCAGGAATGTACCAGGGGTACTCTTGCCCTGGCGATTGATAGCGCTGTGGTGCCATCTCCATTTGCAGATTTTGACCGCTTGGAGCACGCATATCCAATTGTTGTCGCGTTTCATTTCTAGAAGAGGTGGAACTCAAAAAACCGGACGACATCACGTCATCAACAAATCGAGAATGAGCTTGAGAGGAAGCCTTGGTAATCTCGTAATTAGAGAAAGCGCCGTCGTTAAGCCGGTCTTGATACTGATTGCCTCGCATCATAGTGAGGTCTCCTTGCAGGCCCGGGGAATGGCTTGCTGGTGCTTGTCCTTAAACAGGTGGGTAGTCTGCGGACGCAATGCACCCACAGCTCGCGAGTTCGAGCTGTGTTTTTATTGGCTGGGTGGGAAGCGATGAGGTATAAAACTCCCACTTTTATGGGTAGAGGGCACTCTAACGAAAAAGTGTGTCCAAAATGTACCCAGCTCGTTGCACCGCTATCACTGATTCGTTTGCCGCGGTTGCTGGTCTCGCTGCGTATCTAACACAGATCGCAAATGAGTCTCACTTTTTCTTTTCAAATACATAAAGAACGTCACTGCAGTCATAGCAACAATCAAAATCACAAGCATTACGTACAACGGCGAAGTTGATTCGAGCAATGATGGATATCGCGTTCCGTCAAAGAGATTTGTTTGCACGAGTTGCTTCCCAACATCAATATCTAGAACAATTGGACCAACACCGGCAAGAAGCAAGCTTGCCAAAAGCCAGTGATCGCCAGGCAACGTCGCCTTCTGCAGAACCCGACCGCCGACAGCCATTGCCTCATCCGCGAGATAAAGAATCCCATATAGTACGAGCAGGAACAGGGCCAGGAAGCCGCTTGTCTGATAGAGCAGACCAATCTGGTTTAGAGTATCGAACTGACTGAGCCAGCCCATGTAGCCGATCATGAGCAGCACATAGAGCGCCACCATCGGCTTTTGAATGCGCTGGATAAATGATCGCTTCTGCCCGGCAGATTGCCGCACAGCCACGACAGGTGCTTTTCCGGAATCGACCAGCTCGAGATCTTTGATCACTTCTTCCATGAATTGATATCGCTCTGCTGCATCCTTTTGCAGGCAGTGCAACACAATCTGTTCCAAACCAACCGGAACATCGCGCTTTTCGAGTCGCCGAGCGAATCGCGGCGCTTGTTCGTTTAGTTGTTTCAAAATGGTTTGAACCGGATTTATACCTTGAAACGGGGGCTTGCCCGTGAGCACTTCATACATGAGACATCCCAATGCATAAATGTCGGCTCTGCGATCGACATCATCACCTCGACACTGCTCGGGGCTCATGTAGAGCGGGCTGCCGAAGATTTCTCCGGTTTGCGTCATTTGCTGCGTCGCATCATCTGCACTATGCATCAATCTTGCGATGCCAAAGTCGACTACTCGAACGATGTCAGTATTTTCTCTTTGAGAAACAAGAATATTGCTTGGCTTAAGGTCGCGGTGAACGATTCCGTTACCGTGCGCATGAGCGATGGCTTCGCCGATCTGAGTGAAGATAGCAATGGCACGTTTGTGATCAAGGCTACCTTCATGCTCGATAATCTCCGATAAACTTTTGCCGTCAACAAAATCCATAAGTATGAACGGCGCACCAGATTCGGTGCGACCATATTCATAAATACTTACCAGATTTCCATGATTCAATGCTGATGCAGCCTTGATTTCAAGTTCAAAGCGAGCTACCGCTGTTGGGTCTGCCAAAAGTTCAGGACGCAGAATTTTCATTGAGAAAATTGCATTAGTCTCTTTGTTCCTAACTTTAAACACCCAACCCATTCCGCCTTGCCCGAGACACAAGAGCTTTTCATAGGTCCGCGGGACATCAGGTTCTTCATCACCCACAATGATCTTGGTTTCAGAAATGTCAGAACCAACGCTAAGCTCGCTCTCAGCCTCCAAGGTCTCTACAGGCGGTTCTCGAAAGTCCACGATTACCTCCTGGGAGTATCAGGACTGTCAAAATCGCCAAGCAAAATGTGACGATAGTCCATCGATGACTCATACTGTGAATCACTGTCAATATATTGCCGCACTCGTTGATCTGCCAAATTCGTACAACGTTTAACTTCTTGTTCGTCGGCGATAGATTGGCTATGCGATCCTAGTTTCCTCCACACATTTGCAGCCCTGCGATAGAGAGCCGGCTGATCTCTCAGTCGAGTACTAAGTATGACTGCTTCCATCGCACGCAGAGATTTGCGAGCCTCCTCAGCATTGCCAACCGAGGCCTGCACTTCAGCCATCATCAGATTGCCTCGACATTCGATCAGACTGTCTTGACTGTAAAACGAATCGGCGCCATTACCTTTCAAAGCACTCTCGATCCAATACATCGCAGTCCTCGTGTCACCTTCTGCAAGTTTGACATTCGCTCTTGCCAGCATTGCGTAGAGACCAGCGCCACCACGAACGTGGTTTCTCTTATCAGCCAGAACTCGCTCGTACAGTTGATCAGCCTCCGCAAACTTGCCTTGCTTTACGTGAATCGCGGCCAACCGCAACAAGTCAGAACCCTCTGCACTGAGATTCTCTCCGGCATCAGAATCAACTTTGACCATCGCCAAAAAACATGACTCAGCCTGACTGAAATCATTGCTCAAAAGAGCTTGTTGTCCGATCTGACTAAGGCGCTCTCTTATATCTGAGAATCTCCGGACGAGACTCAGATTACCGAGTGCGCGTCCGCGCATCCTTGCCGCACCCTCTGCGTCGTTCAATCTAAACAAGTAGGTTGCATAATCTTGCTCAATGTCAGCTAGAAACAGCGGGTCGACCTTTACATTTCGCGCTTTCGCCGCCTCGACCCATGCAAGTCTGACTTGATAGAAGTCGCGCAACTCGGTGTCTAAATGTTGGTCAAACAGTAATTTTGGGAGCTTGGTCTCCTTCCCATACTTGTAGTACTCAAAGTCGTACGGTACAGTCAGCGCCTGCAAGATTCTCAGCTTGGCATCGGTATCGGCATTGCTCAGTCTCGCTAGCGAATTGCAGGCGCGCAGGCGCTGCAGAGTAACTAAATATGCGCGGCGAGAACCCGCGGAATCGACTCTCTCGGGTTGCTTACACGACTCTTCGAGGTAGGTAATCGCCGTTAACGGATCCCTTGCTTTGATGCATTCGTCGTACAGTTCATCTCTAAACCAACCGGATTTGAGAAGTTCGTTTCTAACCTTCTTTGCTTCAGCCTCGCGCCCCAAAGTACGCAGATACTTCTGGTAGCCAAACTTCACGGTATACATTTCATATCCTTGCTTCGGCATCTTTGCGAGCACGTGCTGCCAGACTTCGTCAGCTTCGGAGACACGATTGAAGTTTGCGAGATCGTTTGCCAGCTTAATGGAATAGGTACTCTGGTTTGAAACTATTCGCGGGATATAGAGAAAACTGATCACTCGCATACCCTTTTTCGGGCCGTCCGCGGACTGCATGTCGATCTGCTTCAGTGCTAGTTTTACCTGTTGAGAAACATCCTTGGTTTTGTCAGTATTGAGTTCCATCGCTATTGCAAAATAGTTGGCCATAAGAGCACTGCCGCCATCACCTCTTTCAGTGAACAGTGCCGATGCCTTCGTTAGCTCGTCGATGGTTCTATCAGTATTGCCAGCAATTGATTGCATTGCAGCCGAGCACAGATAGGAGTATGGAAGATTGTATGTGTCAGAACGACCCAGCACGGCTTTCGAGAATGCATCAGCCTTTTCAGCTTTGTTCAGAGATTTTTGCGTATCAACCAAGGCAAGTAGGTATGGAAGATCAGGAACAACCGAAACGATGAAAAACACACAAGCCGCAACCAAAGTCCACGGAAAGTATTTGCGAATAGTCAAGTTGAGGCGCTTTCTTCGCGTGCGCCCATCTGCCTTTCTCAACACTTCCGGTTGCTTTTGCTCTTTAACCAACTGCAATTCGGAAATAACATCAGATGCAGAATCATAGCGATCTGCAACATCTTTGTTTAGACACTTCATGACCACGGCTTCGAGTTCGGAGGGAACTTCGTTGTGACACACCCGGCGCATCGCCGGTGGTGAATCATAAAGATGAGAAAGAACAGTTTTGACTGGATTATCTCCCGAAAATGGTGTGTGTCCGGTCAAACACTCGTACATCATGCAACCCAACGAGTAGATGTCGGAGCGCTGGTCGAGCCGCTTTCCTTCACAGTGTTCTGGCGACATGTACATCGGCGAACCAAAGATGTCACCAGTTCTGGTGACACTCTGGGTCGTCTTGTTTGAATGAAGCGACAATTTCGCGATGCCGAAGTCGACCAACTTCACGACTTCGGCACCGCTCTCCGTCTTACTTATGATGATGTTGCTCGGTTTGAGATCGCGATGAACAATACCCTTCTCATGCGCATGTTCGAGAGCTTCCAAAACCTGCAAAAAAATGTCGAGAAATCGCAGTGGATGCATCGGGCCCTCACGCTTCAAAACGGAAGCCAGATTCTCGCCCTCGACATAATCCATAACCAGATAAGGCGCGCCCTTCTCGGTACGCCCACTGTCGTACACTGAGACAAGGTTGGGATGATCCAATCGTTTTATTGCATCTATCTCTCGCTGAAAACGTTTGTTTGCTTCGCGGTCATTGCCAAATTCTTGTCGCAATGCTTTTAACGCAAAGACAGTGTTGAGGTTCTTGTCTTTGACTTTGTAGACGGTGCCCATGCCGCCGGTTCCCACGGTGGCAAGCACTTCATAGCGGTCGCCTACTTGAGCGCAGCTTGTATTTTCGCTTACGGCACCCGACTGTTCTTCTTTGTTATCAGCAACCTCAACTGCACATTTGCATGTTCCCTTGCCGAAAATCCAACCGGTCAAAGACGAGACCGACGCGCCGCCGGATACGACCAAACCGCATGTTGCGCAACACTCCCTGATGACGGGCTGTTTTTCTTTGAGCCTCATGAGTGCGCCTTTTCATAAGGAAATCGATACTCTGTGTTTCAACTCAATCGAGCCGAACCACATTGATCATTCCCGGTGCATCGCGGTTTCATGCACCAGACTATATGGGTGGAACAGTGGGGATGCTTGGCTCAGGCCTTAACAGGCTTCTTCTTCAAAAGAACCCGCACTTGCTCGAGATTGTTTTCGAAAGTGCGATTGGCAGGCTCTAAATGCAGTGCTCGCAGAAACTCTTCCTCTGCTTCTTCAAGATAGTGGCGGCGCTGATAGACCACACCAAGGTTGTTGTGAACCCAAGCATCATCAGGCTTCAGCTTCATGCAGATTTGAAGTTCTCTCAGTGCCTGCTCTAACTTTCCTTGCTGAATGTACACATTAGAGAGGTTGTAGTGCGCATCAATCGAATAGTGATTCAGCTCTGCCGCCCTTTTGTAGTGCGTCTCGGCGCCGAGCAGATCTCCATCTTTCCTAAGAAGGGAGCCCAGGTTGATGTGCCCCTCGACGTGATCTGGTCGGCGATCGAGGAAGTCTTCATATCGCGCAATGGCTTCTCTGGTGCGCCCCTGCAGTTGATAGATGTACGCACCTTGATAGCGTGCTTCCCAATATTGAGGGCTAAGAGTAAGTGCCTGATTGATTTCCACCAGCGCAGCGATATAGTTGCCTTCGTTGGTAAACTTCTTGGCTCTCCTCAGGCAGCGCGAAGGATCAGTCTCATCAGGAACCTGTGGTCTGCGCACAGGCTTTCTCGGAATCTCCTTAGCCGGCTCAGAAGCCTGCTCTCGATCGTCATCTTCGTCTTCTGAATTCTCTTCATCGCGTGCGAGCTTTCCAGCCTTTTGAATTCTATCGAACTTCGACGTAGCTGTTCTTTCTTTGCGATCTCCACCCGAGTCGCCTTCACTCGAGGCTGAGCCACCTTCGTGAATTCGGTCGAACTTGGAACCACCAGAAGACTCGTATTGAATGTCTTCCCAACCTTGAGTGGCGTCGGTTTCGCGCTTTCCAAATGCCCAACCTGGTTGCGTTGGTTGCGTCAATGACAGAAGTCCAACACATACTGTTGATGCACACAGAGCCTTGTACAGCCACTTCAGACTGCCGGCGATTTCATTGGTTTTCGTCGATTTCGGCATAAAGACGGTCTTTCCTTGTTTTGGATCTTGGCTGAAAAAACCAACAGAGTGACACTACACAGGAGATTTCAAGACACCCATGATATCGCTCGCGCGACCACTTCCCGTTACGGATTTCTTATATGCCAAGAAGGACTGAACGGGCGGTTGTCAATCGCAATTCGCGAGCCGGTATCAACCTGCTTCAACTGAACGATTATCCAGCAAAAGCGTCACAGGACCATCGTTTACGAGGCTGACTTCCATGTGGGCGCCGAAAACCCCTTTCTGCACCGGCACCCCGCGTTTCGCGATCTCGTCGGCAAAGTGCAGGTAGAGCCGATTCCCCTCATCGGGCGCCGCTGCACGAGTAAAGCCGGGCCGCCGCCCCTTACGCCAATCGGCAATCAGCGTGAACTGCGAAACCACCAGCACCGAGCCCCCGATATCGGCAACGGACTTGTTCATCTTTCCTTCTTCATCGGCGAAGATGCGGAGTTCCACCGTTTTTTGCGCTAAGAAGGTACTGTCAGCCTCGGTGTCGCCCTGCTCGACTCCCAGTAAAACCAAAAGACCGCCCTGGCTGGAGTTTGCGGGTTTATCGATGGAGCCGACGACCTCTCCATCCACTATTACTGCGGCTTTCTGCACGCGTTGTAACACAGCCTTCATATGAACAATTTCTGCCTGACCAAACAATACGACCACCAGCCTGACGAAAACCGAACAGGCTGACATGTTCCGCATTCTGATTTATTTGAAGACCCGACCCATTTCCTAGATTTAAGCTAGGATCACAGGCTGTGTTGGTAATTGTGTTACTATTCAAATTGTCAGCAACCGGTCCATAAGACCGGCTGAAAAAAACACCTATGATCGGTGTATCTGACTCTCGCGACGCGGGGTGGAGCAGTCCGGTAGCTCGTTGGGCTCATAACCCAAAGGTCGTAAGTTCAAATCTTACCCCCGCAACCAATTAAGAGTCTAGAAGGACCGGCAGTTTCGAGAGAAATGCCGGTTTTTTATTGGGGTAGTCATTTCGAAGCGCCTTACCCTGAGCGAGAAAGCAGCGATTTGAGCTCTAGCTCTCTTCTTCCAATTTTTTGATTGTTGTTCTATATGTGTCAAAAACGTGTTCCCAAGCGGGCACTAATGACAGTCAGAACTAGCAAAATGCTTTAAGTGCTTATTCTATTGACACCAAATACGGTGCATACAACCCGGTTGGTCACCGGACAGATGAAATTCCAGATATTACATGACGCCAGTTCAAATGTAGCGCTTTTGCCATATATATCGCGTTATACATGGTGTTTGCGCTACATTTCTGATTAATTCTCAGAACCGACAGGCAATGTAGCGCTTTTGCCATGTATACTGAAAAATACATGTACTTTCCGCTACATTTTCAGCAAAATGACCATATTTATCGGTAATTCTACTAGTGACAAATCCGCGATACGCGCCGCCGCTGCGCGCGGCGTTCTGCGCAGAATCGCCCGTGATGTCTACACAGACGACCTTCAGACCGACGCCGAAGAATTGATACGCGAGAATCTACTTGCCATCATCGGGAAGCTACAGCCAGAATGGCACCTGTCACACAGTACGGCGGCGACTCTGGCGCCCATTAATAGTCTCGTCTTCCTCTCCGGCTTTAGTCAAAAATATACCCCTCTCGAACTACCTGGTGTAAAAGTTGTTCGATTGCCCGATCTCAAATACCCCGAAGTCGAGCGTGTTGACGCGCCAACAATGATCGCGCCGAAACTATCCTCCAGAGCCGAACCTGTACGCGTACACGTCTCAAGCCCGCTGCAAACCGTCTTCGAATGTCTCTCAACTGCAAAACACTATCCTGAAAAACTAATACCTGAACACAAAATCATCGAATTGATTGGAAATCTGAGCGCCGCTGATCGTGACCGCGCAGGAGCTTTTGCTATTCGCAACGACATGAAATCCGAGCACTGGAAGTTTTTGCAGTTATGCCAGGATCATTCTGTCGGCACGGGGATTGAAATCGCTAAGAGCAATAACTTCGCTACCTACTTTTACGGATGGCAAATCGGCAACCTAATAGCACTTCAAAGTAATGAATTTAAATTTGAATACAGTCCGAGCTGGAAGGTAGCGCTGTCCCATGAGCTACCACTAGACAAAACCTACGAAGGCCGGCGAATGCCCGCTTTTTTTGAAAATCTTCTGCCGGAAGGCTGGACTGAGAGCCAACTTCAAGCAACATTTAAAATTGCCAAAGAAGACTCCGTTGCGTTGCTTGCTACAACGCAAAAATATTTGTCCAATTTGACGCTTCGGACGAGTGGTTTTGACGACAGAGACCTAGTGTTTGACACCTTAGATTACGCCCTTTCGGAAATTTCTTCACCTGAGAGCGTCGTGATGAAGGTTCGCGGCGATATAGAAAAAGACAGTAACTTGCAGGAAGTATTCCGTAAGTTGGGCAAGAAAGGTCCAATGCGTATTTCAGGTATTCAACCTAAGCTGCCCATCAGTCTCCAGCGAGAGCGAGAAAAAGATCCAGAGTTGAAAATTGGAACGTTCCGGAATTCTTGCTCGTATATTCTCAAATACCAATCGCCCCTGTTTCCATATCTAGTGGAAAATGAATGGGCGACTATGGAATTAGCGCATCGAATCGGCCTACCGACCGCTCCAGTAAAACAAGTCGAGTTTCGGGGAAAGTCAGTCTTTCCAGGCCGCGCACTTCTGGTAGAAAGATATGACATTCCACGCAAAAAGCAGTTGGACGAGCTTGATTCTTCCGTCCGGCTGGGTTTGCAGCAAGATGCAGCATCTCTTCTAAAGATCTATCGACAAGACAAATACGACACTTCCGCCGAACGGGTCACGGATGCGCTGATAGCAGCAGGTTTAAAACCAGAACAGCTCACTCTCTATTTGCAGCACCTTTTGTTCTCCTGGATGGTCGGAAATGGAGACCTGCATGCAAAGAATGTCTCCATCATTATGTGGCTGCTGCCAGGACAATTAGGCGGAATGCCGACACCAGATATGGTGGCATACTCACCACTGTACGACTTGGTCAATACTAGAATACACATTGCAGGCGACCGCTTTGCCTTCCCAATCAACGGCAAAAATGACAAGCTCAAGATCAAAGATTTTGCCGCCGTCGCCGCTCGGTGGGGACTCGAAAAATCAACAGTATCTGCTTTTGCACATTCGATGGCCGAAGGCATTAGACGCGAACTGCCGGAAATTCTTGCATTGTCAGGGTTGCCGTCACAACAGCAGGCACAATACGCATCGATAGTCGAATCCAATTTTGCTGCGATGCAGCTGCTATAAGCGCCGCGAGCCGCTGTTGACCTTCTACGATTTCCCTGCAGAGCACTGGTGTTGTCACCTGCGCACCACCAATCCTATCGAATCGACATTTGCTACAGTACGGTTGAGAACAACGAAAACGCGCGGTATGCTTTCACGAGACACAATGCTGACAATGGTCTTTAAGATATCCATGAGTGCTCAAAAACGCTGGCGTCGACTGAATCGACCAGAACGACTCGGCGAACTGATCGAAGGAATCAAATTCGTCGATGGAATCAAGCAAGAAAAAGAGGCCGCCTAAAATTCATCAGAACACAACATTTGACAAAAACTCTTGCGGCCATCGGTTTTACTTATTCAATTTAGAAAGACTTTCAAGACTTCTTTTGGCGTTGTAGACAAACTCAGTCAGATTTCCTGGTGCTTTCTTCGCACCGTTGTAGTATCCGTCGGACAAACTATTGGGCCGTCCAGTGAAACTTTGATTGATTAATTCCGGATTTACCAGTTCATGCATGAACTTCATCATTGGTTTGTGGCTATCGGGATCCATGCGCATTATCTTTGCCATGTTCTCGTAAGTTTTCTGGATCTGGGTTTGGTTAAAATCAAGGTCAACTGGTTTTCCTTCACGCATAGCGTTTGCAATCGCGGTATCAGTCATGCGATTTTCAAAAGCCGATGCCAGTTTTTCAAAGGCTTTTCGTTCGCCATCATTTTTAAATGGTGTGGTATCCATAAATGCTTTTTTGGTTTCTTGAACTTTGAATTTATCGTTTCCACTTTTGACTGACTCTTCGTTTTCATCAAACCATGACTTTATGCCACCATTTTCTTTCAGCTCTTGATCTTCATCTCCAAGAACATTTAGAGTGTGTTTATCCATTTTTGAAAGTTCTGGGCGGGCTTTGTAGTAGTCGATTTCTTTTCCGGTCAATGAATTATTGCCATCTATGTCTATTTTGCCAAAAAGGTTTGAGTCGATTCTTTCCCGGGCAAAATCGGCAGTGAACCAGGAACTTATTGTCGCTTTAGTCTCTATTTCAAAGTCACCGAAAGTAAGCTTTGGTTTATTCTTTTCTCCTTCTTCTAAATGTTTCTGAAATGCCTGTACTGCTTCCAGTTTTTGCGGTTCGGTCTTAAACAATCCTGTTTCTAGGGCAGAGTTTATTTCATCTAAAGTGAGTGCACCGTCGGCTGTTTTTTCCCCGAAAATATTACTTGTATCCATGGCCTTGAAATCATCTTTATTGATAGAGAGACGAAAGTCGTCAAGTCCATCGGATTGTGGTTTGAGTTTATCCGTTACTTCTGTAGAATTGTTTCTTACTGGTTTATCTAAACTGGAGATTGTTTCTTCCATGGGAAAGGTCCTATCTTTTGGGTTAAGGGGACCTTCAATTTACCCTGTCTTTTGTGAACTAATTGTTCCTCTTCAGGGGAAACTACGTAGACCGCGATTAATTTGTGCTTTTGCCTTTAGGCGATAAATCATTTGCAAATTCCTTGATATAAATGTGGCTCTGTTGAAATTTAAGTGGATTGAAATAATGACAAGTAAGGGTTGACTTGAGATAGATTCAGGTTTCCGGCACGCAGGAGCGGTATGATTTGCGCGCGCTGAGTTTTCGTTTTCTCTGCCGGAATGCTCCAGGTGCCGTTCTTTAGATCGACTTCGTCCCATCGCATAGTCATAACGTTCGACTTGCGGGCTCCCGTCAGAAGTGATAGGAGAATGAAATCGCGCAGCGTTCGTTCTCTAGAATGAATTGCCGGAATGGCTTCAAGTTCAGTCAAAAGCTTTGCTGCTTCTTCGTCCGAAAGAACTCTGTCTCGCTCGTTCTCCCTGTACAGCGAGACCCCGGCAAACGGGTTATCCGTGCGCGAGATGAAACGAGTCTTGATACCAAAGTTAAACATTGCTCGGCCGAGTTGCACCGCGCGGTTTGCACTACCGGGAGTTTCTTCCATTGACGAATGAAGACAAATTTCTTTTTCGGCGACTTGGTTACATTTTTGTTCGACGACAACAAAATAGCTGTTGACGTACGTTGAATCTTTCGATATTATTGGAAATATGAAAACGAAAAACGCAGTCAGCGCCCTATCTGCACTGGCCCAGGAAACACGTCTGGAAATATTTAGACTTTTGGTCAGAAAAGGATCTGTCGGAATGGCCGCCGGCGATCTGAGTACTCATTTTGGAATGCCACCAGCTACGATGTCATTCCACTTAAAGGAACTCACAAACGCAGAATTGATCGTTTCGCGACGCGAAAGCAGATCAATTATCTATTCAGCGAACTATGACCACATGCAAGAGTTACTCGGCTTCTTGATGGAAAACTGCTGCGCTGATAACGGAGGCAAATGCTAATGAAGAGATTCCATGTACATGTTGCTGTGGCAGATCTGTCCCAGTCGATTCAGTTTTATTCAACGTTCTTCAACACTCCGCCTTCTGTCGAAAAGGAAGACTATGCAAAGTGGATGCTCGACGATCCAAGAATAAACTTCGCTATCTCAACGAGAGGCAGAGAGCCAGGCCTCGATCATCTTGGAATACAGGTTGAAAATTCAGATGATTTGAAAGAAATCTCAGTGCGTCTAAAAGCAGCCCAACAGCCAATCTTAGAACAAGATCAAACTACATGTTGCTACGCTAAAGCAGACAAAACCTGGGTGCATGATCCGCAAGGAATTGCCTGGGAAAGTTTTTACACCACCGGCACTGCAACCACTTACGGTGAAGACGCAAACTTTGAGACACAGACAAACTCCGCTTGCTGCGCGCCTATGTCCGAGGTGATTCCAGTAAGCCTCGGAAAGAAAAAGGATAGTTGCTCGTGAAGAGAGTGATTTTTGCCTGTGTTCACAATGCCGGTCGCTCACAGATGGCCGCTGCATTCTTCAACGAGTTTGCTGATCGCTCGAAGGCTCGCGCTGTCTCAGCAGGCACACAGCCAGCCGAGAAGGTTCAAGACTGTGTCCTGGAGGCGATGAAGCAATCGAAGATCGATCTAAGCGCGGCTAAGCCACAATTATTAACGGAGGAACTCGCCAGCGGCGCTGATCTCCTCGTTACGATGGGCTGTGAGGAAGCATGTCCTTATGTGCCGGAACTAAAACGGGAGGATTGGCCATTGACCGATCCAAAAGGAAAATCGATTGACCAGGTTTGCGTGATTAGAGACCAAATAAAAACTCGTGTACTCACCTTGTTGGAAGAACTAGAAGCCATCAGCCACTGCGAGTCACAAGCATGATTACTGACGACGACAAAGCGTTCTTACAGTCCTTCGAGGAATGCTCCCTTGGTGCAAAATGTTGGACTCACGCCGCGCATGTTCGAATGGGATGGTTAGTGCTAGAGACATCATCGTCCTTTGATGAAGCGCTGGAGCGGATTAGAAGCGGGATCATGCGCTTTAACTCTACGAAAAACAGCATTGGCTATCACGAAACCATTACGATTGCTTTTGCTCGTTTGATTGAATCCAGACGTCTTGCTGCGGAAACTTTGGAAGCTTTTGTTGCGCGAAACCATGACCTTATGGAGAAAGACTGCCTGAAGCGGTTTTACAGTCCGGCAATATTGGCGTCAGAAGAAGCTCGCCACCGATTTATTGAACCTGATCTTGCAGCTCTTCCTCACCCAGGCGCGTGCGTATGACCGACCGAAGGTAGCGGTAACGTCTTTTTCGAGATCGGCCGCACCGATGTAATTAACATCGATGCTTTTCAATTCACAAAGCAACTACCGAATCTAAGAAGTAGTTTTGGTGAACCTTTTAGTTTGATTTGCCCGCTCAGTATCGCCCAAACCAGATAACTACGATGAGACAAAAACTTTAACCAGGCAGCACTGTCAGCGGTGACTATCAAATCCGCTTTCGCTACGGTACCGCGGCTGACATGGACCCGCTGATCCTTTATCGTCACGGTCGCCTCCTGCTTCTCCCGCCCAGTGAAGTTGAACTGATATGTCGCGTAGAGCCCTTTTGCCTGAGAAGGTTGAAAGACTCTGCGCAATCCGTTGAGAAAGCCGTCAATGCTTTGAGGTATTAGCCCGTTGTGAATACGCTTCACTGATTTGTGCGGGAATCTCTTCTGCACATACTGTTCGGCATCAGACCCGGGCACTACATAGATGACTTCTTTCTTCTCTTGAAGCGGCTTAACAACATCCTTTACGAACTCCTGGCGATGCTCGAGAAATTGTCCTATTACATCTTCGCCGGCAGGGCAAACTGCCATGCAATATGCGGCCTTGTAATTGGCACCAAAAGAAAGACTTTGCCACATCGAAGCATTTTCGGCAGCAGTGACTTTCTTGCTGAAGTTCTTCGGGGTGCTGCTTTCGACAATGTTGTCAACCCAATCCTGAAAACCACCCATGAACTCCCGGATGAAGTCTATTCTTTAGCTAGATGACACAACGTTGCAAGGCGTCGCTTTTCTTTCGGCGACAGCTGTTGGTCGTTTACGACCTCGATTGCTGCTGGTCCGGATTGAGAAGTGGAGTCAGTCTTCATCCAAGCAATCAGTTTCTCGATCAGAGGAGGCGAAGATCTTCCTTCTTCAAGAACAAGATGCTCGCCTTTTCCATCAATGAGAAAGGTCTTGTGGTCCGACGGAATGTCTCTGAAAAGCGCGGCAACAGCCTTAGGTGATACCAGATGATCATCGAGTCCTTGCACGACCAATACCGGCTTCGTCAGCCGCTTGGCGTAGGTGTCTGTTTTGGAGATGAAGCTGAGAAAGGCGGTTGCTTCTTTAAAAGACAACTTCAACTTGTGAGATGGATCTGTCAGCCAGTGCGCAGTAAGCTCAGGATCAGTGGTCGCCTGGTGTATGACGGCTCGACCGGCAGGCCCGGGATTTCCTGCAAACAGGAACAATTCAAAGACACCTTTCACTGTCGTTTGACGCATCTTAAGTAACTTCCACGCTGGCGCAGAACAGACGACACCATCGACTAAGGTTGGATTTTCAGCGGCGATTCTTATCGCCAGAGCGCCCCCCATAGATTCACCCACCAGAAAAACTTTGTAGTCGGGCTGCTCTTGATGGATTTTGCGAAGCAGCTCGGTTACATCGTTTACCGTCTGTATGCAATCTAATTTCGCGCGCTCCGGCTTGCCTCTGTCCGGACCGAAGCCACGCACGTTAACGCCGAAGCCATCAATTCCGTTAGCAGAGAGTTCTTTGCCCAGCGGCTTATAAGCTCTCGCGCACAGACCCAGTCCATGCATACATACGACCACGATATTAGCTGGCATGGGGGTCTTCCATTCGAGCATATGTGTTTCGCCCACAATAACGCATGACGGATCTTCTGTGCAGCGCGCGCCTATTGACGTAGACACTGGATGAGCATTTGTCTGGCATTCGCCTGCCAAGGCAGGCAAAGCGATGCCCATCACTAGCAAGGAGCAAACGAGCATCAAATTGTATCTATTCTCTTTCGGCTTCTTCGTCATGCTTCAGGACTTCTCGCTTCACTTTACTCATTCAACATTTACTCAACTGCTTATCTTGGCCGTTGTTGCTTCCTTCCGCTGTACTCCATAACCGGCATTCTTCCAGGCGGCTGTTCCGCCAAGCACGTTCATTGAAAATCTGACGTTGCCTCTTTCGAGAATGCTTTTTGCAATAGATGAGCGGTAGCCGCTTGCGCAGATTATCGCAAGGGGCCAGTCTCCTGGGATTTTCGACATGCTTGCGGTCAGCTCGGACAATGGGATATTGATTGCATTTGGCACGTGTCCTGCCTCATATTCTCCTGGTCTCCTCACGTCGAGAACCAGTAAGTCTTCACTCGCATCAAGGGAGCGCTTGAGTTCGTCGACAGAAATTACGCTTGATTTGGCTATCTCTAAACCTGCTCCATTGGAGCTGGTTAGTCCACTCTCGACATATCCCAGTACGCTCTCGATACCCACCCTGGCAAGCCTCATCACAGCTTCATCGACCTGAGCAGCGTCATTTGCAAAAAGAATGATGGGTGTACCAAGTTCAATCAACGTGCCCGCCCATGAGGCGAACTGTCCTGCCAATCCAATGTTCAGCGAACCTTTGATGTGGCCACTTGCATATTCGGTGGCACTGCGAATATCGAGAACGATAGCGCCTCGCTGCAATTCCCTTGTCACTTCTGCAGCGACTAACGGAAGTGGGCGAGGAAGATTATTCAAAGGCGAAGCACCTTGCCTATTGATTTCCACATCTTTCGGAAAGTACGCAGGCACTTCCGGCTGGCCGGTCGTCAACATTTCAATAAACGCCTTCTTAGTCATCGGTCTCAAAGCGTAATTGAACTGCTTTTGCTGTCCGATGGTGGACGACCGTTCGTTCGATAGATGCTTACCACAGAGCGATCCTGCACCGTGCGCCGGATACAGCTCTACTTCATCCGGCAGCTTGAGGAGTTTTTCATGCAGGCTGTCGTACATTAGACCTGCCATTTCTTTGTCACTAAAACCCTTACTGCCAACAAGGTCTGGGCGACCGACGTCACCAATAAAAAGTGTGTCTCCCGAGAATAACTTGGCTGGACTTTCATCTGCGGTGTCCTTGGCTAAAATGCAAATGCTTTCAGGCGTGTGGCCCGGCGTCTCAAGAATAGAAAGATTGATCGTACCCACCTTCAAAATATCTCCGTCTTTGGCAGCTATATGCGGAAATGCCGCTCCGGCCTTAGCTCCAAAAACGATCGCGGCACCACTTTTTTCGGACAGCTCAATGTGTCCGCTCACAAAATCAGCATGAAGGTGAGTCTCAATGATGTATTTGATAGAGAATCCTTCCCTGCTTGCTTCCTCGATATATTGATCGACGTCGCGTTGCGGGTCGATGACAGCGGCTTCTCCATTTGAGCCGATCAAGTAAGAGCCATGTGCCAGGCATCCGAGATAAAACTGTTTGAAAAACATAGGTGACCTCCAGCGATTAATGGAAAAGTTGTTTTGTCAGCATCCACGCCGACAGGACAAGAAGGGAAATTGCAAAACTGAACTTGAGTTTCTCTTGCGGAATGAAATGAGCAAGGCGCCCTGCCACAGGCGCTGCAACCAGCGTAGCGATGGCGAACGGCAAAATTGAAAGATTCAGACTCAACCTGGAAGCGTAGGAAATTGCACCAATCATACTGTTGATCCCAATTACCAAAAGTGAGGTGCCGATTGCCTTTCTAATAGGCATCCGCAGTAAGATGGTGAGTGCCGGGACGATTATGAATCCGCCACCTACACCGATTAGACCGGTAAGCAGGCCTGCGCCAAGACCAGCTACCAACACCACCGGCAGTGCAACTTCTATCTCATCACTATCTGACTCCACCGTGGAAGAACGCCTGGGCCTCAGCATCAGCAGGCCCACGAGGGCCATCACCACCGCAAACAAAATCAATTGCAAGGAGTCTGGAATGAGTTGTGCCAATCTGGACCCGGCGAAGCTGCCGAGTCCGCCTGTTGCACCGAACACCAATGCCGTTTCAAAAGCCACAGCATGCTTTCGGTAGTGGCTCCAGGCGGCAAGAAGACTGGCGAGACCCACAATAATGATGCTTGTACCAATGGCTGCCTTTGCGTCAAGTCCTAGGCAATAAACGAGGATCGGCACTGCGATGATGCTACCGCCGCCCCCTAGAAGTCCTAGAAGAGTGCCAGTAGCAAGTCCGGAAAGCGCACTGCCCAGCATGAAACCATCTCCTCCAATTAAGAGCAACAACTAGATTTGCCGTTCTGAGGTTGCCCGGAAGGCAATTCAAGCTTGTTCCAAGGGGCTTTCCCCAGAAGAATGCCTAGTGCGCAAGTCCCAGATAATCCGGCAAAGGTCAGGCCGGCTCCGAAAAATCCAGGTACGACCAAAAACCACGGGTTAACAAAAACGCCAAGCAGTACGCCTGTCAAAACACCAGAACCCACAATCAGCTGGATCTGACGCTCGATAGGAAGTCTTTTCTTGCCTTCCTTTACTGGCAATCCAGCCTTTCTCCAGGCGATCATTCCGCCCTCTAAAACTTTAGGCTGAAAGCCTCGGCCCATAAGGGTATAAGCTCCACGCTCGGCACGCTTGCCACTACGGCAGATGACCACAAGCTGGCCGTTTCTTGAAACCTCATCGCAACGCAAATCAAGGGACTCAAGCGGTACGTTTATTGAACCTGCAATATGCTCTGTTTCGAATTCAATGGGGCTGCGAACATCAACGAGCACTAAGCCAGTCTGCGAGGCGACGTCAGAGGCTGCGACTTGTGGGCAAATTGTGGAATTTAACTGTTCTGACATTTGATGGTCCTCGTCCGGTACACATTCGACTATATCACCACTTAGTTATATAACGAATCAATCGAAAGAATGATTGAAGAATTAATCAAGTGGTTGTACACTAGGAATGTGGTCCCGTCGGGGTTCAGAGGCATGAAGGGTAAAAAGGCGCTATTGACAAGGCCGGCGCTCGAAATAGTAGCGGCACGGTTTAGAGCGCTTTCCGATGCTTCGAGACTGCAGATTTTGCAGAACCTTTTTAATGGCGAACGTTCCGTTCAAGAATTATGCGAGTTGACATCAATGAGTCAGGCAAACGTCAGCAAACACCTGTCTGTTCTGGCGGAGCAAGGAATAGTTCAAAAGCGGCGGCAAGGACTCTTTGTTTATTACAGTATCGGCGACAGCACCATCTATGAGCTTTGCGACATAGTGTGTGGTGCCGTCGGCAAGCGCTACGGGCAAGTGATGAAAGAGTTTTCCGGACGCTAAAGTGCAAAGCCTTTCCTCGCATTATTACGGACGTGCAATTAGAAATTGGTTTTGGCCGAGTCAAGGGTAGGCTATCAATTTGTTTGATATCTGCAATTAGAGATAGCCGCACACATCGGCTAAGATCACTTCTGCGTCAAGCGACCCTAAAGGAGATTGCTGCATGTTTGAAAGACGGAGATTCGCCAAAGCCAACCGAGCCGTGTTAGCTCTGGTCGCAATGATGTTTGGTAGTTTTTGCATTAGCGCAGCAGTCGCACAATCCGGCTCTGTAAGCGCTCAAGTGAAAGACAGCTTCTACCCGATTACGGAGCGGAGTTGGTGGAAATACAAAAAGACCGTCAAATCCTGCGAGGGCAAAATAAAAACCACGTTTTTCAAAGACGAAATCTTGCCTGCAACCAGCCAGGAAGCAAAATCGGCACCGAAAATCGGTGGCGTCCGGCCAATTGTGCTTAAAAAGACCTCCGATGACGCGAAGGAAAACAACTTGGTTTTTTTTACGGTTAAGGATGGTTGGATATCGCAAGTGGGAACCAAAACCTGCTCCTACAGCAGCCCAATGAGGATATTGCCGCTCAAGCCGAAACCGCTTCAAAAGTGGAAAGACAAAGGAACCGGAAAAGGCTCCACTCCAGACATGAACTTTACGATGGAGTTTGAAAATGATGTTTGGTTGTTACCTCAGAAAAATCCGAACTTGCTCACTCGCAAAATTGGAGGGCAAGAGGATACGTACAAGAAATCGGTAGGGCTAATTAAATCGCGAGCAACCGAATACTTCTACCAAGACAGTCCGCCTCAAACCACCGATGTCGAGCTGGTGGATAGCAAAGTCTATTGATAGAAATCTAGTTGCTCAATAAATTCAGTCATCACTTATCAAGCTCAATACATCGATCCTGCCATGTTCGGGTAAAATCGTCGAGTCCAAGTATCTGCAATTGGTTTCATTTCTGCAATGCCTCCTAGGATGTGTCCTTTGAATAGAAAAATTCGTGTTTTAAGCACCGCGAAACCTAAGCTCGTTATTTGCTTGATGCTAGCCGGCCTCCTTGTCGCATCGCCTGCGGCGAACGCCGAAGACGCCCGCGTGAAGCTTCTACAGGACATCCGAGCACAGGCGAAAGTACTGAAAGACAACGACAAACCCGAAGATGCGGCCCCGCTCTTTCTCTGTGCTGTCAGATTGGACGAACAACTTTACGGCCCAACGGATGCAAGGCTAGAACCCGACCTCGAAGATCTCGCTTGGAGCTATCGGCAAACAATCTGGCAGTTCAATACATCGGAAATTTACGCCACCAGACAGTTTCTTCTTTCTGCTTACAACGCCTTGGGACCGAATGACTCAGATCCAGGGCAAAGAGCGAGGGACTTGGAGGGAATTGCAGACAATTATCTGCATGAGGGAAACCTCAGTTGCGCAGCACAGTTGTACGGAAGAAGCGTTGCTTTGAGCGAGAAAGCAGATTCGAAGAACGCACCAGATCTGCTTGCGCAAATGAGTAAACACACTTGGTCGCTAAGAAAGCAATACGATCACGAAAACGCAGATCGAGTCCTAACTAAGCTAGTGGCGAAGGTTGAACAAATGTTTGGAAAGCAGCCATCTTCGTCTGCTGTTTTCTCTACAGAAGGCTCGTCAGAAATGAAGAATGAGCTCTATGACGAGGCTGAGGCTTCCTTTACTAAGGCACTGAATGCAGACATGAAGGCACTCGGAGCCGAGAACGCATGGGCGGGCATCGACTGCCTTCAGATTGCACAACAACTGTTGCTGCAAGACAAAGAACAAAGAGCTGACCAGATCGCCGGGCGCGCACATGCAACTCTAATGTTAGCTGGATACGAGAAGCCCAACGTTATGGGCTCGGTCATGGCGCGCAAGCAACTGGCACGCGCATATGAGAAGTGTGGTGAGGATGGTCTAGCAGAGGAGGCTTGGACCAAGTGTGTTTCGGTTGCCTCTAAGTCGGAAACGGACATGCTCGATTCATGCCTTCGAGGACAAGCGAATTACTACTCGTCGAAGGGAGATTACTTAAGAGCAGCTGAGATTCTGGAGAAAGTGCTTGCAAATTACGAAAAGCAAAACAATAAACCGTCATTGCGCTCATCTGTGATGAGGGATCTCGCCAAAGCATATGATTCGGCTCAAAATGTGAAGCGTGCAGAAGACGTTTATAGTCGGCTCATAGAGGACGGAGAGAAGGATAAACAGAGAACCAGTCTCATGATCGCGTTACATGATTATTCGAAATTCCTCAAGAGATCGAAGCGACTGGCCGAAGCTGAACATATCGACGCAAAGTACGAAGAACTGCTGAAAGGCGACAGGTGAGCCCCAAAGATACTTGCTATTAATGAGTCGGTACCAAAGAATGCGGCAGCATGCCAAGAACCAAGCTCAGTTTTAAACAAACATTTGGGCCATTCCGGACTTTGAAGGCGCCCGTTTTGCTATTGATTCCGTTTGTTTGCCTGTTTCAACTGTTGTCGCCATTAGCCTCACGCGCACAACGACCTATTTCAGAAGTACCCGTGTCATGCACCATCCCTGGTACCGCTCTGCCACGCTACGAAGGGTTAATTCCGACCGACATCACTAGCTTTCCGACTGTGGAATTGCCGACACCGCCTGGCTCTCGGGCATCCTACTTCTCACCATGGCCGCCAGATTGGGCATACAAACTTCCATCCAATCTTTGGATCAATACCGTCATCGACACTACGCACCGTTATAAGGGCTGCGTGGCAGAAATTGCGCCACTAGCATGCCAGTAATGCACTATTCTTTCGAACGTTCGATTCGGCGCGGAAAAATCAACGAGAATTTCGCAAATGGAAAATCTAGTAGGTTCAGTAAAGCTCTTTGAACACCTCAGACTAATTGTCGGCATGGTGCTCAGTTTGTCCGTTGCCCGACTCTTAAACGGCGTGGCCAAAATCGTTCAACACCCGACAAAAATTCCTGTTTACAGCGTGCATCTAGGCTGGGTGTTCGTCATGCTCCTTTTCCGGCCTTGAGTTTCGTTCTCGACATCGCCGACACTTTTTTGAAGGGAATGGCCTATTTCAATTCTCTAGGAATTGAATATCCGATTCGCAGCGCGGTTTACATAATCCTTTGCATAGTGGCGATTTTCGTCTCTAATCAGCGGTTTCAAATGTGCTTTGTAACCGCATCCTTGATTTATCAACTGTCATTTATCTTTCGGCTGTATCACACAGTTCAATAGAAAGTGTGAGGTGCGAACTCTTCAAAGCGCAGTGCATCGCCGGACGAACCAGGTAGCAATGTGTCATAATAGAGGTATCGAAGGATCGTAGTTCCCTCGATACCCTTTGCAGTTTACACGTAGGAACTGTTTGCTGAGCGATCGAGTCCCAATCCAAGGTAGATGAGTTCGTCGTTCGGAATTCGGGTACGCCAGCCAGCAGGGTTCTGTTTGGCGGTTTAGCTCTCACAGTCTCGATGAACTTTGCCCGCTCAAGGACACCGAGATGCGCCTGCTAATCCTACAAGATAGTTCAGACTTGACCGAAACCATGGTAGCAAGTCTAAGCAAATTCGGATTCGAAGCTACTGTTGCTGTTTCTGTTGATCGAGTCGCTGAAATTTTAGAAGAATCGCAGTTTGACGTGATTCTTATGGTAATTTCGCAAGAACTCAATACCGGACTAGAACTGGTCAAGCAACTGTGCAAAGTGGCTCCCGACGTGCCCAAAGTCACTCTTTCTGTTCATTGCGATCCTGCAATTGCGCTCGATTTTATCAAGTGTGGCACACAAGACTACCTAGTCACCAAGAATCAAAGTGACGAATCAATCAGCCTGTCTTTGCTTTTTGCGATTGAAAGACATCGCGCTTCACAGAAGCAAAGGGAAAGGGATCTCCGCATGATGGCAGCCCTTGAGTACTCGCATGATGCTTACATATCCGTCAACGCAGAGTGGTGTATCACCGAGTGGAACTCTCCAGCTGAACGAGCTTTCGGATTCAAGCGAGACGAGATGCTTGGGAAAAGCCTTTCACAAATTGTACCCGAACACTATCAAACACAGTTTATAACAGCACTGAAGCGCTATTTTGCAAAGCGACATGGGGACCTCCCCAAGGCTTCCACCGAAATAACAGCACAACATCGCTCCGGAAGCTCATTTCCAGCCGAATGTACCGTAATTCGAGTCAAGCATGGTACGGAAATCGTCTATTGCACTTTTGTGCATGACATTAGTAAATCGAAGAAGTCGACCGACGAATTAGCGCGCAGAGTTCAGGAGCAAACAGAGAAACTCACAAGGAGCAATGAAGAGTTAAAGCAGTTTGCAAAAATTGCTTCGCATGACTTACAAGAGCCACTTCGGGCCGTACAAGGATTCGCAAATTTGCTCGCGGAAGCAACGGCGGGACAACTTGACGACAACTGCAAGGACTTCATCAATTACATCCTTGACGGCATCCGCCGAATGCAACAACTAATTCAATCGATCCTAGTTCACTCTCAAATCGACACCACAATCGATATCACTCGCGTCACGGACTGCAACGATGTGATTCGAGAGGTGTCAGCCAACATGCGCGACTCATTCGAAGAATCGGGTGCAACGTTGGACGCTCACATTCTTCCGGAAGTTGCAGTTGAAAGATCTCAATTGGTTCAACTCTTTCAAAATCTCATCAGTAACTCAATCAGGTACCGGAGCGACGAGCCCCCGGTAATTTCGATTGCAGCAGAACAGTCCTTGAATCAATGGTTGTTTTCAGTTCGAGACAACGGAATTGGAGTCGAACCTCAATATGCAGACAAAATATTTGAGATGTTCTCGCGACTTCACGCAAAAGGGAAATACCCGGGCACTGGAATTGGACTGGCGATTTGCAAACGAATAATAACGTTGCATGGAGGCAACATTTGGATCGACTCGAAATCTGGGCAAGGTGCCAACTTCATGTTCACCCTTCCCGCTACCAAAACGAAGAGGAATAGGAAAATGAAGGACCGAATAGAAATATTGTTGGTTGAGGATACACCGTCGGACGTCAGGTTGACTCAAGAGGCGCTCAAACGCACGGCTCTTGAATATGCATTGACTGTCGTAAACGATGGCGTTGAAGCAATGGACTACCTCAACAGCCTGAAAGAGTCAGCTGATTTCGAACTGCCGCACATTATTCTTCTTGATCTCAACATGCCTCGAAAGAATGGACATGAGGTACTCGAAGAGATAAAGAACGATTCGGTGCTCAAATCGATACCAGTAATTCTGCTAACAGTTTCGGAACGCGATGAAGATGTTTCGCAAGCGCTGGAATTGAAAATGAATTATTACCTTGCCAAACCGGTAACATCTCAAAAGATCGCGGCGCTCATTAAGGGATTGGCTGAGTTGCACAACGATGAAGCTGATGACTTCATATTTTCGGATGAGGAAGCGCACGTCCGATTGGTGTTGGCAGGAAATCCACACACCTCGTTGATTGCACTCAAAAAGCTGGCCGATGATCCGCGCGAACGCGTACGATGCAGGCTGGCTGAAAACGCAAATCTCTCCGAGGAGCTGCAGTTCAAGTTAGCCGGCGACTCTCAGCCAGACGTACGAATCAGTCTTTGCGAAAACAAAAATTTGAGCGCAAAAGTCATCGAAAAGTTAGCGGTCGACGAATCGGTTGATGTGCGCTTGGCCGTCTCTCAATCGCCGTGTGCTACAACCGCAATTCTTACGGCAATGGCAAACGATGAAAACGTGTTCGTATCGGACAGCGCAAAACAGTCACTAAGTGCTGCTCGATCGAAATGATAAGAGCAAAGCACAAGACCGGAATGCATTCCGAGGCACCACATATAGTGCCACAACATACAGCAGCGAATTGTTTAACTACGATCGCAGAGATTTGACGTAATCGGGTTTGAGCCACTCACCAAGGATCGCTGAAACTATTTGTCCAGCACGATCTCGCGCAATCGTTGGGTCTACTTCCGACGAAACCTTCAGCGGATTTCCATACACATACTTCGTACTAAAAATCATTTCGCAAAGAGTGCCCTTCTCTTTGGCCGAAAACAGCTCGTATGAACCCTTTGAATGATTCAACGTGCAAACACGAGGTAAGACACCATCTCTTCGAAACTCACCGACGCACTCGTACAAAGCGAGTATTTCGTCCGACCCTCGATGCGCAACCTGCTCGCAAGGAAGCAGCTTCAGACCAACAAGGCTCGCATTGAGCACTTTCCACACTAGGCTTGGAAGAAGACTTGCAGCTTTTTTGAAGCTGGTTTCTGTGACCTCTTCCCTATTTCGGGCAGATCTGACTTCCAATCGAAAATTATTATTGCTGTCAGACTCCAGGCTTATCTCCAAAACCGTCGCAGGTGCAAGAGTATAGACTCGCCGCAGCGGCAAGTCCTTTTCCTTGACGATTTTGGCCATATCGTCTTTTATTCGGTCAAGGGTTTCACATGGTTGCATAATCGTCAGCATTCGCACCTCCAGAATTACTCGCAAAAAAGGAAATCGAGCTCTCCTCGGGTTGCGCTTAACCTTAAGGACGCAAAAAGAATCGAACTGTTCCATTTCAAAATCCAGAACATGCAATCCATGCAGCAGCATCAATCACGGTGTCGCGCGCACACAGATTGCAAGATTCTATCTAGATATTGATCGCTTACCGATCTCGAGGTTTGGAAAGATTGACCGCAATCGCGCGTCCGTCGACGGAATATCCATTCAGGCTTTGAATAGCGGCCTCAGCTTCAGAGTCGGTACCCATCTCTACAAACGCAAAACCACGCTTACGACCACTGGCTCGATCGGTTGGAATCGCGACAGATACAACCTTTCCAGACTTAGCGAACAGCTCTTCAACGTCCGACTCAGTAAGGTTGAACGATAGGTTACCCACAAACAATTTTTTCATATAACTTCCGATTAGCGTAAATCCCCGGAAGAATTATTTCTTTCCGGAGGGGACTCTCTAACTACGTAGTCCCATAGTGATTATCTCATACTTTACAAAGAAACGCAACAAACACTTAACTTCAGCAAATATCACATACGGTGACACACCAAATATGGTGCGAAACTTCAGCTCGATTCCCATACTCAATCGACCCAAAGGCTAAGGTCTTTAGCGGGGCGACCGAGGCACCGCATGCGGCGGCAAGCAAGTCCAGAAATTACACTGACGTTGCTTGCAATAGCGCTCGTGCACGTATTTCCGACTGATGCAATCCCACCCTGAAAGACGAGGTTTGTCGCGCGTTCCGCTCAACATGATCTCGACGATCATTGTTGAAACGTTCACCTCTATTTGTGGCCCAAGAATATGGCAGTGTATGCAATGACATGGCTGACACCAAACATCACTGCATAAGAACCGATCAATCCGATTACCCACATACCAAAGGCCTTGCCGAAGCCAACATCCGGCAGCGGAGAACCCTCTGGATTCTCCAAAAAGCTAATCAATTGTCCAACGGTCAATTTGATTCCACCAAAGAGGTTATTAGCAATAATTGCAGGAGACCAAATGAATCCCCATGGAATACCCCACCACCCAAATAGCAGTGTGAGCAACGTGTAGGTTGCGACTGTGCGCTTCTGCTCTGGAGTACCCATGAGCAAAAACGACGATCGCTTTTTCGATGTGAGTATAAGTATGGAGTAACACAACTCATACTGCGTAACGACAGAATCAACCGTCACTCTTTCGCCATTAAACATGGCAGAACCATCTCTAATCGCTTGAAGATTTAGCGCAAGCCAATTGACGAAGGATTCACTCGAGTCGGTGTTGCCCATAACAATTCTCCATAGTTACAGCAGTACCAAATTATAACCGCATGAAGCACATAAACCTCCGGCTTGGCACTTTAGGGGCTTTGTGCCGGAATGTTGCCGGAATTTGGAACCACCTTTGCCAAACTGTCTCGATAGGCTATTTGCATCGGCAGCACCCAGCCCTGAACTGCGGCCATACATCTCGGAGGACGCTATGCCCCTAAACGACTCCATCCAACAGTCAGATTCAGTTGGAAAGCAGCAGCATAATGCAGAATCATCCTTTGTAAGCAGCATCTCGCATGCTGACTGGCGCAGCTTAGTAACGGGACATCATACGGGCTCACACGAGCCAAACTGGCTTCCATCCGGGAAGTTTCTACTTGCAAGTGAAAAAGGGACGTCGCATCCAGAACAAAAACAACATTCGCACGACAAACCAGAACCACAAGAGAACAAACAAAAACTTGAGCAGCAAGAAAAAGATCGCCAGCTCAAGCACTTCGAGAATGGATTTGATGAAGATTCCCCAATTCACTCAAAAGGTCTCAGCCGAGTGGTGGACGAGTTCAATCATCTTTTGGGTGGTGGGCCGAAGGTCGGCGACAAAGTCATAGCCAACGTCATGAGACACCTCACTCCGCAAGAGCAAGCAGAATTCAGCAAAGAGCTCGCAGATGGTGTCAAGGGTATGACTCCAGGAATCGGAGGTCTGATTGCAGGACTTGGACATCACGACGCTATTGTGATGAACAAGATCACCGAAAGAGTCGCCGCAGAAGAACAAAGAATCGCAGACAAGGTGCGCAGCGGCATGTCGCAAGCAGATAGAGATCAATTAGATCGAGAAAGAATCGACTACGAAAAACATCATTCCGAAAAATCTATCTTTGGACGCCACAAGGTCAGTCCAAAAATGAAAGAGTTTCAGGAGAAAGTCGCTAAAGCCGTTGACCAGGAGTACAGTTACTAGCCCCCAACCAATATCCATAAAACATCCAAGTTGTTCGTTTCCAAAAAATTTCACGACTTTGCCACCACTGATGTCTAATATCCGAACATCGCCACCAGTTACCAACCAAATTTCAGTTTCGCAACAAGCGTGTTTCAGCGCACCTGCGAAACGAACAGCTTTCAATTTCAACTATCTCCATTCTTGCTCGGAGGCAAAAATGACTATTTCGCATGCTCTCAATGATTGCCATGTTTCTGATGATAGTTCAAAGAAACAACTCGTCCCCGATCTGCATTTGTTGAGCGGAGTAGGTAATGCAGATTGGCGAAAAATACATGGAATCACAGGCATGAAGGGTGCAGACAAAGATCCAAGCTGGCTGCCTTCCGGAATAGAAATTCTTGGTTGCGGTAAAGACGAGTCTCCATTTTCGGGCATGGGTGACAGACAATTTGGTCTGCCTCGACATGGGTTTCAACCGGATGAAAACGGAATGGATCAAAAAGCTGTAAGCCGCTCGGAGAGTACGCTTGGAAAGGCTTGGGATGAGGTGAAAAGCATTTTCGGTTTTGGTGAAACCGTTGCCGATCGCGTGAAGGAAGGCGTTGAAAAAAGAATGTCACCAGCCGAACAAGAACAACTGCATAAAGAAGAACGCGAGTATGAAAATCGTCGATTGCAGTGGATGACTCAATCCACTCTCAACCCAGGTCCAATGCCCGATGTAAACGACTACCCGATGATAGCGAAACGCGATCAAATGGTGCGAGATGCCGAGCAGCAAATCGTCAGACAAGTTCGCGACAACATGTCTGCGTCAGATCGTGAATTGCTCGATCGAGACAGACAAGAGTACGAAAGAAAGTGGGATGAATACACGACCATAACTAATCCATATGGAACAGGTGAAGGTTTCAGACCAGCGCCAAAACCAAGCGCGCAAATGAAAGCGTTTCAAGAACGCGTTGCAAAAGCCGTAGAACAGTTTGATTCTTAAGTAGAGGCCTTAAGTGGAAACTTTGCCGCTTCCAACCAAGTGTTGAACGACCGACTCTCTCCAATCCTTGCGTGAGACGTTACCGCCGCAAACGACGAGCGCAACTCTTTCTCTTGGTTTGAAGTCAATCATTTTCTTGCTCACTGCGGCCACAGCCGTCGCGGCAGCTCCCTCAATAAGCATTCCTTCTTGATCGAGAAATTCGAAGATAGTGGCGATGATATCCGCTTCATCGACAGCAATCCATTCATCAACAAGCTCCTGCACCATCGAGAAAGTCACCGAGTCCTGTTCGATTTGCCCGGCAATGCTATCGGCAACGGTCTCTTGAGTCATCACTCGGACGACGCGACCCTGATGCACAGACTGCTTCATTGTAGGCGCGTTGGCAGCAACAACCCCAACTATTCGAACATTCGGATTGAGCGTCTTGGCCACCAAGCCGATTCCTGCTGCCAGTCCACCGCCACCCACCGGCACGATGATGGTTGAAACTTTGGGAACCGCCTCCACAATCTCCAGACCAACGGTTCCTTGTCCTGCAATTACGAGATTGTTGTTGTAGGCGCTGACGTAATACCCCTTCTTCTCGCTAGCCATGCGCCGAGCGAAGCTCTCAGTGGCTTCCAGGTCGTCTCCATGCTGGATAATGCCTACACTATATAACGTCTCGAGTTTGCGTCTTTTCTCGGGCGGCGCGTTCACCGGCATACATATAGTTACTTCTCGCTCGGTGGCTTTGCCTGCCTCGGCTATTCCTAAGGCATGGTTTCCGATTGACGCGGTAAAGACTCGCGACATCTCTTTTTCTTTGCACCAGGTCAAAGCGTTGAGTGCACCTCGAAACTTGAACGAGCCAGTCACCTGCAGGTTTTCAAGCTTCATCATGATTTCAGCGTGCGATATATCGCTGAGCCAAGTGCTTGTCTTAAGCGGTGTTGGGATCACATAGCCCGACAAACGCTTTCTTGCCACAAGCACATCGCTGACGCTAACTCTCTCTTCTGCCATTTAGCCTCTATCGCCGATCGAAATCGGCCACACCTAACGAACCAACAACACTGGTATACAACCATATACAACGATATACGCAATACAAAAGAATATCAGAGAGAACAAAAAAACCCGAACCCCAGTGGTTCGAGTCATTCATTATCTTGATTGCCCGGATTGCCGGGAAAAAATGGAGCGGGTAGCGGGAATCGAACCCGCGTGTGCAGCTTGGAAGGCTGCCGTTCTACCATTGAACTACACCCGCGTACTGACCATCCTAACATATGACCCTTGATTTTTGGAAGGAAGCGCCAAGGCAGTGACTTTTACATCACTACCGTATAACGGCAGGTTGGAACGCAAAAAAAGAAGCCCTAGCATGCCAACTTCAAAACGCCCTGTAACACCTACTGACAAACCGCTTGCAGTGCCATTCTTCGTCGAGCTTGTGAAGTGGAATTGCTAATTTTTGAAGACGAAAGAAGTAGTCAAAGGTGTAACACACGGGTCAACATCGCATTCTCGGACGTCGAGGCCGGTTCTCAAGATTAGAGAGATATTGCCTGCCATCTGTTTACATGCACACAACTCTTTACATCTCACCGTTGAAGGTTGCCACTACGAGATGGTCTCCGGGCGCACGCTTGACAACCGCGGCTTAACAATCAAAGGTTAGAGATTTCTGATAAATACACAAAACCACCGCTCTTAATTTGTCTTAGAGATCTTTTGGTGATACCGTACATATAAAGTCGGTTACAGGCACAAAGTTAACTCATCCGAGGAGCGCATGCTCTCTGGGTTTGAGATAATTTTGCATATGTAGGTGTCCCCATGGCAACATCATTCAACTACCCAAGACCTTCGTTCATTCAAAGATTGGCATCAATGTCCGACCCACGTTTTCAGGTCATTTCATCGAACGAGCCCTCAGTTCCAAAACGTCTGGTACCACCACACGTAGAACGGCTCAAGCCATATCAGCCGGGACGCCCCCCGGAGCAACTGAAAAAAGAGCTTGGTATTGAGCGATTTATAAACATGGCATCCAATGAAAACCCACTTGGTCCGCCACAAAGCGCTCTTGCAGCAATTCAAAACGCCCTGACTGATATCAATAGATATCCGGACATCGGCGGTACGAAACTCAGAGAATCACTGGCTTCTAAGTTCAATGTCCAAACCAACAATGTAGCCATAGGAAGTGGATCTGAAAGTATCATGGCTAACATCGTGCGGGCGTTTCTGCATGGTGATGACGAGGTTCTGACGTCACAAGGTACTTTCATTGGCCTCTATGTTCTAGTCAACGCCCAAGGCGTGAAACTGAATATGGTGCCGCTCAAAGATTACCGCTTCGATCTCGATGCGATTGCCGAGGCCGTCAACGAGAAGACGAAGATCATTTACCTCTGCAATCCAAACAACCCAACGGGCACATCGTTTACTCGCGATGAGTTCGAAAGCTTCATCTGCCGCATTCCAGAACACGTTCTCGTGCTGCTCGATGAAGCATATTACGAGTTTTGCGCTGAAGATCCCGAATTCCCGGATTCGATGAGCTACAGACTCGACAACGTTCTGACCTTGCGCACTTTTGCAAAGGCCTACGCTATGGCAGGTCTTCGCTTAGGTTATGGGTTGGGGCACGAATACCTGATCGATTTCATCAATCGCATCAAACTCCCATTCGAGCCCAATATCGTCGCACAGCATGCAGGACTCGCCGCTCTTGCCGATGATGAGTTTCTCGCCAAAACTCTCGAAAATAACAAGCAAGGGATGGAATACCTTACCTCCGAGTTCGACAAGATGGGGCTTTACCGCATTCCATCGAAAACGAACTTCATCATGGTTGAAACAAACAGCAAAGATCGCGTCTTAGAGGTACATGAGGGCCTCTTGAGACGAGGAATTGCCATTCGTCCCCTAATCGCTTTTGGCTTGCCGACGTGCTTTAGAGTCACTGTTGGTCTGCCCGAAGAAAACGAACTGTTAGTGAAGGGATTGAAAGCGATCCTGTAGCAACAGAGTCGCTGCAAGCTCTTCAGCACACCACCCACCACATTCGCTGCCGCATGCGATCTAAGACGATTGCATGCGGCGGTTGAGCTGTTTATTCTTAAAAGCCCAGCAGCTCGAAACTCTCATGAAAAGCCAATTTCGAGAGAAGTGCGCCCTAGTCCTTCAGAATTCCGGACGCATCCTCGAATACACTCATATTTGGGTCGTCCCAAATGTCGACAAGAGACTTCACTTTCGAATATCCTGCGGGAATTGAAAACAGGCTCGCTTGAAGATCAGACTTTTTGTGCTCGACAGTGTCCAGTTCTTTTTGCACCAACTTGCCGTCTTTGTACGAGTAAACTCTCACTGGCACACCAAGGTTTTCCGGCAACCTGAGCCAAGAGAGCATCATATTGGAGAACTTCGAAGGTAGATTGATCTCCTTCGAAATCCAGATCCTCTGTGCTTTTCGGGGGTTCTTGTGATTGGGCACATAATAGACCGAACATTTGAGTCCGCCGATCCTCTCTTCTTCTCCGGTCAATTGCGGTTTTCTGTTTATGTTGCTTACGTACTTTTCTTGCCACTCTTTGTGGGAGATTTGAATGAAATGTTTGGTCTTGGTGTTCCAAAACTTCGCATCGTAGCCCGGAGCCGTCATTGAAAAAGTTAGGCTTTCACCCGCCACCCTCATTCCAGAGGGACAAACACTAACCACTTGCCTGCCGGCAGGGCTCCGCTGTTCCAACACCCAACCCTTCGCTGCCAAGACGGGGTTGGCAAATAGACTAAGTGCAACGCTGAAAGCAATAGCAATGCATGGTGCGACCGTAACTTTTGAACGACAAGACATTTGGGTATACAAGGAGGTGATAAGAGCCAACAGTTGTTCATTATAGCCACCCCCCGGTAACCTGCTTTGCCTCCCACCGAAAACAAGTCGAAAGAGCCCGACACGCCTGTACTGGTTGAACGAGCCAAGCTCAAGCAAGAGGCCGAATCGAAAAGGATGACCGAGTCTTCATTGAAAGAGGGCTCGGAAACTGTTTCTTGCCAGGGCAAAGAAAGCGCCGGGGCATACACAATCCTCAATCGCCCGCCGGAAGTTCAAGAGGGCGGCGCCGAACAGATTGTAGGGCTCACTCTTAACAACCAGTACGCCATTCTGGAGCTCATCGGTCAGGGTGGAATGAGCGCCGTGTACAAGGCGAAAGAACTAAAGCTGGGCAAGCTAGTGGCTGTTAAGGTGATGTTGCCTCACGTTTTGTCGTCAAACGAGAAAACCAAGCAACGCTTCTTGCTCGAGGCTCGTGCAACCGCCAGTTTGAGCCATCCAAACATAGTTGCCATTCACAATTACGGCACTACGGAGACTTTTCCATACCTCGTAATGGATTACGTAGAGGGCGATTCCCTCTCCGATTGGATCCAAGAGCGTGGTGCGATTCCAGTCAACCTTGCGATTCCTATTTTCATAAACATCGCAAACGCCATGGCTCATGCGCATAATCAAAATGTTCTGCACAGAGATCTCAAACCGAGCAACGTTATGCTCGTACATACGCAAAACCAAAAAGACCTCGTAAAGCTCGTCGATTTCGGCATCGCCAAGATGCTCCCGCAAGAAGGCATGGAGTCGATGCATCTGACCCAAACAGGCGAATTGTTTGGAAGTCCTCTGTACATGAGTCCGGAGCAATGCCGAGGTGAATCGCTCGATGTGCGCTCAGACATCTACGCAATGGGATGTTTGATGTATGAAGTGCTGTCCGGTCAACCGCCTTTGAGAGGCAACTCAGTCTCAGCCACCATCCTCAAACAGCTGAGCGAAACGCCAGAACCCTTTGAAGCGCTAAACAAAAACCTGCACATTCCCCACAGGCTCGAAGCCATTGTTTTCAAAGCATTGGCAAAATCACCCGGACAGCGCCAACAATCGATGACCGAGTTGAGGGACGAGCTCGAGGAGTTCAACCTTTCGAGTTCGGGTAATGTGCTGGGTGGACTTTGGTCGCGAGCACAGGTCTTAGCGCTGAGGGTCAGCCCACTTGCAAAACGAGAACAGTATTTGTTGTGGACTGTATGCTGTTTAGCAGTTATCGTGTTTGCAATTTTCGCTGTCGTAGTACACAGAGTTCAATCATTTGCATCCGCACCACCTGTGGTGAATCAACCCGACCCGAGATTTTCAGTGCAGCAGAAGACACAAAAGGGTGACCTCTCCCAAGAACCGATGCTCGCAATCTTTGCCAAAAAGAAGATTGCTGAACGATTGCAGGTCCTATACGACCCAAGCAAAGCGACAACCGAGCCCGAACGTGCGGAGATGTGGAAAAGACTGGCCGATCAGCTTGCGAACAATCGATCATACGACGAAGCCGCCGTTAATTACACAAACTATTACAACTATCTTCTGAGAGTGGATGGACCAACTCAAGCAAACACGATGTTGGCGTTGCGAGCCCTGGCACTTTCTCTTTTCCAAGCCGGCAAGGAAGAACAGGCGCTAGCCCGATTCAATGAGCTGGCCAGACTTATGCCACACGAAGATGATGTTCTCGATCGTTACTTGCCCTGTGCATTAGAGCGAGCAAAAATCATGTACAAGCTGGGGCACTATACGGAAGCCATACCAGCCTTCGAAGAGATCGTCAGTTGGATGACCGCCAGACCCCCGAAGGTCTCTATGCGCACGCCTCAATATGCAGCTTGTGTTGCGCGGTTGGCTGACTGCTATCGGCTAGTAAAGAATTACGGACAAGCAGAGAAGTGGTATCGCGTCGCAGATGACGCATGGGCAAAGGCGGAGTTCAGCAAGTCGGATGAACGACGAGTAGCTTGCCGCTACTACATTGCCGCTTGTCTTTTGGCGCAGGACAAATTGCCAGAGGCCGCGGAGCAGTTTGAAGACGCGGTGCCACGAATGAGGGCGGTGTTTGGAAATCGAGATCCTCTGTGCGGCATTGCATTGAAGCAACAAGCCAATGCTCTGTGGCGCACAGGAAAGTATTGGGATTCTGCTCAATCCGCATGGGCAGCCGAAGAGCTTCGCACCAAGTATGGTGCCACATCAGACTAGTTCGAATCAATACGAATTCGATTGATTAAAACGAAGATCTAAACGGAGCAACGGGCATTCCGTCAGCACCGTAAAGATTGCACAGTGGATGGTTGGCCCATGCATAACGCACCATGGCCGGGTGTGGAATTGTGTCGTTCCAGACTTTGACACTGCCGCCTTCAATCTCTGCTTTTGCCCAGACGAACTTGCGATCCGGCCCGGCAATTGCAAAACCCTTTATCTGATCGCCTTTTACGGCCAAACCCCGATCGGCATTTCGGAAGAAAACTCGAATCTCCTTTCCGTCAATCGTCTGTGAGTCGAAGATCGGCGCCTTGTACTGCACTGGCTTGTTGTATTGCGTAGCCAAAACGATGCGAGCCAATCGGTCTGCAATCAGCCTCTTATCGGTGAAATGCCAGTCCATCATCTCGGGGTCGGCAGCATCAATTGCAATGGCCATTTGTGCACCAGGTACTAGACAAGCCTTTGCTTGCGCCTCTCTCAAAGCGGCAATTCCACTTTCAGACGGCTGTGCATCAGGTTTGGATGCAGGTCCTAGTTGAACGAAGCAAAAGGGCATGTTTTCCTGTCCCCAAAGCTTGCGGTAGTCGCGAATGAGAGCCGGGAAGTAGAGCTGATACTTGGAGGCCTCTCCAACATTGCTTTCACCTTGATACCAGAGAATGCCCTTCACTGAATATCCGACAATCGGCGCCACATATGAGTTGAATACGGAAGACGCCGGCAGCCCTTTGCTCGCGGAGCTTGGTTCGTACAGATTCTTCGGCGGTGTTGGCGCAGCTTCCACCTTTTCTCCGGACTGAGCTCTCATCTTCCATTTCGTCATTTTTTCGAGAAACTCGTCACGAGAAGTAACGTATTGCTGATGTGCAAGTTCAGAACGTTCGAGTTCTTTCTTTCCTTCAGCCAATGATTCGAGGCTGCGCTTAGTCATCCAAGATTCAATGCGAGAGTGCGGGCAGGCGCACATGATGACGCCGACAGGAACCTTCAACTCCTTCTCGAGTTTTTGAGCAAAGAAGTATCCAATTGCCGAGAATTGGCGAGCCGTAAGACCGCTCGATATTTCCCAAAACGCGTTGTTGTCGCTTTGTGTCGCGTAAGTAGGTTCGCCGCTAATGAAGCAAAGTCGCACATTGGGGTTAGGCTTCGCATTGGCGAGTTCTTCTTCTCCACCCTCGACAGTCGAGACGTTGAGAGCCATGTTCGATTGCCCGGAGCACAACCAAACTTCTCCGACCATGACGTTTTTCACAGTCTTGGTTTGCTTGTGTCCGGCTACGATCAGTTCATATGGTCCACCGGCAGGTTGCGGACTGAGAGTCAGTTTCCATCGCCCTTTGGCGTCAGCCACACCAGCCGCTTGTTGGGTGCCGAGGCGAATGCCAATAGTCTCGTTGGGATCAGCAGTGCCCCAAACCGTCACCGGCTTGTCGCGTTGAACAACCATATTGTTGCTGAAGATATTCGGCAACTTAGGATCGGCAAACGCAGGCTGCGATGCGCTTACACTCAGGACGGCCGAGGCGGCAATCGAAATTACCGAAAGCACCAAATTTTTGGCCTTGGGCAATGATTTAAAACAGCGGTCTATCAACGTTCTTGTCCTTCCATTGGCTCAATCAAATCCCATTCATGCAAACTTTCAAGTAACTGTTTTGCCACAAGTTTGTGTCCGTCTTGTGAGAAATGCACCTGCACAAACAGCTTTTTATCCGCGTCGCAAACGGCAGCGAAATCCTTCGACAAATCAAGGTAGCCGAACTGGTCTAGAGCAGCCTGCCTTTTGATATGAGCTGCCTGGGTGGCAAAGACAGGATCTTCAATTGTCTTGGGGAACATCATTACGGCAAACTTTCCATGCTCTTTCGCGCATTCCTGATTGATATTTTTAATTAGTTCCAACATCACCAAAAAAGCATTCGGATACTCATAGGTCGGTTTAGGATGCGCTGGAATTCCTGCTTTGAAGCCATTTCTGATTGTTCTGTAGAGTGGTTCATTGACGCCCAGGTATAGATCTGTCTGCATCATCACGCCAAAAATTCGGCTGTTGCGCCTTAGAAAGTCAAGCACTGCATTTGGTGCCAACCTAGGCTTCTCGACCTGGAGAATCGAATCGTCTTGACGTAAAGCCTTGTGTTCGTCGAGATAAAAGTATGGTCGCGGGTCATTGAATTTCTTGGATGGGTCGCGAACGCTGTCATAAGCATCGTGGCGGTTGTACAAATACACCGTCAGGTCGGGCTTGTATTGCAAGACCGTATTGCGCACCTTCACCAATTGCTGTCCCGTCGAGTAGCTTGCGCAGGCAAAATTGAGAACCTCAAACCGCCCGGGATACTTGGCGTTCAAGAGGTCTTGCAACTGGCGCGCGTAGGTCTTCCCGAGCGAGACTTGCAGCCCCTCGGTCGCAGAATCGCCAATTAGCGCAATCCTCTTTACTCCAGCCGGCTTGGCGATTGTGTGTTCGATATCACGTTCGCCGACGCTGTTGAACTTGTCGTCAGAATAGCCTTCCATCCGCCAGGTGACGCGCTTGCCTGGAATGTGCACCATTCCCATAGTCGGGTCAGGTTGCAGATACTCCTGCTGCCCCGCATTAGCTGATGCAAGGAAGAGTTCGACAACTATGATTACGGCGAGGGGAAGCAATGTAAGTTCCAACGCCAGCATAATCGGGCTTCGCTTGCCGAATTGCTTCTCGGAAGGCAGCCTAAGCTGATCCTGCTTGAGGTTACCTTTGTAAGAGGCATCATTTTGTTGTAAGGCAGTGCTCATTGCGGCCTCAAAACTGGAAGTAAATGAAAGGGGTGACTTGTCCCGGTGCCAAACCGAGAATGACTAGCGAACATGTGGTGTATAGCGCCACTTGTGCCGGCAAGGAATTTGCATACCAAGATCGAATTGGCGCCCACAAAGAAGCTTCCCGCACCGTATCCGGTGCAGCCCCGGGTGTTGATCGTGGATTCACAATTGGTCGCGCTTTACTGCTCAACCACAAACAGGTCAAATATGCAGGCATGGACACCATGAGGGTTGACGTCAATACCATGCTCACAATCTGAGTGCTTGGAGCCAAAACGAACAAACGTGACGCCATCTCCAGCGCATGCGGAATATCATCTGAGCGAAACAGCAGTCCAGCAAAAGTCAGGAAGATCCAGGTGGTGAAAACTCCAGCACAGTGCCAGGCCGCGCTCGGTCGAAGCTTGTTCAAAACAGGTGTGCGCCCGACAAATTCCTGCCAATCTTTTGTTATTACCAAGCCGAGTCCGTGAAAGGCCCCCCAAATGACATAGTGCCAAGCCGCACCGTGCCACAATCCACCGAGCACCATGGTCAGCATCAAATTGAATCGTTGGCGCCACGGGCCGACGCGCGAACCGCCAAGTGGAATGAAAAGATAGTCTCTGAGCCAACTCGTAAGAGACATGTGCCAACGCCGCCAGAAGTCTGACAGGTTAGATGACAAAAACGGCCAATTGAAATTCTCCGGCACCTTGTAGCCTAGAAGCAGCGCCGAGCCGCGACCGATATCAGTGTAGCCGGAGAAGTCGAAAAATATTTGCAAGGTGAAGGCAGGAACTACAATCCATGCATCGAGGGTGCCTAATCCTTGGGGGTTTGCAAAGCCTGCATTTACGATTCTGCCAATGTTATCGCCGAGTGCGATTTTCTTGAACAGTCCTTGCAACACCAGCGCCATTCCTCGATGAAAGTAATCGGCGCGGAAAGCATCGTCGCCACTCAGCTGTTGCATAAAGTCCTGGTATCGCTTGATTGGTCCTGCGATCTGAGATGGAAAAAAAGCGGCGAACAATGCAAAGTTTCTAAAATTGGAAATCGGCTTGCTGCCTCGATAAATATCCACAATGTAGTGGATGAATTCGAAGGTAAAAAAGGAGATACCGAGCGGAAGAAGAATGTTGAGAGTTATTGGGTTAAGAACGACCGGCACAGATAGCCAGGTCTTGAGACAAGACCAAAAGCCGAAAAACGACTCCAACAGGAAGTTGGCGTATTTATAGAAACAGAGACAGCCGAGATTGAAGATCAAACCGCCGACAAGCACTCGCTTCTTGTGATTGTCGAAACGATCGATAGCAATGCCGATGAAATAGTTACAAACGGTCAAAGCTAAGATGAGCAGCCCATAAGCTGGAATCCAGCTCATGTAAAAGACGTAACTTGCCACCAAAAGCAGGTTGAGCCGCAACCACTTTGGACCAAGCCAATAGAGCGCGACGACAACGGGAAGAAAGAGTAAGTACGTGAAGCTGTTAAACAGCACTGCGCGTTACCTATATCTGGTATTGGAATCACCCAGAAATCAAGTGCGCCCGATGATAACACCTTACAAGCTGCAAGACCTTGGATACAGCTCAGTTTGCGTATCAAGAAGTTAATTACGCGGCTAAGTTAAAACCTGCGTCAGATTCATGGTATGGCTCATTACCTGAGGCTTTAGAGGTTGCCCCGAGCAGCTTGCTCTCGTTCGATGGATTCGAACAAAGCCTTGAAATTGCCCTTTCCGAACCCTTTGGCACCTTTTCTTTGAATAACTTCAAAAAACAAGGTCGGTCGGTCCTGGACAGGTTTAGTGAATATTTGCAGCAGATATCCTTCCGACTCGCGATCCACCAAAATTCCTAGTTTCGCCAGCTCTTCAATATCTTCATCAATTTCGCCGACTCTTTCAGGCAATGCATCGTAATACGAGCGTGGAACCGTCAAAAACTCAATGCCTTGTTTGTGCAGTTTACCCACCGTGTCGATGATGTCGCGAGTGGCAATGGCAATGTGCTGCACGCCAGGCGCGAGATAGTAGTCGAGGTACTCTTGAATCTGTGATTTGCGTCGCCCTTCAGCCGGCTCGTTAATAGGCATTTTCACGGAGCCGCTCTTGTTTGCCATCACCTTTGATACCAGAGCCGAGTACTGCGTGCTGATGTCGCTGGCATCAAAATATTGGTAGACGTAGAATCCAAAAACCTTTTTGTAAAACTCGACCCAGTCTTCCATTTTGGCGACTTCAACGTTGCCCACGACGTGATCGATTGCAGCCAATCCAACGTTGAAACTGGATTTCTTCGCCAATGACTTAAAGCCAGGCGCAAATGCTTTGTAATCTTTGCGTTCGACGAACGTATGAATCGTTTCTCCATATGTATAAATTGAAGCGCTCTTGTAGACTCCATTTTCATCTTCCAAGACCTTCAACTCTTGCGCGCTCTTAGCACCTCTGGCGATGGCAGTGTCATACGCTTTCTTTGCATCTCGGACTTTGAGACCAATCGTTTTTACACCATCACCGTGTTGATGTACATGTTCGGCGATTTCGTGCTCTGCCAGCAGAGAGCCGGTCAGAACGAGATAAACGTGATCTTGCTTCAGAACATAGGAAACTCGATCTCGTTCGCCGGTTTCTAAACCGCGATAACCGACCAAGTCAAACCCGAAACCACGATGGTAGTAGTAGGCTGCCTGCAGCGCGTTGCCTACATAAAACTCGATGTGATCGAAACCATCGATTGCAATTTCTTCAACGGCGGCTGACTCAGCCGGCCGCTCCATTGTCTCCTTGACCATTGGCGCACCCTCTCAAAGCATTCTGCACGCCTAATTGTACGACAGTTTGGACTGTGGCAACAGCACTATTTACCGGCTGCCAACTCAGTTTTGAGTTGAGCCGCCTCTTTATTGTCCGGAAATTTAGCGAGCACATCATCCAACAATTCAGCGGCTTCCTTTGAACTCTTGTCTTGCTGAAAAAGGGCTCTCGCCAAGCCAACCTTAGCGGGCACGAAGTCAGGAGCTTTATCGAGCACTTTGCGATATGCGTCGGCAGCTTCCTTTGACTTTCCAGTCTTGCTAAGCGCTTCAGCCAATTTGAATTGATGGAGGCTACTAAACTCGCTTCCTCTGACTGCGTCGCGGAAGTATTTGACGGCTTCTTCTTTTCTGCCTGCATGACTTAGGACTTGTCCCTGCATCATGGCAATTGTCGTCATCTTCGGAAACTTCGCATTCAACTCTTCGAGTTGCTTCATTGCGCCCTCGGTGTCGCCTTTCAGCTCCTTGCGCCAGGCGGCCACACACTCGGTTGAGATAGTGTTTTCGGCATCCATGTCTCCGGCGAAGAATCCGTCAGTGTTCATCGGGATACCACTGTCAGCCGCAGCCGAATTCTTGTTTTCCACTTTAATAGTTTTGAGCGTAGTCGGTGTATTCACACGTGCGGTGCATCCGGCCGCCATGCACGCAACCAAGCACAATGTCCCGATTCGCAGTGCACCCAAACTCATGAAATCACCCAACCTTTAATTCGTTCCTCAAGAATAGCAGTTTTGTCCGGCCGGGCCGCACTAAACGGAACGTGCCCCTGTTACGTCAATGTTATTTTGCCGCCCTAAGGTAGGCACATTCCCGCCAAACGCAACCTGACTGACCCGAGATGCGGGAGTCTGCCACCCCACAGAGGTTCTTATGCAAAGAGTTGAACAGGCATCGTTTTCAGATTCCACAGCCGCCGCTGGAAACTCCGCGATTCAAGACACCAGCAAGGAAATGTTGTCCAAGGATGACCCGATGTACAAACAGCTCTTCAATAGAGCAGACAAAAGTGGCAATGGAACAGTCAGCAAAGAAGAACTGACCATAGAGCTTACCGATTGCTATGCAAAAGCTTCAAACAAGAAGGCAAGCTCCAGCGCGGCAAAAGGAGTGTTCGACGCTCTCGACACAGATAGAAACGGCACGCTCGACAAGACCGAAATGAATAAGTTCCATTCTTATAGTGAAGACGATCAGCGCCAAATGGCACGAATAATGCACCTCGACGATAAAAATGTGATTTCAGCAGATGGCACGGTCGGGTGGAACAGCGTGCAAAAAGCAGAAGTAGATCAAAGCAAAAAATACGCCGAAGAGCTGGTGGCTTCAGCTTTCAAATTCGCAGGTAAAGACCCAGCAAAAGGACAAGAGCTGACTGCACAGGAACTGTCCGACGGAGTCGATAAAGCTCTCAATAAGAGCTGGGATGGAACAGAATTCAACTCAGGTTGGGACTACAGTACACGTGACAGCTACAGACACCATGTAAGGAACGATTTGGAATCGATGGAAAACCGAGACAAGGCTCCGCCGCATGGCGATCCGCCGAACGATATCACCGACGCAGCAACCGAGTCCATGCCTCGTCATCGATCGCGCAGACATCAGCGACATGCAGATCAAGGAGAACATCGCGATGGACCTTCGCCGGCCGAGTCACCAGCAAGACCCGCGCAAGCGCCGCCTCAACGTCCAAGTAGCGATGCCGGACAAGCCCCACCATCAAGAGCAATCGACTACTAATCTTGGAGTCGATTGGACTAAAGGTTACGGTTACAGCAGTTAGTGCAAAATCGGCACATGCCCCATGCTGCGCATGGTTTTGGGTTCTCGAATTTTCGCACCAGACAAGTCACGATTGAGGCTGCCTTCGGGCAACGGCAGCGGAGGCGCATCTACAGTCTCTTCATGTTGAGTCAAGGCAGTGGCTGCATAGTTGTCTCTGGCTTTAGACATGAGGAAACGAATGCGACGGTTGACCTTATCTAAATACTTCTCGGGCACTGCGTTGTCATAGACCAGCTCAACGAGCGTGTGCGCGCCGTGATAATAATCGCCCTTCTTCTCCAAAAGCTCAGACATTGCCACTCTCAAAAGCAGATCTTTGGGGCGTTCTGCCTTAAGGTGATTGAGCCTGGTGAGAGCCTCTTGAAGCTGATTGTGGTCATCGCAGATCAGCGACATTTGGTGGTAGGCCAAGTAAAACAGAGGATCGATCTCCGCCGCTTCAAGGTAGAGCCGGCACGCATCCTTCGTTTTTCCGGAGCGGCGCAGCACTTCCGCGTACGCATACTTGAGCTTTGAGTCGGCAGGGTTGTTTTCTGATGCGGCTTTCGCCTGTTTCAACTCTTCGAATGTTGGTGGCGTCGTCGGGGCTTGAGCGGCTGCGTTATGTGCGCCGCCAAATTGAGAGTGAGCTCGATGTGCACCGGACTGCTGAAGATGTGCTGCATTGCTCGACTGAGCTTGCGCCGACATGGCAAAGCCAATGGCACAAACTACTGAAAGCACTGGGCTACATTTAATTGAAGCTTGCCACATGCAACCGTGTTTCCTAATGGCTCCTTAGTGACTGCCTTGAAGTTTCCGACTGTTTGGCGGACAGCCCATGACTGCCCAAGACGCGGTTATACTCCTCGACTTTTATCTATTTGTCAACCTCAAACGGCTCATCCTTTCCGTATTTGCAGACAAAAGTGCCCCTCAGAGCACTCCCGGCTGCTCACTATGGCATGACCATCGGCGGTGACGCTATTTTTTACGCTTTCGACAGGTTCGCCCCCATCAAGCAAGACCCTAACCAAGTCACCAGTCGCCAACTTGTCAAGAAACAATCGCGTCTTCACAAAATTCATGGGGCAGGCAACCCCGCGCAGGTCTAAATCGAACTCACTCATGTTTTCTCCATGCTCGATCGGCACGCGTCAGTCTTCGAAACAAACAACCGGAAAACAATTATGGGGGTCAGGACAAAACTGAGAGGTTTCGTAGCGTCGCCATTCCTTGGAAAAGCAATCTCTTTGCTGAATATAGCCCTTAACACTGGTCAAAACTTCAGCCGGCGAGCGGCTGGAATCTTCAGCCAAGCACCTCAGACAGAACATCTCATCGACATTGTCCAGAGCCAAATTGATCACTTGTTGCCGCAAACACAAAACTGCATTGCATTTAGAGCAATTGCTCAACGCTCCATCGACATACAAATCGTCCGCTTGCCCTGCCATTCAAAAGCCCACAGATTCAGAAGTTGGGAACCTTACGCTCTTAAAGCCGTAATATCCCGGCTTACTTTCTTTGAGATCAATATTAGATTAACTAATGATCCGCCGCCAGGCGAATTCGCACGATCTCCGCACCCGAAAATTCAGAACATCATTCAGGTAACGCACCCTTGCCGCCAGAGTTCGAGTTTGCCAATCAGAAAGAAGCGTCCGAGCGCAGCTCGATTGCAGCGGGCATTAACTGGCACGAATCCAAACCGGAGACCCCCGCTTCGCCGCTGATGAATGTTGGAAAGTCTGTAACCGCAGAGGTTGACGGGTCGGGCGCCTTGAGACAATTCGGAGTGGAGTTCACCTCGAGCTTAGCGGCAAGCGTAAGCGGAATCGCGGCGCTGAGCCTCACGGCGGCATCACGAGGCAAAGGTCTCGCCTACACTTTGCCGATCGCCATGGTCGCTGGCGCCATCGTAAAGTACGGATCAAAACAAGGTCTCGAACAGTTCATACCTGAAGAAGAGCGCACTGCCAATGTCACAGATCTCGCATGGGGTGCTGTCGATGCAGTTGCAGGCGTAGGGGCAAGTGCGGTCGAATCTAGTCTGTCCAAAGCGTTTTTGAGAAACATCGGCAGAAAGGCAATCGGAAGAGCAATTTCCGACGAAAGCGCAGAACTTGCAGGAAAGCAGCTAGCACGACACGAACTCGTCTCGACACTTCGCTATCACGTCGTACGCGGCACCGCCGGTGGTGCGGCGGGAAGTTTGATTTGGAGCGTGCCGCACAGAACCGCAGAGAATTGGAACGAGCTGCAAACCGATCCGATGAAAGCCTTGACCAAGATCGGTCAAAGCACACTCCATGATACGGCCGCGGGCACGGCCTTGGGTGGAGCGATTGCGGGCGGTGGAACGGTTCTTTACAGAAGCAGCAGCGCGCTCAGCTACGCCCTTGCAAAAGTGCATGGTGAGCAAGGTATCACCAGAGTCAATCTCTTTCACATAAACGACTTTCACAGCAACACCGATCAGTTGCCGCTTTTGAAGACGAAGTTGGATCAACTGCGCAGCGCGTCGAAAGCATCCGGAATTCCATCCGAGTTCATTATCGCAGGCGACGTCGAGTCCGGTCACGTCAACTTCACTTACACGCAAGGCGGCAAGGTCGAAAACGTCGCCTTGGTGCAAATGGGAGCCACCAAAATAATTCCCGGCAATCATCCATATGATGCTCCCGGTGGACTCTTTGATGTTCCGCGCTACCCTCGCATGATGGCGCCGATTCTAGCGGACAATCCGCAAGTGTCTCTTATCGCTTCGAACATGGATGTATCGGCTTACCCGGAGTATGCCGCCATCCTCAAACCAGCCGCGGTCGAAACACTTCACGGGGCAAAGGGTCCAGTCACAATCGGCTACCCGGCAATGATCACCGACGAAGCAGCAATCGGCAACATCAAAATTCTCGACGCGAAAGAAACCGCAGAAAAGATGGTGCGCGAACTCAACGCGCAGGGCGTCAAAAACATCGTCATGATCAACCACATGGGTCTCAATCAAGACATTGAAATCGCCCGGCATTTGATCAATAAGAATCTCAAGGTTGCAGGCATCATCAGCGCGCACAGCCATGACTTCACAGCCACTCCGATTTGGGTAACCGCGCATGGTCCATCGACGATTCCGTATTTAGGAATCAAGAAAATCTTGCCGAAGTTTCTCATAAATCCGAATGTCGGAGACTACTCGATTCCAATTATGCAAGCCGGCTCCAGCGGACGCTGGCTCTCGGAGTTTAGCATCGCCCTTACGCCTGAAGGTGTCGCAGACCGTTTCAGAACGACAGGACAATTGCATCCAATCACTCACGACATCGTGCCGGATGCGGCGATCAAGGCTGCGATTGATTCGCAACTGAGCGACGTCAACAAGTTGCGATCGATCGAATACAATGCGACCGCAACGAGAAACTACAGCTTGCGCGGCGCCCGCGAACGCGAAACGGCTTTAGCCAATTTAATTGCAGATGCCATTTACGATGGCGCAAAAAACAAATTCGGCGTGACACCAGATGTGGTGATGGTTCACTCCGGCGGAATCAGATCAGACATCTTCGCCAACAAACCGCTGACGAGACTCGACCTGGCAAACGTCTTCATGAACGCCGGCAAAGTCGAAGGCGAAATCAAAGAGCTGGCGATGATCAACATGACCGGCAAGCAGATCAAAGACGCCTTGGAATACGGTGTCAGAGAACGCGTAACGGCACCCAAACCAACTGTGATGTCTCGCGTTCGTTCATTGTTCTCCGAAGACCTGACTACATCCCAGACAGACTTGCCGGGCAACTTCGTGCAAACCAGCGGTATGAAGTACACAATCGACCTCAGCAAGAGACCAATGACTCCAGTTGCCTCCGGCGAGCGCATCGGCAACATACAGATACGAAACAGTGCCGGAAGCTATGTTCCGGTTGAGGACAACGTGACATATAAGGTGGTTACGAGATTCCACCCCATAGACAAATGGCACAAGTACGGCTTATTTGGTCCCGGAAGTCTCGAAGATATCCACGCCAGCCAGGGCGTACAGCCGCTCAGACTTTCGCAAGTCGATCTGCTTGGCGATTACATTCAGGGCAAGACTCTCGACCCGCGCGTACATTCCAAAGTGGAAGGCAGAATCAGAGACTTCACTCCCAAAGAAGGCAAAATACCCGTTAGAGTCGGCGTGTCGGTGCCCACTGTGGCAGCAGTGCACGCGATTGCGAAGACAGAACAAGGCAAATAAGTAGACAGCAACCGGTTAGTTGCTGTCGTACATCAGTTTCAGGATGAAACCAACCGCTTGGCGCTATGATATCGCTATGTTTGAAATCGCAGGATGTTTATGACCGCGCGGGCAACAACCTTTATATCTGCCTTTTTTGCAGCAAACCTTTCTTGCTGCGCGGCCGCATTGGCTCAATGGTCGACACCATATACGCCACCATCGAAGCAGTCGTCGGTACAACATCAGCCTATTCTTCTTGCACAAGCGACACAACCGGCGCAAACTGCGAAACCAGCACCGCAGCCTCAATATCCACCGTATGGATATCCGCCGCAAGGCTATGCACCGCCTGCCGGATATGCTCCGCCTGCGAACTATGCTCCGCCTGCCGGATATGCTCCGCCTGC
>CAZCZI010000029.1:76605-81353 GCA_964503045.1 uncultured Candidatus Obscuribacterales bacterium
CTTCTCAATCTGCACAACCTGCCTACCGGCCACCACCGGGACCACCACCCAATCCAATCCAGTTGATGCGCGACGGAAGAAAGAACGTCGAAGCAGGCGACGCAAAGAAGGGGCTCAACTACTTCTTTCAATATGTTCGTCTCAAACCAAACGATCCAATAGTTCACTTCTGGATCGGACTTGCATATGACCAACTCGACGAATACGAAAATGCCGTTCGCGCCTATTCAAGATCGCTCCAGCTTGCGCAAAAACTGGAAATGGATTCTTCCGAACTTCGCGTCAACCTCGGCAACTCACTTATGCGACTCAACTATTTGAAAGAAGCAATCTTCGACTACGAGCGCGCAATCGAAATCGAACCACGAAATGGCTTGGCTCATCTCTATCTAGCAAAGGCTTTACTGCAAAACAACGAGTGCGAAACAGCGTTTGAAGAACTGACAAAGTGCGGCGAACTCGGAATCACCGATAATTCAATTCCATATCTGAAAGCACTTGCCTTAAAGGGTCAGGGAAAATCAGAAGAAGCAAAACAACAGTTTCAGATCTTCATTTCGAGCAACTCCGGCAATTCACAAGCAATTGAATCAGCCAAGGCGCAGCTTGCAGAACTCTCCACGTTGAGCGACAACAGCAAACCAACCGCTCAACCTTAATCAATTCACAGAAACCGGTTGCTCAAATTTGCCGAGGGGTGAGAAGTGTTTCACTTCAGCGTCTTAAAAGGTCAATATTCACGAAAATATGTATGCTTGTTCAGCTTTCGCATCATATATAAGCAGTCACAGAAGTTTTCGGGCTGCATGAGTTGCCGTCGAAACATGTTGTTGTGCACGCCTGAAACTGGAAACCGATATGGTCAATCGCCGACCCGACATTCGAATAGAGGCCGATCAGCTAGGCGAAGTTCAAGTGCCGCTCAATAGCTATTGGGGCGCAAAGACAGCGCGTGCGCGCGAGCATCTGGCCGTTAGCGGACAAAAGGTTCATCCTCGACTCTTGGAAGCACTCGTAACGGTCAAGAAATCTGCTGCATACGCGAATCTTGAAGCCGGTCGCCTGCAGCCTCAAGTTGCACGCGCAATCATGCAAGTTTGCGACGAGATATTGAGCGGTCAGTGGCGTGACCAATTCGTCGTCGATGCACTTCAGGCAGGCGCCGGTGCTTCGCTCAACGCAAACACCAACGAAGTGATTGCCAATCGCGGCGCCCAGATTCTAGGCGGCGCGCTGGGCAAATACGATCTTATAGATCCCCTCAGAGACGTCGATAAGGGGCAATCAACTTCGGATGTATATCCGACAGCAATGAGAATCGCCATATTGATGACGTTGAGAGAAACAGAACCTGCACTTCTCGATACGGAGCGCCTCCTTCGAAGAAAGGCGCTGGAATTCGAACGTGTATTGAAACCGGGACGCTTGAGTCTTCAAGACTCCGTACCGATTACATTGGGTCAGGAATTCAACGCATATGGATCGACTATCGAAAGAGCTGTGCGAAGAGTCCGCGAAGCTTCTTCCAATTTGTTGGAAGTAAACATAGGTGCCACATATGTAGGAACCGGATTCGGCGTCGACGCGGAATACAGCAATCGCATGGTGGAAAAGCTTTCCCAGCTCACCGGTCTGAAGCTGAAAATTGCTGACGATATGTTTAGAGCAACACAATCTGTGACGGACTTCCTAGATTTTTCAGCATCGCTTCGTGGACTGGCCTGCGACCTGATCAAGATTGCAAATGATCTGCGTTTGATGAGTTCGGGTCCTAATGCCGGTTTCGCTGAGATTTTCTTGCCGCCGTTTGCGGTCGAACCATCATCTCTTCTTCCAGGTCAACTACCTGATCTCACAACGCCGGCATTGCCGGAATGCCTGCTGATGGCGTGCTATCAGATAACAGGCTACGATCACGCAATTGCTTTTGCCGCACAGGCCGGGCAATTTGAAGCTAATCCAATGACACCTCTTATATGTGTCAACCTTCTTAACTCGCTTGATATGTTGAAGAACATCATGCTGCCCTTCAATCAAAAGTGTTTGAGTGGTATCACAGCCAATACCAAGAAATGCAGTACCAGTGCAGAAGCAAGTGGTGCAGTACTAGCCGCTTTGAGCTCACAAATCGGTGTAGCAAAAGCACGAGCTGTCCTCGACGAATCCAAATCATCCGGACAAGACCTAAAGCAAGTACTGTCGGACAAATCGCTTCTTACTCGCGAATCATCCGACAGGGTCCTCGGGTACAAACTTCTCACCACGCCGGGATTTACAATGAGTGAAGAAATCACGGGCAACACCGCCGGTGATACCAGCAGCGACGAAAATGTTTAATTAACGAAGTCGAATAGTTTCATATAAAGAAATATGAAACTGAATGCCCGCACTTCAATCGACTTTTCTGGTTACTATATGAGCCGCTTAGGGAACCAGTTTCGGGAAGCAAAGTAGATATGCTGAGTGGATATCGATTCGAAATGATCGTCGGTTGCATGAGCGCCGGCAAGTCCAGCGAACTCATTCGACGCATCGAAAGAGCGCGCCTTGCCTACCTGCCGACTATCATCGTCAGACCTACAACTGATACGCGATCTAAACCGAATTGCGTGGAGTCGCGCAACGGATTGGCTTCGCAAGCAATCGTCGTTGAGACACCCAAAGACATTTTGAAGTATTCATCGCACGCAGTCGTGATCGGCGTCGATGAGTGTCAATTCTTTTCAGAAGATATAGTCGAAGTGATTTTGACTCTACTGCGGCAGAAAAAGAAAATCATCGCCTCCGGGCTCGATCTCGATTATCGCGGCAAACCGTTTGGACCTATGCCCGAACTCCTAGCCATTGCCGATCGTGTAGACAAATTATTGGCTGTCTGCCGCAAATGCGGGTCTGAGTTTGCCTGTCGAACCCAGCGCGTGGTTCACTCTGACGCTCAAATCCTTGTAGGTGACGGGCAATATGAAGCGCGCTGCATGCACTGCTTCGAACCGCCAGGTGAGTATCAGTTAAGGTTGGAACTCAAAGATCAGCCGGAAGTAGCCGTGCCTCAGATCATTATGATTCCGGAACTGCCAACACCAGCGAAATAACACGCTGGTATTGATGAGACCGACTACCTCAAGTTGGGTAGTGACTTTCGTCAGCCTCGCGAATCAGCATGGGCATTGTATTTCGTTACGTCTGAAAAACCAGTTAGCACATGCTTTCTCCGTCTTTCGGCTTTCCATGCGCCGCCAGCCAAAATAAATAGCTGCTAATCTTTGTTACCCCTTGTGAGGGATGGGAATTACACAGTTGGCTCCACTTGATGTTCGGAGAAACTGCCACATGAGCAATTTGAAGATAATGATCGGGCGTCTTTTGGAGAAACTCAGCGGAGGAGGCAAGCCCGAGTCTGATAACAATCAGACAGAGGCTATGGAAGGCAATCCCTGGCAAACAGATCTATACAGATTAGCCAAGGAACGCGGTCTCGAAGGGGAGTTACTCTCAAAAGACGAAACCGTAAACACACAATTACAAGAATTAAAAGAGAGCGTAATCGAAGCGAAAGCCGACGCGGATTCTGATTCAGACAAACCCAAGCGCAAAACATCCGAAACTGCAACGGATATGAAGGCTTGGTGGGGTCAAGCCGTTGCCACCTGGGACCCAGCCGATGGCAAAAACGTCGACTCGGTTGAAAAGAAGATCCGTGGACCGCAAGGCACTAAATGGTTTCACCATTAAACGTCCCAAATTGTCCCAACGTGTCTGAAATTGGACAACAAGCCCAACAGGAAGCCTTTTGTCTCTAAGATTAACTCCGGGCTTCAAGTGGTAAGATGACCATAGGTCTTTCACTTGAAGACCGGTTTCTCGCCCTTACTCTGTCACCGCCGTCGTTTTGGGGACTCTTATGCTGTCTAAAAAACTCGTGCTTCCTGCCTGCGCATTGTTGTTGGCATCTTTTGCCGTCTCTACAGTGTCACAGCCCGTCGAAGCAAAAACTAAATCCAAGCATACGACCACTACCAAGAAGCGCAAATACGTCGCATCAAAGAGAACAACACACAGAATCGCCAGAGCTTCCAGAGCATATCTCGTGCCACCACCGCCTCCATATGCGCCGTCAATCCTGCCTGAATTAGTTGCGAATCCACAAGCCGCACAGACTGCGACTGAAGCTGAAGAACCAGTCAACGACAAGCCTTACAGCAAGTACATCTATACGCGCAACGACAACGATCAGCCGCGCTCGGTGCAACACAACAAATACGTGACGACCTGGAATCCAAATTCCTGATCGTTCTTTCCTTGTACGTTGTAAAGCGGACTTCAAAAAGAGCACCCTCGTGATGCTCTTTTTTTGTACCCGAATGACCTGAACAATGTACGTAAGCGCGTGCGGACCATCGCCGAGAATCAGCTGTACTTGTGCGTTCTGGGACCTGTATATCAGGCGCTTACATACTTTGTGCAGGTGAATTATTGACGAAACTTACCTGAACAAGGCATGTAAGCGCCGGTAAACCGTTGGCGAAAATTACCTGCACAAGGCATGTAAGCGCCGGCAAACCGTTGGCGAAAATTACCTGCACAAGGCATGTAAGCGCCGGTAAACCGTTGGCGAAAATTACCTGCACAAGGCATGTAAGCGCCGGCAAACCGTTGGCGAAAATTACCTGAACAAGGTATGTAAGCGCCGGCTAACCGTTGGCGAAGATTACCTGAACAAGGCATGTAAGCCGGTAAACCGTTGGCGA
>CAZCZI010000030.1:0-21187 GCA_964503045.1 uncultured Candidatus Obscuribacterales bacterium
GTAGGCAGTTGCGGCGGACTCATAGATGGCAGCGTCTGGAAATTTTGGTACGTTTCCGGAGTGAATTGGATAATTCACGAAGGTGCGCCGCGGCACAGGTACCATCTGAAGTATGCAGAGTCTTCCGACGGCATCAACTGGCAGCGAGATGGTCGTGTTGCAATTGATTTTGCCGATGACTCGGAATACGCATTTGCGGCTCCTAGAGTGCTCAAAACCGAGACGGGGTATCGAATGTGGTATTGTTTTCGGGGCGATGCCTACGCGATTGGCTACGCAGAGTCGAATGATGGAATTGGGTGGAGGCGTTTCGATGAACAGGTTGAATTCATCGGAAACGACGAAGATTGGGACTCACAGATGAAATGCTACCCATACATCTTCGCCCACAATGATCAATTGTTCATGTTGTACAACGGTAATGGATATGGCGAAACTGGAATTGGTCTAGCTGTCCTGGAGAAGAACAACGAGCAACGATGAAACTTTCCATTGTCTCAACACTCTACTATTCGGAAGGATTCGTCCAAGAGTTCTGCAGGCGCATATCTGCAGCAGCCAGTCGTCTGACTGAAGACTTCGAAATTGTCCTGGTAAATGATGGATCTCCCGATCGTTCTTTGGAGAAGGCTAAGGAGCTCATCGATGAAGGACTACCTATTCGCTTAATCGATCTCTCTCGTAACTTTGGTCATCACAAAGCAATGCTAACTGGCCTTAGGGTTGCACGTGGTGAGTATGTGTTTTTGATCGATTGCGACCTCGAAGAAGAACCTGAATGGCTTCAAGAGTTTTGGGAAAGGTTGCATTCAGATTTAAGTCTCGATGTTGTGTACGGCGTTCAAAAACTCCGAAAGGGTGGCTTAGTTGAACGCTACTTCAACGGACTGTACTACCACATCTTTAATGCTCTGTCCGACTTTAAACTGCCGCCCAACCTCCTTGTTGTCCGTCTGATGAAGAGGTCTTTTGTAAACAGCCTTCTTCAATTCAGAGAAACTGATGTTGTCTTTGCTGCGCTTTGCGAACTAGCGGGACACAAACAGCGCGCAATCGAGGTGAGCAAAGGACACAAGAATTCGACTACATACAACTTGCCTCGAAAGATCGCAATGATGATGAATTCGGTTGTTTCCTTTAGTGCTCGACCTTTGGAAATACTTTTCGGATTTGGACTTTCAATCTCCGTTGTGACGGTCATCGTCTTGTGTACTGTCGTTTATTTGAGGCTCCTTCGCGGAGAGATATTGGAAGGCTGGACATCAATTTTACTTTCAATCTGGCTTCTCGGCGGGCTGATTTTGATGGGTTTAGGACTGGTAGGAATATATCTTTCTCGCATTTTCTATCAAGTAAAGATGCGACCTCTCACTATCATCAAAGGTGACTACTTCAATCCTAGCCGTCTCGATATGGACGAAACTGATCATGCCGATTCTCAGCCAAAGCTGGCAGAGTTGAGCTGACCGAATGCAGCAAGAGTCTGAGGGCTTACAAAGTTCTGCGACCGTAGATCACTCAGTCGCAGAGCCCAAGATCTTACGAAGTGCTTATTTCAATGCAGCGGTCTGTGCGATATCGATTGCATTGTCTGCTGCTCTAGTGCTGCGCCTCATCTATTTGGTGCTGAGTACAGGAAACGTTTGTCTTACCAATGACTATCAATATCTTTTGCCTATTGTTGATGGAATTCTCAGTCCATCAATAGACTGGAAAATGGTTATTAATGAGTGTTTTGAGAACTCGCACTTCCTGTTTCTGCCAACTTTGTTCTGTTGTTTCAACGCGGCAATGTTTGAGTGGAACATCAAAATTGATTGCATAGTTGGAATCGTTCTTGCTGCGCTTCGGTGCCTACTCTTTTTCGATTGCTTGACGCTAACTGTGAGTCAGCACCGCAGTCGGTGGATAGTCCTCCTGTCCATATTTGCTTTGACATTCGGTTCAACCGCTTTGTCCTGCTATGATTTTGGACAAGCCAGTATCACCGGTGGTATCGGCATGCTTGGATTTGCCTTGGGAGTATGGGCCACTTCCAAATATCCAGGACTGCTGAAAGGCGACATTTTGATGCTGCTGAGCGGTATTGTCGTAGCACTGTGCGCAGGCTACTGGATTCCAGCATGGTGCGCATTCGGTGTTGTGCTTCTTATGTGTCGTGTGCGTACGCTTCGGACTTGGAGCATCTTCGCAATTGGTCTAGGTCTTTCGGCGATTCCTACGCTTTTGCATTTGGGAATGAACTCAGGCGACGCACCCAAGCTGGTTGCATACTTCAATTGGCCATTCATTCTTAATACCTTGGGGCGCTGCTTTGCTAAGAGAATTGGAGTCACTTCCGAGCCGCTGTTTCTCTCTCAGCTAGGTGGCTGGATTGCGATATGTTCGTTGTTTGTGTTTAGTCTGTTAGCGCCGATTCGCCGCTCTGATAGCCGTTATGCAGCAGCATTGGGAGTAAGCATATTTGGATGTTTAAGCATCTGGCTTACTAGTTTGTTTCGGACGAATGTTGCTCCCTGGTATGCAGGCTTCGCCGTTTTTGTATGGATTGGAATTGCTGGTCTTGCAGCTCTCTGCGTATCAGGCGATGCTCTGAACAAGGAACCTCGAAAGAAATCCAAAGTGTTCAAGTGGGCGGGCATCGCACTGTTTCTGGGTTGCGGGTGCTTGTACTTGATGACGAATTTGAAAACACAAGACATGGATTTTTGGGCAGAGACTAGGTCTGAGGCGACTGACTCTTGTGTGCGGAATTTTTCAATTGCTCCAACATATGCTGAGCGCACCGTGTTTCTTGGACATGTTGGTGATTTTGACCGCTTCTATAAATTGAGTGAAGTTCTTCGCCGTAGGCACTGGTCGACTTTCGCTACTCATCAAGTCTGGTCTCTTCAGGGTGATTTCATTCTTCCTACAGTGGCTGTTCATGCTGGTCCTGATGAGTCGGGGATTAGATGGGTTAGTGGGACGAATGCGCAATCGAAAAAATCTTGGAATAACCCGGAGCACCTAAACCTTGCCCTTCAGAAGTCCGCGAGCGTTTCCTGGAAGCTGACGGTGCCGGCTAATGCAATCCGAGCTGAATTTAAAACCAAATTGCTTGCATCTTCCAGCAGTGCTGCCACGGTGCGAGCAAGTAGTGGGAGTGAAATTTTGAAGAGTTTTTCAGCCAAAGTTGGTGATTCAATTCTGATTGATCTCATGCCATACAAAGGACGCAAAATCGAAATTTATCTCTCTGCAGAGCCTGGGCCGGCTTCAAATTCAAGTACTGTATTTGAACGCCCAATTGTTGAAATTGCTGATCCGTCAACTCGCGAGAAAGAGTTGTGCGTTCCTTCAAACACATCAAAGTCTGAATACTTTCCGAGGCAATCTGCTGATGACATTGTCCTAACTAGCAATAGGGCGAAATGGGACGAATCGGATCTGAAGCGATCTGCCTTCGTTAGCGACAGATTTGTCGATTACACGACTACTGGAAGCCAACCGAAGTTGACCCTGAAAGATGATTTGTCTGTATCGCCGCGGCAGTTTTCTCACTTTGTTTTTGAAGTGAAGGCTGATTCGAAAGTGAAGGTACCGAGAGCGGCTTGCATTGGCTTTGTCGTAAATCGGGATAAATTGGTCCAAAAGATTGTGCCGTTGTTGCCGACTGAAGGTTTGCAAGGCTATGCCTACGAGCTCAAACTGCTTGAACTCGAAAGTACCGACAGAATTACCGGCTTAGAAATTCTTCCCGTATACGTGAGACCGGCAGGCGAGAGTCTCGCGATTTCAATCGGTGACATCAGATTTTCGAAATTTGCCCAATAGATTTCATAGTTCTATGAGTCTCATTTAAGGCTGTGGTTACACGAAAGTCATACATGCGGAAACCGAAGTACAACGGTCGATGCACGCGATAAAATGAGGTCTTCTCGAGACTTTCTGGAATCATGTCAAAAACCGTTGCCATAATTCAATCTAACTACATTCCCTGGAAGGGCTATTTTGACATCATAAATAGCGTGGACGAATTCGTTTTGTTTGATGATGTGCAATATACGCGCAGGGATTGGCGTAATCGCAACAAGATAAAGACACCCGCTGGGCTAAAGTGGCTTACAATTCCTGTCGAAGTAAAAGGGAAGTTCTTTCAAAAGATCAGAGAGACGCGTGTTGCTGATGATAAGTGGGTGAAGGAGCATTGGAACTCGATTATTCATTCATATGCGAAATCAGAGTGTTTTGCGAAGTATAGTCAGCAGTTTGAGAAGCTGTACGAAGAAGCCAGCGGTCTTGAGCTTTTGAGTGACATCAACTTTCTCTTCATCAAAGCAATATGTGATGTCTTAGGAATCCAGACCAATTTTGTCTGGTCTTCCGAGTTTGAGTTGAAAGACGACAAAACCGAACGCTTGCTCAGTATCTGTCAGCAAACGGGGGCGACCACTTATGTTTCAGGAGCTGCCGCAAAAGGTTACCTTGACGTCAAGGCTTTTGAGAGTGAGGGCATAAGCGTGCATTGGTTTGAGTACGAGGGTTATCTGGAGTACAGTCAAATGCATGGACCATTTGATCACTATGTTTCTATTCTCGATTTGATTTTCAATGTTGGCGAAGATGCACCCAATTACATGTTGAGTTTTGGACGCGTTGCAAATGCAATTTAAGACGAGAGGCAAGGGGCCCAAGTTCTAATGGAAAAACTAGTAATTTTCGGCAACAAGGAGATTGCGCAGATCGCGCACTTTTACTTGACCCGCGATAGTGAATATAAGATTGAAGCTTTTACTGCTGACGCAGAGTACATCAAAGAAGATAGGTTCTGCGATCTTCCAGTAGTTCCATTTGAACAAGTTACTGAGATTTATCCACCGGATGAATTCAAAATGTTCATCGCGGTTAGCTATGCTCAGCTCAACAAAGTGCGGGCGCAAAAGTTTGAGCAGGCCAAAGAGCGAGGCTACAAACTCATTAGTTATGTCAGTTCAAAGGTCTCAGGATGGGGCGACACGAAGATTGGCGAAAACTGTTTCATCCTCGAAGACAATACACTGCAGCCATTCGTTAGGATTGGCGACAATACCACTATCTGGAGTGGCAATCACATTGGGCATCACGCAACGATCGGCAACCACTGCTTTATTACGTCGCATGTGGTAATTTCTGGTGGTGTCGTCATTGATGACTATAGCTTTGTTGGAGTCAATGCGACTCTTCGTGACCACATCAGAATCGGAAAAGGATGTCTAATTGGCGCCGGTGCAATCGTCCTTCATGATGTGGAAGATGATGGCTTGTTGAAGACTGTAGGCACAGAGCGCGCGAAAGTCCCTGCCAGCAAGATTCGAATTTAGCGAGAAAAGCTATTTTTTCACAACCAGCGTGAATTCGTAGAGTCCATAGTCATGGAGCACTGCGACCTGCTTTCCATACTGTCGTTTACACAAATCGAAGTAGTAGCAAGGATCTGCGTAGTACAAATCACTGCGTTTAAACTCCGGGTCGGAGTAAGAGGTGAGCATGTTGAATGCAAAACCTTTTGTACAAGATGCATTTACAGCTTCGATTGTTTCTTCGACGTACTTCTTCCAGCTGTCTTCGGTATGCTCGAACATGACATTGAAGATACCGCTGATTACTGTATAGCTTGCTGGAGAGTCACTCCATGAGGCTGGATCATTGGTGAAGGAGGCTTTCTTGTCTGCGGCAAAGAGCTTCTGTGCTTGCTCAGTCATCTTTGTCGCCCAGTCAAAACCAATGTAGTTGCAGTTTGATCCACGACTGCGAAGAAAGGTCAGAAGCGCACCATAACCGCAGCCGTAGTCGATAATGCTGTCGTCATCCGCTAGGTCAAATCGACAAATAAGTTGCTGAAAACGATTGATTTGTCCTGCTTCGCTGTTCCAATCAACTCCAGCTGCAGTTGGCCCGTGTTCAATGAGTTTGTTTGTGTAGTAATCGACTACAGTTTGCTTGATCGTACTCATTTATTCTCCCTCAAAGAAACGGAAAACCTCTTCCACGACAAGATTCAGTTCTTGCTGTGAGAGGGTGGGCCACATAGGCAATCGGGCGAGTCTGCCGCTGAGATCTTCTGTCAGTGCGAGATCGCCGTGTGTCCGACCAAAGCGTTGGCCGGCTGGCGACGAGTGGAGTGGGATGTAGTGGAAAACGCAGTTGATGCCTCTTGCGTTTAACGTCTCCAGAAATTGGTCTCTTCTAGCCCTCGATTGAAGCAGTAAGTAGTAGATGTGACCATTGATTTCGCAGTCGGTCGGCAAAGTTGGACGACGAATCAGTCCCCGCTTTTCGAGAGGCTCTAGGGCGTTGTGGTAGTGCATCCAGGCTTCGACACGACGCTTTGTGATGTCTTCGCCCTTGCTGAATTGGGCCCAGAGAAATGCAGCCATCAACTCGCTTGCTGGAAATGAAGAGCCAAGCTCCTTCCATGTGTACTTATCTGTTTGCCCAAGGAAGAATTCTCTTCTGTTTGTACCCTTCTCCCAAACGATGTAGGCATCGTCGACGTAGTCTTTGTTGTTGACCAGAAGCGCTCCGCCTTCGCCGGCAATTATGTTTTTGGTTTCGTGAAAACTGAGAGCTGCAAAATCTCCTCTGCATCCGACCGGTTCACCACCGGAGGTGGCAAGCACGGCATGAGCTGCGTCTTCGATGACGAGCAAGGAGTGTTTCTTCGCTATACGCATAATCGCATTCATGTCGCAGCTGACGCCCGCATAGTGAACCGGGACGATGGCTCGAGTCTTTTCTGTAACTGCTGCTTCGATCAGTTTTTCGTCGATATTCAAAACGTCGGGGCGAATGTCTACGAAAACAGGGACGGCGCCGCGCAACACAAAGGCTGAAGCCGTCGTGACGAATGTAAACGATGGCATGATGACTTCGTCGCCGGGTTGAAGCTTCGCCAGGATCGCTGCCATTTCTAATGCAGCGGTGCCTGAGTGGGTTAAAAAAGCTTTAGGGGAGCCGAAAGAAGATTCCAACCATTGATGACACTTTTGAGTGAAGGCGCCGTTGCCGGATAGATGCGCATTATTGATGGCTTGCTGAATGAAGTCGAATTCATCGCCAGTCACGTACGGCTTATTGAATGGCACGCGAGGGCGAGCCGAAGGGTTGGCTTGCGCGGTGGTCACTTGCAATACGTTGGTGCTTTCCATCACTTATCTCTTTTAGGAACCATCGAATGATAACGCAGGCGCCCTGACCCTAACGTAGATGCAGTTAAGGTGGTACTTGGCTTGTGAGTAAAACAGAAGAATTGGCGGGCTGTCATCTCATATAATGACATGCTCAAACTGCCATAGGTGTAGCTTTTGATGTCTGTAGTCGCGGAAAGAAATGCATCCGCCTCTAAACCTGAAATTCAGCCGAAACAGGCGGTCTATTTTCCGGGACTCAACCCTCTCCGTTTCTTTGCTGCGACCGGTGTCGTGGTGCATCACCTCGAGCAAATTAAAAGCTCTTTTGGATTTCCAAACTGCGCCGATCTTTGGATCGCAACGGCTGTCGGCAAGGAAAGCGTGCGCCTTTTCTTCGTTTTGAGCGGTTTTCTTATCACGTACTTGCTGCTGATGGAGAAAGATTCCATCGGAAGCATTGATGTGAAGTCATTCTATAGGCGCAGGATTCTTCGAATCTGGCCTCTATATTTCGCAATCGTTTTGCTTTCGTTTGTTGCAATGCCTCTGTTTCTCGATTGCACAGGACTCCTTCCGCACGCTGTCTCGGACGGCATGCACAAGCTCTATCAAGACTATTTTGCCAAACTTGCGCTTTACTGCAGTTTCTTGCCTAACCTGACGGTGTACATGTATGAGCCGGTTTACGGTGGTGGGCACCTGTGGTCGATTGCAGCTGAAGAACAATTCTATTTGATGTGGCCGCTCCTTTTGATCTGTTTTCAGAAGGCGCCTCTAGTCGGTTTTCTAGCAATACTCGCGACCAAATTTGCTGTGCTGCTTGGCTTGCAGCATGCCGCACAATCCAAGATTCTCTACGCTATCTCTGGCTCAATTCAGTCCAATGGCGTCGAGTCGTTCGTGGCGGGAGGCGTCATGGCCTGGCTTTTCTTGAAAAAGAGAACGCTCGCGGAGCGAATCGTGAAAAATCCAACCGTCATTTGTTTGGGCGTCGTTGGAATCATTACGTGTCTCATGGTCGAAGTGCCTTGCTACGTTTTGATTATGAACATCTGCTTTGCCTGGCTTGTCGCATATCAATGCACAAAGGCAAGTGGCACGAGTGTTGTAGATCGATTCCTTCGGTACATGGGGACAATTTCGTACGGAATCTATATGTTTCATCCTGTCGTCATTTTCTGTACGCTCACATTCGCGCAGCTTCTTCCACCGCTGCCGGCACCAGTAATAAATCTAGTTCTCTATTCAAGTGTGCTTATCGTGACAATTTTGATTTCGTCAGGCAGCTACGAATGTTTTGAAAAGGTTTTCCTAAAACAAAAAGAGCGGCTAGCCAAAGTGCAAAGCCGGAGTTGCTAGAGCCCAACAGCCTTTTGGCGAGTGCGGGCTAAGGTAGACTGCAATGAGCGCTCCGAATAGTTAAACTCCAAATCGGGGCGGTTTCTGCGTATTATTTCTGCCCCTTTTATTGTTATCAGTGTTTCGTTTGCGCTGAGACTTCGAAGTTTCGGCATAGCACAAAGGTTCTGAATAGCGTTATCCGTTACCTTGGTTTGGCTTATGTCTAAAGCTTCGAGGTTGGCGGCCGCCAGTGATTCGATTGTTTTATCACCAGCCGGTGTTTCTGCTATTGCGAGACTTTGAAGGTGTTTCAGCAAACCAAGTCCTTGCCCAAACGCATCATCGAGTCGAGTACGACTCAACCATAAATGGCTCAGCACTGGCAGGTCGGCGAGATGTGTGAGCGTGCGCCCTGTAACCTTGCAATCCCAAAGCGACAGATGCTCGAGTTTTTGGAGATTCGAAATTGGCTCTAGACCCTTATCGGATAATTTGGTTCTACTCAAATCTAGTGTTGTTAGCGAGTTGAGACTCTGCAATTGCTTCAGTCCTTCATCCGATACTTTCGTCCAGTTGAGTTGAAGGTGTCTCAAATTACTCAGAGCGCGCAGTTCGGAAAGATCTCTGTCCGTGACATTGCAGAAACTCAGCTGGAGGTGTCTAAGATCGCATAGATGTGCAATGTGTTTTAGTTGGCTTCCGTCGAAAGTGGCGGCGTGGCAGATGAGTTCTTCAACTCCTTGTGTAGGCAAATCACGAATCCAGGTCAGGTCGTCGACGTTAGGAGCCAGTCTTATCCTTATGATTGCGCTGGACTCTACAGTCAAGTCGCCCTGCGCTTCACCTGCGTACAGAAATGCACCATGCTCATCCCTCGCATAAATGCGCCCGACTGAGTGATTGGGAAAGTGAAACGATATTGCCATTTGCCTGCTGTTTCTCGCGTCTTCAAATCACAGAATATTTGAGTTGATGGAGAGTTCTGTTAATAATTGCTCATTATGAAGGCGCGGTTTAGGGCTTCTTAGCCGCGCGCTTCAGGCATATGGGGATTCACTACCATGTTATGCTGACCGTGTTGTTATTGTCGAATCGAACGAGTCGTGGCACCTCGAGTATCAATTTGTCTTCCTGTCTATAACGGTGAGAGGTATCTTGCTGAGGCGATTGAGAGCGTGCTGCGGCAGACAGAGAATGATTGGGAGCTGATCATTTGCGATGATGGTTCTGCAGATGGCAGTCTAGAACTCGCGAAATCGTATTCGTCGCGAGACACACGCATAAGACTACGTCAGAACCCCACTAGATTGGGGCTTTTTAGCAACTACAATGCCTGTATGGAATTGGCGACCGGGGAGTTCATCAAGCTTTTCGCGCAAGATGACTTACTGCATCCTGAGCTTCTCCAGCAGTGCCTTTTGGCGGCCGTCGCCAACTCTGATGCAGCTTTGATTGCTGTGGCAAAACACTGGGTGAATAATCAAGGAGAAGTCGTCGAAGTCATTCAGCAGTTTGACAAAGAGACTAAGGTTAGCTCAGAGGACGTAATGTTTGAAAACCTCTCCCAGTTTACAAACTGGGTTGGAGAGCCAAGCTGTGTAATGTTTCCTCGACGCAATGTTGGTACCGGATTTGATACTGATTTCTATCATTCGGGAGACATAGAGTTTTGGTTTCGAATCTTGAGAAACGGGCCTTTGTATTATTTGCCGGACGTTTTATGCAGCTTCAGAAGGCACTCAGCAAGCGAGAGTTCATACAATCTTAGATCACTAAGGTTCGTGTGCGACTTCATGAGACTGGGCGAAAAGTATAGAGATGTCCTTGCAAAAAGAGGACTGTCCGACAAAGAGTATTTGAAGAGCGCTGTGAGCGCAGCATCGAGGGTGGTGTTCAGCTTAGTCGATGACGAAGATATCGAGGCTGCGGACACCAGTCGTTTCGCCGAGCTCGATGAAGCTAAGGCCAAGGAAAATCTCGCTTATATTAGTAAAGTTTGTTTTGAGGTCATGTATCAGCTTGTACTCGAAGCGGAGAAGTCAGCTGCAATTCGAGCTGACCTCTCTCAAGAGCTCTATGCTGCCGAGGAGAGGTTATCTTCGATGACCAACAGTTTATCGTGGCGTGTCACAAAGCCAATTCGAGCAGCTAAACGAAAGCTCAAATCTTCGTAGCTGATACCTTCTTGTAGAGAAGCAGAGTTGTACCATCTGGCAGATTTGATTTGCCCGCGACGGAATATTTTCCGGAATTCTGAATGTATTGCTGAATCAGATTGTAATTTTGTTCGCTCTCGGGATTCTGAAAGAAATAGCCCTGGAAGCCGGTTTTCAGCAAGTACCATGGATAAGAATCAATCGCGGCTTCGTCATAACGAACCAAGTCACCACGTATGGTGTATTGCCGGAAAGTCGAGCATTCAACGTGAGCGCCCTCATAAACCGCTACCAGATTGAGAGTGTGTGGGCTTAGCTCAGGAGTGCTTGGAAGAACATTCAAGGCGGTGGGCGTTTTGCTTTCTCCACTGATGAGTGTAAGAGCCCAGCGCTGCCTCCAAGGGTCTCCATTGGGAGTTGGGTTGTATGAAGGCTCCATCTTTCCAGGGATTGTTGGGTGTCCGGCAAAGCACTTAATTGCTTCACGTTGTTGCGGCGAAACTTGAATCGGGTAAGGACTAAAGTTGAAGAGAGCAAACTGAGCCGATAATATGACGGCGAAAATCGCAACTACTCCCGCGCCGGCTCTGCTGTTGCACATGTTGGCGAGCGCCGCTCCTGAAGCCAATGCCGGTAGTAGAAGTACTGGAATGATGTAACGCGGCTCGGGATTGTTGCAGGACTGCAAGCTCATAAGTATGATGCCGGTGATGGCAGCAATTGATGGCAGCAATAGCTGTTTGAGAGACTTCCTTTCATTCCACGCAAGGTAAGGAATTGACATGAGTGCCAAGAAAAGGAGCAGGGGGCTCATGCTTTCAGGTAACGACCCTAGATACGCTGAGCAACTGCCACTGAAAATCTCGTAAAGCGAGCGATTGGTCTGGCATGCAGCACCGTTATAGTCCAAATACTTCTTGAGTCCAGTTAGGTTCGGTAAGACCCATAGTGCGAGACCAGATGCGGCAATTGTGCCGATGACTAACAGCTGCCGAACATTGAAAAACTGTCTCTTCCACAGGCATGCTGCAAACAAATAGGCGCATGGCCCGACCAAATACAAAGCAGCCGTTTGCTTGGTGGTCACCGCAAGGGACACTGCGATGCCTGTAAGGAGTGCACGTAAATAGGTTGGCTTTTGATGCCACCACACCAGAGTCATCATCGCCACGCAAGTGAGACTCAGTTGCGGAAAATCAAGCATCGGGAAGTGGCTCAATAGCGAAACCAATGGATAGCAGTTGATGATCAAAACGCTAAGAGCTGCTGCGAGCTTTGTGCCAAACAGGATGCGACCTGTGACATATACGGAGCCGCTCAGACCAACGGAGAACATAATCAATGACAGAGCTTCGGTAAATCGACCGATTCCGAAGATAGCCTTCAATAAGCCGTTTGTGGCATGCACGGTCATGGGATAGGCTGGGTTTACCGACAGGAACTCCTTTATCCAATGTCCGCTCCAAAAATGAGGATGGCGAAAGAGGTTCTCGTACTTTATGGAATCATGTATGTGTGATGCAGCATCCCACATCGGATAACTGTAGTCGAAGGCCAACCACACCGCCAAAGTTGCGGGAAACGCCAGCACGATAAGTGATGCGAAGCCAACCTCGCTCCAAATTGACTTCGGTGATGTGAGCGCTTCGCTTTGTTTTGGTCTAGCTGTTGCGACTGAGTTCGTCACTAGACCTCCTGGGAGACTGTCGATATCTCTTGCTGTCGTCGAGCAATTTCAGTGTTTAGCCATTCCGTCGCATCTCGCGTGACACTAAGTTTGTTACCCGTAAGAGACGAAAGGAATTTTGTTGATCGCAGGCATAACTTAGCCAGTGAGAGACGCGGGCGGTGTCGAATCAGTCTATACCAGTGCCTGACTCGAAATCGCCAAGAATACTGATAGAGGAGCTCATAGATCATCTTGTTAAACGAAGCAATCAATTCAGTTGCATCTTGCGCTATATCTTCGATGGGGCGGCTGTACAGAGATGTTGAGGTTCGTGCAGCAAAACTTTCTCTTGCAGATTCATAAAGCTCGATGGTTTGCCTGGCAATTTCAGTTCTTTGGAATTTGGCAAGAACTCGTTGTCTTGCATTGACTCCGAATTGCTTACGTTTTCCATCGTCTCGGAGTAAGTCAAGAAGTGCATTTGCCAATGATTCGGAATCTCTAACGGGGACAATAATTCCGGTCTCGTCGTGCGCGACGTATTCCTTGGTGCCGCCGCCGGCGGTGCCAATTACCGGGCGTCCGCATGACATGGCTTCAAGGCTTGTGTAAGGAGAATTGTCGTACACCGAAGGTACAACACAGATATCAGCTGAGCGGTAGTATGCTGGTAGCTCCGACAAGGCAACGCGATTGATGAATGTAATCGCCGACTCACATTTGTTTTTGCGAATCTGTTCTTTTAGTTCTGCAAGCACAGACGTACTTCCGACCGCGCTGTTTGTGTCGTCGCCAACGATAACAAACTTCACGTTGGAATACTCTTTCAGCACTTTGGGTACCGCGTCGATGAGGTAGTGAATACCTTTGCGTTCTTCAAGTCGACCAACAAACAGAACCGTCAAGCGGCCGTCTGGAGCAATTGCAGTAGGACCTTCGGGTGCAAACTGTGCGGGATCAATGGGATTGTAGATAAGCGAGATTCTGTTTTTATCGTAATTTAGATCGCGTGCTACATAGTCTGCGAGATCTTGGCTGGGGGATGTGATTTTGTCAGCGGACAGCATCGCGACGCGTTCTAATGCAGCAACGAGCTGATGGTCGAAGCTCGGGGAAACATTGTGGAGTTTTTCGGCAATAAACTTTGAATGTGGTGTGTACAGGCGAATGACCATCGGAACCAGCCTAGTTATTGCTGGATACAAACCATCTGCGAGCAGCTCAGGAGTGTCAACGACGTCAAAAGGCTCTTGTCTATGCAAGTCAATGAATTTTTTCCACAAGCCAAGGCTGGTCAGCATGACATAGCGGCTGTACGGCATGCACATCGAAATAACGCCGAACTTAGACCCCAGCGAGTCTTGCCTGATTCGATGCACCTGTACGCCGTCATCGTCTTGGGACTTATCGAAGTCCTTCGATAATGAGACCACCGTAACGCTGTGTCCTAGCTCTTTAAGCCCATGAGCCAAGTGGCGTGAAAACGTGGCAATGCCGCCCCAACCGGTTTCGGGTGGGTATTCACGTGTAATCAGGCAAATTCGTAGTGGTTTCGATGTCACGAGGCAATGATACATCGGCAACTATAAGTCTATGTTTGAATGACTTTTAAGAAAACACATAAGAAACCTACTACAGGTGCGGATCATCCAATCAAGGTACTGGGAGGCGGTGCAGTGTGAAATCGAGACTCATGGCTCCTTTGCACATGCTATAAAGTGGCATTGCATCTAGGTGTTGAGATTTCTCTTCATGAGAAGGGCTTTACTTACAGTTCATAAATTCTTTCCGGAGCATCGTGCCGGCACGGAAGTGCTGACGCTCAAGATTGCCCAAGAATTGCAACGCAGAAACTATGAAGTATTGGTTGTAACCGCGAATCCGCCGGACCTGGATGCACGACACGCAGTGGGTCCGGATCACGTTGATTATGTCCATGACGGAGTAAATGTCCACCAAATCGGAGAGGCTCTTCGGCTGCGGGGGTACACATTCAGTCATGAGTTTTGGCATCCCGAAGTTGCAAGCCATTTTGGGACGATAGTGGATAGATTTAAACCAGATATCGTTCATGTAATGCATGCGCAAAATCTGTCTGCTGCGATTATTGAAGAAACCAAACGCCACAATGTGCCAATCATCCTGTCTCCAACAGATTTTTGGTTTATCTGCCCTGTAGTTCAACTCAAACGCCCTGATGGAGTGATTTGTGAAGGTCCCTCTGCTGGTGCGCTCAACTGTCTAACTTGCTACACACCTGAGCTGTTCCCGCCAAAAGAGCAGTTTGTTGAGGCTTTGAGCAAGCGTAAAGCAAAACTAGCCGATGCTCTGCACTCTATGCCTCTAGGGGCGGTGGCTGAATCTGCTTTGTACAATGCATATTTGGCTTCGAAACTTCCATCTGCAATCAGCGCGACAATGACGCGCCCAGGGGTTCTTCGCGATGCCGCCAACAAAGCTGATGCTATTACCGTTGCTACTAAATTAATGCGAAACCTTTTCATAAAGAATGGTATTAGAGGTGATTTGGTTCAGCAAATACCTTTTGGAATTGACACTGCGCCGCTTGAACCGTATCAAACAAAGACACCGAGTGAAACCCTGAGAATCGGCTTCATTGGTACTCTTTTTGAACATAAGGGTGTAGACGTTTTGATAAAGGCGTTTCAAGACTTACCCAAAGATGCAAAAGTTTCGCTCACCATATATGGTGACCCCAATCAGTTTCCGAATTATTTCGCAACGCTCAAAACGCTTGCTGAAAAAGATAAAAATGCGTTGTCAAAGATGACATTTGGCGGCACTTTCCCCAATCAGCGCCTGGGTGAGGTATTAACCTCTATAGATGTTCTTGTCGTCCCATCTAGATGGTATGAGAATACGCCGCTTGTAATTCAGTCGGCATTGGCGACAAAAACACCCGTGATCGTTACCGACCTTGGCGGAATGTCAGAGCTGATTCAGGAAGACGTTAACGGAATGGTGTTTCCACTCAACGATTACAAAACGCTGTCGCAAAAATTTCAGCGAATACTTAATGACCCAAGTCTTTTGGAATGTTTTCGCAACAACATAAAACCGGAGCGAACCACGAGCCAGATGATGGACGACATCGAAGTCTTGTACGACAAGATTCTCGGGGCAAAGTCCACTTCGGTCGTTCATTAAAAACATTTACCTTAATAGTAATCAAGGTGTAATTCTCACGCGTGCGCGAAGATCATCTGCTCATGGATGTATATCTAGTGATCAAATGAGCGTTCGCGTAGAACAAGCAGAAAGAGAGACGAGTTGCACGGCGTCTCGCCAATTGGCTGGACACAGACAGTCCGCACCTTTCGAGTGGGGAGGACTTCTGGTCGTCTTCGGTGTCGCTTTGGTGGCTCGCCTCTTGTTCAATTTCGGTGGTGGACACCCAGACGCAACCTTTGCCTGTGACGCGTCGGAGTATCTCCGCGATGCTCAAGGTGTTTTGAAGATCGCTAGTTTGCCGATCGATTTTTGGTTTGCTGCAATACCCTCACTTTGGGGAGCGGGCGATGTTTCGACGGTGCGAACTGCGCTGTCGTCATTACGCGAGCTGGCAATTGCAGGTCCAATCTTTCCAATCTTCATCGCAATCAGCTTTGCAATTGCCGGTCAGCCAGCGGATTATTCGCACTCCATTCCGCCAGTGGTGGCTCAATGCATATTAACCTCACTTACTTGTGTTTTGGTCGCAATCACGGCGCGCGCAATATGGAACAGCAGAGTTGCGTTAATTGCTGGGTTTATTGCTGCTCTCTATCCAGCATTCATTATCAATAGCGGGCGGCTCTACTCCGAATCGTTTAGTTGTTTTCTAACCACTACGGTGATGGCAATCTGTGTGCATGCTATGCGACAGCGCCGCATCAGTCCGTGGGTTTCACTCGTGCTCGGGACAACTTTGGCGTGTCTACAAATGACCCGCTCAATAATGGTGATTCTGACTGTCGGCGCGTTAACTGTTGTGTGCTTGTTCGCCTCCAAGAGTACTCGCTGGCGCGACCTAGCCATTGCGCTGTGCGGTTTCGCGCTTGTGTTTGTCCCCTGGCTGTGTGTGCAAAAGATGGCATTTGGCAGTGCATCGTTTGTGGTTGATCGCGCAGGGCAGTACAACCTCTTTATGGGCACAAACACTCAGACAGGTGGTTGGCTGTCATATCCATATCCGGATGGGACTGGAATTCAAAGCAAGGGACTGCCTCAGATTGTGAAGGAAAGCATCGCTGTGAGCCCTTCGCGCTGGATGCGATTGATGTTGGATAAGCCGATTCGGCTGTTCAAAATGCCATGGAATGACTTCAAAGTGCAGGTTGGACCACTCACCGTGGGCACGCAAGCACTTATTCATCAGTTTCTTTTATTGCTTGCCGCGGTCGGCGCCGTGCTTGCGTTTAAGAAGCGTGATGAGAGAAATTCGGCAATTCTCTGCATCTCAGCGGTAGCTCTACTGCATTTGGTCTATTTGCTCTTTATCTCCGTTCCTCGATACAACTTGTGTGCAATGCCGAGCATTATTCTGTTCTCTGCCTTTGCAATAAGCCTCGCATTTGCGCGATTCAGCTCCACTTCGGCGCGCCTGCTGATTTCGATGGTGCTTCTGTTGGGCGTTCTTCACTTTGATTGGCTTCAAATTCTCATTCCCGGATTGCATCAACTGAGTCTGGCTTTAGCAGTGACTGCAGGCGTGAAGATTCTCGCTGTTTGCAATTGGCTCTGGTGTGTTGTGTTGTTTGCTCAACAAACCGAGGGGCGGCTCTCGAATCTTCAGAAGCTTCTAGTTGCCACTTCAGGCCTCATTGTTCTCGTATTTGGATGCTTGCCTCTAAACGCGCATGGAAGATATCTCGAGTGGAAAGCGCCAGTTACTTCAACCAATCCGATCTCACGACACATGCTGTTGAGTGAGAAGCAGGCACAACGTTTACTTAACAGCCACTCCTATCTTCTAATCGATGTCGGATCTTTGAGATCTTTCCAAACGGACTTATCTGTAAAAATCAATGGTGTCGCACTGAATGGTCCTGTTGTTGCGCTTGCGCCGTTTGTCCAAGATCTGTCGGCGTTCAAGCTCGTGGGACAATCCGGACTTTACCTGGAGTTTGAGGATATTTTGCGCGGGTTGGCTGCGAGTGCTGATAAGCACCTCCTTGATTTACGTCAATGGGCTTTGATCCCGGTGGATAGCGAGGCGCTTAAACGATGTTTGGGAAGCGATCGCAAACTTGATGTGACGCTTGATGCTGCGACTGACGGTAATGTCACCGTATATGGTGGTTATTTGAAGGGCGCTAATCGTTTGACTGTTCCTTCCATTGATAAATATTCATGGGAGAAGGCGTTCTACGGTGTCGAAAACATCCAGGGACTGTCTGACCTTCGATATGATCGCGAAATCTCAGTATCGAGTTCTTCAAAAGACAAGTCTTTAGGATCACCGTTTGTACTACTGTTGTCTGGGGCTCCAGCGCCGAATGGAAGTCGAAGCCTGACTACGCTAAGGGCTTCTTCTAAGCCCCTATCCGGAGTTCATGGGGTGCAAATCGATAACTTTTCGCCATATGCAAAAGATGATTTGTGGCTGGTTCGATTGCGTGGTAAGGCCCGCAGCACCAAAGCGCCTATAGTCGCAAATATCGCGGTACAAGCAACATCACAAGTCGAAGCCGACAAGAGCAAGCAGACAGTCACGGCAAACTCTCCTGAGGCGGCAATTGGATGGGGAAGCAACGCCGGCGTATTCAAACCGATTCCTGGTGTGTCCTATGAGTATTCGAGTCCTTGGGCGGCGAGAGCACTTAACGTTGGAGCAGTGTGGCAGCAGATTGACATTGCGTTTCCTCTGCAACCGTCAGGAATGCCAGGGCATCTGCAGTCAATCAAGGCGACACTTTCTAACACCTCAGGGCTCGAGGTTGAGGATTTGCAGCTCGATGTTTACTTGATGCCGGGCTTCCCAACTGGAATTGGCTATGAAGTCTTCTGACGAGGTTATGGTGAGTTCAAGGACGCTAACGAGAATATTAGAAGCCTGGCAAACACACATTGCTGTGATTGTTGGCGTTATTCTCTACTGCTTTGTTCGAACCCTAAGGAGCTATTTCCTGGCGGACGACTTCGGAGAGGTTTGTTACGTCTCGAAGATTTTTGCTGGGGACTGGTCGCTCTTTTGGTCTAACTTCACCGGCAACTTCATGCAGATACCGAGTATGTGCGTGTATCGTCCGTGGCTGCTTTGTTCGCTAATGATTGATTTCCTCTTCTGGAAGGCGAATGCGACAGGTTATTTCCTGACGAACATCGCGCACTTCACCGGTTGTTCTTTGCTCATCTATGGGGTAACGCGCGAGATTACTAAAACCTGGTCGCATCGTCGTTCTAGTGCCGCTGCATTAGTAGCTGCGTTGTTGTTTGCTGCTTCGCCGCTCCACTGCGAAAGCATCTCGTGGGTGGTTGGACGTGTCGATATTGTTTGTTGTTTCTACTACCTTCTCAGTTTCTATCTCATGTTGCGCAGTCAATCGAGCGCCAATAGAGCGACGAAATTCTTGGCACTTGCCAGTTTCTGGATGGCGTTAATGACCAAGGAGATGGCAATCGGGTTGCCGGTTTTGGTGACTGCATACGCCTTCTTCAAACAAAGCGGATACGGCGCTAACAACATTATTTCGCAGATGGTTGGGCGGGCGCGAACTGCACTGGCGGTGTCGCTACCATTTTGGTGTGTGACGGCATTTTATTTTGTCGTGCGATTTTTGACATTGAAAACACTTACTGGCGGCTACGTTGGCAGCATTGGAGCAGGACAGCAAGCCAGCATTCTGACCAAATGGTGTGATCGCGATTCATGGATGCGAATAGCATTTCCGCTCAATCACAGCGTTTTTGGTGACTCCTCGAATTACGTGACTCTGTTGACGCTCTTGTACCTTGCAATTGTGCTCGCAGTCGGGGCTAAGATTCTTGCTTCAGGCTTCCCGAAGCGCCTGACGCTATTTCTTTGTGTTTGGGCAGCTACAACATTAGCGCCTATCTATCAGCTATTTGGTCTCGGCTACGACCTTGAGGGAGCAAGATTTGTCTTCTTCTTCACGGTGCCGCTCTCAATATTGATTCCAATAATCTTGTTTGCCGCGCATGGGAGTCCAGGGAAAGACCTACTCAAAATCGATCGCAAGATCATGGCTGTTGGCGGAATCGCACTGGCAATAATAATCGGTACATTCTCGCGAATCGCGTATAAAAACAACTCACCTTGGTTGGAGGCTGGTCGTCAAACCAAGGCAGTTCAGCAACAGGCAATGGCACTGTCACAGCGGTTGTCGGCAGACAAAACAAAGGCTGTTCTCTTCGGCGTGCCCAAAGATGCAGGCGGCGCGCATATGGTCTTAAATGGTCATACGCTGCGTATGATGCTTGCAGCACCATTTGTCGCGAAAGATGCAAGCAGTGATTTCATAACCTTCGACCCGATTCTCTTTGGAGACTCTGAGCTGATCAATACCACGCGGTTGAAGCGAATTCTTTCTTCCTCCAAGTCGCCGCCTATCTTTGTCTGGAATTTCGCCAAGCGTCAGTTTGATGAGGTTTCGATAGCTGCTGCATCGAGCAACGCTTTAGAAATTCGCATGCCGGATTCGACAGTGAATGTGCTTCCGAGCACCGGGAATTCGGCTGATCTCACTATTTCAGGAAACTCCATGCATGTGTCGAAGTGCACCGGCAGTTCTGCGATTCGGATTTCTCCGATTTCTCTTTCACCGCTGGATGCTGATTACCTGCAACTGTCGATACGTGGAAAGTTGTCGGCGAAGTCTGACTTCATACGGGTGCATTGGAAGGGTTCGCCCCAGCGAGTGCGGACTTTGGCGCAGGATGTCGATTCTAGCGCTCCGCCGACTGACCAAATTTCGAAGTCGTTGTTGCCGGCGGCATTTGCTTCTGAACCGAATCAAAGCGCCTCGAGAAAAGTAAGTATGAGTAATTTCGCGAGCAAGGCGGGCGCCAATCAAGCGAACACCGGCAATGCAGAAGTCGTGGAGAACGCAAATTGCACGGGAGGCACTAGTGCACTCAGAATTTCCAATGACCAAATCTCCGACTATTCAGTTGTGCGCATTCCGCTATCTAAGTACTGGCGATGGTTTACTTGTGGAACCATTCAGACTTTGGAAATCACCTTGCCTACTGCAGACTGGCTTGATGTCGCCGACATCAAGCTATGCAAAGCCAATCTCGTATCACCACAAATCGAGCTGATTGATTCAACTGAGTCGGACATTGGATTGTGGAATCTCGCAGAAGGTCGGACCAAGCTTGCGGTGAGCGCCGATTCTGTTGCCGGCGCCCACAAAGTGCGCGTTGATTTCGGCAAGACAAATTATTTCTTTGAAGATTCAGTCGATAAAACCACTTCAGCAGGAGTTCAGAGTCAAAAGATACTCGATTTGAACGATCGCATACTCCTAGACAAGGCGGCGTTTGAGCAGTCCGGCTATCATCAAATTCGAGCCATCTGTCTTGACGCCAATGGTTCGCCGATAGGTGAGTTCTCCGACCCCACAATCTTGCAGACACCGTAGGAGATACGTAGTGCAAACGGCAACTCGAAACAAGATCGAACATGCTACAAAGCCCAAGACCAGTGTCTTGCGGACTCTGATGCACAGCCAGTTTGCTTGGATTGTGTGCATTGTGGTGTGTTTGGATCTTTTCTTGTGGTTTGTCAAACCGCTGAGATTCTTCGACTCCAATTTTGTGTTCGCTGACGCTGATCCGCTGATCGACAAAGTGCACGCCATGTGTTCTCCTCTGACTCACTACAATTCGGTTGTTTTGGGTTCGTC
>CAZCZI010000030.1:21287-81202 GCA_964503045.1 uncultured Candidatus Obscuribacterales bacterium
GTGCGTTCTGATTACAACAAGATTGTTGAGACGGTCACATGTGGTTGGTTGCACCGAGCCCCATCTCTCTTTGCCGCTGCTGCTTCCAACGGCGATTACAACTCTTCCGTGTTTAGCATCAAGTACGTTGGATCCAGGGGGCAGACGCTTGAAGATACTCATGTAAACATCGACCTCTTAGGTGGAACCCAAGGGTATGAGAGTCGCTATCTACCCATCGATTCGGCTAAGTATGAAGGTGAGATTGGCTGTTTGCAGAGATTCGTGAAACTCTGCTCTGACAAGCATGTGCTTCCAATTGTCGTAAACATGCCATTGGAGCCCAGCAACTATCAAATTCTGCCGAAGCCGTTTTTGGAAAGGTATCGTACTGATTGCGCGAAAACATGCTCGCAGGGCAAAGGTGTCTACCTTGATTTGGTGACCAGCTCTGTGTTTAAGTCACCCGAAGACTTCCACGACAACGCTCACCTTTCTTCTCGTGGCGCTAAGAAGCTCTACAAGCTGATTGCCGATAAGGTTGGCGCGGAAGCAACAATAGGTCGTTAGAAGCTAACGGTTGTTCTGTTCGCCCGAGTCACTATCAAGACGCCGACGCTTGATTGTTTTTTGATTCGCTGTCTTCCTCGCCAGAAAGCTCACCGAGGTTGGCAATTCTCACAGGACCTGTATCTGGAAAGGTCGCAATCAATTCCAATGTACCGCCCATCGCCTCGATATAGCGCCTGATCGTGCTCAAATACGCATCGGTACGGCGTTCAAATCTGGACAGATCGCCTTGATTCATGTCGAGCAGCTCGGACAAAGTAACTTGCGAATACTCCCTTGCCTTGCGGATTTGGCGCAGAGTCTTTTCTTCTGCAATTAGCTTTTCAGCCATCGCTTTTATCTTTGCTTGCCGCTCTGGCGGCAGTGATTTCAGGTATTCGTCATGAGTAATCATTGCTTTTCACCCTTTTTTCTTTTCTCTTCGTCTTCCTTCCTTTGCCTCTCTAAATGCGCTCTGTAGAGGTTTTCTGCTATCGGAATATTTGTGTCATACCAACGTTTGTCAACTGCCTTATTGCCACCGAGAATGATTACCGCTTGCTGCTTGGGATCGAATACAAACAAAATCCTGATTGGTGCCCGCTCGTAAGAAAAGCGTAGTTCCTTCAGATTGGCTATTTCAGAGCCTTTAAGCGTGTCGACATAGGGACGGCCCAGGAGAGGCCCGTATTCTTTCAGTAATTCCAGTTGCGCGACCGCTCTGTCTTGCAATTCTTCGTCTTGCGAGCGGAGCCAATTCACAAATTCATCGAGGTAGACTACTGAATATGGCATAAAAGGCATTATAGCATAAAAGGCATACCGTCCGCAGCCGGCTGGCAATCAATTCAGCTGCTCTACTCAAAGAGTGTGATAACTTTGGCCATTACTTCGTCCATAATGGAGGCTGGCAAAGTCTCAACCTTACGACCACGACGAGCGGCAAGGTCAAGTGCGCGAGGCTGATCGCAACGAACTACACCGGATGTTTTAGTGCCGGAGAGCGCGACAGCAAAGCCAATACGTTGCGCAAACGACCCACCGGTCGTAATTGGTAGGACTACCGGCACCTTTGTCGCTTGGTTGAATGCATCCGCCGAAACAATTAGTACCGGGCGATATCCTTGCTGTTCGTGACCCGCAGACGGATCGAGGGTGACAACGTAGACATCGCCTCGTTTCATATCAGCTCACGACCCGTAGCAGCAGAGTCAACCCATTCGTGGTCCGAATCAGATTGCGGCTGCGAATAGTCAGACGCGGCCAATAGCTCGTTAAGGGTATAACGCGGCTTAGGGCTGGCTTCGATGACCAGCCTTACGCCGTCCAAGCTGATTGTGACCGTGGAGCCGGCTTGTAGGTGAAGTTGCTCAAGAATTGCAGGCGGCACAGCTAACATAATTGAGCCGCCGACTTTGCGTAGATTAGTGGTGTGCATTTTTGTACCTTGCGAATTATACAAAAGTATAACACGCGACTTGTCACGCTGAGAAGCCCAATTTGATATATCTTTCCAACTGATCGATCACTGCAAATTGAATACAAGATATTCAATTTGCAAGGTTGGTAACGCGCAGCGTCAAAGAATCTGCTTCAATTCGCGAGCTTGCTTCTCATCGATAAGCCGTTTGATCGTAGAGACCAACGAGTCCTCGAATTTCTGGGCTCCGGTGCTGTTTAAGTGCACTGAATCCAGGAAAGATTCTTGAGGAAATTCTTCGGGGCGCGACATGTCTATGAATGTGACGCCGCTCGTTGCTGTGCCACCATTTCCGGTCGCTAGGTCGTTCAATTTCTTTATGTATGCACTGTAGAACTGAGGTTTGATAAGGCTTTTGTTCGCATTGGTGAGGGGCATGTTGACGATGAGAAGATGCACCTTATTGGTGCGGCAGAGTTGCGCGAGTTTTGAGAGCGAATCGGCTTGCTTGTTGAACTTCTTGAAGTTTGGTGGGTTATAGCGCTGGTCATAGTTGGCCAGGTCGCGCTCATAACGCTCCGGATTAAAGCGCCGCCACATTGGCTCTTCCTTCTTTTCCCTTAGTCCAGCCGTCGTAAGTGGTCCGTTCGAAGCCTTTGCCTCAGCCTCGCCTGCAGGTACCGAACCAGTTGAAGTTATTGGTTTGAGAACTTGAGTTGCCCGCGCGCTTATTTCGCTTTGGACCTTGCCACGATCGTGGTAATACTGCCATAAGGTCCCAACATAGAAATCTCGTAATTGCACCTCGGATGGCGAATCACCTAGCTGTCCATACTCGCGAAGAATGTTTCTAACTGCATCTGTTTCACTCAACTTGCGAATCGACTGATCGATGTAATCGCTCAGCGTTGGCTGTTCTTTATGCGGCGGTGTGACATTGAGCACCAACCTGCCGCCGATTGCTCCGGCACTCGGGACTTGATTGTCAGCCATGGCTCGTGGTGCTAGTCCGTAGATCAGCATCTTTGGTGCTTTGCCCTGTGCGAGCATTTCACTTAAGAGAAGACACGCATCAGTAGGCGTCCCGCCGGGAACGCTCAAATTCAAAACATCCGTCTGTTTCCTGTTGTACTGTTTGCTCAACAATTTAGAGAGCAATCTTGCATCGAGATAGGTCTGATCGTACTCGTCTGGGTTAGCTAACTTGCTCTCTTGGTCTGCGAAGTACAGAGCGGAGAATATAAGCGAGTCTCCAAGAACAATGACGTCGGGCTTCTTGTGTGTCTCTATTGCGTTTCTAATCGCCGTAATGCGTGGATTTTGCTGAAACAGATTCTTACTATCAGCTGAACGCCAGGCAAGAACTGCCACGTCCACGACAATCAACATCACAACCAACAGCACAACGGAGCTCGTGCACGCCCGCTTCAACCAGTTAGGCTTCACCTTCGAGGGCGCGTTCGACATCACCTCTTTATCAGGTGTCGATGGTTTCGTGAGTGTTCCGCGCTGTGTCATTTAGTGGATTGTTGTCTCGGTGTTTTTGTGTGGCGCTGTTATTGTGGGAATTAGAATTGGAAGTAAATGAATGGTTCGGTCGACTCCGGCAGGAATGCGACCATGAGCAGTATTAGCGTGCAACAAAATGCAGCCTTCAGGAATGCTGGTGATTTTTTGAACGCTTGTTTTTCGTTCAGAATGCTGATTGGCAGATTCAGAATAAGAAGAACACCGGTGATTATTACTGCAATCAAAATGACCATTGGCAGCTCGGGACGGAGCAGGAGGAAGCTACCGTGTTCTGCCTCTGTCATGAAGGTTCTAAAAAAGAGCATTCGTTTGATGATTCCGAATGCGGTCGGTACATCGTGCACTACGAAGAAGATCCAACCGATGCAAACCGCATGGAATGTGATGAATATTGCGGCAAGGTTCCATAACTTCGTCTGGCAGAGTTGCTTCAACGGCGCAAGCTTGTCTTGCAAGAAGGAAAACTCGCGATGCACGATCAACGCGAGACCGTGGTAAATGCCCCAGATGACAAAGTTCCACGAGGCTCCGTGCCACAGTCCTCCGAGAGCCATTGTGAGTAGCAAATTGCGATTGGTATTCCATCTGCCATTTTTGGAACCGCCCAACGGAATGAAAAGATAGTCTCTAAGCCAGGTTGACAGTGATATGTGCCAGCGATGCCAGAAGTCAGAAACGTTTTTCGCGATGTAAGGCATATTGAAATTGAGCGGAATTTTATAGCCCATCAACATCGCAGAACCGCGCGCAATGTCGGTGTAGCCGGAGAAATCGAAGTAGATTTGAAACGCGAATGCATATGCGAAAAGCCACAATTCCGGCCAGCCGTACGGACTCGGATCCTTCAGAACCATATTGACGAGAACCGAGAGATTGTCCGCCAGCAAGACTTTCTTCGCCATACCGATGATGATCAGAGGCACGCCGTCATCAAGCATCGAGAGCGAGAACTTCTTGTCGCGCTCTTGATCCATCTGCGCCTGGAAATCAGTGTAGCGCTTAATCGGGCCTGCAATCTGCGTCGGGAAGAACGCCGCAAAAAGCGCGAAGAGAATAAACGAATTCATCGGCTTGTTGCCGCGATAGATCTCAAACAAATAATGAATGAACTCAAAAGTGAAGAATGAGATGGCGAGAGGAAGAATGATGCTCACTGCCCAGTCGGGATTGTGACCAGTGAATAACGCCGCAATACTCGATACTGAACCAGCTGCGAAGTTAGCGTACTTGAAGATGCCAAGGCAGAGCAGGTTCAGAACGATTCCAACCGTGAAAATCGTTTTCTTTTTCTCTGCTGAGCGAAATAGAAGTTTGCCCCAGAAGAAATTGAACAACGTCATCGACACGATGAGCAGCAGAAATGCCGGAATCCAGCTCGCATAGAAGTACCAACTCGCCGCCAGCAAAAACGGCAGCCTGAGCTGACGCGGGAGCACCCAATATAGAAGGATGCACGTCGGCAAAAAGAGCAAGTATTGTAGGCTGGTGAAGAGCATTACTGGTTGGTTATTTCGATTTGTCTGATGGTCTCATTTGTTTGTTAGAACTGGAAGTAGATAAATGGTTCTTTGTTGTCTGGTTGCAGGATTATCATGATCACTAGGAGTACTGAACTAAATGCTGCCCGTAACGGTACCGGATAGCCTTTCAACAGGCGTTTGTCCATGACAAAACCTAGCGGCATGTTGCTTACTACTAAGGCCGCAATCATCATCAGGGCGATCGGTACAATGACCGGCAGATGTGGGTTGAACACCGTCAGCGGTGCCGGTTCAAACAGTACATGCAGCTGACCTGGCGTAAGCATCTTTCTGACCATGAAGAATGCCAGGTTGATATCTTGCATTCTGAAGAATACCCATCCAATACACACGACATGAAACGTGAAAATGATTGACAGCAGGCTGCCGAGCTTGCTGTTCACGAGAGCTTTTAATGGTGGAATTGCTTCCTTTAAGGTCTGAAATTCACGTTGCGCTATTAATGCCAAACCATGAAAGACGCCCCAAACGACAAAGTTCCACGATGCTCCATGCCACAGTCCTCCCAATGTCATTGTGAGAAACAGATTGCGATTGGTGCCCCAGCGGCTACCTCGTGAACCACCCAGGGGAATGAACAGGTAGTCGCGTAACCATGTCGACAAGGAAATATGCCAGCGATGCCAGAATTCGGAGATGTTTTTAGCAATGTATGGAACATTGAAATTGACCGGAATGTGGTACCCGAGCAGCATTGCTGAACCTCTTCCGATGTCTGTGTATCCGGAGAAATCGAAGTAGATTTGAAACGCAAATGCATAGGCGAACAGCCATAGCTCCGGACCGGTGTAGGATTTTGGATCGGTTGCAATCATCTGAACGAAAACAGCTAACGTGTCTGCAAGAAGAAGCTTTTTCGCGAGCCCGAGAATGATTAGGGGAACTCCCTCATCAAAGTAAGACAGAGAAAAACGTTTCTCTGTTTGCATTTGCGACTCAAAGTCTTTGTAACGCTTGATCGGACCTGCAATCTGAGTTGGAAAAAATGCCGCGAAAAGACCGAATAGAACGAAAGACTTGATCGGTGAATTTCCTCGGTAGATTTCAAACAGGTAATGGATAAATTCAAACGCGAAGAAAGAGATTCCGAGCGGCAAAATAATCTCTGCGTGCCAACCCAAAGTTTTGTGAGCAAAGCCGAGCCAAGCCCAATTGAATGTGTCCAGCAGGAAGTTTGTGTATTTGAAAAAGAACAGGCAAGCCAGGTTAAATCCAATTCCAATGGTCAAATCACGTTTTGCGTTTTTGCTGGCGCTTAGCTTGCTACCCCAGAAATAGTTAAACACAGTCATTCCCAGGATAAGTACGGCGAATGCTGGAATCCAGCTCATGTAAAAGTAGTAACTAGCTACCAAAAGCAATGGCAGGCGTGCCTTCTTTGGGCAAACCCAATAGAGCGCCGTGACAATCGGCAAAAAAACGAGGTAGTTAAAGCTCGTGAAAAGCATTACTTATAAAGAGAGAAGTGATCTCAGCGGATTGTAACCTTGTCATCAGGTGCCTTCATGAGGTTGTATTCACTTATCCTGTGGGACTTTCCGGGTTCCAGTCGATTCCAAGGCCGGCGCTTCCAATCAGGTCGATAAGAGCTGTCTCACCTCGGGAGAATCGCTGAAAATCGGCTTAATCAGCCAGCGTGGTAGAATTCGGCGCGAGAAGCTCTATATCTGAAGAAATGAAAGCACTTGTAATTGGCGGAAATGGTTTTATAGGTAGCCACCTTGTAGAGCTGCTTGTTCAGGACTCTGTGAGCGTTAGGGTGTTCGATCGGTACCCAAGCCGGTTCTGCCCACCAATTTCCGGCGTTGAGTATGTAGTGGGTGATCTCGGCAATCACGGCGAGGCTGCACATGCGGTTGAGGGGGTTGATTGGGTATTTCACCTGGCATACACAACCTTGCCTGAGACCTCAAACGACGACCCTGTTTATGATGTTCGTTCGAATGTGGTTGACACCCTTCAACTCTTGCAGGAGTGTTGCACGCAAGGGGTTAAGAAGGTAGTTTTCATTTCGTCTGGTGGCACCGTATATGGTGTTCCTCGGACTGTTCCGATAAAAGAAGATCACCCCACAGAGCCAATCTGCTCATACGGCATAACGAAGCTGACAATTGAGAAGTACTTGGCTTTATTTCTGCGAACGAGAGGGCTTGAGTACGTTGTCACTCGACTTTCTAACCCTTATGGTGAGCGGCAGAACCCGCAGGCTAAACAGGGTGCGGTTGGAGTCTTCCTCGGACGCATTTCCCGCGGCGAAAAGATAACAATCTGGGGTGACGGCGAGGTCGTTCGCGACTACGTTTATATTCGTGATGCATGCATGGCATTGATTGCTGCAGCAAAGTACAAGCCTGCCGCTGAAGATCCGAGGATATTCAATATTGGCTCAGGTAGTGGATGTTCGCTCAACGAATTAGTCAAAACGTTGCGCGGTGTCGTCGATGCTGACGTTAAGGTTGACTACACGGCGGGACGAGTGCTAGATGTGCCGGCAAATGTTCTCGACGTTTCATTGGCCAAGAAGCACTTGGGCTGGACGCCGACGACGAGCATGGACGATGGACTCAAGCGCAGCTGGAATTGGATCAAGTCGCTAACACCTGCGACCTCGTAGAAGCAAGAGTCGAACAATGAGAGTTTGTCTTTTGTCTAGAGAGTTTCCGCCGGATACCGGATGGGGCGGAATAGCGACCTTCGTCAACGACCTCGCTCACGGGCTGGCACAGATTGGGGAAGATGTCACTGTAATCGCGCTTTCGGCAGATGGAAAAGACTCTGTCTTGCGTCATGATGGTGGATTTGTAGTGCATCGAGTTGCTCCCGATGATTCTCTAGATGACTTGCAGATGATGCTGTCTGTAATGCCTTATAGCCATAGCATCACAAAGGCTATTTGGGCGATCAGTCGCAAATTCTTCGAGCTTCATGCTGAAAATCCCTTCGATGTCGTTGAAGCACCGGAGCTGTTTGGAGAAGGGTTCTTTGTCGGGCTATCAAAGGCTGCACCGCTGGTGGTGCGAACGCACACTCCCCATTTTAAATTTATTGACGATAGTTTTCATCTAATTGATAAATCTTTTGACCATCAATTCATCGCGCTAACCGAGAAAATGACTTTGCTGGCGGCTGATGCGATAACCAGTCCCAGTGCCGATTTGGGAGAGTATGTAGCTGATGTTATTGGGATTGAAAAGTCAGAACTGAAGGTTTTGACATCCTTGGTGGATACTGAGAAGTTTAAACCTGACGGAGAGCGTGCGATTCCGAAGCGGCCTGACCGGTTGAACGTTTTGTTCATTGGCCGCTTGGAAGGAAGAAAGGGCGTTTATCAGCTTGTCGAGGCGATTCCAGAAATAGTCAAAAAAGTGCCAAATGCTCATTTCTACCTTGTTGGAAAAGATACAAACACCGCCACTAAGAGCAAATCCGTCCAAGCAGAATTGGTATCTAGTCTCGCTCGCAATGACGTTCTCGAGAATGTCACGTTTACGGGCGCGGTCCCGTATTCAGAGATTCCGAATTACATTCGCTCCGCAGATCTCTTTGTTCTTCCATCACTTTATGATAACGCGCCTATTGTATGTCTTGAAGCCATGGCTTCGGGCGTGCCGGTCGTAACAACGTCTGCGGGCGGTACAAAAGAGTATGTGCGTCATGGTCAGACGGGGTTGGTTGTCGCTCCAGCAGACGCACACGCTCTGGCCGATGCAATCATAGAGCTTCTTTCGGATGCGGAAAAGCGTCAAGCATTTAGCATCGAAAGTAGAAGTGCGGCAGTTAAGTTGTACAGTAGACAAATAGCGGCGACACGCACTGCAGAGTTCTATCGCAGTGCTCGCGAAATCTTCGCAATGAAGAAAAATACCTGCCTGTATAAGAAGAGCACAGATGAACTGCTCTCGAAGGGACGTGAATTGCTGACTTCCTTCGATCAAATGATCTATAAACACATGTACAAGAACTCATTGAGTTTCCGCCTGAGTTATTGGTTTCACATGGCCAAAGATAGACCTCGACTGTTTGCCGCAACGGCCGCTCTGGGCACAACCAAGAGAGTATTGAAAGTGTTTAGAATGGACGATCTTCCTCAGCTGAGGAAGCTTGAGCAAGCCATTCAGAAGAAGTAGCGAGATTGGATTACACCGCAGATGGTGCAGTAAATACTTTAGGCGCAACCATATTCGGAGTATTCATTATTCGATGGTACTCTGGCACGACCTCTTCCACCGTGCCGTCGGCTACAACTCTTCCACCATTTAATAAAATGGCTCGATGACACCAAAGCTTGATCACTTCCGTATCATGCGTGACGAAGATGATGGTTTTGCCCCTGTCCATCAGTCCCCAAATCTTGTCGCGGCACTTGGTCTGAAATTGACCATCACCAACCGCGAGCGCTTCATCAACAAGGAGAATTTCGGGGTCGACGCTGATTGCTACGGCAAAAGCCAAACGGACAATCATCCCGCTGGAGTATGTTTTTATCGGCTGATCGAAAAAGTCTCCGATCTCTGCAAATTCTGCAATCTCATCGACCTTCTGCTGCATTTCCTTCTTTGGAATGCCCAGGATCATGCCGTTGAGAAGAACATTCTCGCGACCGCTGTAGTCGGGCTGAAAACCTGCGCCCAATTCCAAGATTGCAGTGATTCTGCCGTGTCGCTTTAAAACGCCCGTGGTTGGCTGCAAAACGCCGGCAATAATTTGTAGTAGGGTGGATTTTCCTGAGCCGTTTGGTCCCAACAGTGCAGTCGTTCCCTCATCAAACTTGATATCGATATCTCGAAGTGCCCAATACTCTTTGTGGTAGCAAGAGTTAGGCAGCACCAGCTCTTTCAAGCGGTCGACCGGACGGTCGTAAATGTTGTACCGTTTGGAAATTCCTTCGAGCTCGACTTTGTAATTCTTGCTCATCACATCACATCCGCAAATGATCGTTTGGTTTTGTGGAAGAAGTAAAAGCCGCATATCCACAAGCACACGGCGGCTGCTGTATAACCAGCGTAGGAAATCCAGTCAGGTGCCAGACCTTGCAACAGAACTCTTCTATAGTCGCCAACAATTCCAGCCATCGGATTGATCCAAAGCAACCACTGAAAGTTTTTTGGCATCGAGGTTGCAGGGTACACGATCGGCGTTGCGTACATCCACGCTGACAGTCCTAATGCAATTAGGTGTGGAAGGTCTCTGACGAAAACGCCCATGCTTGCTAGCATCCAGCTAACGCCAGCGATGAACATGAATTGAGACAACACCACTAAAGGCAGAAAGACTATGGTCAGATGGAGGTGTCCAGTGAATAAAACTATTGCGCCTAACAGAAGGGCAAATGCCACCACCTCACTGAGGAGCGCAGAGACAGCCAGTGTAAACGGCAACACTTCCAATGGAAATACAACACGTTTTACTAAATTCGGTGATTCCAGAATCAGTTTGCTCGCTCTTGAAACAGCTTCCGCGAGGGCGCTCCAGGGCAACAAGCCAGCCATTAAGTAAAGTGCAAAGCTTGATGTACTTGGGTCATCTCCAAAGCGAACCTTGAGCACCATTGAAAATACAAAGGTGTACAAGATCATGTGACCGAGCGGATTCACAAGTGGCCACAGTGCTCCAAGAAGCGAACCTTTGTAGCGTCCAACGAAATCCCGGTAAACCATCAAACCCGTCAGATGCCTGTTTGACCAGAGCCCGCGAAGTGCCTGCCAAACGGTTTCTCCGGCGCCGTTGTCGCTTGCGGAGATAACTGTGGTTTGTGTGACTAGTGGTGGTTTCTCTGCTAAAAGAGCTGACATTACGGTGTTTTGGGTTGCCCGGCAAACGCTTTCGTGGATTCCAAGATGCTATCACAGCACCAAATAGTACTCATGAGACATCGGCAATATTGAATATCTAGCGCGCTTTTCGGTTAACTAGATTTCTGAGAAAAAATTACTTTGAGCCGATTGATGCCCTGTCAGTGCGCCCGGCACCTACATTAGGAATTGCCAAGTTGACCCGGAAGGTCCGGTATTGGACAATTTGACGTTTGTTGGAAACCTGTTGGACCTTCTTATAGTGAAGACTAACGCCAGCCCAGAACTGTCGATTGTTGTCGCAGTTTATAACGAAGACCCCAAAAACCTGACTCTGTTGCTTGAGCGACTCTCTTCAGTCCTCACGCCGGCTAAGTTGGGGTACGAGGTCGTCTTCGTCAATGACGGTAGCAGAGAGCCCACAGCCTCAGCCCTTCGTATGCTCGCTGCCGACAACGACTACGTCAAACTGATTGAGCTCTCTCGCAATTTTGGACAGCAAGCTGCGATTTCCGCCGGGCTCGATCACTCAGCCGGTGAGGCAATCGTTAACATCGACTCTGATTTGCAAGATCCACCCGAGTTGATTCCACTTATGGTGCAAAAGTGGAAAGAAGGATTTGACGTCGTGTACGCGACACGATCTACCCGTCGCGACCGATTCATGAAGCGCCTATCCGCGCATCTCTTCTACAGGGTGCTCGCTGCCGTTTCTTCAGTTGAAATTCCCAGAGACACTGGCGACTTCAGATTGATGGATCATCGAGTTGCCGATGCCTTGCGTGCTTTACCGGAGAAGACCAGGTTCCTGCGCGGACTCGTGCCCTGGTTGGGCTTCCGTCAATGCGGAATTCCGGTCGACCGAGACGCCCGTGAAATCGGTGAAAGCACATATACGCTGCGAAAGCTGTTTGTATTGTGCATGGACGGCTTGTTGTCGTTTAGTGTGGCTCCTCTCTATCTGCTACCTCTTCTTGGTTTTGTGCTGCTTGCCATCGGTGCACTTGGGCTTTTGGTTGCTCTTGCAATGAACGGTTTTTCGAGCATCGATGGTTCTGTATTGCTTTGGGCATTTCTTGCGCTCACAGGGTTGCAGATGTGCGGTACAGGCGTGGTTGCAGTTTACCTCTCCAAAGTGTTGGATGAGTCCCGGGCACGTCCAACGTATATAGTTGGCAGACGTCTCGGAAGAGCCTTTGAAGAGTCTAATGAACAAAGCTGTTCCGTAGATTCTTTTGCTGCGCCAATAGCCAAATCTTCGGCTCAGGTTTCTGGAAGATAGATCGATGAGAATCGGCCTCTTCTCGCGGGAATATCCACCCGATACTGGTTGGGGTGGAATCGGTGCGTATACATACGCGCATGCGCGTGCGTTGAAGGATTTAGGTCACGATGTAGAAGTTATTTCACTTGAAGCAAAACCAGGAACCAGCACGTCAACATCAACAGAATTTACATCCGATGTTGTTGTCCATAGAGCAAAATGGACAGGAATGCTTCAAGAACTATCGTCATTGTGGATTTCTGTTCCATATGCACATTATGTCCTCAAATGTTCTGCGGCAATTTGGGACAAGTTCCTCACTGTTCATGCCAAAAATCCCTTTGATGTTATCGAGGCTCCTGAGCATTTGTCTGAAGCGTTGTTTCCTTCGCTGACACGTGTTTGCCCCTTGGTGGTGCGACTGCACACACCACACTTCAAGTTTGTTGAAGAGGGCTATCACAATTTGGTGCCCAATTTCGATCAACATGTAGTCGGTATGCTTGAACGGCTGCCCATCCAGGAATGCGATGTCATCTCTTCGCCGAGCCAAAGTCTCGCGGACTATGTAGCAAGAGATGGCGGCTATGATTCATCGGCAATTGAAATTGTTCGCAACCCTGTCGATACGCAAAATTTCAGACCTTCGACTGAGGCTTCGTCATCTCACGATTCTGCAATAACAGTAATGTTTGTTGGTCGACTTGAGCAAAGAAAAGGCGTTCACTTTCTTGTAGATGCAATTCCGAAAGTACTTCAGCAAACCAAGCTGCCCGTTAAATTCTTGCTTGTTGGTGCCGACACAAATACGGCAGCTGGTGGGCGATCTGTTCGTGCTGAGTTGGTAGCGTCTCTTGCATCATCTGGTTGCCTTGATAAAGTCGAATTTGTCGAGCACGTGCCACTGATGGAAATGCCAGACTATTACCGCAAAGCAGACATTTGCGTGTTGGGCTCGCTCTATGACAATGCGCCTTGCACCATTCTGGAAGCAATGGCATGCGGCAAGCCCGTTGTTGGAAGTCTTGCAGGTGGTATCCCGGAGTATGTCGCGCACAACGAAACCGGATTATTGGTAATGCCCGCCGATTCCCTTGCTCTGGCGAACGCGATAACCGAATTGGTGGAGTCCAAACAAAAACGAACCGAGTTTGGTGCCAAAGCCCTGGCTCGAGTGCAAAACGAATTCGATAGACTTGCTGTTGCGCGAAAGGCAATTGAGACCTATGAGCTTGCCTGCCGCAGATTTGAGCAAGGAAAAGCGTCTGCACTGTATAGACGTTCTCCTCAAGATGGTTTAAGAGATTTTGTTGGACTATTGTGCGCGTATCAGGAAACTGCTTGCCGCTTTTTGTATCAGCACTCGTTTCGTTTTCGAATGAAAACATGGGTGACGGAATTTGCTCATAGACCACGACTGTTTGCTGGCTCACGCCTCGTAGAGATGTCCGATCTTGTTTGGAGAAACGGCAAAAAACCAGCCTCAGTGGTAAGACTGGCAGCGCGCGTGAAGGCAGAGCGTGAGAAAGCTCTGTCGCTTCAAGTTGATTCAATAGTTGGTCAATTTGAATCAGTCACTGATTTACCCAAGCAGGTGCAGCAAATCCGACGTTGACGCGGATTGCGATGAGTCAAGTGATCTCTTTGAATTCAAAAGGGACCCGCTGGGTCCCTTTTGTGATGATTTTTGCACTTCAATTAGTTGGATTTCGGCGTCGATTTGTCGTCTGCGCTTGCCGTTGCATCTTCCTTTTTCTTTTCTGGTGCTCCGGCTAAGTCTTGATATGCGGCTTTTTGAGCCTCATTGCAAATCGCGTTTACAATTTTTACTTTTTTCGAGTCTGGGTCGGTGTAGACAAACTCGCCAGTGTAAGTGTCTCCAAAGGAGATGACTTCATTGGGATCAGAGGCTTTCTTCATGCCCGCATCGTCAACTTTTGATTGTTCTGGACAGTCTTGGGGCATTAGCTGCTTCAGGGTCTCCATCGCCTCTTCACGTGATACCGGATTTTGCATGTAATAGACTTGCACTAAGTAGCACCGATCTTTTTTGCATTGCACTAAGTATTGACCACCCTTGGCGCTATATTGCCGACCGACGTATTGGGTTTTTCCGTTGGTAGAAGCAGCCGGATTTGGGTCTTTCACAAAGGTTAAGATTGCATCTTTGAATATAGATTCAGGAACGCCGACTCTTACGTTCTCGAGCTGCATTGCGCCTTTATAAACTTGTCTGCCGTCATTACCCGTTCCGCAGGCGGTCGCCGTAAGTGCAATCGAAACTGCAACTGTGGCAATCTGCAAAAACTGTGACTTCAACTTCCCCTGAAACATTTACGTTCATCTCCGCCGTGGACTTATATACATTTGTTGAGCCCGGTCCGGGCATTCGAGCATGTCAGTGTACATCGCAACTTGTTAGAAACGGCTGTAGTTGTCATCGCCGAGCGATGAATTTAAGTTTAGGGGCTCAAAACGCTCTGTAGGTGCCCCTTTTGATAGATCATTAAGATGCACAAGTTTATTAATAACCACTCAAGGTCTGCGCGCCAAGATCTGAGATTCTGACTGAAGAATGGAGTTATTCGGTATATATGCAAACGCTTGTCCCAAGAGTCTTTGTCCAAGATAAAACCGCCATGGTTGAAAAACAATCGCGTCAGCGCCTGACAATCATTTGTCCGGTGTACAACGAGAAGGGTGTCGTACAGCTCTTCTTCCCGAGAATGCGCGCCGTCATGGACGAATTGTCTAAGAGATATGACGTCAATCTCGTGTTTTCGGACAATCGTTCAACCGACACTACTCTTAGCGAAGTTCGCGAAATTTGCGACTCTAATCCGGATGTGTTTGTAATTGCGCTCAGTGCAAACGTCGGCTACCAGTGCTCGATGGATTGTGCTCTGAGGACGTGTCACGGTGACATTTTTGGTTTCATTGATGTAGATGGTGAAGATCCGCCAGAAATGATTCTTCAGCTCATTGAGCTCTATGAAAAAGGTTACGACATCGTGTATGGCGATCGAGTGGACCGCGAAGAAGTCTTCATTATCAAGTTTCTGCGCAAAGTGTTTTATCGTCTGCTCCGTAGAGTGGCTGACGATGAAGTAATTCTCGACATGGCAGAGTTTATGGTTATGTCGAGGGAAGTTAGAGATGCTATCATCAACGATCGCACTTCCTATCCGTTTATTCGCGCATCAATTGGTCGGGTCGGATTTAAGCGAATCGGTATACCTTACAAACGGCAGCAGAGGCTTTCAGGGAAGAGTCACTATAATCTCTGGACCCTAACCAAGTTTGCAGTTGCAGGTATTTTGTCATCTTCGACATTGCTGCTGCGCCTGCCTCTCTACTCGCTGCCGATCTGGTTGTCGGCTGTCTTGATCGCAACCTATTTCTGGGCGACCCAGGGAACAGTGTGGTGGCTTCTAGCCCTCACTGCGCTGATTTGCGGCTATGTTGGCTGTACGGTCTCTTTCATTGGAATCTATGTCGGTCGTACTTACAAAAACTCACTGGGGCGCCCGAATTACGTAATCGACCACAAGCACAGCCTTTTGCAACCCTCTGACGTTCAGGATTGAAGTCACCTAGTGTCGCAAGGTGTGCTCAAGCGCCATCCTTTAGCTGTGTAGAGGATGAAACCTTGTACAATGCTGCGGATTTGACTTGGTTGCTATAGAACAAAGATGAGAATTTTGCTGGTTTCAAGAGAATATCCGCCCGACAGTGGTTGGGGCGGCATAGCCTCATATACATATCAACACGCTCATGCCCTGCTTCAGCTCGGGCACGATGTGGAGGTCGTCGCGCTTGCTGGAAAGGACGCGAAGGCAGAAAACACTGTCACAAAAATCGAAGACGGCATCACGGTTCATCGAGTTCCATCCGAAAACTCGCTAAAAGACTTGGACATGGTGCGTATTTCCACACCATTTACGCACTTCGTTCTTCGCAATGTTGTGGCGCTCTCGAAAACAATTTTGCAAGCCCATCAAGAAAAACCATTTGATGTTGCCGAAAGCCCCGAGCATCTTGCCGAAGGTTTGTGCCCGGCGCTAACGAAGTTGCTACCGACGGTGGTGCGCCTCCACACTCCCCAATCCAAATTCATCGCCGAGCGATATCACAACTTGACCCCGTCGTTCGATCAAGAATTTGTTGCCATGATTGAGCGTCTAGCCATGGTGTCAGCGGACGTCATCACATCGCCCAGTGAGGATATGGCCGACTATGTCGCATCCGATATGTCCTATCCGCGAAACCAGATTCATATAGTTAGAAACCCCGTAAACGTAGAGAAGTTCAATCCCGAAGGACCAAAAGCGCTAGCCGAAGATGGAAACCTCAAGGTTCTTTTCGTTGGACGCTTAGAGGAACGCAAAGGGATTCACTACCTAATAGAGGCCGTTCCAAAAATCGTAAAGGCGTTTCCAAAGGTTAGCTTCGTCATCATCGGAGCCGACACCAACAATGCTCGTGGGCAGACTTCCACACTGGCTGAGCTGCAGGCTCTAGTGGCGCAGTGTGGTTGCACCGACAATGTTTCATTTATTCCTTACGTTCCACTTGCCCAGATTCCCGACTACTACCGCTCTGCCGCCGTCTCTGTCGTTCCATCCCTTTATGACAATGCACCATGCACAGTGCTCGAGGGAATGTCATCCGGCAAACCTGTGGTGACTACGAGTGCTGGTGGGTCGAAAGAGTATGTGGTCCACGGGGAGTCAGGACTTGTAGTCGCGCCGAAAGATGCTGCGGCTCTGGCGGCAGTCATCTCAGATCTCTTGCTTGATTCTCAAAAGCGCCTGTCTATGGGTGCGAATGCTCGAAAGCGCATTCTGGAACATTTTGATCCTATTCAGTTGGCTAAAGAAACAGTGGATATGTACGAACTCGCCATTAAGCGGTATGCGCAGCGTAATGTTTCTGCGATCTATTCCAGACCGGCGGATCGTTTCCTCTCTGATACGGAAAATCTTCTTAGTGCCTACGATCGAATGCTTTACGACTTCCTTTATGTCAAGTCTTTGCGGTTTCGCTTGAAGCATCGTTTTCGTCGAGGCATCTCAATGATCGGCAGGTTGATTGGCGGCTGAGTCCGGATATTTGTCCTTTAAGGACCACTTCAACCGTTCCACTCCTTATGCACTAATTGCTCAAAAGATGTTGGTGTAGATCCACATTGCACCGGCTCCCTCGTGGGTCTAGCATGCACTTGTTCGATTGCCAACGTGGGCTGAAAGCGATTTTTATGTCTTTGCTTATCACCATGCTATGGGTTTCAATGCTTTGCATTGCAGTGGCGTTTCCGTTGTCGTCATTCGCCGCCCAACCTGGTGCCGGAGGCAGCGAGAGAGCGCAATCAAAGAGAGTCGAGCCGTTTAACTTGAAGAAATGGTACTGGCCCCGGCGTGTCGTGATTAACTCGAAAACTTCCAAGCGCGTAAACTGGGACATGTTTCATTCTCGAGCCACCTTGGGATAGTGTGGTTCACTACTTCAAAGCCTCATCAATCAACGGACGAAGCTTCTTCGCCCACACGACATATCCATCTCGTGTCAGATGCAAGAAATACGACATCTTTTGCTCAGAAATCTCGCCTTTATCGTTGAGCAACTCATTGTTGATGTTCAGATAATGTATGTTTGTTCCATCATCCATTGATGAAAGCAATTGATTTACTTTGTCCACGCGCTTGCTTATCGGATCGTTCAACGTCTGATGGCGCGGCAGCAATCCCATCAAAATGATCTGAGTCTTCGGCACATTCAGTCGCACGATTTCAACAATCTTCTTAATCTGTGACGCAATAAACTCTGGCGAATTTCGCTTATTCGTAAGGTCATTTGTACCGATCAACACAACCGTCACTTTCGCATCGATGTTTTCGAGATCGCACCACCCAAGTCTGCGAATCGTATCTTCTGTGGTATCTCCTGGCACCGCAAAAAGCGCACAGTTCAACTTGGCAAACTCTTTGTTCCAAACAGTGAGACCATCGGTTTTCCACATCGAGGTAATCGAATCGCCGATCCACAATATATCGAGCTTCTTGTTTTGTGGTTCCTCATATCTCTCGACATATCGCAGCGCCTTTTGATCTGCCCCTTGTCCCTTTTGCAGACCCGACTTAAGTCCAACCACAAAAGCAATCAACAAAAACGCTATTGCGGCGTATTGTATTGGACGTAAACGGGGGAACTGCACGGCGTTGAGACCTTCCTTATAGGCGAGACAAAACCATAGCACAAATGCACAGTTCTTGTTCTGGGTTCAATCGCCATTAAAGCCCATTCTCACTGTTCCACCCCTTATGCACCAACTCTTCAAAAAGTATCTGTGCAAATCCCACATTGCATTCGCTCGATCGCAGCGTTAGGATGCATTCATTCGCTCGCTAACGCGCGCTGAAATCTGCGTCCTATCCCGAAATCGTCCGAACCTCTTCTGATAAAATAGAAATAGAAACAAGCTCCGGGGCAAGCGTCATGGATGCCGCACGAAAGAAACGATCCGTAAGCAAAGCAACTCCGCGTAAATTACCCAGGACTGCGAGTGAACGCGTGAATAAAGTGAAGCAGATGTTTAAGGAATGGCTCCGAGATTCATCGGGCTATGACGAAGAGGCTTGGCCAGAGCTTAAGCGTGCTTTGAACGAGAATCATTCGAGGTCTCACAAGTTACTCGATGACTAAATTCATTCTGTTAGACGCGGGACCTCTAGGAATGATCAGGGATTTTTGCCAATAACGTCGGATGCCATGCTGAAAGCAGCGGAGCTTTGGGCGATGGTAAGGAAAAGAGGGAAGCCCACCGCATCGGATTCCGACCTTGATGCGGATGCAATCTTGGCTGCGCAGGCTATGACGGTTGACTTGAGCCGCCGTCAAACCATGATTGCGACGTGCAATGTCAAACATCTTGAACTGTTTACTGTTGCTAAATTGTGGAGTGAGATTGATTGACAGTCGCCATTAAAGCCCACTTCCACTGTTCCACCCCTTATGCACCAACTCTTCAAAAAGTATCTGTGCAAATCCACATTGCATTCGCTCGATCGCAGCGTTAGGATGCATTCATTCGCTCGCTAACGCGCGCTGAAACCTGTTCTTTATCACCAACATTCCCTCCCTGCCAGAAAACCGGGTGCATATTCATGTGGCAAAATTCCTACGAAATCGCAGAACGACAAATGATTCAAATGAATCTCAAAGTCGCCAAAAAGCATGCCGAGGACGCGTTGCGACTCGCGCGAAACGAAAACTCTCACCAGGGTGTAATCGAGTCGTATCGCCTCTTGATTCAGATTTTTGAATTCATGGGCAATGAAGGGCGCGCCAAGGACTTTCTGCATAAATCAATAAAGTATGCAGAAGCCAATCTTGGACCGGAAAGCCTAGTGTTTGCCGATCAGTTGTCTGTTTTGGCAGACTATGAAGGAGACCGCAAGCCCGAAAAGGCAGAACAGTTGATGCGGAGATATGTAAGCATCTATGAAACCAATGGCGACAACAAACTCACAGTGGAAGCCTACAACTGCATGATTGAGTTCTTCATGCTCCATGACAAACCGAAAGACGCAGAGGTCTTTCAGCTCAAACAATTCGCGCTCGCGAAGGAGACGTTCGGTCCCTTTTATGATGATTTGGAACAACACGTAACTTATTACGCTCTAATTTTGCAGGGACTCAAGAGAGACGAAGAACGGCTTGAAATCTTGGAAATCAGTGACCGCTGTTTTCACATAAATTACTTCAAGGAGAAGAATGAGGAGCTTCTGGATAACACCATTGAAACGATATGCGGAGGCACTGAGGACTTTCGACCGCCGGCAGATCAAGAAAATAAAGCAATCAATTGTCGGCTGGAAGACTTGCGTTGCGCCGTTGAGGTGTTGCATCAGATCGGTGTCGAAAACTCCAAGAGAGTACACGAACAGGATCTATTTGTTGAAATGAGAAGAAAGGCAGGCTTCATGCCGTATTTCTTCGCCAAGACTAAATTGGCTCACGCTGTTCGACGAGAAGCGATCATAGAGAACAGCACTGAAGGTATGCTTGAAGCCGCAGTGCTTTTCAAGGAACTCGCTGAGGAATGTCTGGGCGACAGTCGCAACCGCAAATTCCATGTGCTCGCAGTGATTGAACTGGCGCGAATGGATGCAGCCTTCGCCGCGGATGCTGCGTCTGCGATTGCCGCGTTGCCTGATACGACTGAGCGTTTGTACACGACTGCCTTGATGATGATTATGCAAAATTCCGATCCAAGTGATACCCGCGCAGCATTGCGCCAAGCTGTGATGTACAACGAACAAGTCCTCAAAGCGCTCGAGAAGAGTTTCTCGCAGGCAGAAACCTCTTCCGATGAATGGCGTGAACGAGCAAAACGGCAGATTGCGATCACGTACGCAAAGTGTTTCGGTCATCTCTGGAGAGAAACGCCAGGTGCGATCGACTTATTGAAGGATGTTTCCGCAGAAACAAATGATGAATTGCAGAGGCTGCTGGCAGAAACCAAAAACGCTGATAACAAATGCATGACGGTGCTGCGCGCGCTGCTTAATGTTCCGGTCTGTTGAAAAATAGTAACGCAGAACAAACTCGAAACAAAAAAGACTGTGTAAATCCACATTGCTTTCCTTCGATCTCGGGTTTAGGATGCATTCATACATTCATTCGCGCGCAAGCTGAATCTCGTTCGAACCCCTTCCCCTGAAAGTCATCCCCTCCCAGTCAGAAAACCGGGTGCATATTCATGTGGCAAAATTCTTACGACATCGCAGAAGGTCAAATGTTTCAGAAACCGAAACTTGCTAGAAAGCATGCAGAAGACGCAGTGCGACTAGCGAAAAAGGAGAGCGATCACGAGGGAGTGATCGAGTCATATCGACTCTTGATGGAAATTTTGGAACGCATGCTGAAAGACGAGCGGCGCGCAAAGGACGTGCTGCATGCATCAATAAAATACGCAGAGGCAAATATTGGCCCGAACAGCGTGGCGTTTGCTGAACAGTTGGCATTTTTGGCATACAGCGAACAGCACAGCAAGCCCGAAAAAGCTCAACAACTGATGCGCCGATATTTGAGTATCTACGAATCACATGACGACACCGAGCGCACGATTCAAGCCTACGATGCAGTGATCGAATTTTTCTTTAACCACAATCTGCAAATTGCTGAAGAACTGCAACTGAAGTGTTTGGCGTTTCTAAAGGAAAAGTTTGGCTCGTCCCACGAGAGTTTTAAGAGCAACTTGGACTACTACTGCCAAATCCTGCAAGAACTCGGCAAAGAAGAAGAGCGTGAACTCTCCATCATAAGTAATCAATGCTTTCATATCGATTTCTTTGAGGAAGATAACGAGAAGCTTCTGAAAGAGACGATTAGAACCATTCGTGGTGACGCGCAAAATTTTCGACCGCCGACAAATGACGAAGACGCTGCATCGGATTTCAGTCTGGAAGAACTGCTTAAAGCTGTTGCAGAGCTGCGTCGAACCGCCGCCGCCAATGCAAATAAGATTGACGAGAATGAGTTGTTCGCAGATATAAAAAAGAAAGCGGCGTTTATGACGTATTATTTTGCAAAGAAAAAATTGGCTGAAGCAGTACGACAAATCGCGCTGGTCGAAAACGACAGTGAGCTCATGCTTGAAGCCTCGATGCTCTTCGAGGAGCTGACCGAGGAATGTCTCGGCGATGATAGCAATGTCAGATTGCGCATTGTGACAATGGTTGAACTTGCCCGAATGGATGCAAGTTACATGCCTGGCGCTGAATCGGCGGTCAATTCACTTTGCGACGCAACCGAGCGTTTGTACACGAAAGCCTTGCTGAAGTTTATGCAAAGCGATGATGGAACTGAGGTTCGCGAGGCGATGCGCAAAGCAATTATCGACAATGAGCTGGTCGTTAAATCACTGCAAGCTGGACTATTGTCCGGTGATTCCTCTGATGATTGGCATGTGAGAACAATGAAACATTATGCACTCTCATACACAAAGTGTTTCGGACAGCTTTGGCGAGAAACCCAAGGTGCGATCGATCTACTCAATAATGTTTATGAAGACTGCAGACAGGAAATGGTGGAACGTTCGGTGAGTTCGATCGAAGATTTGGATGATGACGAAGACGATGAGTCAGATCAAGAATCAGATGAAGAATCAGATGAAGAATCAGACGAAGAGCTCATGTCCGCATGTCGCGGGATCCTCAATACTCCGATCAATCGATAGATATTAGTTTCCCCGGGTGCTCTGCACGCACGGCAATCTGCAAGTTGCCGTGCTGATGCAGTTTCAGCCCAAGAAGTAGTGAATTGCAACTTGCAAAATAGGGTCGGACAGCAGTATGCTAAAAATCAACGAGGTAATCTCATGCTTGCACCAGAAGAAAAAGCGCTTTTATCGGTTGACGAATACCTCAAATTCGAACAGCACTCTAAACTGCGTCACGAATACCTTGACGGTAGGCTCTTTGCTATGTCTGGGGCGAGTTTGAAGCACAATCTCATCGTCAAGAATTTCGATCGTGCCGTAAGCGCTCATCTCGACGGCACTGGTTGCCGCTCATTTGTGATCGATGTAAAACTCAAGATCGAGAAACTCAATAGTTTCTATTATCCTGATGTGATTGTGTCGTGTGTGCGCACCGACGCTAATGAAGTCTTTGTGACTAAGCCGATCTTGCTAGTTGAGGTTTTGTCTCCATCGACTGCAGCAATCGATCAACGAGAGAAGCTCATGGCATACAAGCAGATCGAATCGCTCCGTGAGTATGTCATAGTGCATCAATCGTCCAAGAAGGTAGAAGTGTATTCTCAGGAATCGCGTTTTGACTCGAAAATCATTTCCACCGGATCATTCATTCTTACCTCAATGCCGAACGGACCACTAACCATTGAGCTTGATAGTGTATACAAGGACACCGTCTGGGGATACGAATCGCCCGAAGGTCCCACGTTGAGTGTCGGCGAAAGCGTCGGCGAGTTGAGTTGGTGAGAAGCACTCTCAGCCACCCGTAAGCATCTTCACTTCCTTGCCGAGCCTGACTTGGTCACCATATACAGTGCCCTCCGCGAAAGCAACGCTGTCGATGTAAACTGCTCGAGTCTTCTTCCTTCTCAAATTGAGCGTGCTCATGTACTCACGATTCATGCGTTCGAGCTGATTTCGAATCACGACCAAGCTGGTGCCGCCGGCTCCGGATTGCGCCGACTGACCCATAGACTGCTCCTGCCGCACGAGTTCCACGGCTCGTTCATAAAGTCTGCTGGCCGCGCCCAACCGAAAGCTCTTTCTCTCGTACGCGGTCTTGAATGCGCGGTTGCTCTCCAATCGAACTGATTCGATGAGAAACGCAGCAACTTCAATCGTGACGGCTATGTTTTCGCTGGTTCCTATGAACACTGGACGTTGATTGATTCTGCGCTCGCCCCACCAATCCCACTCCCCGCCGTCAATGTAGAGTTCAGTGTAATAAAGCTTGCAGGCTGCGCTCAAAATACTGCGAATCCATCGATCGAGCTTGAAGTTTCCCTTTATCTCTTGTAGGTCGGCACCGAATACGGTGCCTTCTACCTGCGCCAAACTCAAGTTGTGTTTGGCAAGTAGATCCATGGCAAAACGCATTGCCACGTCGCGCTCGTGCTCATTTTGATTGCCTTCTGCCAGAGCAAGCAACTTTTGTATCTTTTGAACTACTGAATCATTTGCTGACATGCAAACTCCTTACTTGCTCGTGAATACTTCAAACATGCTGCTTCTGCCGACAATAGGTTATATGTCGCCATGGTCGCACGGCATGAGTGGCTGGCCAAGATCTCGATTGTATGTGCAGGAGGTATCTGTTTTGAATGATGAATTTTGTAATTCATGACCAGACCGCACAGCACCTCGCGTGACGCAGTCACCATTTGTTCACAATCTTCCTGCACAATGGCGAATGGTCCAGCTAGATTTCACTTGACATCGACCCGGATCATTCGTAGACTAATCAGTTGCCTGGCTTAGCCTCGCAATTTTAAAAACACTTTACTAAAAAACTCAATTCTGCCCTTGCGGCGCCGTCACCTTCCCGATGACGTTGTTTGCCTGCGCGCACCGAAGAAACTCACGGCTTCTTCGACTGCAATCAGGTCCAACATCGCTCGGTCTCGTGCAGCGTTGCGAGTGGCTCGCGGCCACTACACGGAGTTCGCTCATGAGAATCGCTACCAGGAAAAAATCTCAGTATCGATCGCGTCTCGGCGATCTGTTTTTAGAAGCAAACATCATAAGCCCTCAAATGCTTGCAGAAGGGCTGCGCATCGCAGGCGGAGCCGCTCTGCCACTCGGTCGCGTGCTGGTCATGACCGGCTACGTTTCCGAACGCGATGTGAAGGCTGCCATCGATTTGCAATTGATGGTGCGCAATGGAGAGGTGCCGCCGGACCAGGCCATCAAGGCCTTGCGCCTGTGCCATTGCTCGCATGTGAAGGTCGAAGCGGCCCTCGAGATAGTCGGTTACCGTAAAGAAGATGCGGTATCACTAGGGCAACTCGGACAACTGCTTCTGAAGTCCGAACTCGTCGATGCCAGAGACTTAGAGCTTGCCGCCAAAGCTTCTCGACTCACCGGCGACTCTTTGGGACGCGTTCTCGTGGTAAAAGGTCTGATATCACCCCTGGTGCTCTCGGTTGCGTTGAATATCCTTGTACTCGTTCGCGACGGCAAGATTCCTATGAGACTCGGCATGCTTGTTCTTCGGAAAGCATATGTCGATCGCATCAGCCTCAGCCAAGCGCTCCAGTCGTTTGAAGTTGATTGTGACTCCCAACAGCAACCGGTTAAGCTCGGAAGCATCCTTTCGGCAGCCGGCTGTCTGCCAGAAAGCGACACTGTTTTTGCCGTCGAGATCGGGTTGGAGCACAGTGCACAGGTCGGCTCGGTGCTAGTGGAAACAGGCTTGGTAAGCGAGTATGTCGTCGATGCGGCAGTCAAGCTTCAGAGCATGATCAATGTTGGAACATTGAGTTTCCGCAAAGCAGTTGAGATTTTGCGACTTGTCGAGACCACTCAAAGTTCTGTCGACGCAGTCCTTGCGAAATACGAGCGACTAAGCGCCGTGACCGAACTCCTAGTGCAGTCCGGCGTGCTTAGCGAAAGCCTCGTTCGAGAATATCGAAATCGCATAGCAGACAACGACCACGTCGCACTCGCGCTTCTTCAAGACGGCGTCGTGAAGCTCGACTTGCTCGATCGTGCCAACTCCTGCCTGTCGCTTGTGGCGGAAGGCAAAATCACAAGACAGCAAGCCGTCGAAGCTGCGAGAATGTGCGCAAATGAAAACAGCCAGTTGTTCGATACGGTTGCGTGATTTCCTAGCCGCTATCCAAACATTATCCTTGCAACTGATCTTCTTTTCTTATCTCTATGACAGTCCAATTACCTGTGACGAGGCCCGTCGCCGCATCGGTCAGTTGCTCGGCTTCCTTGTTTCTGCCAGTTATCTTGAGTAGATCTGCATAATGTTTCGTTAGCCTGGTTACCGCTGGATCGGATTTAGGCAGCTTCGACTTGCGAATTTTGAGTGCCTGACTGTAATGGGGCTCTGCCTCCGCGTATTTGCCTTGGACATGCAGAACAATCGCCAAGTTGTGTAGACCGGTTGCTAGTTCAAGAGAGTCAGCTCCATTGACTGCAGTGTAAATCTCTATACATTTGTTAGCAAGAAATTCGCACTCTTGAAACCTAGACAAATTGAAATGCAATCGCGCCAGACAATCTGCAGTCTGCGCGACTTGCGCGTGATGCGTGCCCAGCGTTTCTCGCTTTATCTGTAGAGCGCGCTGCCATATCATTTCGGCTTGTCCATATTTCTCCAGGTGGAAAAGGCACTCGCCCAGAGAATCAAGAGTCGCAGCAAACCTTGGATCTCGCGCTTCGAAGTGCTCTGCGATTTGCAATGCGTCAAACCAATGTTTCTGCGCCTCCTCCCATTGTCCCTTCTGCGAAAGAGCCTGTCCGTCCGTGCTTGCCGCTGCCCATGCCTCTTCTGGGCTTCGTATCGTGGTGGCAATGGCAGGCGTTGAGTTGGGAGCGTGCGCGGGTTTCTGCGATGACTGCAAAGGATTCGCAGGCGAGGTGGCAGACAATGCCGAGGCGCTCGCTTTAAGAACCTCTTGCATGAGCTGGCGGACTTGTTGCTCGAGTTGAGAGATCTTTTGCTGTTGCTCGTGGACGGTCTTGCGTAAAAGTTCCACTTCTTGGGAAGAGGAATTTTGAGATGCACCTTTCGAAGCAGCGGCACTTTGTGAGGCAATCGGAATCGAGCCGAGTCCCGAACTTGGATTGGGTTTTGGTGCAGGGATTGGGCTATCGACGGAAGCTGGATTGGACGCAGCAGTCGGAATGTTACTGTGACTTGTTGAAAGATAGTTGTGCTGAGCCTGAAGTACGCCTTGTGGTCCTCTCTGTGGTTGCGCAAGTGGTGGTGCCTCAGTTTCAGCACTCCTAGCGAAAGAAGAAATAGAACCTGGAGCAAAAGCAAAGGGAACCGATGACTCCTCCGGCGGACTTGCGTCCTTCAATGTTTGTGTCTTTTTCCATTTACCCGTTGAAACCAACTCCAGGCATCCGGTGAGATGCGCAGCCTCTTCCTCTCGATGCGTATCTTGAAGTAACTTTGCATAGTGAGTCAGCACCGTGGCGACTTCTCGATGCTCCGGCCCATGCAACTTGCTCTTTATTTCAATCGCTTTGAGATAGAGCGCCTCTGCCTGACCGTATTTTTGCTGCCAGTGATAGATCATTGCCAAGTTGGTCGCCGCTTCGCCTATGTCACTGTGACCGGCGGGCAAAATCTTTTCATACAAATCGAAAGCTTTTCGTGCGACATTTTCTGCTTGCCGGAGCTTTCCCTGGCGCCAATAGACCTCTGCCAGTGCTTCGAGGCACATTGGAAGCCTGACACTGTTGGGATCAAGCGCTGCAGCTTCTTCTGCTGCTTCGGTCCAAAGGTGCTCGGCCAGTGGAAGATTACCGCTTTTTGCCGCCAAAGCAGCTTGCGCCGTGCAAGATTGCCACGTTTCCTCGGACGCACCCAATGCTGCCATGATCTCCCCCGCCAATTGTAGAAGCCCGTGCAACCGTTCGGGCATAGCATCAGTGTTATTCCCAGTTGTCCACGCTAAAACGCGTGCCTGCGAACTCAAATCAGGTGCTTGAGAGTTCGGACCATGAAATTTTATACTGCGCCCATCCATCCGCAGAATCACAGTCGTTCAAAATCTAAACTCGCAAGACGGCAAAAATCGGCGCCTTCACAATTCGGACCGATTCGATTAATCTTGTGGGGACTGTGGATTTACACAGTGCAATTCTAAAAACCGTCGACTATTCTGCATGCAGTGTGCGCTCCCCCTGAAGTGCCGCCAGATACAAACTGGAGGAACTCAGTCATGCCCGACAATTCAGAATTCGCCAAGAAAATCAATTCGTGGAAGCTCGTAAAAGATCACAGCAACTCTACCGACTGTCATCATCAACGTCCTGATGGCGAAGAAACGGTAGCTGCAAAACTGGCTCGAGAAGCCTATCTGCTTCAATCAAGTCTGGTACAAGGAGTGAATGAGGGTTTCAATGAAGCAAAGGAAGATCCGGTAGGAACGGCAGCGAGAATCGGTACCGCAGTGGTGTCAGGATTTGTCCTGGCCAAAGTCACAGGCGCATCTCGCTGTCTTCAGGAACTCTCTACCGCTGCAAATGTCGGACTCACAACATCTGCGCTCTTCGATCTCGCTCAAACCGACAAGTTAGCTCGAATCGGCGACGCCCTTTCTGACGCCTGGACATCCAGCCATAACTTGTCCAAAGACAAAGAAGTACTGACAAACGAACTCGGTCGTTTCGCTTATGATTCAGTGTTGTCCACACTCGCCGCATCATTGGGAACCACATCTGCGAGCATCATGCGAACACGTCGTGAGATGCAATGCGCGTACAAGCCGCCTCGTGCCACGCTCGAGACCGGCAGTGTGAAGCTCGGCAACAAGCGAGTTCAAATGAACCACCTAGATGCTGGCGTGACCATACATGAAGGACAATATGCAGGAAGATGGGTCGACCGCACCGTAACCTACAAGGATTGGCTTGAAGTTCGCGAGCATCGATGTGGCGCTCTCGAAATCACAGTGCCAGGAGAGCCACACAGGTATTTTGAGCCGCCTGCGCTAACAGGTTTCGAGCGTCTCAAAAGTCAAACGAGGTTGCTCAACTTTGGGTCTCCTTTGCCGAGCCGACCGCACGTAACCGAAGTGTTTGGAGGTGGGCATGCCATTGAATTCGCAGGTGGTGCGAAACTTCATGTCGGCGATCCTACAGATATTGCGATTCTGAAAAATGGGAAGGAAACTTTTTCCTTTTATCGAGAGCCATCTGCCCCGGAAAGCGCCATCGACTACTTCAAGCGTTCGACGTTGGAAAGACCCGAGCCCGAATGACGGATTGATCGATAGAAGGTATCGGCCTATTGCCACGCCGATACCTTCTTCCCGTTTCTCTTTCCAGTCGTTCGTCTAATCAGACCCGGTCGACACAGCCTCCTCAAACCGGTCCGAGATTCCCTTGGTCTCCGCCTCTTTGCGCATAGCTTCAACCTTCGATGCCAACTCGGCAATCTCTTGCCGCCAGACCTTCATCTGTGCAAAAACACTTCGCTTCTCTTTCCCGTCAAGCATTTTGCGAAGATCATCAACCGTGAGTTTGCTCCAATCAACAAGGCACTTCGTCTTCGTATTCGTGGCAACCGGCTTCCCGAGCACTTTCGAGCCTCGCGCGGACTGCCCCTCCAACATCACCGCAAGTTCACGCCATCGCAATGCTTCTTCCGACATATGTTGTTTTGCGTAGTCCGAATCCAAGTATGCATCAAACTTCGCATCATCCCATGTTCGAATGCCATCCAAACTCGGATGTGTGTTGAGAAAGCTGCGACCCTCTGCCGTCATCGGCATCGGCTGCGCCAACAACATGCGTTCAAGTGTCCACTCAAACGGCGGATCTTGGCTCGCGTCATGCGAGACAGTCAAACCGTCTTTAGAAACCTGATCTTTTGCATCTGATGAAGACATAACGAGTACCAATCCAAGCAGCGAAATTGTGGCGATCGCAATAAACGGACCGTGTCGATAAACCATATGCACTCCTTGCTATGCCTCCCCTCGTCCTGCATTTTAACGCAACCGATCTCTCTTTGCGCGCTCAATCTCCGGTAAGGCGCTGCTCGGTCTCAGCCATCACCTTTCGTGCCCGCTCCAAGAGCCGTTGCTTTCGCTCATCATCGACATCGCCGAGGTAAGTCTCTAGAGCCGAAAGCGGAGAAGACACCGCACTTTCTGTAAGCTGAGGCAGTCGCGCCCGATTTATCGCGGGAATTATTTCTGGCAAGAACCGCGCAGTCAGCGCACTCGCAGCTGCTTCTCTCAACTGTGCATCATCTATCGTAGCCAACTGCTCTTGATTTATTCGATAGCGAACACGTAGTACGCAACCATCAACAAGTTGCTTCTTTATCTTCGTAAGAAGAATCTTTGTCGGATCTTCCGTCTTTGTCACGTCAGCATCAATCGTGATGAACGGCCGCGGCTTGATGCTGTGGAACTCATACTTCGTCTCGCCCCGCGCAAGACGAACGTGAATGAACCCCTTATCCTCCTTCTCCTCTCCAAAGTCCACCCGCTCTAAGCTTCCTGCGTATACTACAGCAGGCTCCTTTGCTCGAATGATCTGATACTTGTGAATGTGACCAAGTGCCACATAATCCACGCGCTTATCAATGAAAAGTTCTGTGGGGAACGTCAAAGAGTATCCAATCAACAATTCAGACTCGATGCCCGCAATTGCTCGGTCGACGCCCAAATGTGCGGTAGTAACCGTCGGCAGCCCTGGATCAAGGTCGTCATAGTAACCCTGCAGCACGTCGTGCAGATTGTCGATCAACACCTTGTCGATAGCGCCGCTCGCCATGTTGCGGTATTTATCGATGGTCATCATATGATGCCGAGAAATGTGAGGAACGCCAATTAACTGAAATGCACCGTTTGCGGTATCAATCCGCAGCATTTGTGGTTTGTCGATAGTGAGAACGCCCGGTACTTCGAGGCTCTGAAACACAGACATTGCATGGCTGGCAGTAGATCGCAGAATCTGATCGTGATTGCCGACGACGAGAATGGATTTTATGTTTGCCGCCGATAGTCTTTTGAGTTCCCTTGCAAAAAACTTCTGGTAAATCGGTTCTGGTGAAGCATTGCGATACGCGTCACCTGAAAAAAGGAAGACATCAACGCTGTTCTCAACAGCATAATCCACGACGCGAGTGAGCGCCTGCACGAAATCTTCAAACCTGACGTTGAGCCCGGTCTCTGGGTTCAAACGCCCATGTGACTCTCCCGAGCCAAAATGAATATCCGATACGTGAATCAGGTCAATGGTCATTGACGGTCGGTTCCCGAGAGCACAGACCATTCTAACTTATCCGCTCTTGGGTTCATTTCCTTCCAGCTTTCTGATGCGGTATTCCATTTCGAATAGTGGTTCAAACATTTGAATCGATTTGTCAATGTTCTTGAGGTACCTTCCAATACCATCAAACTTTTTGAACGCCTCGCCAAAACGCTTGTCTACATGTATTTGAAAACCTGACAATCGATCGAGTATGGCATCGCTCTTTTTATCAAGTGAATGTAACTGAGCCAGGGCGGCATCGGTCTTCTGCTCAAGCGAGTTGAATCTAGCATCGGTCGAATCGAATCTAGCATCGGTCGAATCGAATCTAGCATCGGTCGAATCGAATCTAGCATCGGTCCTCTGCTCAAGCAAACCTAATTGAGCAACGGCAGCATCGGTCTTCTGCTCAAGCGAATCGAATCTGGCATCGGTCTTCTGCTCAAGCGAACCTAATTGAGCAACGGCGGCATCGGTCTTCTGCTCAAGCGAATCGAATCTAGCATCGGTCGAATCGAATCTAGCATCGGTCTTCTGCTCAAGTGAATCGAATCGACCTGAAAGTGCGTCGATTTTCTGCTCAAGCGAATCGAAACGACGTGAAATGGCTTCAAATAGATCTGGCATCTCTATTCCTCCAATACCACTATATATTCAAAACCGGTTGAGCGACACGAAAAACTCAGTGATTTCAGAATAAATTGGGAGCGCTTAATGTGCTAAGTGCTCGTTCGAGATCCGTGGATTACTGGGCGTTTCGGCCTACTCGCGCCGGAAGTGCCTGCGCAGACTGAGACAGCGGCTTTCGATCAACCACCAGCTGAGCAGCGACAAAAGATAGGTCGCAACAAGCGCACTTGAAAAATACAGCGACCAGCCCGTACAGCCATCGAAGCTCTTGCCGTTCAGCAAAAATCCAACCCCCGCCAATACTGCATAGTGGATTAGATACATGCAGTATGTAATTTTCCCGGGGCCGGCAAGCAGTGCAGATGAGAGAAATGCCTTCCACCAGCGGCAAGAGAGCGCTGCAATCAAGAGTGATCCAAATGAGACCGCAATGATCGCAAACAACGGAACATTGAACCAAGTATTAAGCATCAATGATGGTGCCCAACAACCAATCGCAAAGAGTGCGGCAAATCCGCCAGCGAACAAAGCCCAGCCGTGACGGGCCAGCCGCGCGAATACATTCGGATAATGCACTGCAGTAATTGCTATTATCGCCCCTATCATCAGACCATCAAGATGCGATAGAGTGCAGTGATAATACGCCGTATGGGGCGCGGGCAGTTGCGCAAGCATTGTTGTGCGACTATCAGACCAGAGCACCGTCCGTGATGCAATCGAAACCATGAAAAGTGCACCCGCCCACCTCAAAATATTTCGCGGTTTCTTCACGAGCATCACAATCAGTGGCCAGGTGAGGTAAAACTGTTCCTCAACCGCCAAAGACCAAAGCGGCATTACTGCACTTGTTACGGGGAAAGCCGTCAACTTGCTCACCGTAACTAGCGCATCAAGAGAAAATGTAAGACTTACATTGCCCAAAAAAAGCGAGAGTGGAACAAACTGCGCCAGAAGAAATCGCTGAAACTCCGGTTGGAAACAGATTCCCTGCGCTAGCGGAATACCGAAGCACAGCGTAAAGAGAACCAGATAATACGCAGGCCAAATTCGAATCGCTCTTCGTGCATAGAAAAACTTCAGCGATATCGAGCCAAATTTCTGCTTCTCTTGCAACAGCAATGTTGTGATCAAAAATCCACTGAGCACAAAAAAGAGATCTACTCCAGCCCACCCCCAGTTTGCGAGTCTCGTTATCGCTGCCGAAAGCCACGGTAGTTGTGTAGATGTCGGAAGCGTCGGTGCATGGTGCAAGAAAACCAACAGGAAGGCGATCGTTCGCAATCCATCAAGCTCTCGCCAATATGCAGAAATCTTCTCTACGCGCGGGCTCGAACTCTTCTTCAAGTTCGAATCAAATGCCAAGTTTTTTGAGAGTTGCTGCATGAAGCTCGCGCCGTCAATATCCGGCAGCCATCATCATCTACATGTATAGATTTCAGGCGGCTGCATTGTAACCCCTGGCAATCGAAGATTTCATGAGGTTAACTTCAGCGCTCCGAACAATAAAATCGACCTCTTGACAGCGAATACTTGCCATCATTCAGTTAAAATAATGTCATCTCTCGGTGGGATCCATATCACATGAAGGCTAAGGCGATCGCAGCACTCTCGGCTTGTGCGATTTCATTAACCGCGATGTCGGCGTTTTCGACGCCGTCTGCTTCCGCCGCGCCGCTTTACAATGGGTCTACAGTTCGAAGCATCATCAAAAGAGCCGGCATCTGGAAGCTGTGCCCGGAAACCTCGGTTTCCGTGTTTGGTTCAACCGTTTCTGTCTCGTTGTACAGGCACCCCAAAAGTTCAGAAACTGACTTGAAGATCGACGCAGTCCTAATGGCAAATGCGCTGTCCAAAGAATTCGATCAAATGATCACGGAGCTGCGCGCGCACTTCTTTGAAGACGACGGACAACAGAGTTTCTACACGGTGATTGTGCCGACAGCATTGGTGCGGCAGTACGGAAGCGGCGAAATTTCGCAAGCTGCACTCCTTTCCGCGCTTTCGGTGGTGAGAGGAAATCCGAATGATATTGCATCTCACTATCGCTCTATGTCGTATCAACAAATCATGGCACCATCAGCGGTGGTTGGTGATTACATGAAGAGGGAACGCCAGGAAGTATGGCGCGACCTCGAGAATCTCGAAAAGCAGGGCTACGACATTTCAACCACTCGAGCTCATGCACTGGCAATGGAAGATGCCGCCAGGCGCCATGATTGGCAGACCTTGCGCAATCAGTACGCCATCGTGAAAACCATGATTCCAGGAAGGATGCGCATATCCAAGCGCAACAAATCAAGAAAGCTCGTGGCGGCAAAGATTGTGAGAGCTGTTCGCGTGCACTGATCGTCAGGGCTTGGTATCATCTGCTCACTTAGATAAAGTGGCATTATATGATTCAAAAAGGCGACGTCAAAACCGTTTCGATTACGTCTCTTGCTCCGGGCGGCGAAGGAGTTAGTAAAGACCTCGGCATTGCATTGTTTGTGGATCGCACCGCCCCTGGTGACAAAGCGGAAGTCGAAGTTTTCGATGTGAGAAAGGGCTTCGCGAAAGCCGCGCTCAAGCGAATCATCGAGCCCTCCGTGCAAAGGGCAAAACCGCCTTGCTCATTATTCAACGTGTGCGGGGGCTGTCAGTGGCAACACATCGATTATCAACACCAAACGGCCGCCAAAACCGATCTTGTGAAACAGACAATCAAGCACATCGGTGGTTTGGATCCCGCGGTTGTTCTGCCCACGATAGGCGCCGCCGACCCGCTCAACTACCGCAACAAAGTTCAGTTTCCCGTGAAGAACCCAAAGGGATCTCAACGCATTTTGGCTGGTTACTTCAAAGTGAACAGTCATGAACTCGTCAACATCAAACACTGCCCGGTTCAGCCGCAGCTTCTCGACCGCGTGCTGGAATCGGTGAAGGATCTCTGCGAAACCTTTGAGGTCGATGCTTACGACGAAAAGCGCCACAATGGGCTCTTGAGGCACATCAATTTCCGCTATAGCTTCGCCTCTGAAAAAGTGCTTGTCACGCTGGTTTTGAACTTACCGGAAGACACCATTCCCGACTCGATTGCTGGGGTTGCAGAAGGGCTCATGTCCCTCGTGCCGGAAGTGACGGGTGTTTGCGTCAATCTCAATCCGCATCGAGGAAATCGAATTCTGGGAGATACGACCGTGTGCATCGCTGGAGATCCTTATATTGAGGAGGTTCTCCAGTCTGATAAGGCCACGCTGCCCGAGAAGAATCGCCAGGGACTGCACTTTCGCCTGTCATCTACTAGTTTCTTCCAAGTCAACACACAACAGGCGGTGACGCTTCTGGAAAGCGTATCCAACGGCTTACAGAACATTGCAGATGCAATTGGTACGCCGGTCGGCGGGCTGGATGTGGTTGATGCTTATGCAGGAGTCGGTACGATAGCGCTCTGGATGGCGCCGTTAGTGGGACATGTGGTCGCCATTGAAGACCACCCTGCCGCGGTTGCCGACGGCAGAGAAAACGCCCGGCTCAACGCCCTCAGCAATGTCGAGTTTAAGTTGGCGAGAGTCGAAGATGAGCTGCCATCGCTAATTGCCGGCGGTTTTGCGCCCGATGTAGTGGTGGTCGACCCGCCCCGCAAAGGTCTTGCGCCTGAGGTCGTCCAAGCCCTGCTTTCAAGCGGTGCCGGAGCTATACTGTATGTGAGCTGCAACCCCGCAACACTAGCCAGGGACCTGAAATTGCTGGAGGCCGGTGCGCCCGATATGTTGAACGATGCAGCGACTGGGTATAAAACGATTCAGATTCAACCTGTGGACTTGTTCCCCCAGACCTTTCACGTGGAATCAGTGAGCACCCTAATAAGGCGGTAGAAATCCTCTTCTATGGTTCTGTCCGGAATTTGGAAACGTCATGATAATTCCAAAGATCCTCTTCCAGAGAATCTGGTGATTAGCCATGCCAAAGATGTTCCACCTGAGGACGTGCAGGATATTTGCGCTTCGGTGGGCTGGAGCCGCCGCGAGCCGGCTCTGATTACCAAAGCATTATTGAACAGCCTTGCAGTTGTTTCAGTTTGGGATGGAACAGTCATGGTGGGTTTCGCCAGGGCCACAGGCGACAAGGTTTTCAATGCAACGGTTTGGGACATGGTCGTGCGCCCGAACTACCAGCGTTTAGGCATTGGACGACTTGTGATGTATGAACTGTTGAAGGAACTCGATGAGTATGAGATTCCGCTTGTGACTCTCTATGCAGACCCAGGAACGGATGGGTTTTACAAACGCTTTGGATTCCTCACAGACCCATCGGGCGTGCGCGGGATGTTTAGAGAACGTCTCTAAAGCCCAGTCGCCCTCAATTTCAAGTGGTATCGGAATTGGTGCGGAAGTTTAGAAATCCAACACTGGCTCTTCAGAATTCCAGCAAGACATGTCGTTGATTTCGGTCGTGTCCAATGTAATCAAGTTAAGCTCTGATGCATACGATTTCAATCGAGCCCGAATCTTGAGAAATTCGGTAGAATCAGGCAAGTCTGCTGCTTCTATATCTTCATACAAATTCCCAAGCATCGTCTCGCATTGATTGAGCCATGACAATAGCAACCGCTCTGGAATGTTCCTCTTTGTCATCAACTTTTCGATTGCGTCGGGAATCTCAAAGTGATCCGCCGGACTGAACGACAAATTGTCGCAAATCGTGCGAAGTTGATGCTGATTGGCTGAATGCATCAAATTTAGACGTGCGAGGAACAATCGTGTCTGCACGTGGGTGCATCGATCTGAAACTTGATCCACCGCTTTTTTTACAAGCAATTCTGCCCGGAAAACTCGCCCAAGTGAAATCAACAAAGAGGTATCTGAATTCACATCCATCAGTTTTGTCGGCTGCGGGAATAACGCTAGAGGCGCTCTAACAACCTAATATACCGTACCTATCAACAAACGAACTTGATTTAATCTTCCTGGAGAGCCAGTAACCTCAATGTGCATAGTTGTTAGGCCATCACTAAGTCGCCGGTTGTTGTAGAGCGCATGACTCACTATTTCAGAGGCTTCGCGAAAGCAAGGAATGGCAGCTTCCAGTTTTCCAACTTGCATGAACGCCAATCCGAGTTCGTCCAATGCATCGTATTCGGTGCCGGGAATGTTTTGGCGAAGAAGAGTGACCGCAGCCTCTGAGCAAGCAATTGCATGATCGAATGCAGGTCAAAAAGAACCACTCAGGTCTTTTGCAAGCGAAGTGGAAGCAGTTGAGGCGGCCAAGACTTGGGCTATGAGAGAAAGAAAAGAACTTGTCATTTATGGAATTGACGGGTTCGTACGAGAGAAGAGCAATTTCATGTGCCTCAGAAATGTGGCTTAAACTCACAGGTTTTTGAACGAAAGATTAAGCAAAAGAGGCGAATACCACTGCCCTGAGGGGCGACTCGTGGTAAATTCTTAGATTCGTATATATAGTCCGAATCCTCGCCCTTGCTTGAACTGGGAGATGTCATGAAAGTCATTTTGCAGCAGAACGTCCAAAAACTCGGAAAGGCCGGCGATATCGTCGAAGCGTCGCCTGGGTATTTCCGCAACTTCCTCCAACCCAGAAAGCTTGCGGTCCTTGCGACTCCTGGCACCCTCAAAAAGCGTGAGGAAGATGCTGAAGTTTTGAAGAAGCGTGCTGCTGCCGCTCACCAAGAAGCCGTCGACCTCGCCGCCAAAATCTCAGGCGTTGGAACAATTGTGTTGACCGTCAAAGCCGGTGAAGGTGGCAAGCTCTACGGCAAGATTACGACTAAAGAAATCGCCACCGCTCTCGAAAAGGCGCTCGGAAGTCAAATCGACAAGCGTTTGGTTAAGCCGCTGGAAGAAGTCGCTTCTTTGGGTACCTTTAAGGTTGTTGTCAAGTTGGCGCCGGATGTACAAGGCGAGTTCTCGGTCGAAGTGAAACCCGAAGGTTACTTCCCAACCAAGGAAGTCAAGGAAGAATCAGCTGAAACAAAAGAAGAAGCTGCTCAGCCTGTCGAAGCTTAAGGTCTCAATCTCCCGTCAAGCCCGAGACCGTGTTACAGCGGACTGAGATCTGTTCGCTGTCTACTTCGGGCAGTGAGCCAGTCCATCATGACCACATCAAACTTCTGTTCTTGAAGCTTCGTAAGTCTTTCCTCGCAACTGTTCACTACAAGAACTGCGATTCCAAGCCGTTCTGCTATTTTGCAAATCGGACAGGTTGGGTCGCTAACTCAAGTCTGGGTTAAGGTTTAGAGCTTAAGGGTTGCAACAGTTCATCGGCGCGAGTCTCGAACGGCTCGGTGAAAATTTCGCCTTCTGGAGATCTGCGCAGAATCTCTATTTTTTGCTCAGCGCCTTTGAGAAACTTTTCGCAGATAGAAGATAACTTGATGCCTCTGTCGAAAAGCTCAAGTGCGCGCTCGAGTTTCAACTCGCCATCGAGTTCTTGCACAACCGACTCCAACTCTGCCAGGCTGGTTTCGAAATCTTGTGGGTTTGCCATGACGTTCTCCTTTATTGAGTGGATCTGAGATGTTGGACTGGGGTAAAAAGACTTTTGTTCAATTGGATTTCAGGATGGAGGAATGACTTCTTCTACCTTGACTCGCAGGCTGCCGTTGAGCAGAAGAATTTCTAGCGTTTCTCCTTGAGCAACGAATGAGGCATCGATTATGATCTCGCCGCTCGATTTGCGGACTACGCAGAAGCCTCGATTCATCACACTTTTGGGACTAAGCGCAAGAAGTTTTTCTCTATTCATGTTCAATCTATGAGTTGCCTGCGAAAACGCATTAACCATCAAGTTGATCATTTGGTTGCGCCTGTGCAAGACGCTTGCGTCCAATCGCTTCAATCTTTCTTGATAGCGCTTGAGGCTGTGCCATGGGTCGAATTTCTCAAGTTGTCGTCTCGCATCTTTCATGCGCATCTCGAGAGAAGACCAAAGTTTGTGATCTAAGTGCTCCCACTTGTCTGAGAGTTCGGCACTCGCCCTGGAAACCAATTCGGCGGCCGCAGTTGGAGTGGGCGCACGTAGGTCTGCGACGAGATCGCAGATGGTTATGTCTGTTTCGTGTCCTACGCCGGAGATTACCGGCACTCTGCATGTTGCGACTGCACGAGCTACGGGCTCGGTGTTGAACGACCAGAGATCTTCGATAGAGCCTCCGCCGCGTGCCACGAGAATTACATCGACATCGGGGATGCATTGAAGATAGTTGAGCGCTTCGACAATGTCTTCGACTGAACCTTCCCCTTGAACCTTCGCTGGCGCAATTACGACATTTACTGATTTGTTTCTGCGTGTCAGTGCGCTGATTATGTCGCGGACTGCTGCTCCCACCGGACTCGTGACCACTCCAATTTTGCGAGGAGCAAGAGGAATTGGACGCTTTCGCTCCAAATCCAGTAAGCCTTCGCTATCGAGTTGTTTGCGAAGCTGATCGAATGCCAGCTGCCATGCGCCTACGCCGACCGGCTCAAGCGATGTGACCACCATTTGGTAGGCACCGCGTGGTGGATAAACACTGAGTTTTCCGCGTGCGACAACCGCCATGCCGTCTTCCAATTTGAACTTCATATGTAAGGTAGAGTTTTTGAAGCACACGCACGGCAGAGTCGCATCTTTGTCTTTTAACGAGAAGTACCAGTGTCCGGACGGATACAGTTTTGCGTTGCTAATCTCTCCAGAGACTAAAACAAAGTCGAACTCAGTCTCCAACACATCTTTTATATGTGTAGTAAGCTCCGAGACTGAGAGCACGGGTTGAAGAGAGTCATAATTAGGTTGTTTGATGCTAAACACGGCGAGTACCTCTTCTGTAAGCACCATAACTGGTGCCTTGGCTTGCTAGCCTTGATGATCGCGTCGCATATGTCCTACTGATATCTAGTAGTCTCCCGCGAGTTAGGGCGCTACTTTAATAACGTTTGACAGTCCCAAAAAGTTCAGATCTCTTTTTGTCCACACATTACCTGAGGAAAGTTTGCCGATCCTTATAAATAGTAGATTCTGAGCATGTTTAATCTGGCTGCGAATTCTCAAAGAATTGCTGTCGTGTATAAAACGGCGTGTGATCAATATCTTCAAACGATCATTCCTTCTATATGTATACGATGTTTGATCTGATTTCGCTGAAACGCTGATGTCAAGCCGGTTCTGTAGGATGGTCGGCGGGAACTATAGATGGTGTAGACCGGTCGAAATTATCAGCTAGAGTTTTTCATTTGACTGATGGCGTTGTCATACTATATATTAGTATGACATACAAACGTAAGGTAATCAACTGGCAGGGGGTTAGTTTTATGGACCGCACTCTGTTTTGTTCTTCAATGATCGAGACATTCCGGACTTGCAAGCGCGCATATCATCTTGCGTTCAACAAGTTCTCCGGACGCAACCTCGGCGCAAGTCCTAGTTCTATCTGTAAGCGCTTCATCTTAAGAGGACTTGCTGAAATAAATCGCGGCAAGCTAACCGGCGCCACTCAAATTCAAAAGTTTATGGGTCAGCATTGGCCAATCGAGCGACTCAACGATCAATTTAAGGGGCGTGAAGGATCTACAAAGGCGTTCTTATTTGCCTACAAAACGCTGTCGAACTATTCGCAAAGGCCGTATCAACCAGCCGGTGCTGAGGTGGTGGCAGTTGCGCTTAGGGTGCGCGCGCGGGTTCCTCACTTACGTGTATATATTGAAGAAACTTTCGATTTGATTTTGTGGCATCCAAAGGAGCGACGACTCGAGTTTGTTCAGTACGCGCTCAAACCGGTCAAGCCGTTTGATCCAGCGTGGCCCGCTCCAAGTATGTTGGTGAAGCAGTTTCTGGCAGAACGTTTGAAAGTTAGGTGGCCGTTTGAACGATTATCGATGACGTTTTGCAAGATTGGACCAACGGAGCGTCAGGTGACATCGTTCACCATGGATGATGCCATCTATCGAGTGCATTGGCCTGAGATCGTCAAAGACTTGGAAGAGATGAAGCAATTCACAGAACCTGCTGCACACGGCAAAGACGAAGACTGCATGCATTGCAAGACTTTAGAAGACAAGGCTAAGTCGGCGAGTTCTCATCCTAATCCGCCTTCCAATTCCAATGTTGTTTGCGAGCAAGTTTCGAAGATTGCTTAGCTGGTAACAGGTAATAAATAGATGCATTGAGTTTCACCACCAGAGGAAGGGTGTCCATCCAAGTCGCGTGATTTGGGTGGGCTCCTGAACCTCTTATGGATGCTCTTGTGGACATAAACGTGATATTCTCTGGCGTTGATTGTCGCAAGATGAAACGATAGTTGTATGTCTATTGAAGTATCCAAAAACTTGCCTGGGCAAAAAGATCAATCGAACGCGGTCGACCTTCTAATTTATCCAATCGGTGAATTGGCTACGCCGGACGTGGCAGACGGGCCTGCGCGCGGAAGTCAGATGCATGCTTCGGTCAAGCGAATAAAAAACGCAGCCATTGCAATCAACGGAAATCGTATTCTGGCTGCCGGCGAAGCTGATGCTGTACTCTCGGAATTCGAACCCTCCAGTTCAACTTCAGTCATCGATTCGTCCGGCAAGCTGGTTACACCTGGACTGATCGATTCGCACACGCATTTGATTTTTGCTGGAAATCGCGCCAATGAATTTACGATGCGCTGCCAGGGCAAAACCTACAAGGAAATCGCCGAAGCCGGCGGTGGTATTGTCGCGAGTATGCGCGCCACGCGTGGTGCCACGCTTCAACAACTTGTAGAGCTTGGCCGCCGACGACTTAGTCGCATGCTCGAGTGCGGTACCACCACCTGTGAAGTCAAGACCGGCTACGGGCTCGATCGAGAAAGCGAGCTTAGAATGCTCGAAGCCATCTACGTATTGCGTGATGAGCAGCCGATCGAACTGGTGCCCACTTTTATGCCGGCGCATGCCTTCCCTCCAGGTTGCGACCGTGGGCAATACGTGAAGGACATCATCGACGATATGCTGCCATCGGCGGTGCGAGTGTCTGAGAAATATAGGGACGCGGGTGACGATTTATTCGTCGATGTCTTCTGTGACGAAGGCTATTTCACACTTGAAGATACGCGGCGTATATTCGAGGCCGCAGCCAGGTTGGGCATGAAGCCCCGAGTGCATGCCGACGAGTTTAAAAATCTTGGAGCCAGCAGCTTGGCGGTAAAAATCGGAGCGGCCAGCGCCGATCACCTGTTGAATATTTCAGACGAGGAAATATCCTTGTTCGCCGCCGGTGATACCATCGCAGTCGTTCTGCCGGGCACATCATTCTTTCTCAACCTGCCACACCATGCGCCGGCCCGAAAGATGATCGACCAAGGTGTTGCTCTTGCTGTCGGCTCCGACTTCAATCCTGGCTCCTGCCATATATTCTCCCTGCCCCTCATTTATGGTCTAGCCTGTCTACACTTAAAACTCACGCCAGAAGAGGCTTTGAGCGCTCTCACGATCAACGCGGCATATGCCGTCGGCCGTGGTGGCACCGTCGGGCAGCTAACTCGCGGACGTCAGGCGGATATAACCATATATGATGTCCAGTCCTTGGAAGAAATTCCCTATAACCTAGGCCAGAACCCGGTTTGCCAGACTATCAAGGCTGGCAAACTCGTGCATACGCGAGCGTCGATCTAACAATTTTTCAGGCATAAAATCTTTGCTTTTTTGCTTGCCTTATTATCGGCTTTAGTTATAATTCTAAAGGCGCCAAGAGGGGGCCTTTTATATTCCACACAGAGAGCAGCCGCACTGTAACTGGTGCTGCCTCTATCTTGTCTCACACGCCGGAGGGACTGGGCTGATGCCTGAAGCTAAGCGCAAACCAGAAGACAACCAGGAATCGGATCTCGGCCTGGAAGGATTCGAGAAATTTTTCGACGAGCAATCTGAAGTAAACAGTCCGCAGCTGTCTGGTGGTACCACAGATGGTGCCCAGCAGCTGCAGGCACAAGTACAAAAGTTACTAGAGCGTTTCAGTGAATTGATCACTTTGAGTGTTGATCAACGCATGGAATCAAGCCGCATGTCCAACCAACTGATCGATAACCAAAGGCAGTTAATCGCTACCCAGCAAATTTTGATCAAGTTGATGGAGAAAAATATTGAGTTGACCCGACACATCACCAGTATTGAGGAGAAACTGCCGACTTTGTTTGAGGTTCCCAAAGTGGTTGAGGGGCTTCGTCACAGAGTCGCCTTGATGGAAGGCGTGGAAGTCAGATAGTCACTAATCGGACTGGATGTTAGGAGTGCTTTGCACTCCTTTCTGATATCTAGCCTTGAGCCACCATTTCTTGATGCTTGGCAGCGATTGGCTGGAAAGGAAGAAGCCCGCAACCGGTACCATCGCACTCAGCCACGGACGTTCGCTGCCGATAACCGACAACAAAGCAAATGCGCACAGATAAGTCAGTGTGCAGATAGAAAACAGCCGCATTGGGCTTGTTTCCCACGCCTTGTCTGATTCGACCCGATTATTGCGTTGGCGAATTTCGTCAAGTTGCTCTTCTATTTGCGCCAGGCGCTCTTCTGTCGTCATGCCAGGGTGGATATCATGGTTTAGATAAATAGCAACTAATTTTAATTCGAATCTTCTGTCTTAAGTGAGGTTTCTACGAAGAACCTCAGATCAATATGAAATAACAAATATAGATCTATACAAGATTGGATGTCATGATATACCCGCCTCCAAGGAGGAGCGTATGTCAGGGACCTTCATGGATGGAGGTAGTGGCAGCGACAGCGGTGGTATTGACCATGGAGGTCATGACCACGGCGGTCACGATCATTTCGATCATCGCCATGACTTCAGTCACGACCACAGTCACGATCATGGACACGACCACGGTGGCCACGATCATGGCGGCCATGACGGTGGTTCGCATAAGCACGGAATGAGCCTCGGGCAGTTGCTTGGGCTCGACCACAATAATCACCACAACATTCTGTCTCACTTACTAGGACTCGACCACGACTGCCATGATGCAGGGCATGCCGATGGAGGTCATGGCGATCACGGAGATCACGCGCCAGAAGGTCAAGCCCCGCAGCAGACGGTCATTTGGAATAGTGCACTGCAATCGATGAAGCTCTCAAATCTCTTCGCTGGTATTCATATCTCGCCCAACGTGCTGTTCTTCCTCATGTTCTCGGCGTTTGTCGGTTGGTTGTTTGTTCTTTACTGGATTCGGCACAATGAGCCGTTCGCCAATCAAGTTTTGGGAAGCAACGCGTACTCACCTACTGCGGCTGCCGACCGCCGGATGATAGCGGGTGTGCGTTCTGCAATGCCGTTTAGAACGACTGCGACTGGCGGCTACATCTACACACCAAACACCACTGTACCAGGCTACCATCCCGAAACTTTCGCTCCAAATAACATGACTCAATCAGCACCCAGCCATTTTGGAAGTGCGCAAAACGGCGCAGCACAGCAAAACTGGAGTGGCCAATCGGTGCAACCTCAAGGATGGACAGGTGGAATTCAGCAAGCCGCGCCACCATATCAGATGGATGCTCCTTCGATGATGCAAACGAGACAGCATCACTACATTCCTCATCCCGGGCTGTCGACACACACTTACAATGTTCCGGTCATGTCTTCAGATGGCGCGAAAGTGCGCACCGTAGTTAACAGATAGTTGTTCTAAAGATTGAAATTGGCGGATTGAAGCTGCCCCAGAAGATTGGACTCGGACTCGCTCAGCGGTGTGAGATCTGAGACTGCGAAATCTTCGGATGCGTGCTCTGGTGTCTTCATACCAATGACTACGACTGAAATACTCTTGTTATCAAGTGCATAGCGCAGCGAAACTTCGAGTACCGATCGCTTGCCTGCAAAAACTCTGGCTATGTTATTTGCGGCAAGAACTCTGGCATTGATGAACTTTCGCGGCCAGGTGCTTCGAATGTCTCCCGTTTCAAATTCGCATTGCTCGGTGTATTTGCCAGTGAGGAAACCATTGGAGAGCACTTCTCTGGCAATGATTGCACAGCCCGCCTCATGTGCCTGATTGAAGAGCTTCTCGTAAGAGCGAGCTGCAAAAAGATTGAATGCAACCTGCAGACTGTCGGGCTGACCGGCTTTAAGAGCGGCTAGACTCTCCAAGGGATCAAAAACGGAAACACCCCAGGCCCGAATTTTGCCTTCGCGCTTGAGTTCTTGCATAGTGCTATAGGTGGAGGAGTCATTCAATCGTTTGATCGGTGGGTTGTGCAGCTGATATACATCTATGTAATCAGTTCGCAATCTCTCGAGGCTCTTTTCGAGAGCGAATCTAATGTAATCCGGCGTGAACGTCTTAAAGCCCAGTCCTTGGTAAAAGTCGCTTCCCACCTTGGTTGCAATCACTACCTTGTCGCGCTTGCCTTTGAGCGCCTTACCTATAAGCTCCTCGCTGTGCCCTCTGCCATAAACGTCGGCTGTGTCGAAATAGTTGCACCCGAGGTCAAAAGCCCTGTTGATAGCTTCAATTGATATCTTGTCGTCGGTAGAACCGTAGCTGTTGCCGTGCTCGTTGCCTCCAATACCCCACGCCCCAAAACCAATCTCAGAGACCCTAATTCCGGTTTTGCCAAACTCTCTATAGTTCATTAGGCGGATGTCATTCCAGTCACGGAGCGCTTGCACTCCAAGAATCGCTTAGTTCAAGGCAAAGTCGCATTGTTTCGTGCTCATCCGTGTAATGCTGGCTGGATGGCTGTCTCAGGTTCTTCATGATTTGTGAACACAGAGCAAATAGCGTAATTAGTGTATTACAATAGCCGGTTGATTAACACGAATCATTGGAGACTCAATCCAAGTCATGGATCTTTATGACATCACGATCATAGGCGGCGGCCCGACCGGCTTGTTTGGAACGTTTTATGCAGGTCTTCGCGGACTGAAAACAAAGATAGTCGACGTCTTGCCTGAACTCGGCGGGCAGCTCACAGCGCTTTATCCGGAAAAGTATGTGTACGATGTCGCCGGTCATCCCAAGATTCTTGCTAAGGACCTAGCAAAGAACCTGGCAACCCAGGCCGCACTGTTCAAGCCAAAACTTTGTCTGGGTGAGAAAGTCCTCAACCTGAACAGAATGGAAGACGGCAACTGGCAGGTAGTCACCGATATGACGCAAGAGCATTACTCGAAGACAGTGCTTCTGGCTTTAGGGGCAGGCGCCTGTGTTCCCAAGAAGTTGGATGTTGACTACAACAAGGCATTCGAAGGCGAGTGCGTTTTCTATGCAGTCAAGAATAAAGAGCGCTTTAGAGGCAAAGAAGTGCTGATTATCGGTGGCGGCGACTCTGCAGTCGACTGGGCCAATGAATTTTCAGTACTTGCCAACAAGGTAACGCTGATCCACCGCCGCGATCAATTCCGCGCCGTGCAAACTTCCGTGGAAGAAATGCGACGCAACAAAGTTGACATCAAAACTTTCTACGAACTGAAGGAAATTGTCGGGGCCGACAAGGTCGAATCATGCGTGATTTTCGACAACAGAACCGGCAAGGAAGAAACCATCAAAGTTGACGCAATTATCATCAACATTGGCTTTGTGATTAACCTCGACTTCCTAAAGACCTGGGGTCTGAAGATGGAAGTCAATGCAATTGCTGTCAACGAGAAGATGGAAACCAACTTGCCTGGCGTCTATTCAGCCGGTGACATTGCTGCTCACTTGGCCAAGTTGAAACTAATTGCAACCGGTGCAGCCGAGGCTGCAACCGCAGTCAACTTCGCAGTGACCTACATCAATCCTTCTGCCAAGGCATTTCCTGGTCACAGTTCCAACTTGAACTTGAGTATCTAGCAGACTTTCTGGCACTCTTTTCGTTGTGTCAGCTTCAGCAAATATTTCGCATTTGTTGACGCGACGCAAACAAATTCGCGCGGCGAAAGGGCCTTGTGAACATGGCTCAACGCCATCGATTGTCTAAACAAAGGGAAGTCCGAGCCGAACATTACGCGTTCGCATCCAAGCTCATCGACCGCTCTTCGGATGATCTTCGGTGGCTGCCACGACGTTTCAACCCACGTGTTGGGATGTTTCTTCGCCAAGTGCAAAATATGGCGCCAAGATTCCCAACCAATGTGGGCGAGCACAAATTTGACTTGGGGGAACGCTTCAATCAGTGGCTCAATAGCAGTGACTTCATTGCAGCCGGAAAAGTCGAGGGTTCTTATTGGGATGTGCCCGGTGTGAATCATGATGGGAAGACCGTGGTCCCGTGCAAGAGCCGCCACATCTTTGGTTTTATGGTAGAACTCACCGCAAGCGTAACCGCCGACAAAGGGGTGGAGCTTGATACCAGAGATGGTGCCTGCCTCGACAAACTGTTTTAGATAACCAACCGGATCCGGTTCGTGTCTGCCAACTGAAGCGAAGACAGAAAGGCGGTCTCGATATTCTTTGGTGATCTCTAATATGTTTGCTGTCGATGTTAACGGTTCGATCGAATGAATGACCGTGTGATCGATGCCGTTTTGATCCATGCTGGCCAAAAGAAGATTGATGTTGTAGCGCTTGAACAAGCGCATCGCTTCGAGCAATCCGATTTTCCCGATCGCACCGTAAATGTATCTGCTAATGGCGCCTCGATAGTTGACGGCAAGCATTCGAGCAATCGTGTCATGCACCGGTTCGCTAAAATCTGCGACTTTATCGAATATGGGCGCCGCATGCCTAAGTAGAATCCCTTTTCGCTCTTCCGGCAAAAGCTTCGACTGCGTCCCTGTGTCTTGGAGATGCGCATGGAAATCAACTATGTAAAGTCCGTTTCTCATTTGGGTAAACCATTCACTTGTACCTCAAATATATTTCATATTGGCGATTCCTGCCCGGGCTTTCCTCACTGGTATTGGCTTTACGCCTCTGTAGATAAGCGTTACAGCCGTGTTTCTCATTGTGATCATGCTCAACGCGTTGTCATACAATGCCCGGAACTACCTTCCTTGGATTTCAAAACGCTATATGTTGTACCGAGGGGTATCCGCTACGCTATATATAGCGCCATACAAATGTAGTATAATGGTAGAACCCGGTTTGAACAGGCTCAACCCAAAGCGAGGTAAAAGCCATGTTTACTGAAAACGCTCTAAAGGTTTTGGAAAAGCGCTATTTGATGCGCGATGCCGAAGGGCGCGTAGTCGAAACACCACAAATGCTCTTTGAGCGTGTAGCGAAAGCCGTGGCAGGCGTAGAGCGCCGATGGGGGCTCCAAGACCAAGCGATAGCCGAACTCGAACAGAAATTCTTCAAGCTCATGTATGAATCTGAATTTCTGCCCAACTCTCCTACATTGATGAATGCCGGCAAGTCTAATGGTCAATTGTCGGCGTGTTTTGTGTTGCCTGTTCCTGACTCTTTAGATGGGATTTTTGAGACCTGCAAAAATGCCGCTCTAATTCACAAAACCGGCGGCGGAACAGGATTTTCTTTCAGCAGATTGCGTCCGGCAAACGACAGGGTGGCGACCTCTACCGGAGTAGCGTCGGGTCCTGTCAGTTTCATGACCGTGTATGATGCGGCGACAGAAGCCATACGGCAAGGTGGTACCAGACGTGGTGCCAACATGGGTATCTTGCGAGTCGATCACCCCGATATCGAGATGTTCATTCACTGCAAGCGCGACACCAGCAAACTCAACAACTTCAACATTTCAGTTGCTGCCACCGACAAATTCATGGAGGCTGTTAAGGATGACTGCGAGTTCGACTTGATTCATCCGCGCACGAACAAGCCCGTCAAAGCTGTTCGTGCACGAGATATTTTCAATCAGATCGTTGAGAATGCGCACGCCACCGGTGAGCCGGGGTTGGTTTTCATCGATCGCATTAATGCAAGCGACCCGCTCAAAAAAGCAGTTGATGATGCAGGCAACATCAAGCCGGGCACCGAAGATATCGAAGCAACAAATCCGTGTGGTGAACAGCCGCTTGGTCCTGGCGATGCATGCAACCTTGGCTCGATAAACGTTTCGCGATTCATCAATGAAGACAAATCTGATTTCGATTGGGAGCGCTTGTCCACGACAATTTACGATTGTGTTCGCTTTCTTGACGATGTCATCGAGGTTAATCACTATCCGCTTCCATTCATCGAAAAAGCAACACTAAACAATAGACGCATAGGTCTTGGGATAATGGGATGGGCAGAGGCGCTCATTCATCTGGGAATTGCGTATGATTCTGATTTTGCAATTGCCAAAGCAAGAAAATTTATGGAGTACTTCCAGCAGAAAGCACATGAGGCATCGCGTGATCTTGCTGAATTGCGTGGCGTCTTCCCGAACTGGGTGCACAGCGCCTGGCACGAGAAGGGCGTTCAAATGCGCAATGCGACAGTTACAACTATCGCGCCCACCGGAACGATCTCGATAATCGCAGGTACATCCTCTGGCATCGAACCACTGTTTGCAATCTCTTTCATAAGAAGAGTTCTTGGTGGCATGGAGCTTCTCGATGTGAACCCAATGTTTGAATTAGTTGTTCGCGAGCGTGAATTGGCAAGCGAACAGTTGATGCGACAAATTGCAGAACAAGGCACTCTTCACGGAATTGCTGGAATACCAGATGACATCAAGCAAGTTTGGGTATGTTCACACGATATCTCTTATGAGTGGCATGTGAAAATGCAAGTTGCGTTCCAACAATTTACCGACAATGCTGTGTCGAAAACCATCAATTTCCCGAGAGAGGCTACCGTCGAAGACGTGCATTCTGCCTATCTTGCCGCATGGGATCAAGGATTGAAAGGCATTACTGTATATCGAGATGCATCGAGATTGTCGCAGGTTTTGAATATATCCAAAACCGATCCGTTAAGGGGTGGAGAAGACTCAAAAAAAGAGTTGCTTGCTGGCCGTGTGGGGACTGCGACTAGTCCCCAGAACTCGCACAGCATGCAGTTTGAGCCGGTTGCTGCACCGGAAGAGCGGCCAAGATTAATGCGTGATGAATACAATTTCAGCCGCAGCATTGTTGTTGAGGCGCCTGCTCAAAGCGCCATACAACAAGAGATTCGAGCGGTATGCACTTATATATACGATGAGAAATGCCCCGAATGTGGCTACAGTTGGGGCTCTCTGGCAAAGTTGGAAGCCTGCTTGATGTGTCTGTCGTGCGGTTATACTAAGTGCTAGATTGCCGACCAATAGGCAGCGCATAAGCGATATAGGAGTGACTCATGTCGATATTAGTTGATCATGAAATTCGGCAGCAGGTAGCTGACAAACGATTGATTATCGATCCATTCGACGATTCACTGATTCAGCCAAATTCATACGATGTAAGGCTTGCTGACTCATTTGCATGGCATGAAGCCGGTGTCGATATCATTGATCCTTATGACTCCGAAAGCGTGTTGCACGATGTTGCACAAGTAGTGCAAGACAGTATCGTCATTCTTCCGCAGCAGTTTGTGCTGGGCGCGACTCTCGAGCGCTTCTCTTTGCCGGCGGACATCGTAGGACAACTCACAGGAAAGTCCAGCCTCGCTAGATTGGGCGTGATGGTTCACGTCACGGCGGGCTTTATTGATGCCGGTTTTAGTGATCCGCCTGCGCAAATCACTCTCGAAATCGTCAACGTCGGCAATCGCCCAGTCAGACTCCATGCGGGTATGGCCATCGGGCAGATGGTATTCACGTTCACGGAGGCTTGCGAACGTCCATACAACAAGAAGCCGAGTGCGAAATACAACGGACAACCTGCTGCAGCGCATAGTCTCTATTATTTAAACAAAAAGAAAAGAGAAGAAGATCAAGGGAAAGCCACCGATAAGCTTCACTTCGTCGGCAAGTCGGCGTCATCGGATGTGATTTCCGAAGTTTGCTAGGTTTCGATTCCGAAGTTTGCTAGGTTTCGATTTTTTTGTCTGAGGTCTTCCGGATACGCTTATCCCCGTGCATCGTTTCCGGAACTGGAAGTGCTTGTGCCGTGCGGTTTTTCAGAACCGGATTTTGCGCACGGGGACAATCGTCTCCGGAACCGGGCTCGACAAAAATTCGACCACCATTGCACCGATTAACGATGCGCCGGTTTGCTTTGAGTGCTACCGTGATGCGGTAGCGACTTCGGCTTGCTTTGAGTGCTACTGTGATGCGGTAGCGACTTTGGCTTGATCGGTGCCGCTTGGACCGCACTCGGCTGTGCTTCACTCGTGGAAGCAGCACACAAAATCCAAACCACGCCAATCACGATGATTATTCCGAATACAGCGACAAATGTGCTGAAGTCCTCATGAACGTTTCGGCTGGAGTCACACCAATAGTTGTGGCAAAAGCAGTCGCTGCAATCGGAAAACCAATCGCTTCTGCCTGCCAAAGATGCAACAACCACTACCAAGATTACAAGTCCTGGCCATAACCAACCATCGAATTCCATCTTTCTTTGTATGCAACTCCGCAGTTTGTTTAGTAACCGGTGATTTTGAACGACGCCTCTGCCCAGTTCAAAAAGTCGCTTTGGTTTGTCGGATGCTGCTATCTTAATCTAAAACCGCTTGACAACCTCAAAGGCTTCACCATGTCTTAATTCCAGGCAGCTTCGCTACAAACCACCAGCAAATTGTTTCTCGTCTGCATGGGATTTCTCCCATCCGTGCCGTGATTTCACGAATTTACCCGGCGGCTTAAATGCAATTTAATAATAAGACGCCAACTTGGGTCAAAAGCCCCACTTTGAACCCAGCACCCCTCGGCGGCGCACGATTCTAAAAACCTTGGAGGTTTTACACGATTATGGGTGGTCCAGAAAGCAGGCCTGTTGAAGGCGAAGCTTCAAATCAGGGACAAAACACAGGTCTCGGTGGCGATCTATACAGACGCATTCAAGCGCAAGATCCGCCGCAACAAGGCAACGGCCAATGGAGACAAACTTACGGTGGGGATGTCGGTCAGACCACTGGGCAGCAACGCCAGGGTAACGGCAAAGATCCGTATTACAGAGGACCAAGACAAGACGGTCGCTGGCGCAACGATCCATTCAACCGTGGAGGCGACAGCTTCAAACCGGGCGGTCAAGGACAGCAAGGCGATGGGCAACAGCAGCCGCCACAGCAGCAACAACGTCCGCCAGTGGAAGATCCAAATCGCAACGGCAATCAAAGTACTGGTCCTGAGTACAAACCAAAGACGCCTTATACATTTAACGATAAGCAACCAGACAACGGCATGGGACCTGGCACCGGCAAAGGTCAGCCTCGTCCAGGCGGCGCCGGCAAAGGTGGACCGCTTGATCAGATCATCGCTCAAAAAGAAAGAGCCGTTGCTGGACTCAAGCATCACACAAACAGCATGGGCACTAACGCTGTTGCTGGTTTCGCATTTGGTGCGCTGGCCGAACCATTCACTTATACGACAAGCAGAATCGCTGAGAAGGGAGTCTCTTTGTCGGCGCCTGCCGAAGGCGCTGCGACAACCGCTCAAAGCCGTGCAGGCGGTTTGGCGCAATGGTGGCAGACCAACTACGATCCAAGAAAATTCTTCAGTGCCGATTTGGAAAAACAAGTATCGAAATTCGATCAATTCCATGCAAAAGTCACTGACATCATTAAGACTGAAGGCACTCAACTCGACGATCTAGCGAAGCTCGAAGAAGCAGGCACCATAACTGCCGAACAGCGTGGCACCATGACAAAGTTGATGGATCGCCACAAATGGCTTAATGCCACTGAGTGGGGTGATGCGGCAACAGGGGCCAAACGTCTCGAGTCCCTCAAGAACTTGGCCAAAACCGAATTCACCGCGGCTGAAATCGAGCTTTTGGAAAATCGTCAATTGGCGCTTGCAACCAAAGCTGATCTGGCAGCTAAAGCCAAAGCGGCACAAGAAGTTAAGTTCATGACCGGCAGCGGCATGTGGGCCAATGCAAAGTCAGGCGCTTTGAACGTCATCGCCGCAACGGCATTGAAGTCTGTCGACGGCGGCGTGTCCAAGATGCTGAATACCGAAGAAGGCTCACTGACAAGCCTCACAGTTCCACTTGCTTTGGGGTATGGAAAGCAAATGGGCTTGAGCAGAACCAAAACAGGTCTCTATGCATTAGGCGGCATTGCAGCAGCGCACGCTATCGATGCACTTGCACCAGACTCGTTGTGGCGCAGAAATACAACCGAAACAACCGCAGTTGAAGCCGGTTTGATGGGTTTGGCTTTTGCTGTTCCCACCAAAGATGTGAAAGCCCGCGCGCTCTTGATCGGTGGCGCCTGGGGTGCAGGTCGACTGTACAACTTGGCTCGCGGCGAGTCTTTGGGCGACAAGGCCGAAGACGCGCTCAAGAGTTTGGAAGACGACAAGAAAGATCGTTCGTACGGAACGCTCAATGACAGCACCAACCAATTTAAGAAGATCGCACGCGGAGAAACATTCTGGCTGCAGGGCGACAAGATTGGTCTCTACAAGAACGACGGCAACACCAACCGCACCGGTGAGCCGGTTATTCAGGCTCAAATCGCCGAAGAAATAAACAAGATGAAGACCGGCTGGCAGACAATGTCTTCCGCCGACAAACTGCAAGGCTTCCGCGACATCGCCATTCTCGCTACAGCGATGGGCGAAAATCGTCTCGATAAGGGCACCAGAATACTCAGAGAAAATAAGCCAACCTACGCATTGGAAGGCTATGGGCTCGATCTCGGCGGCGACTCGCTCATGTACTTGAAGATGGCCAAAGAACAAGGCGTCGACAAAGCCAAGCAAATGACTCAGAAACTTATCGCCGACAATCCTGATGGTGACTACAAGTCATCTGAAATTGCCGATCTCGATAAGTTCGGACGACGCATTGATGCCAGCATCGACAAGATCTACTCCAAGCATGATATCGATGGCGCCTTCAAAGAACTCATCAAGTTCGTGCCAGGAAATGAAAACACATTCGGCAAGACATTCCTCGACAACACCAACAACAAGATTGCCGCCAACAGAACCGGCGATCCGAAGATGCTCGCTAAACTATTCCGTGACCTCTCCATGTCATACATGGCTCTTGCGTCCAACAAGATGGAACGCGGTAAAGACGGCGGCGGTGCCTTCGACTTGATGTTCGGAACAGATCAAGGACGACAAGCTGCATTCGGAAATACCGGTAAGGCCCGCGGATACGACGGTGCGATGGATTGCTTGATGGCAGCTGAAAAGCTTGATCCAAACAATCCGGATCTCCCGCAGTTGAAAGAAATCGCCCAAAGACTCGGTCAACAAGCCAGAGACAAGGCGCAAGCTCAACTGTCAGATCCGACCACCAATCCGCTCAATGTCAACGACGGACTCTACAAGAAATAACAAGAAATCAAAGTGAGCATCATCACAGACGGCGCGAGAGCTATTCTCGTCCCCATGTGTCTCTCCAGCTGTCAAACATTTCGGCGGCCCGATTGAACTTCTTTTTCTTTTGGTCGTCGAAGACTACCTCCTCTTCGCTCTTCGCTGCAATCAACCCCTTAGGAGCCGTGAACTTGTCGGTTCGCACCTTGGATTTACTTACGCTGAGCGTGTCTATTTCTGTGTACTTTTGACCGGCGACGGAAGTGTATTTGAGACTGAGCGGGGTTCCGGCTCGACGAGGTATTCTATATATTCTCTGAAGCACCAGACCTGCTTTTGTCGAAGCTGTGCCACTCGGCCAAAGCCAATAGTCTGCACTTTCGAGATAGGTGGATCCAAAAATGCTGTTTGTCACATCGGCGCTTCTGTTTGCCTTTCCCGGAGCCGGACCAGCCAACTTTCCTGTGTAATAGCGAAGCGCTTTCAGACCTTTAAACGTTGTCTCTTCCGGTTGTTTTTTTAATGGCAGTGCCTGGAGATAGCCCTCTCCCATCATTCCCGAGCCAAATCCGAGAGTGCCCACAAAGTCTTTTACTTCCTTTGTGCAGGCTTTTTTGGATCGCGAGTTGTAGATCAGAACCTTCCAATCAGGTGCACGAAGAAGAATCACATAGGAGTGCGCGTAATTTTCAATTCGAACCGCGTTGGTGCTGACATAAACAATTTGATCGCCGGCTAATTGGCTGTGTTGGTTTAGGATCCACATGTCTTGATCGGCTGCAGCTGTAGCTTTTGTTGTACCTGCAAATGCGGCAGTCGCCAGAGCCGATGCCAGGGCCAATCGGCTCAAATAGCCGGTCTTGTGATATTGAGGTGTGGTTATCGATCGCATGAATGACCTATGTTAAACCATCGAGGCGGAATTCTAGCTTCTTCTTTGCATGCTCTTTGGAGCCTGGCGTTGGTGCAGGGTGGTACTATTGACCGATCTTCAAAAGGGGATTTGCAATTATGGAACTTTTCGGTTTTCTCTCCTTTATAGGTTTTGTCGCGCTGGTTGCAATTATCTGGGCGTCACTGAGAATCTGCAGCGAGTGGGAAAGAAAAGTCGTCCTCTTCTTGGGGCGTTTTAACGGTGTGCGTGGACCTGGAGTGTTCTTCCTGATTCCATACTTGGAGGTGACGCCATACACCGTCGATATGCGCATGAACACAAGTAGTTTTACCGCCGAGCAAACCCTTACGAAAGACAACGTGCCTGTTAATGTCGACACAATCTTATATTGGCGCGTGCTCGACCCGAAACTGGCTGTTTTGGAAGTAACCGATTACAGAGTTGCCGTAATGGGAGTGGCTCAAACAGCGCTCCGCGACATCATCGGTCGCACCAATTTGAGCGAAGTGCTTTCCGATCGCGCAGCTCTAGACAAAGCAATGACCGAAGTTTTGGACAAGCAGACAGAACCCTGGGGCATCAAAGTTCAGTCGGTGCAAATGCGAGATATCAAGATTCCCGATGCTCTGCAAGATGCCATGAGTCGTGCTGCTCAAGCCGATCGTGAGCGGCAAGCTCGTGTCGTATTGGGTCAAAGCGAAGTGGAAATTGCCCACCGATTCGCAGAGGCAGGTAGTGTGTACACTCAAAACCCAATGGCGCTTCATCTACGCGGCATGAACATGCTGTTTGAAGTTATGCAAGCAAGCGGAACATCAACGGTTATCGTCCCATCAACAGCAGTCGAGAGCATGAGTTTCGGCAGCCAAATGGGTATCGCCGCAATGGCGAAAGGCGAATCAAAAGCCGTCGATTTGAATAAAGCCTAATAGATCGACTTGACCTTATATGGCTTCCCATCGCTATCCATGAGGATTTCCATGGTCGGCGGCAACTGCACTGACGATAAGACGCGCTTGCCGTCATGCAAGAAAAAGTATGAAACGATTAGCTTGTCGCCACACTTTTGAGCGATTGTGTTCATCGAAGGCACACCGTTTCTATCTAAGCGCATAGACTCGGTTCTATTGCCTTCCACCAACTCAACCCAATTCGCCTTTCCGTCTTGCTGCTGCACAAAGCCGGTGGCGCCTGCAATTCCCGCATCGATGTCTGCGGCGAATTGGCCTTTCGCATCAAGCGATTTGGCCGCGGCTGCTGCTCTTTGCATTAAGTCGGTTTTTTCAATGTGACTTTGGTTGAATTCTTTGAGTACTTCCAATAGCGGAGCAGCTGCCTCCGGGGCTGACCCCGGGGTGAGGTTTTTTGTCGTCCGTTCGATATCCGTGCAAAGATCCGACATTGATGTTGCTCCCAATGAGAAAACTATTCGGTCGGGTTAGACTGCCAACACTCTAGCTCTGGCGGCCCGACGCTGCAATGGTGATTCTCCCCGGTGTGGCAGAGCCGGATTAATTATCGAAACAGCATTGAACTTTTTGCTGGTTCAGAACGTTATTAAAGTATCTCCCCTCCATCATTCTCAAAATTGTATCGCATCGCCAGTGGTGGCAATGCCGATTAGGCATGCTCGGATTGTTTTTGGGGAACAGAATATGCTGCATCGAATGCACCCTGCACAAATGCTCATTCTCGCGGCCCTCGTCATGGCTGGAGCTTCTTACTTCGTATGCGAAGGCGCACCGCTTTTTGCATGGGTGATTGTCATACTTGTTTGCGTGCCTTTGATTCGCACCAGAAGACACGAGCAAACGCTTATGCTGGCATTGATCGCGTCATTGTCAGCCGGTTACGCGTATATGCGCCTTCCGAAACCATCTCCCAACGATTTGTCTCAGTTTGCGGCAACCGGAGAGGTTCGTTTCTCTGGCAAAATCGTCTCGTTTCATCAAGGCGAATCCGATCAACCTGATCAATCCGAAGTGCGGGCTCGACTGGTGGTTGCGCCTAAACGGCTTTTGTATCCGTATAGGATGAACTTAGACGGGCGTGTCTCGATTGTGGCTTCTGTTGCCACGGCTGATGTTGAGCAACTCAGAAAAAGACCCGCAGTCGAAATTTTTTCCAACATATATCTTCCTCAAAAAGCTATGTATCCATGGGAGTTTGACTTGAGCAAGTATCTCTCTCGTCAACACATATTCTGTCAAGCCAAGGTACCGGCAAAGCAAATGAAGCTAGTCGAAGGAAATTTAAGTGCACAGAACTTTGACCTTGTCGAAAGTCTTTTGGATAGCGGACAAAACAGCATAGATTGGTTGCGAGGGGTCATGCTTGCTGCGCACCGAAACAACTTAGGTGCTCAAAAGGGCGATTTGCTTTCGTCGATGGTGTTGGGAGAGGCAGCCGTCGGACTCGATGAGAAAGTGCAACAGCTCTTTAGAGAAACCGGGTTGTCGCATTTGCTTGCGGCATCTGGATTTAACCTGACGATAGTCGTGGGCTCCGTTTACTTTTTGGCGAATGCTCTGTCCAAAAATTCCAGTCTGATTGGACTTGTATCCATGACCTCAATCCTTGGTTTTGTCATGTTGGCGGGACCCTCACCATCTGTTGTGCGTGCAGCAATAACGTGCACTTTTGTCATTGTTGCCAGGTGTTGCTATAGGCGTCTTCACATGGGCTCAGCTTTAGCAAGCGCGCTGATTCTAGCGAATGTGCTTGATCCCGATTGCGTTACCGACATTGGGCTGCAGCTCTCTTATGCAGCGACGGCAGCGATTCTCATGGGCGCTAAGCATCTTTCCAAAAGGCTGCAAGAAATCCTTCGATGGAAAGTGCTTGTTCCACTTTGCGATCTTCTGGCGGTCATTCTTCTTGCCCAAGCAGCCGTGCTTCCTCTTCAATCCGCCTATTTTTGGCAGGTTGGGTGGCTCTTTTTACCGGCTAATTTGATAGTAGATCCTCTGATTGCTCCTATTACATGCTTGGGCTTCCTGTCCAGTCTTGTGGCTGTTATCTCCCAAGCCGTGCCAGGATGTGATGTGATTTGCTCGACTCTCGATCGGATTGCGGGTGTAATGCTCGGTGCAATAATGATCTTTCTCAAATTCATAACCTCGTTTGGTGAGGCTCAGCTTCGTGGCGCACCATATCTGGTATCGGTAGTATTCTATTGGTTCTCCGTGATAGCATTGCTGTTTGCATTGAGAACCTCGAAGTATCTTCGATGCGCGCTTCTTTGTTATGCTGTCGCGCTTACATATCTGCTTCTTCCGCCAATCTTGCCGGTTCTTACGCTGGCAGCTTCCAATCGCCAAGTTGCGCTTGTTGATTCCGGCAGGCAATTTGTCACGATTTGGCAATCAGGCGACGACAGAAACATGAGCCGGTTTCTTCTTTATCATGGAATGTCCGCGTGCTCAAAACTCAGCAGCAGTTTCAAAAGTGAGGAGGGAAAGTGTGGGGTGTCGCTTGTATGCAGCAAACGATGTGGCGCTACCGTTTACGTGCTGAGCCGGAGCCCTTGCGAGATAGACGTTGATGAGGTTGCTGCTTTTGTTGACTCAATTCGAAAGCGGAACTCGTATTTTCTAGAATTGCAAAACCAATCGAATCATCGAAGTTTGATTGTTTATAGGCAGTCAAATGAACGCAGCCATGTATTCGAAGAAATTTGTATTTCCAGACTTGCGCACAAGATCGCGCCCGATGCGGCAATTCTGTGTGTTCAGACCGCTGGCGCAAGATCAAACTTAAGTGATTCTCGTTGGCAACCGCTTAAGGCGCCTGGTTCTATTTCGCGCTTGAGAGTTTCACACTCCCACGTAGCCCGCGCGGTTTTAATTCCTTGATCGAGCTGATTCATGTAAGTGGTAAGCGCCGTGAGGGTATATTGCCTTTGCCGACAAGAGGGCTCGACCGTGACAGAAGACGAGAAAAAAATCGAAAAGGTACCTCAAACCGGAGACAGCGGCGCATCTGGTGAAAAGTTTGATCAGTATCGGGGGCAAACGCAAAAACCGACAGCTGAGCAAGTGCAAGTGATGAAACGATTCACGATGGGTGATGGAGAAGGAGACAACTCTCTCAAGATAGTTAGTCCAGGCGATGATCCCCGAAAGCAAGTGATTGCGCAGGCTGACACCTCAAAAGGGGGTGCTGCCGAGTCCAAGCCCGAGCAAAAGAAACCGCGCGAACTCGTGATTAGAAACGAGCTAGAAAAGTTGATGCCACTGGGGCATGCATATCAGCTTATCTTTGAGATGAAAGGTCGAAGCGTCGGTTTTACAGTCATGCATCAACCCAATGATCAAGATTACAAAGCTTTTTTGCAGAAAGTCTCCACTCGACTCGGGTCGAAAGATTTTGAAGACATGGTGCGCGAGGAGGTTAAGGCGCATGGTGGAAGATGGGTGGCTAACCTTCATACCAACCAGCGTCCATCGTCGTGGAAGTCTGATGAACAGATGGCTGCGCAGAGTCAGGGGCGACCTTCAGCGGGTTCTGGTGCCGAAGTCATACCACAAGGCGAGCCCCAGTCAAAGCCTACAACCGATAAGGTTGTCGACGATCTTTTGACCCCTGGGCCAAATGATGATTCATCAGAGAATAAACCCCGACCTACGCAGTGGAAGCGAGATCTGAAAGGTAAAGTCGAGCAAGACAAAATTGAAGTAGGAGTCACACAATATGGAAGCGATAAGCAAGAACCCTCGTATCTTGCAGGTTCTGGCTCATTCTCTACAGTTGACGGAAGATCGATTCAAGTCAGTGTAACTCCGCAAGGCAACCAACCGATTGCATTCGAGGCGAGCCCAAACACAAAGATTACATGCCGCATTAGTGGCGCTGGTTCTGTTGTCGGAGCGCAAGGACATTTGGAGATTGATGGGAATCAGCGCTATTTCGTTGTTACTCATTACGAAGAGGGGCGCAACGTGGTCGCATCTCCTCCGGGGCGGCCTTTTGCCCGCATTCCGCTATTCAAGTGCCGACGTGACGGCTCTTTCAAATACTGAGTTATGCACGCCTGTTTCGCCAGGAATACATTGTTTGAGTTGATTTCGGTATCAACCCTGTTTCTCTTTTGTGGTAGCGCATTTGGTGCTGCTGCCGACGAATACGGTCATGTTATCGAGCTTTGGAAACAGAACCGTATTGATGATGCTTTGAGAATTCTGGATTCGGCGATCGGTAAAGATCCGGCTGTTTTGGATGAAAGGCGCTTGCGTGCCAGAATTCTCCAAGATCAAAAACGATACTCGGAGTCCTTGAAAGAACTGAACTTTCTCGTCAATCAGATGAGTGATCTTCAGTCGATATACGATCGAGGTCGGCTTTGTGCTTTGATGGGGCAGCATGAGTCTGCAGTAAAAGACTTTACAGCTTTTCTCAAGAAGCATGGCGATACATGGTGCGCTTTCAATGCACGAGCGAAATCCTATTTTGCTCTTGGAGAATACAAGCGTTGTTTGCTAGATTGTGACGCGGCTATAAAGCTAGACGCTTGCCGACAGACTTGCCTTCTGCGCGCTGACGTGTTGGAAAAATTGGGAAACGTCGGGCTTGCCCAGAAACAGCGTCAGCTCGCCGGCGA
>CAZCZI010000031.1:0-2862 GCA_964503045.1 uncultured Candidatus Obscuribacterales bacterium
CGCGGAGCCTGCGATCTCACAGGTTGCAGTCGAGGTCAACAGTCTTGAAGCACTGATGAAGGCAATCGATGTTTCATCGAAGCAGATTACTCCGGCTGGAGGTTTGTCGCCGATTAAGCCCGCTACTGAAGCTCCAGAGCCATCGATTCAGGCAACTAGCGCTGAGGAGGCATCCGCTCCTAAACCTGAGCAATCACCTGAAAAACCGGCTTCAACAGGTCTTGGAAGTTTGCTGTCACGTAAGCCTAGACAGCCCACATCCGAAATTGCGGAACCGCCGGCGGTGGCACCTACGCCTCATCCCGCTCAGCCCGTTGACCCGTCGGATGGATTGTCTCAATTCCGTCCTGTGGCTTCAATTTTTGGTTTGCAAGACGCACCCCGCGAACCGATGGGTCCTGTGCGTCCCGCGGACTTCCAGCCGGCAGCCATTGATCTGTCTGGACTCGAAGGGTTGCTACCCAAGAATGAAGAGGCGCCACCACCGGCGGTTGAGCCTTTGGTTGCACCCCAAGCTGACGCCTCTGCATCTGACAAACCGACCAAACTGCAAATTGGTAAGGCACGCGGGACAGAAGAGGGTGACATTGCGGCTGTGAAAGGCTTTTTGCATGGCAGCAGAAAAGACGCAAGTGACCTTGGAGCTAAGCGACCGCTCAAGCCAAAGCTGACAACTTCAGAGATTCCAATCGATGTCGGCTTGCCTTTACCTGATCTGGAAGCCGAAATTGGCCCACGTTATAGCGCCAAATCCATTCTAAATACGAGTGGACTCGCTTCGGTGTATGTTGCTGAGGACAAAGAGCTGTTTAGGGATGTTGCTGTGAAGATTTGGAACCACCAAGCTGTTCCGAAAAAAGGCTTGCCGAAGTCTTCAGAGCAAGATATGAAGCACATTGCCGAAGCGAGGCAAGTCAATCTCATACCGATAATGGCTTCCGGAATAACTAAATCCGGCACACCGTATATGGTGATGGAACTCACCGATGGTACTGATCTGGCGAAGATTCTTTCTGAACAGGATGAGCTTGATTCTGCCGTTGTGCTCGATGTGTTAGGGCAGCTCTGCGAAGCACTCGCTGTGGTTCATGCAAAAGGGATCGTACACGGCTGGCTAAAGCCCACGCACATTTTCTTGAGGCCAAACGGCAACTCATACTTCGCAAGACTCTCAGGGTTCGGGTCACTTTTGATTTTGCAACAGACGAGATATTCCGACTTGCCTTTAACCTTAACGGGCGCGCCATTGTATCAGAGCCCTGAAGTTTTGCGTGGTGGCAAGCCGGATGCTCGCAGCGACATCTATTCGCTTGGTTGCATAATTTATGAAGCATTGGTCGGTTCACCCCCGCTTGTCGGAGACGATGTTGCACAGACAATTACAAAACAACTCAGTGAAGTGCCTGCACGCCTTCGAACAATAAAAGGGGAGGAGATCTCGAAAGGATTGGAAACCATTGTGATGCGCTGCTTGGAAAAAGATCCGACCAGTCGATATCAAAATATTTCTGAAATCGCAAGCGACCTCGAACTTGCTAAACGTGGCGGACAGCCTGCCAAGCCGAAGACACAAAGCCGTCTCAGAGGACAAGGCTCCAAGAAGTGGTGGCAAATCTTTTAGTCAGTTTGCTGCAATCGCATGAAGTCTACACGCGTCTCATTGTGCCGACGTGTCATCTCTAGGCGTGAGCACTGTGCCTAGTCTTTTCGTTGTTTCGCCATACTCAAACTGTAACCGAATCGTCCAGTCGATGATGTCATTTCCGGTGGCAGAATACTTGCCTCGACTCCTGCATTTGGATCGTTGCGAAGCAGCTCGTAGACGAAGTTTTTATCAGTTGTAAATTTCTGATCTTCAACATAGAATGCGCCGGCAAATTGTCCTTTGTAGACGTAACCCAGGCATGTGGCCTTGTTAGAAGGAAGGGTGATTGCGAGACACGCGGTTTGACCTTTGCTCTCAAACCAACTGCAAATGTAATCCATGTACGAACGGGCGTCATAGTCGTCAGAACGCTGCACCGGATAACCCAAGAACAGCGCCGACATCGCAAGAGTTACGTTTTCCGGTAAGTCGTACAATGAAACGATGGCGTCAGGCATATCCAGATCTGCCAACATTTGTGGCAGCGACTGCTCAGTCGGCAGCGTCTCAGGACTCGCCTTGCATCCGTATATGCAACCCACTGCTCTGCCGCGATAGAGCAACATCGCCGAACGAGAAAGCTTCTGTTCTGATGAGGCTTTCACGCAACCGGTGCGCATTCCACCTTCGAGGTCGGTGATCAGCCATTCCAAGTCATAGTCTGCAATCTTGAAAGTGTTAATGTTGTCTGCCTGAGTTGGAGGCATCATCAAATCGATTGCGCGCCGCAACTGAAACTTTTTAGTTACCACTCCAGGACCCGGCGGGTGAGGCTGGTTAGGAGCTGAGGGTGGCTGAATTACAGGTTGAGGCGGTGGAGGCGCTTGTGGTGGCGCCTGTGGTGGCGCAGGTTGCGGCGGTGGTGGAGCAGGCAGTGGTGCCGTTTGCTGTGTTTGGAACTGTGGTGCCTGTTGCGGTGCCTGAAATTGAGGCTGTGCGCCCGTTGGCTGATTCTGTGGAGGTTGTGGTTGAAACTGCTGATGGCTGCTGGTCTGGTACTGCTGTGCTTGCTGAGGACCTGTTTGATATTGACCTTGTGGTGCTGGTGGTGCCTGAAACTGTGGCTGCGCTCCGGTTTGGTATTGCGCAGTCTGATATTGTGCCTGCTGTCCTGTTTGATACTGCCCCTGCACAGGTTGTTGCGATGCAGTTTGGTACTGCTGATTTTCCTGTGGCTGTTGATACTGCTGCTGGTACTGTTGTTCTTGTGGTTGCTG
>CAZCZI010000031.1:2962-10040 GCA_964503045.1 uncultured Candidatus Obscuribacterales bacterium
GATTTTCCTGTGGCTGTTGATACTGCTGCTGGTACTGTTGTTCTTGTGGTTGCTGATATTGTTGCTGGTACTGCGGCTCTTGTGGCTGCTGATACTGCTGCTGGTATTGCTGTTGTTGTCCTGAATTGTATTGACCTTGTGGTCCAGTGTTGTACTGAGCTTGCTGTCCGGTGTTGTACTGACCTTGTGGTCCAGTGTTGTACTGAGCTTGCTGTCCGGTGTTGTACTGACCTTGTGGTCCAGTGTTGTACTGAGCTTGCTGTCCACTATTGTACTGAGCTTGTTGGTCTGCGCCTCCATACTGAGCTTGCTGACCTTGCTGACCACTGTTGTACTGTTGGTCTTGAGGTGCGGCATACTGCTGCGGTTGCCCGTGCTGTCCTTGTTGACCGCTGTTGTATTGCGACTGTTGTCCCGACTCTGAATTATATTGCCCGGTCTGGTACTGATCTTGCTGCGGTTGTGCGATTTGCTGTGTATTAAACTGTCCTGATTGTTGTTGACCGCTATAGTCCGGCGGTGGCGCAAAGGGATCGCCACTTGTCACTGGTCTTTGCGATTGTGTCTGATATTGATTCGCCGGAGGCGTGATGATTGCTCCTGCTTGATGATGACCAGTCTGATATTGATCTTGGTACTCGGCTTCAGTCGCCGCTTGATACTGACCCGAACTGTCTAAAGCTACGTCGCCGTTTCCATAGTCCATCTCGAGATTTTCGAGCTGGTCTTGCCAGTTTTGCTGTGTGACCGACCCTGGTACTGCGATTTGCGAGTTACCAAACCTGGCAGTGAGCAGAATGCGATTTTTATGCACGCAAACGAAAGTCGCCAAAATTTCTTCGCCGGCTTTTAGCCTTTGTTGAGTCGGCAGATACCCTGGCAGGTTGTCTTTGCTGGTGGAGTCTTTTGAAACAAGCACGGCATAGCCGCCTGCCTCAGCGTTTACCACTCTGCACCAGACATTTTGACCAGGTTTATACCCCGACAATTTCCAGGGATTCAAAGGCCTAGTCATCTACAGGTTCCTTGATCACCCACTACTTGCCCCTTAATCCTGCTACCACAAAGCCACCACCACAAGGCTTCTACCTTTGCTGCCGTTGACGCGGTCCGCTTGCAGAGAGCCTTTCATAGCCTATCTTACAGGAAAATCCCTGTCACTCGGCGATTTCAAGCGTGCGAGGGGAGCTGTCACGTGCAGCGCAGTTCACCAATTTCTCTGTACCACATTCCATAATGAATCTACTGATGTTCTTAAATGTCATCTTTGATAAGTCATAGTGACAATATTGTCAAAGTGCCTCCTCGACCTGCAAAGAGCCACCAGTGGCTGTTTTGACGACTTCGGGGGTGTCTACAATTTGTTACGTCCGTGTAAATTGTGCTTTCCGATTCACTCAACCAATAAGCCGCTTCTTGAGCGCCTCAAAGAAACCAAGCTTTTTCTTAGACTCTTCGTTGTGGCAACTGGTCGTCTCTACGGCACACGGACTAGGTTCTGTCTGATTAAGCTTATGGCAACTCAGGCACCCGCCGGTGCATGAAGGATCGATTTCCAACCAAGTATTGCAACGTGGGCAATTCATGCCGCTTGCGGCGCCAGAGGGCGGCATTAGCTGGCATTGGCAGTTAGGACATGTCAGGTGTGTAGGGGAACTCATGAGATCTATTATGCAATGAGAATCATTGCTTTTCACACAACTCGACGCTAATAGCCTGTGCCAACCGTCTGCCCAGCGCTATCTCCAGCTGGTTTTTCGTCACGATCACCGGGCCGTTGGTAATGTTCTTTTGAACCCGAACCAAAGAGCCTTCGCCTATTCCGAAGCGCAGCGCTTGACACGTAATTTCATCTGAGGCACAGCCGGTGACACGGAGAAGCTGCCCGTCTTTTGCTTCAGAGAGAGTCACACTTTATCCTCTCGACATTGGCCGCTTTCTGCCTTCGCCACGCGGAGATTGAGTATCTCTGGCTTCTCGACAGGTCGGGCATAGCCCGAAAATTTTGAATTGCGCATCGATCACTTCGAAGTCATGGCGCGCACCAATCTTCTGCCCGGCTTCTTCGAGGAAGTGGTCCTCAAACTCAATCGTCGTGTTACAGCCAATGCAGATGATGTGCTGGTGAGGCAGCGTTTCTTGTTTTAACTCATAGTGCTTGTGACCTTCTGCGAAATCCAATTCACGCAGCAGTCCCAGTGAGGAAAGCAGTTTCAGAGTTCTGTAAGCAGTTGCGAGGCTGACGTTGGACCCTTTCTCCACCAGCTTGCCATGCAACTCTTCTGCCGACAGATGGTGTCCGTGCGGCTGTTCGCGGAATATTTGCAAGATGGTCTCACGCTGAGCCGTGATGCGATGCCCACGCTTGCGAAGACTCTCAAAGACCGGGTCGTTCCCCGATTCTGTGTTGTTGTCTTTCATGGTTTCTCGACCGATCACGGATCACGTAGTGGGAGTTTTACCGAACTCGACTCCTTGCTCATACTGATCTTAGAGCATCAAGGGATGTAAGCACAACGGAAAAGAACTAACCCTACGCGAGCGCCGGTTTGAGCTTGAGAAAAGATTTCAAAAACGATCCCGTGTAAGAAATTGGATTCTTAGCAATCTCTTCGGGTGTTCCTATTGCCACCACCGTGCCTCCACGATCACCGCCTTCAGGACCCAAATCAATTATCCAATCGGCCTGTTTGATCACATCCAGGTTATGCTCAATGATTAGCACCGTATTTCCTGCGTCAGCAAGTTGATTGAGCACGCTCAAGAGTTTGTCTACATCAGCAAACGAAAGTCCGGTGGTTGGCTCATCGAGAATGTAGATGGTTTTTCCTGTCGACCGTTTGGAAAGTTGCTCTGCAAGCTTGACTCTCTGCGCCTCTCCGCCTGATAGAGTGGTGGCAGGTTGACCCAATTTTATGTAGTCGAGACCAACTTGTTGCATTGTTTCCAATTTGGAGACAGCCTTCGGAATATTGGCAAAAAAGTCAAGTGCCTCTTCTACAGTCATTTCCAACACTTCTGAAATGGACTTGCCCTTGAATTTGACTTCGAGAGTTTCACGATTGTAGCGAGCACCCTTGCACACCTCGCAGGCGACGAAAACCGAGGGAAGGAAGTTCATCTCGATCTCATTCATTCCCTCGCCACGACAAGCCTCACAGCGTCCGCCCTTTACGTTGAACGAGAAGCGACCCGGCAAATATCCTCGCGCTTTTGCTTCTGTCGTCATTGAGAAAACTTCGCGCACGACATCGAAGAGTCCGGTGTAAGTTGCCGGATTAGATCTTGGTGTTCGGCCGATGGGAGACTGATCGATGTCGATTACTTTATCGATGTGATCAACACCTTCTACTTCGGTCAATCCTTTCGGGGCAGGAACAGTGCCGTTTATGCAATGTCTCAGGTGCTGATAAAGCAAATCGTTGACTAAAGTTGATTTGCCTGAGCCACTAACTCCGGTGACGGCAACGAATTTTTGAAGGGGAATCTCAACACTCAAATTCTTCAAATTGTTAAGGCTGGCTCCCACCATCTTTAACGCAAGTCCGCTTCCTGACCGTCTTTTCTTTGGGACTGGTATGGACTTTCTTCCAGATAGATAAGCTCCGGTTTGCGAATTTTGCACCTGGCAAATGTCATTGAGCAATCCTTGCGCCACCAGGTATCCACCATGAAGACCGGCACCAGGACCAATATCTATTACCCAATCTGCCTCGCGAATGGTGTCTTCATCATGCTCGACCACTAACAAAGTATTGCCGAGATCTCGCAATCTCTTTAGTGTGTTGATCAGACGATGATTGTCTCTTTGATGCAATCCGACCGACGGTTCGTCGAGAACGTAAAGCACTCCCGATAGGCCGGAGCCGATTTGAGTGGCAAGCCTAATTCTTTGAGCCTCGCCTCCGGACAATGTATTTGCCTGCCGATCGAGCGTCAGATAGTCAAGTCCGACGTCTTGGAGAAACTTCAATCTGGAGGTAATTTCAATCAGCACCTGATGTGCGATCGTGTTTTGCCGTTCAGTCAAATGTTCGGGCAGAGAGTGGAAGAACAGCGCGGCACCGGATACCGGCATAGATGAGACTTTTGCAATCGAGAGATCTCCGACTCTAACTGCAAGACTTTCGCGTCTCAATCTCGCGCCATTGCAAGTGGTGCATGGCATCTGAGTCATATAGTTTTCGATGTCTTGTCTGACCCGGTCAGACTGGGAGTCTTCGTGGCGGCGTTTGAGATTGTTGATAATGCCTTCGAAAGCTTTCTTGTATTCCCAAAATTCGCGACCGTCGAAAGATTCATGGGCCAGTTTGATTTTCTCATCACCCGAACCGTACATAAGCACATGCTGGTGCGCCTTTGTTAGCTTGGAATAGGGGACATTCATGTCAATCTTATAGTGTTTGGCGATTGATTGAAGCAGAGATTCATAATATGGATTGCCGGTTTTGGCCCAAGGATAAATCGCTCCTTCCCTTAAACTCTTAGACGGATCAGGAACGACAAGTGATGGATCAACCTCGTAGGTGCATCCTAAACCGTGACAGTCAGGACAGGCTCCGTACGGGCTGTTGAAGCTGAAGACCCGCGGTGAAATTTCAGCAAAGCTGATGTTGCAATTTGCACAAGCAAAACTTTCGGAAAAGAGAAGTTCTTTCGCGAGACCTTTAGGAGCGTCACCATCGACGATATCAACAATGACGTTTGATTTGCCCCACTTCAAGCCCAACGAAAGGCTGTCAGCCAGGCGAGATTGAATTGTTTCTTTTACGACAAGTCTATCTATGACAAGATGAATTTCGTGCTTTTTGTTTTTGTCCAGTGTGATGTCGTCGTCCAGCGAAAGAACTTCACCATCGACCTTGACTCGAACGAATCCTTCTTTGCGCAGGTCTTGAAACAAAGACTGGTACTCGCCTTTTCTGCCCGACACCAAGGGAGCGAGAATTTGAATTTTTGTTCCGTCTTTGAGCGACATTACGCGGTCGACAATTTGATCGATTGTCTGCGGGTTTATCAGTCTGTCGCATTGAGGACAGTGAGGGGTTCCGCATCTTGCGTACAGAAGTCTCAAATAGTCGTAAATCTCGGTGACTGTTCCTACAGTAGAACGCGGGTTATGGCTGGTTGACTTTTGATCGATGGAGATTGCCGGGCTGAGACCCTCGATAGCGTCTACATCCGGTTTGTCGAGCTGTCCGAGAAATTGCCTGGCATATGCTGACAACGACTCTACGTATCGGCGCTGACCCTCGGCGAAGATTGTGTCGAAGGCAAGCGAAGATTTTCCGGAGCCGCTGACACCCGTCACGACTACCAATTTGTTGCGTGGAATGCTCAGGTCAATATTCTTTAGATTGTGCTGCCGTGCGCCTCTTACGAAGATGGCGTCATTATTCATGCGTTGCGTCTGCTCCTGCACTTGTCAAGATCTGCTTGGAAAGCCTGGAATGCATGACCTCTTCGTGCATTGCCTGCTGTGCAAATCTTCATATGTCTCAGTCCAACCGCCTAAAGAGGCGAGTACCTTACTCAGGGGATGGACAGAGCCAAGACATAATGTTAGCCAATTATCTGCCGCTTGTGCATGGAATCGTACGAGTTCTATGTAGTTTCTAAAGCAAATAAGCTTTCACTCTCTATTAATCGTTTTGGCTACTGTCAGCCCGGGTAGATTCTATCTGGATGCATTGTGACCCAGAAATGGGAATTGGCGGGCTTATGTGGCCGAATCAAAAAGGCAAGAACTCAGAAGAGAATTCTTCGAAGGTCAAGGGGCGCCAAAGTGGCTCCGGCGGAAAAGCTAAGCAAACCCGCACGAAAATGAAAGCTGTGCAGGCACCGCAGCCTGAACAGCCACACGTTCCGGACGAGCGCACCGAACTTGAAGACCAAGTGTCTGGTGTCTGGAAAAATCGCATGATGCAGCCCCAGAAGACCGGACCTCAACAAGATGATCCGCTTCTGCAAAGAATTCAATCCAAAGCTTCAAACGAGATTACCGAACGCCAGAAAATGGCTAATCTTCAAGAAGCGATGATAAGAATGGTCGATCGCATGTTTGACTCGTTTCAAAACTCCGCGTACGAGTTCAATATGCGAACCGGTGGTTCTGATTTGGAGTTGAACTGGGTCAGACCTTCGATTATGCGAGAGTCTTCGAATGCATGGCACCAAAAGGCTGCTCACATTGAAGTATTCACAGGTCGCATGTCGACTCGTTATTGGACGCTTGTCATTCGCGGCACTTTTGATGGCGTTTTGGCGTACATCATTCCCGCCGACAAATTGATCAGCTTCGGATTGAACCCCTCGGAGTTTAAACCGTATTTCGATATTAAGCCGGTATGTGAAGGCTTCGATATTATCTGGAAGATCGACGACAAAATAGTGTCGCAAGATCTCTTCCCGAGTATTTATCGATCTCTGATGGATGCACTAATTGCATTTGCGCAAGATGAAGGAAGCATTTGCGAACAATTCGATCTAGCCGAAATCGGTATTTCCAGTCACGCCGAGAAACCGAAGTCAAAAGAAGAGGAAGAGTACGCCCGTAGATACCAAGCCGCTCTTCAAAAAGCGGAAGACAGAGCGTTTCTTTTCTCGGACAATCCAGAACCGGCCGCGGTGCCTGATGTAAATGCAAGCAGCGGCATTGGTTGGCAGGAAACGGGCGCCCCACCCAGTCCAACTGCATCTGGTGAAGGTGGCGAAGATGATGGTTGGCTGCCTATCGCACCTGTCGGGGGCAACCAGGCCGAATGGAAAAACATGGGCAACGCCACTCGCACGAGAATGGAGTCGCAACAACAGCAACCATCAAATGATTCGCAATCGAGCGGACAGTACGCTCAAATGCGAATCGAACCATTCCAGTCATTGGCAGAGCGAGCCGAAAAGGAGACTTTGCAAACTGGACAAACCGGACAATATCAGACGGGGCAATTCCAACAACAGCCACCCCAACAACATGACTCCCAACAGACAGGACAATATTCCATGCAATCTGGGCAGTCTGGGCAATATAACGCCCAGCCGCAGACTTCGCAACAATCCGGTCAGTATCCTGCACCATCGC
>CAZCZI010000031.1:10140-10272 GCA_964503045.1 uncultured Candidatus Obscuribacterales bacterium
AGCAATCAGGCCAATACGCGCAGCAGCCGCCGCAATCGCAGCAATCAGGCCAATACGCGCAGCAGCCGCCGCAATCGCAGCAATCAGGCCAATATGCGCAGCAGCCGCCGCAATCGCAGCAATCAGGCCAAT
>CAZCZI010000031.1:10372-36144 GCA_964503045.1 uncultured Candidatus Obscuribacterales bacterium
ATGCGCAGCCGCCGCAGCAATCGCAGCAATCAGGCCAATATGCGCAGCCGCCGCAGCAATCGCAGCAATCAGGCCAATATGCGCAGCCGCCGCAACAATCCCAACAGTCAGGCACATATGCTGCACCATCGATGCAGTCGGGACAATACACTTCACAGCAATCGGGAACTTACCCTTCACCATCTCTGGAGCCTTCGAAGACTCCGCCGGACAGCCAACAGTCAGGCAGTTATCCGGCGCCGCAGGTGCAACCACCGACACAACCGCCCGTCAGTTATCCGCCATCGAATGCACCTTCCGGCTATCCTCAACAAGCGATTCGCCAGTCGGGTCAATTCTCTACGCGGCAGGGTTTTCCATATGGGTCAGCTCCTTCCGGTCAAAGACCTCCATCGATTTCGGAAAATCGCTTGCAATCGCAGCAGGCACCTCAATCGCCGCCGGCACCTCAATCGCCGACACCATATCAGCAAATTGCGCCGCGTAGTTCAAACAGCCGTATGCAAGCGCAGCAACAGCAATCGCAAAGAGCCGGCAATTCAAATAACAGGCTTCCATCACAAGGTCTCGCCGGGCGTGGCATTTATCAGCCGGCTGGATATCAGCATCCTTCTATGAGCAAGGCTGATCAGCTCGAGTTATTGTCTCCGGCGGTTGAGTCACCAACCGTGGTACCAGAAGCTCAAAACAACTCTCTGGATTCAGGAACGCAAAAACCACCCATGGGATTGTACGATCGCCTTGCAGACTCGATTGGTGCGAAGAGTTCGGAGTCGTGGCCTGCTCCACCGCCGCCGTCTCTAAGAAGCAGCATGTCGAAGATGCAGCCCGCAACAGGATCTCAGCAGCAACCTGGCCAACCGCCAGCGCAGGCGAACTCGAACCAGGCACCACAGCAGGTATCACAACCGGCTGGTGCACAAGAGTTCTTGAGTCTAACCGAAGCGTTGAAGGTTTTATTACCTGGTTTGGATGCAGAGTTGGAGTCGCTGGCTCGACAAGGTGGTGAAGCATTCTCCAAGCGTGACTTCAAACTTGCAGACGATATTCTGAAGTGGTCGGGCCGACTGTCTCAGTTTAGAGAAGAAGCTGCCGACTTGCTTCACGAACTCAGCCCGGAAGAGTGATTGCAACAACTATATCAGCATCATCAGACAGCACATGCTGTTATGCAGGCTGTGCGCAATTATTCCAGGCAAGATGCTGCGCGTCTTTTCATAGCCATATGCCGACAAAACTCCGATCGTTGCACGGGTAAGAATCGCAACCAGTCCAAAGTCCATGTGCGCCAGCGCAAACACAATGGAGGTTACCACCATTGCCGGTATCACCGGCCAGCTTCTGCGCAACCAGGCATAAAACAGCCCTCTAAAGATTGCCTCTTCAAAAATGGGAGCCAAAATGCAGGCAGTAAGCATTGAAATGGAGATCGCGACGGTGCTTTGAGTTCCAAAAATAATACCCTCAGTGCCTGCACTCGATCCCTCAGGAAATCCAATCATTACTGCCGCCAAGCACAAAGTCGATGTCGAAGCCCAGTCGAGAGCACCCAAACCTAAACCGATTCCTACCAAGCGTTTGGTCGAGAATGTAATTGTGCTCCAGCGCAGTTTGATCAATTGCAAGAATTCATCGTTATAGAGATTCCCGACCAGAAGTTGACTCCACCCAAGAAATGGTGTGAAGAACAATGCGTAAACCATCGCCATCTCCCACGCGGCCTTGATGGGATGCGTGTAGGCAAGCACTGCATCTGAACGATTAATTACATCTGTATCACCCCAGTATGAGTGAAACAACGAGACCAATAAGGCACCGGTGGCGGTGCTCAAGATTAGGCACACAACCCATCTAAGAACATGTGCGCGAGAAGGAGCTTCCTTGAAGACTTCTTGCTGCTTGCGAAGTCGCTCATATCTTATTGCCGCTGCGGCGCTGACCGCAGCGAACAACGTGATGAGCAAGGTGAAAGCCAAGTCTCTGGCATCTCGAATTGCGTCTTTGCGCATTTCATCATGCAGCTTCGTTGCTTTGGCGCCTTCGCCTGCCATGGACCATAGCCGCGCTTTGAGCTTTTGCGCAAACACATTTTTGCAAGTGTTCGAGTTCAAAAACTGCACGTAATCGCTTGCGACTTTCTTGTCTATTGTCACTAATGAAGCGGCACCGAGAATGTCTCTAAACTGCTTTGCCAAACGAGAATTGTCTTGGTCTTCGCTCGTCTGCGCCAGACGAGTAAGCGATGCCATTTGTTGATCGGCTTTTCCGGTGAGTTCAAGCGAAACAGCACCCCATGCCAATCTCAGGTGCGGGCAATCCGGTTTGCGGCGGCACTCGACTTCGAGATCGTGAGCTGTCGCCGATAGAAGATTGTTTCTCAAAGCGCTCGGCTTTTGAGATGGTGCGTCATTTTTCGCCAGTCCATAATCGCAAAAGTTGACGAGGTCGAGGCGCAATTCGTTGGTTCCATCAAGCTCCCACGGCGTCACGTAACCGCGGGTCGTGTTGGTGTTCTTGTCCACCAACTCCACTTTCCTGACGTGGCATTCCTTGAGTTCTCTGCCGAGCGCCTCCACGCATTCATCAAGCTTTTCAAAATTCTTGCTCTGCACAAACACCTTGAGCGTGATGTCATGCATGTATCCGAAATCGCCATTGAGGTCTCTGCCTGTCGATGAGTCAAACAGTTTGATTGGCAACTTCGATCCTTGAAGAGGAAGGGCGTCGTTTTCGAAAAACTTGACCAAGCTCAGTCTGCGTTTGTCCATCTTTAGCCAGTTGGTTTCCTCAATCACTGGCTTGGCTTGAGACAGTTTGCTCCAATCGGCATAGGCGAGAGAGCCTGTATACCAGACTAGAACTGCGGCGATGATCCAAGTTACAAGTTTGAACAGAGGACCGAAACCTCAGGCACAACTAAAGCTATAGACGTGGGCGATGTCATTTTTGCCGACAGTATCATCATAAAACAAGATGTCAAGTGATGCTCGTTGATCAGGCATTACTTAATGTTCGGTGTCTCGGCTCAGTTGGCTACGGCTAATTGTTAGGTTTTGCCGGTTTTGAGTCCAGAGTCAAGGGCTTGGGGTCCAGATTTATGCCGCCGGGCGTCGGTTTGCGAGGTGCATTTTTGCTTGAATCTCCAGCGCTCTCGGTTGTAGGTGTATCTTCATCCAGAAGCTTGGCCAACTCCGACTTTATCCAGTTCATCGCGCTATCGCTGGAGCCAATAGCAAAGGAAATTCCAGAGACCAAAACCAGCAGCAATACGAGCGAGACTACCTGAACGATGGACTTTACCTTTATCTTCTTGCTTTTGCGCTTCTTCGGCGTAAACGCGGGCGGCGCCGTAGCAGCAGGCATACGGTTGCGACTCACAGTCTTGTGTTTCCCGGAAACGGGCTCCCGATTTTTCGGTTTGCTCAGCTCCTGAGTCGTCGGACGCATCGCTGCTTCAAGGTCGCGTCTTATATGAATGGTCGACTGATAGCGATTCTCTGGGTTTTTTTCGAGCGCCTTCATTACTATCTCTTCCAGCCTTTGAGGAATGTTCAGGTCTGGACGAACCTGAGAAAACGGCGGTGGTTGCTCTGAGATTTGCTTGGTCATGGTATCGACATAATTGATACCAAGGAATGGAACCTCTCCAGTCAACGCCTCATACATGACGATTCCCAGTGAGTAAACATCGGAGCGCGAATCGAGGTTGGAGCCCATGCACTGCTCGGGACTCATGTATACCGGGCTTCCCCAGACTTCTCCCATTCTCGTGAGGCGCTGCACTTCTTCTTTCAATTTGGCGATTCCGAAGTCGACAACCTTTACGTAGTCTTTCTGACCATCATGGTTTATGAGCATGATGTTGCCCGGTTTCAAATCGCGATGCACAAAGCCGTTCTTATGCGCGTGTCCGACTGCTCCGCAAACCTGCATGAAGATGTCTTTCATTCGCTCGGGTGATAGGTTTTTCTCTCGTTTGATCACGCGGTGCAAATCCACACCCGTGAGGTAGTCCATTACAAAATAAGGTTGTCCGCGCTTGGTTGTTTGATAATCGAATACTCGGACAATATGTGGGTGATCGAGCAGTCTGAGGACTTCAGCCTCTCTTTGAAAACGTTTCACGGTGAGCTCGTCGTTGAGCCCCTGCATGCGCAAAGTCTTGATTGCTACGATCTGACCGGTTTGCAAAACCTTCGCCTTGTAGACGACACTCATTCCGCCTTTACCAAGCACGGACAAGACGTAGTACTTGTCTGCGAGTGTAGTGCCGACCAGAAGGTCTTTAGCGTTCTTTGGAATTTGGATGCGATAGCGAGGCAAACGCCCGGTAGACGCCATTTTTGTCGGCACCAACTCTAAAGAGCGGGCAATTCTATTTATCAGGTTGTCTTTGGACTTCGAGCTCATTACATAACTCGGCTATTTGAGAGCATCCACAAATATCCTCATACACCTTGCCCATAATTGCCACTCCGTAATCGAATGAAAACGCGGCGGCATGTCAAGTGTCGCGTGATCTTAGCCTTTTGGATAGGGGGCAAACAGGTTCACCAAGATTTGCAAAAGTCCGATTGCAGCGCCAATACCTGCTCCAAACCATTCGAGTGCTTTCAATTCTTGTTTGCAAACTCTCTTAACCAAAACCTCGAGTTGTTCTGAAGAGAACAAATCAATTTTGTGTGCGATAAGCGAATACATTCCCAACGCCGGTATGGCCACTTCCAACATTTCGCCGAGTTCGCGTTTCAAATACGAGTGTGCGAATGCTGTTAGATCGCGTTTGGCTCTGACTAACCATTCAGACGGTATCGACTCCACGTTGAATCTAATCACCGCGCTGCGCACCGTCGCCCTTGCTTCACCTTCGAGTTTGCGGCACGCGCTTATGAGTTCGTCTTTGTGACTAATCAAAAAGCTTTCCACGAAGCTGACAAGATTTTGTTTGAACTTTGCGATGCTCTGAAGCGGCATAGAACGCAGATCGAAGTTGGCGATTTGCACCGCGATTTGATCGCGAATGCCAAAACGTTTCATCAAATCTCCGATGATTTTGTGTGCTTCATCCGGTTCTTTCTCGAGAAAGTTTCTCCACTCGTAGCAAACTCTTTTCACTCCGATGATTCGCGCCAGAATGCGATACGGACCACCAGCGTGCGCATTGATGGAGTCATCCAAGGCATTGATGTTTTGAGGGCTGAGAAGATTGATCAGATACGTGCGCACCTTTTCCGGAGTCAAAAAGGCTTCGATGATGCGCGCAGCAATTTCGTTTGCTTGATCGAGATTGATTCGCGCCGTCAATATCACTTGATCGAAAATCTTCTCTGTAATGTCTGCGATCTTGTGATCTTTGCCTTGTTCGAGCGAGTCGAGTGTAGAAGTGACAAGGTGTACAAGCAGTGTTGGACTGATTTCAGCGATATCGGAAGCGAGTCGGTGCAGTTTCGTCGTGTCGCGAAACTCCTTCAACACCGAATCGACAAACATGTCGATGCTTTTGTAGATGTTTGCTTCAGTTACCAGAGTTTCCGCTTGAGCTTTGATATCAGCAGGTGTAAGCAGAGTCTCGGTAATTGTTGAGGCAACGGCCTGAGCCAGCTTGCTTCTGCGCTTGGGAAAAATGCCCGGAGTAAGCGGCAGTTGATAACCGAGCATCGTGATTGGCTTGTAAGGATGAAACAGAAGCCAAATCGCGCACCACGTCGCCCCCCAGCCATGAACCGCATATAGAACCGGCGGAACGACAATGAACCAGAAGGTTAAGGTCGGGTTGGAGGTTATTGCCGTCCAGTGAGACTCCATGTAATGACTTCTTTCAATCTATCTAAATTAAGACTGGATTTATTCTATCCCAACCATTGGATCGACGCGGGCATCAATCACCAGTTCCTCATATAATGAGGGGCGTGCAATCATCCAAAATACGCTCCAGGCCTGTATATCTGTCAGCAATGCTTTCTGTTCAAATGCTTGCGGCATCTGTTTTTTGCCATGGGCAAGCGTTTGCTGCCACGGTGGATGTTGATACGCTCATTGAAAACGGGCGCCAGCTCATAAAACAGAAGTCATACCACCAAGCGGTGACGGTTTTGAAACAAGCAGTCGCCGCCAACGGTGAAAATCCGTCGTCGCACTTGGAGTTAGCTAGAGCGCTGGCCTTGGTCTCTGACGAAAACCAGGCTCTATTGGAATATCTGGGTGCTATCTCACTGGCGAACGGCAATACTGACATTGTCGTGAAGGCTCGAACCGAGTTAGCCGAGATGTTCATACGGCAACACAACTGGGATGAAGCCGGCGGGCAGCTGAAGCAACTTGTGGAAATGAGACCGCAAGATCTTGCAGTGCGCGGGAATTATGCAATTTGTTTGGAACAGTTGGGACTGCTGGATGCGGCAATAGAGCAGTTTAGAATCATCTGCCAGACCGACTCAAAGAGTCAGGTCTGCCACTACAACTTGGCAGGAGCATTGCTAGCGAAGCGGGATTTCCAGCAGGCTGCAAAGGAATTTCAAACTGTATTGAGCCTGAATCCTAAGAGTTCGATGGCGTATACAGGTCTTTCCAGATGCTATCTGGAGATGAACGATGCCAAATCAGCCGCTACTCTTGCATCACGTGCTGTAGAGTTGTGGGGTGAGAATCATTGGGCGCATATCGCGCTGGGTGACGCTCTCGACAGATTAGGCCGCAAAGGCGATGCAATCGAATCATATCGTTGCGCAATACAAATCAATCCGAAAGATCCTGCATGTCAGGCTGTTCTTTCCAATTTGCTTAAACAGAAAGTAGCTTCAACAGCACCATCATCAGCATCCATAAAATTTACGAGGTGAAAAGAATGGGCAACAGTCGGCAAAGAAATCACAGGCAACTGCTCACGGCACTATCTGCGGCAATTGCATGTCTGACACCATGCCTCTTGTCCTCCACGGCATTGGCGGAATCGCAAGGATCGTCTCAGGATGAGGAAGATATACAAAATGCCATCATTAGATATAAAAGTGCGATCGAAGCGAACCCATCAAACCCAAAGACCAGAAAAAACTTAGGTCGTGCCTATTTGATGGCAGGAAATTTAGATGGTGCTCTTGAACAGTTTAAGCAAGCAATCAAACTTAACCCTGAAGATTCCGAAGCGCACATGGGTTTGGCGCGCACGCTGATCAGAAAGGGTGATACGCCGAAGGCGACTCAATCTTTGAGAGATGCGGTCAAACTCGATCCCAATAACTCCGACTATCACTACAAACTCGGACAGATGTTGATGCGCAATCCTGATCCGGCCGATGCAATATCGGAGTTTCGTCAAACTATCAAACTGACTCCCGATCATGCTGGTGCGCATAGAGATTTGGGTGCAGCGCTTGGAATGAAAGGCGATCTCGAGGGGCAAATCTTCGAAGAAAAGAAATCACTCGAGCTTTCACCGGACAACGCGCTTGCGCTCTACTACTTGGGAAACGCGTACGCTGCCTCAGGCAACGTCAAAGACGCTACGTCATCGCTTGTGAAGTGCATTGACATCGATCCGAAAAACGCTGATGCACACAGAATTCTGGCCGGTATTAAAGCAGCCGACGGTCAGTTTTCAGAAGCGCTCAAACTCGCAGAAACGGCAGTAGGGCTTGAGCCTGACAATAAGTCGCTCAAGACAACGTTACAAAAAATACGTGCTGCCGCCGACAAGGCTAAGTAGACCAAGTAAAAATCTGTTGCGATTTTCTTATCTTGTCAACTATCTGCAATTGGCGCAGGCTCTGAAATCCGGAAGTCAAGTATGTGTGGTGTATATACGCTATTTATGGGCGAGTTTATGTCCTTTGATAAGCTTAACGACATAAGCTATCTAGTAACTTGCAAATACTATCGATACGCTCTAACATTTCCCAACTAAGGACGCCATGACCGGTTTAGTGATACGCAGTGCCCCGCGTTAGCTGACGGCGAAAGTCCAGCGATACAAGTACCAGTTCCGTTGGTTGTGTAACACAACTTCACTGAGCTGACATCAAACGAGGTTCCACTGTCGTGGTTGAGCGAACTGAGAAAGGCGACAAGGCAAAGGGTTTTGAACTGAAAGCCAACATCAAAGTGATTGGTGTCGGCGGCGCAGGTTCAAATGCGGTGAATCGAATGATCGCTGCTGGATTGAATGGCGTTGAGTTCTGGTCTTGCAACACTGATGCGCAAGCACTCGAACTTGCTGCTGCAAAAAACAGACTGCAAATCGGCGCCAAGCTGACACGCGGTCTCGGAGCCGGCGGAAATCCCAACGTCGGCACAAAAGCTGCCGAAGAGAGCCGCGAAGATATCGCCGTTGCTCTTCAAGGCGCAGACATGGTTTTCATCGCCGCCGGTATGGGTGGTGGCACCGGTACTGGTGCGGCACCAATCGTCGCCGAAGTAGCGAAAGAACTCGGCGCATTGACCGTCGGTGTCGTCTCTCGTCCATTCATGTTTGAAGGAAAACGCAGAGCCAATCAAGCGGAAAATGGCATTCAAGAAATTCGCTCGCGTGTCGACACGCTGATCGTAATTCCCAACCAACGGTTGCTCGAAGTCGTCGATCACCGTGCATCGATGCAAGAAGCATTTGTTGAAGCAGACAAAGTGCTCATGCAAGGTGTGCAAGGTATCTCCGATATCATCACCGTTCCTGGTTTGATCAACGTCGACTTCGCCGATGTCAAAGCAGTCATGCAAACGGCAGGTTCTGCATTGATGGGCGTGGGCCGCGCCACCGGCGAAGGCAGAGCTGTCGAAGCCGCACGCAATGCGATCAACAGCCCGTTGCTCGAAACATCAATCGATGGCGCCTCCGGTGTTATCTTCTGCGTCACCGGCGGACCAGACCTTACATTGCATGAGGTTCAAGAAGCTGCAAACGTTATCTACTCTGCAGTCTCTGATGAAGCCAACATCATATTCGGTGCCGTGCTCGACGATCGTCTCCATGGCGAAGTGTTGATCACTGTCATCGCAACCGGTTTCGATATGTTGCTGCAAGCGCAATCGCAAAATCAATATGCTGCAACTGCAGGCAAAGCGCAAAGACAACCGCAACACGTGCAAACTCCACCTCCTCAGCGCGTGACTCAAGAGCGTGTTTTGCAACAAGCGCCGGCACAACAAGTGGTGCAGCAGCAACAACAACAAAATAACGACATGAAGAAAATCGCTTCAGATATTCTCGATATTCCAGCATTCCTGAAGGATAGAAATCCGAAAGCATAATTGCTGAACTATCGAATCACGATCGTTATTGATGAATTGAACGCCGGTCTTTTTTGAGATCGGCGTTTTTACGTAGTAACGTCGCGCGGAGTTCTTTTTTTGCGCCGCGCAAGCGTTCTTCAGGTCGCGGCCTTCTTCAGGTCGCGGCGTTCTTCGGTTTGCACGGCGTTTATCGGGTCAATCGATGCACGACGTTCTTCTGGTCAATCGATGCACGGTTCTTCGGGTCAATCGATGCACGACGTCCGCCTGGAAGTCCGCCTGGAAGCCTGCAAACTACATCGGGCTCGGCGGCTTGATTGGTGGCATCGGGTCGATCGGCGGGATGGGGGTGATCGGTGGATCCGGCTGAATCGGCGGATCCGGAATTATCGGCGGGATAGGAACTATTGGCGGCAATGGTGCGTTCGGCGTGTCCGGTGTCTCGGGCGTATCAGGAGTATCAGGAGTATCAGGTGTTTTTGGTGTTCCCGGAGTCTTCGGTGAATCAGGCGTTTTTGGAGAATCAGGAGTCTTCGGTGTTTCCGGAGTTTTCGGTGCTTTGTCCGGAGACGGAGGTGGGGAAGGTTGAGGCTCGGGTGACGGTGCAGGCACAGGGGAGTGCGCTATGAACGGATTTTGGCTTGGCAGTTTTTCTTCAATTACATTGGTCGCTGATACCGCCGGTAGTGCGACTCCGACAGACACACCAAGCGCCGTGGAAGCTGCGCAAAAACACCCAATAAATGCCGAGGCCGACGTTATGGTCACTGCATGAATTACTGTTTGAATTCGTTTTGTTTCCGCGTGCACGCTCACTTCCTTCCAAATTTGCGATCCAGGACGCCAAGCGAGATCGCTTGATTATATAGGACGATCCCTTAGCCGGTGCGATAAGATCTCAAAGCAAGTTTTAGTTAATACGAGGCTCATAGTTAGATCGATGGCGGACAAGAGTTCGACAGTGGTTGAAATGGACAGAAACGATCCCGATATCGGCTTAGGAACCATGCCCGTGCTTATCGAAGGCGATCGCGTGCTGCTTCTGGATCAGCGCAAGCTGCCGGAGGAGACCGTTTTTTTCGATGCTACCGATCTGGATGACATGTGTTTTGCCATAAGCGACATGGTGGTTCGCGGCGCCGCATCAATCGGTGTCGCCGGCGCGCTGGGCTTGGCATGCGCGGCGCGGCAGATCGCAACCACTGCCTGCGACTCCGAAGAATTCACAGCGAAACTGGATGCGGCCCGCATCCGGCTCAACGCAACCAGGCCCACGGCCGTGAATCTAACTTGGGGAACGTCTCTGATTTTTGAAGAAGCCGCAAATCTCTCGAATCAAGAGCCAGGCTACGACCGAATCAAAGTCGCCGAAAGCTTGAAGAGCATCAGCGAAAAGCTATTTGCAATGGCGGTCAAACTGATTGACGAACACACTCAAGACAACCGGAGATTGAGTGAATACGGGGCTCAGCGAGTTCCTGAAAACGGACGGATTCTCACTCACTGCAATGCGGGCTCACTGGCGCTGTGCGGCTGGGGAAGCGCTTTGGGCGTGATTCGCTCTGCACACTTGATGGGCAAAAACGTCTCTGTCTTCGTCGACGAAACCCGCCCGCGAAACCAAGGAAGCAAGCTCACCATGTGGGAACTAGAGCAAGACGGCATACCCACGACTTTGATCTGCGACAACATGGCAGCCACTTTGATGGCGCAAAACAAAGTATCAATGATTGTCGTCGGCGCCGACAGAATCGCTCGCAACGGAGACACCGCCAATAAGATTGGAACATACGGATTGGCTGTTCTTGCCCACTTCCATGGTGTGAAGTTCTACGTCGCCGCGCCCCTTTCCACTTTTGATCCCGACATCGAGTCCGGCGACGAGATTCAAATTGAAACCAGAGACGCACATGAAGTCACCGAAATCTGCGGCCGTTCCACAACAATTCCATCAGCCAAAGCCTATAACCCCGCCTTTGACGTCACGCCAAATCGGCTGATTTCAGCCTTCTTCACCGAAGCCGGCATTCTCGAGCCGCCGTATCTTGAATCTATACATGGCGCCATGGCTAGAAAAAGCAAGGCAAGGCAATGAACTCTTGGCAGGGGTGGACTCATCGTATATATGGATGAGACAATTTGTGGTTGAGTTGACTATCTAAACGGATCGATTGCACCCCCAAGAGGAATGTTGAAATGACTGAGACAGTTGAAGTTGTTGATGTACCGATAGTACATGCCACCCCCGAGAACACCGCTGATTACGGGCTGTTTATAGGCACCGATGTTCCGAATGCCGGATTGACCATTCCTTTTTACAAGGGCGCTGTCGAAGAGGGGCACAACATCCCATTTGAATGCACCGGCAGTGCAGTCATTCGCTCAGCCAGAATTCACAAACGTGCGCCGGAAGTAACCTGGCTCGAACGCCACATGAACATGACTCAGCTCTTCATCGGTTTGGGCGACCAACCGTTTGCCATGGTCTTGGGCAAACCCAACCACGAAAAGGGTGGTAAAGTGCCCGATATCGGCGAAGTTAAGTGCTTCATCTTTCCGCCCGGCCACGGCATCATGCTCCTTAAAGGAACATGGCACGACTTCCCGCTTTGCGTAAAAGAGCCGGTGACTTGCCTCACTGCTAACTCTCCGGAAGTGGTCGAAGCCTTGAAGAACATGAAGGGCGCGCACGAGATGGATCACGGTGATGTCTTCAAAATCGACGTGAAGAAACACACCGGAAAAGTCCTCAAAGCAAACCTCTAAGCCATTGAAAGTCAGCGCTTTCAAACTATTGACCAAAAACCCGGCGGATGTCTCGGGTTTGGAGCGTCTTTTCAATGAAGGAACGATTGAGGCAAAGGACGTTGTCTGCATCATTGGAAAGACCGAGGGCAACGGTGGTCGCAACGATTTCACGCGCGATCTAGCGATGAAGTCCTTCGAAGATCTCTTCAGCGCCAGGCTCAGTATCTCGGCGCGCGAAGTGACTGAGCGTATGATTTTTTCTTTGTCCGGTGGATGCGAAGGTGTGGTCAGCCCGCACATTGTTGTCTTTGCTGTTTCCGGAAGTGAGTCTGAAAGCCGGCTACCGGAAAATCAAAAAAGATTGGCAATTGCAACCGGCTTCACCAGAGAGTTCAAACCCGAAGAGATTGGGCGCCTGGCGCAGGTCGAAGAAACTGCCAAAGTCATCGAATCAATAGTGAACAAACTAAAGGTTGATTCAAACCGTGATGTTCACTTCATTCAAATGAAAGGTGCCATCCCAAACTACACCTACGAGCAAGGCGAAGCTGCGCGCAAGGCAGGCAAACCTATGCGTTCAGACATGGTTTACTCCCGCGGCGCGTCAGCGCTTGCTGCGGCCGTGGCGCTCGGCGAAGTAGATCTCAAATCGATAACTGACGACACGATTTGCCAGGACTGGTCGAAATATTCATCGACGTCATCGTGTTCTGCAAAACCGGGATTGGAACGTACCGAGATTATGGTGATGGCCAACAGTCCCTATTGGGAGGGAGACCTCACCATCAATAGTGGCATACTCGAAGACATGCTTGATGTGAGAAGCATCCACAAAGTTCTTGCGGGCTTGGGGATTCAGGTCAACATTCAACTCACAGAAGAGCAACGACAACGACTGGTCGGTATCTTTGCAAAATCTGAAGCCGACCCGAGAGGCACGGTGCGAGGACAGCGCCATACTATGTTGACCGATGACGACATCAGCGACACTCGCTACTCTCGTTGCGTTCTTTCATCGGTAGTTGCCAGTGTGACCGGAGACACCGCATTATATGTAAGCACTCGTGCAGAACATCATGGACCGGTCGGTGGTGGTGTTCTCGCGATCATTGCCAGACAATGAGCCAAGGAGAAGATCATGGTTAAGTCAATGGAGACAACAGCACCTCAAACAGTCGCTTGGAAATTGTCTACCGGTGCCGAACTCGCTGTCTGGAAAATGGCGCCAACACCAGACCGCACTGCTTCGGAGCTGATCGTCTTTTTGCATGCCGTCGGTGGCGATCATAAATCGTGGGCACCGCAGATGCGATACTTTTCTTGCGACTATGTCTGCGTCAGCTTCGACTTCAGGGGGCATGGAAAGTCTGCCATCAAATCCAGTGACGGTCCCAGAGTTGGAGTCGATCAATTCGCCGAAGACGTAATCGCTCTCATTCAGTCGTTGAACTTTGCAAAAGCCCACCTCGTCGGACTCTCCATGGGCGGGGTGGTGGCACTGGAAGTGTTCAGTCAACGTCCTGATCTCGTGCAGTCAATAACCATGGCCAATTCATGGGCTCACCATGACGAAGCGGCTGGGCGCATCAAGTTTATGGAAGATCAACTTGCCACCAAGCCGCTGATGCAAAGCTCCAAGGAGTTGATTCCTGGATTATTTGCTGCCACGACCGCAAAGAGCATCGTCGATCAAACCATCGAAACTGAAGGAACCAAAGACAAAGACGTCTTCCTCGATTCGTGGAGATCGATGTTTTTAGTTGACTACAGACCACTTTTGGAGACTATTGATGTCCCGCTTTTGCTCATTGGCGGAACCGCGGATGCGGTCACCCCAACTCAACCTTTGTTGACAGACATCAAATCCAAAGTTCATATGGCGCAACTCGTCACAATCGAAGGCGCCAATCATTTCTCAAACTTGGACAAGCCCGATCAGTTCAATCGAGCACTCAAGATTCATTTGAATCGCAGCCGATCTATTTTTGGAGAATCGCTGGCAGCGCCAACTTTCAAAGAAAAGAATTTTGAGGCGGACACCGTCGCGCATGCACTAATGAAGATGCTTGATGAAAGGCACGTCGATTGTTTCTTTTCGAATTCCGGCACGGACTTCACACCCATAATCGATGCGTTGTCCAGGTACCACAAAGAGACCAAGATGAAGACTATCGTGGCGCCGCATGAAAACACGGCGATAGCGATGGCGCACGGACACTTCCTTCTTTCGGGCAAACCGCAAGTAGTAATGGCGCATGTCAATGTAGGAACTGCAAACATGGGTCTGGGAATTATCAATGCGAGTAGATCCCGAGTTCCTATGCTGGTTTTGGCAGGCAAAACTCCTTGGTACGAAAGTGACGTGGATGGTTGCAGAACCAATTTCGTGCAGTGGGGACAAGACACCTTCGATCAGGGCGCTTATTTCAGAGAGTTCACAAAATGGGACTATGAGCTGAAAGGAGGGTTCAATCTCGAAACGATCGTCGATCGAGCTTTTGCTGTTGCCGGCACCAATCCGGCAGGTCCTGTGTATCTGACTTTGCCGAAAGAATCTCTTTGTCAGAAAGTTGATGGGCTCAAGTTAAGCGATCCACCCAGGCAGATTGCGGCAAAACCTGCAAGACCGAATGAATCGACACTTGAAATCGCAGCACGCATTTTGTTGGAAGCAAAGAATCCTCTTATTGTAACTGCTGAGGCCGGTCGATATAGAGGAGCCCCTGAAGCGCTTGTTCGCTTTGCTCAGCAACACGCTATTGCTGTAATCGAACATGGCAAGCGCAACTTCTTTAATTTCCCGACAATTCATCCGATGCATCTCGGGTTTAACCCATCACCATATGTGGAGCAGGCCGATGCGGTCGTTGTCGTCGAGTCTCATGTGCCGTGGATTCCAGCTCTATCGAAGGTCAAGAAAGCGCCGACGATGATTCAAATTGGGGTCGATCCCCTGTGTCAGAACATTCCCATGCGCAGCTTCCCCGTTGATGTTTCTATACAAGGAGATCCCGCTCAGTCATTGAAAGAGCTTAGCCGCAAGCTTACTGACGCAATGAACGAGTCAACCGACTACGACAAGCGAAAGAAATCTATCAAAGAACGATATTCGAAATGGCACAACGAGCACACAAGACTCTTTGAAGAGTATTTCAAGAACGCGGGCAAAGATGCCGAGAAAAACGTTATCACCAAACGGTTCCTTTCTATGTGCATCGGGCAAGCCATTGATGATGATGTCGTAATTTTCAATGAATACGATCTCGATCCGTTTTTGGTGCCACGTGAGTTGGCTGACAGTTGGTTTGAAAACTCGGTGGCGAGCGGGCTTGGATGGGCTCTCGGCGCTGCGTTGGGCGGGCAATTGGCATCGCCTGAGCGCACGATGGTGGTTACTGTCGGTGACGGCAGCTACCTTTTTAACACACCGTTGTCTGCGCACTACTCAGCAGCTGCCTACGAATTGCCTATTCTGATCATCGTTTTCAATGATAGTGCATGGACCACAATCAAGAAGTCCTATTTGGGCACCACCCCTGATGGCTGGGGGAAACGCACCGGAGTAATGCCTCTTTGTGATTTCGATTTGACCGTGAAGTTCGAGAAGCTGGCAGAATCATGTGGCGGAATCGGGCTCACTGTCGAGCGCCCAGGCGAGTTGCTAGACTCAATCAAGAAGTCTATTGCAATCGTGCGCGAACAGAAAAAGCACGTGCTATTAAACGTAATTTGTGAACGTGACGCCTAATCGGTGTTGGCCGGCGGCGTAACAGGCAGCGCCGTGTCGTCTATGCCATTCAAATTATGATACTTCGGAATCAACACGGGCGGAATTCTCTCGACAGCAGCATCTACAGCGCCTTCAATTTTGACTTCCTTCTCGCCTTCTTTGATCTTCTTATCTAATGCTGCTTGATTCAGTTTGGTCGAGTCATAAATTACAACGGCACCGTAAGGCTTCTTCAGCATTATTGCTACCTTTGCCACACCGGGAGTCTTTCTAAGACGTCGTTGAATTCCTAGCAAGCAGACTGCACAAGTCTTTCCGACGATTCGAAAGTCATAGCGTCTCAATGCCTTGAGGTTGAGCGTCACTTTGGGGACGTCATCACCCATGTCGTTGAAATATGGCTTCAGCAAAGGCTTTTTAGCATCAGCCGCCTTTTTTGCCAGTTTCTCTTCTTCTGTCAGTGGCTTGGCAGGTGGTTTATTGCCGGTTGGAGTTGCAGGCTTCATTGTTGTTGCTTCTGTTTGAGGCTTAGCCTCGGGCTGTTTCTTCGCTTCTCCTGCAGCCCAAGCCAATTGAGGTGTGAGCCAAAGAGCGACTGCGGCAACTGCGACAACTCTAGTAATGGTGCGATTCATTGGTCCTCCCCGCATCATAACGGAACGATTCTACCTTCGCCTCGAGATAGCAAAATATATTGTATAGGAGCGGCAAATCCTGTGCCGCCCATAGTTGACTGGAGAGCTAATTTAGAGCCTATCATTACTTATACGCGGTTGTACCGATATCGTTTAAGAATCACCAAACGACATCACGGGCGTCCGGTGACCTATCGTATTTCAGGATCTGCCGCGAAATCAGACGACAGTGAATCTTGAAGGCTATGGAGGCAATACGCCTACCACCGGCTCGGTGGCATCAGCTTGGAAAATCTGGGTTGAGTGTCCAGGAATCGGCACAGGCAATGTGCAAGTTACTTGGGTGACACACGTAACTTGGGTGTTCGACCAAGCCTTACAGGAGCTGCCCGGTACCAATTGTGCTCCGCTCACGATAAAGTTATCTGAAAAGGCAGCGATGACAGCTTGAGCCGCGCTGTTGGCCTCAGCGTTGTCCTTGCCTCCTGCTGCGGCACGGGCGCAATGTTTGGCCAGGGCATCGTTTGCGGTCTGCGCTATAACCAGAGCCACCACATCGATCAAAAACAAAACTACCGGTATTACAAGGATCAACCCAGCCATGGTTTCTGCAAGGGTTGCTGCTCTCTTGCGATTGTGCCGAAGTAACACGTTAACTCTCTCCCTAGTTTATTCCTTGCTCTTCTTGCGGACGTCTATCCGCAAAGATGAAAGTGGCATTGGCCGTACATCCTGGAATGTTCATGGAATTGATAACTGGGACACCACGCATGTCCATAAACGGTTTGCAGGTTACTTGCGTGGTCACTAAACAGAACCCGTTGGGTGTCCCTTTCACAGGATCGTTTTGGAAAACCACAGTGCTGGTAGGCGTCCCGACAACTCCTATAAACTGCGCAAGATAGGAGGCTTGCCATGATCCAGTTGCGGCGGTGACAGCACTTGTTACTGCGCCGCCGTTGGTTGGGTCGGTGCAGCAAACTGCCCGAGTCACCATGTGATTCAAAAACCAGCCGGAGCCGAATGCCATTCCCATGTACATCAAGTCGAGCATGGGAAAGAAGACCATAATCAAGATGAGCCACAGCGCGGGCCCTAATTCCGCGATTTGCCCACCGCCAAATTGACTACGAAAACGACGCTTTCTTCTCACAGTTCGAGACCTCATACTTTACCCAGACCCCCAGGGTCTGCCCTCCAAACACGACTGTGTTCCTGTGTTCCTGTTTCTAACTTATCGTGTCAACGCTGATGTGTCTATGACTCATCACGCAACCACTTTTGCAGCTGATGTTAACTACACGTAACTCGACCAAAAACTCAATAGAGTAAAGGTATTTTCATTATACCCAGTTGCTTCTATCCCAATCTCCGTATCCACGACGTGCTCTTAATTCTGTGAACGATAGTGGGGCAAACCGCATGAGACACTCAATTTTTTCTTGACTTCCCTGGGTTAGCGAGGCATAATTAGATATCCTTAATTTACCCGCTTCAGGCACCCTGGAGCTCGGTCAGGGGGTATAGAGTGCGATTTCCGTACTCGGCTTGTTCATGCTTTTATGAGTGGGTTTGCCCTTGAGGATTCTTACTATTCCAGTTCAAAACATGCGCGGACCAATCAGAGGATCGACCAAATGAATAACAGGACACGGGGAGCAACTCTCGGGCTCATCGTCGGTCTGACTTTAGTGATAATCGCAGTGGGCGCTTGCTTTTTCTACCTGGTGAAGATACTGGGCGGTGGAAGAGAGCTTCAACACGCGACCGATTCAGGCAGCCTTAACGTCGCAAAGAAAGCGCTTCGTTCGCCGGTGGTGAGGGTGTTTGGAGTAGGTCCGTACGATGTATCGGGGACTACCCTCTCCACTGCGCAAGTCAACTTTAGTCAGTTGGGCGACACATCTCCTACTGCCGGCGGTCAAATCGACTTGCTCGTGTACAACCGATTGGTCAGTCATACCATGCTGGTTGCAATCAACGCAGCAATGGACAACTACGGCAACGGCGCGCCGAGTGCTACAGGCCTTGCCAACGCACGCAACTTGATTGATTGTCTGTCAAACAAGACTACGGGAATCGGACAAGCACTTGCTCGCAAGTTCAAAGAAGATGCGGAGATGGATACGCACTTCGCATCGCTTGCTGGTTTGGCGAAGATGAAGATGCTCAACCCAGGCGGCTCTGATGCGACTCAGATCTCCAGTCTGAAAGATATTTCGTATATGGCGCGCAACATGGGTTCAAACGTAGCAATCGATCCCAATGTGATTCCTCCTGCATTTTCAACGGTGGTGGCACCAAACTTCCTTACGAATAACACGGTCAGCAAACTAGGTAAGACTTTTGTTCGCGGTTACTCGATGATCAACATTCCGCTGCCTGGCGGCGGTTCTCTCACCGATCCAAACGTCTGGCCGTTGATGGGTGTGCCAATGCGTCCACGCGAGATGCCGCACCTTGTTAATCAGGGCGACTTCGATTCATTGAAGACATCTCCACTTCCAGGCGATACCGCTGGTTCGACTAGAATTCCTCCAAACGCATTCGCTTCTGCCGGCAGCTCTGCTGAATTCAAGTCAGCGGGATTCACCCGAGCTCATGCTTGCTCGATTACGGGCAGCATTTCAATTGAAGGTGAATTCAAAACCGGATTGCCGTGCGGAGTCATAATAGTGGCAAACGGTCCTGGCACCACTCCTAGTGGCGTTCCCGGAACAGTTACCGTCGATCCCTCAGCTTTCGGATTGTCGGGGAACTCCTATGGAGGCGGCATGAATGATGTCTTCTCCAACCAGCTGATGGCTCCGCCCAACGGCGTCACGATGGCGTCCAACGGTGCCTTCTCTACCAACCCAGGAGCAATTACTGCTATTCAGGACTTCAAGACAAACAATCCCGGAGTCCAGGTTCCCGCGGCTCTGGTTGATGGACTTGACGGACCAGGTACGACGACTGCCGAGAAGCAGCCGTTTGCAGATGGTTTGGATCCAGGCATGTCTACCGTTTTATGCACCAACCACAATTCATTGGCTTCTCAATCGCCCAACCAGCCAACCTGCGTCAACAATTTGGCGCAGATGATGAATAGCTACGGTATGTCCAGTGGCACCAACGGCAGTGGTTTGAACGGTTTGATGGCTCTCGAGTCATACAAGGCGCAAGTAATCAACCCCCGTCCAGGCGGTGGTCCTGCCAACGTGCTCATCAATGCCTGCACCGGTATGAAAGGCTTCAACCTCACTGGGTTGTCTGAGGCCGACAAAAACCGCATCGACTTCGGCACGCCGGGCACCATCAACAATATCATCGGCAGCTTCACGGGCTTGCCGGGCGGTGCTCCTTATGGCGCTCTAGCGGCCAAAGCGCAATTGATCAAAGATCAATTGATGATTCGAATGCATCAGATGGCTCCAGGAGTGAGCGACGCTACGATCAACGGTATTTTGAATCAACCATTGCCTATGGGCGCAATCAAATTCATTTGGGTCGACAACAGCGATCCGGCGAATCCGCAGTTCCGCTACACCGACAGCGCTCCGAGCTACTTCAATGCCAACCAAGTGCTGTCTGATGGAACGCCGATAAATGTTCAAACCCCAGACATTGATCCAAATCGCACATATGTGAATATGATTGAAGAACAAGGGTATCCAAGCCCATGGGATTGCTTCAGCGATCCATCCGGCAAAACCCACAGCAACTTGATGTGGAACCCTTCTTCCGGTTTCAACTGTCTGATGGGTATTCTGCGTTTCAAAAACTGCGCTGAAGACTTCACAGCATCTTGGGACTGCCCCTGCTGAACACGGCAACACATAGAAATGAACAGAAATAAAGTAATCATCAGCATGTCCTTGTGCATGGCACTGGCTTCTTGCCTTTGCTCGCCATCCGATGCCCAGGCGGGAAAACAAAGAGCAGTACCAGCCGGCACCAAAGCCCAAGCTCCATCTCAAGCTGATGTGCAGGAGTATAAGGCTCAACCGATTAAGGAATACCAGGACTTTCCCAATGTTCCTCGCTATACAGGCAGATTCCTGTTTCTAAGCGGTTTCAGATATCCACAAATCAGAGGTGGGGAACATATCGGATATACCCTTGGCGTCAATGAAGATTCAGGTTCTGTCTTGGATTGGTACAAAACCTCCCTGGGCATGTATGCGTGGAAAGTTAAAAACACTACGTCTACAGATACCGTGCAAGCCGTAAAAGATGGTAATACTATCGTTGTAACCGTTCAGCCTAAGCGAGCGCTTGGATACAGAACGGTTTTGACAATCAGTTACCAGTACGGCAATGGCGGAAGTCAATAATGACAAAGGCAACATCGAATAAGAGATTTGGAGAGGAAAACTCCAAGTCCCATCTTGTCGCGTCCGGGTCTCTTTTTCGAGGGAAAAGACTAAAAATGTCGACGCTTACGGGGGTTGCCCTGGCGTCGCTGGCCTTTGCCACCTGTTGTCCTGCGTCCTTTGCCGACGCGAATGACGACAAGATTGTCGATCAAATAGAGAGCGAGTCGCAAAACGAAGTTCAAAACTCCAGTATTGAGAAACTGCAAGAAATTTTGGTGCGTGATCCCAAAAACTACAAAGCGCATCTTGTAATGGCTGGTTTTCTAGATCGAATGGGACTGGAAGATCAAGCTGAAGAAGAGTATTGCCAGGCCGTAAGTTATGGACCAAACGATCCCAAGGCGATCGTCGAGCTTGTTAAGGCAAGGTTCAAACGCGGGCAGATAGATGCGGCATGGGCTCTTTTGAGAGAGGCACAGAGGAAGTTCAACAACGACCCGGAAATATTGTATTGGGTCGGCAATTACATGTACAAATCCAAAGAAATCGAAAGAGCCGAGTCAATGTTTGTGGTGGCACTCGGCAGCAAAAAGAAAGTATTCGGACTGCATACAGCGCTTGCCGCCATCAGAGTTAGAACGAGACCTGGTGAGGCTCTTCGGTTTGCTGAGATCGATCTCGCCGAAAATCCGAACTACGACCTCGCCCTGCGCGTGAAAGGATTCGCGCTCATGCAGTTAAGACAGTATGAGCGTGCAGCTGTTCCGCTCAAGGCAGTTTACGAGCACGACTTCAAGAACGAAGAACTTTCGAGAAATTATGCGGAGTGTTTGTATTGGCTTGGAGATTATAAAACCGCGCTCGATCCCGCCTTGCAGAATCTGTGTTCGACTGCCAGTCCATATGTCAATAATGTGGAGTCGAAGCTGCTCTTGTTCAAAATCATGAAGAGAGTGCCAAATGATGCGATTGCTCCAGCTGTGGCCAAAGTTGTGGAGCGCAACGACAGAAAAGGACGGCATTCGGCATTTTACTTTGCGCTTGGAGATGTGCTTGATGGGCTAAATAAGCAGACTTTAGCTATTCAGCAATATCGACGAGGCTTGAAAATCGATCCTGAATTTGCGCGTGGCTACTTCCGACTCGGAAAAGATCAACTGCAAATTGGACACGATGAGGAAGCGTTGGCGAGCTACAGACATGCATACATGCTGCGACCTTCAGATCCTGAAATCGGCTCTGCCTACAGGCGTTTACAGGACAGGCTGTCAATCCGCGACGAGGATTTTGCCGGAGCTTGGAAGCAATGGCTGAAATCAAAGATTCGATCATGATGATACCGTATGTGGAGCGACAGGTTTGAGGCGCGTCCAAACTCTTGCGTTATGTCCCATATTTTCAACTCGAGGATCGACCCAACATAATTGTTGACGGCGAAGCCAACGCCAAGACGATTTTGACTCTGTCTCATTGGCCGAATTCGGGCACTCACGAACGCTTTCAAGACGATCTTTCCGCGCAGATCGTATTCAATTTTTTGACCAGCGAGGCCGCTCCCGAGTATGCGAAATTGTATGGCGACGAACTCGCCGTATCCAATAATCACTTTGACGAAGACGGCTTGGTAAGCCTATTTGCGATGCTCGAACCAGATGAGGCGATGGAGCGAAGAGAATTTCTCATCGACGTCGCAGCAGCCGGAGACTTCGGTGTCTATCGCGATAGAGATGCTGCACGAGTTGCATTCGTTCTTTCTGCATGGACGAGAAGCTCGCAGTCACCGCTTAATGACAACGTTTTCAGGCTTCCGTATATCGAGTTTACTAACGTGCTTTACGAGGAGTTATTGCCTCGCTTTGTGAAACTCATGGACAAATTGACGAACCTTTCGAAGTTTTGGGTGGACGAAGATGCATTTTTAGATAGAACGGAGGAAGCGATAGCGGCTGGCACGATCGCGATTACGCAGAATTCGGAGCTTGACCTGGCTATTGTTGATGTCCCCTATGGTGGCATCATGCAGTTCAAAGAGCGTCCACCATTCGCGATGAGCTGGATTAGCTCCGTTCTCCATCCCATGGGCGTACACAACGCAACTGACTGCATGCGAATTCTTGTGCGGCAAAAACGGCATTACGAGATGTACTTCCGTTATGAAACTTGGGTTGACTTTCGCTCACGAAAGTTGAAGCCGCGTATAGATCTAACTGGCTTGGCGGTAGCTTTGACCAACGAAGAAATCGGACGAAGAAGGTGGATTTGTGATCCACCCCAAAGTATCGTGCCTCGGCTGAAGATTGCTGATGAACAAGAGAGTTCAATTCCGCCTGACGTTTTGGAGGAAATTGTGAAAGACTTTTTCACTGAGGCTCAGCTTTCGCCTTCGCATAAGGATTTGCTTTTCTAGCTGATAAATTCTGGTTGAATACATTTTTTATCAGCTGTGTGTCGCCGAAAGCCGCGCAGCAGGCTGTGTTTCTGCAGGCAGCCTGGCGATTAAGTGTGTCTTGGTCCATTCTTGGGAATACATTGAATAGGTGACGATATGACTGACATGAGTTTTTAGAGGAACAGTTGTGTCATCAGGTGATAAAGCAGACAAGAAAACTCCTTCAGATGGCAACCCTGAAGACAGTCAGAAGATCACTGACGGGCAGAAAATCACTGATGGACAAAAGGTTGCGGATAGTTACTCTGAAAGCCAAAGTTCTACCGGAGATACTGGTAAGAATGGCAATTGGTTTACTCACCTATTTCAACCTAAGGTCAATTTCTATGCACTTTTGAGTGCGCAAGCCAGAACCACCGCTGAAGGTATGGAAGCTTTGCGCGACTGGATTGAGATGGGTGCCAGCGACCGCTGTCAGCCGGTTCGAGATCTCGAACACAGGGCCGATCAAGAAAAACTGCTGCTGCAAAAACAACTGTCGAACTCGTTTATTACACCATTCGATCGCGAGGACATCTATGATCTCTCAACTCAATTGGATGAAGTCATAAATGCGGCCAAAACCACAGTTCGAGAGATAGAGGCGCTCAACTATTGTCCATTTGATCCTACTTTGGCAGAGATGGCAAAGATTCTTTGTGAAGGAACAAGATGTTTGCTTAGAGCATTTGAGCGTCTAGACGGCGACTTGGATGAAGCATCACAACAAGCAAAACTTGCAAGAAAGGCAGAAAACCGATTTGAAAAGGTCTATAGAGTCGGCATGCGCGAACTGTTTGAGATGAACGACGTAAAGACTATTCTACGCACTGTTGAGGTCTATCGTGCAATGATCACAGCCGCTCATCGCATCGACGTGGTTGGTGAAAAACTCGATCACGTGATCATCAAGATGGTTTGATCCGGAGGCAACTGCTTTGCTTTGGTTTGTCTTAGGAATGGTGATTGCAATCAACCTCGTGTTTACATACACGAACGGCTTTCAAGACAGCAGCTCGGTTTCCGCAAGTGCAATTTCTTCGCGATCTCTTGGTCGTGTTCAAGCAATTGCAATCTTAATCACTTTCGAATTCCTGGGAGCACTGCTTGGTGGATCCGCTGTCGCTAACACCATCAATTCGATAACGTCATGGCCTGATGCTCCAAGCATCTTGCCAATTCTAGCAAGTGCGCTGACGGGTGCTTGCGTTTGGAACTTGTTTACTCGTGCAATCAAAGTACCATCCAGTAGTACTCACGCGCTTGTCGGCGGAATTTTGGGTGCCGTTTTTGCAGGCAGCGGCGATGCTCGTTACGTCGTTTGGGGCTATCCGCCGGTAGGCGCACCAACCGGTGTCTACAAGATTTTACTAAGCCTCTTCATCTCGCCTATACTCGGGTTTTTCGCTGGCTACCTGGTGCAGAAATTTCTTCTGGCTCTTCTTGCCCGAGCGTCGTGGAAAGTCAATAAGATTTTGAAGAGGCTGCATTACGTGACTATTGCACTGGTTGCATTCGGGCATGGAGCAAACGATACACAAAAATCCATGGGTGTTATTCTTCTAGGCTTATCGGCGGTTGGTCTTCCTAAGCACAGTGCTATTCCAATTTGGGTTCGCCTTCTTGTCGGCAGTGCTATGGTTCTTGGCGTTGCAGCAATGGTGCCGGGAATCATTCGAAAGGTAGGAGCGATTTACAGATTGCGTCCTGTGCACAGTTTTGCTTCTCAGCTTTCCTCGGCTGCAACCATCATTACAGGCTCGCTCCTGGGAGGCCCTGTCGCGGCGTCTCAAGTAATAGCTTCATCGGTGTTAGGTGTCGGCACCGCCGATAGAATCAAAGGTGTGCACTGGATTGTCGCCAAAGACATGCTCATGGCCTGGTTTCTTACGATTCCATGCGCGGGTTTATTGTCAGGTGTCATTTACATTTTTGTGTTTAGACATTTGCCACTGGCATGGTAACGCTTCGCATGATCACGCAATGACAGAGAGTTGGACGCTGCTCATGATCACGCGCTGCATGATCACGAAATTCGTAAACCCATTCGCTGCACTGACCTCGTGTTGCATGATCATGCGGTTCCATGCAATCAGACCGCGGTCATTTTCGGAGAAAATGCAACCAACTCCGTTGCTTTCTGCGCATGGACGTTCACCAAGGTCAAGCAAAGTCCACCCACCGCGAGATCACGCATTGCATGGCCACCACATACGATGCAAAGTCACCACATATGATGGCCACGCGTCGCGTGATCACGTGTCGCGAAATGACGAATGGAACCCACCCAACTATTGATCGTCTTGTTTGGGTCGCCAAGTTTTAACGCGGGTGGCCTCTGTATTCTTAACTTCAGTCGTGAAAGTTTTATTCTTATCCATTCGGCGCCGCGCTGCGATTAGCGCATGGGTTATCAGCTCAGTGAGAAACTGTCCGAGAGACATATCGTTTGCATCTGCAAGTTCGCGTGCCAGATCGACAAGTGGCAGTTCGACATAAGCAGTCAACCGCCCTTCCGGTCCGGTGCTGCCCTCTGGTCTGCGTTCAAAATTTGCGCGTCCGGCACCGCCTTGGCCCTCTGCTGAGTCCTCGCGTCCTCTGCGATACCCTCCGCGTTCGCCTGAGTCTTCGCGGCCTCTGCGGTACCCTCCGCGTTCACCGGAGTCTTCGCGCTTTCCTCGGTACCCGCCACCTTCACCGGAGTCTTCGCG
>CAZCZI010000031.1:36244-58218 GCA_964503045.1 uncultured Candidatus Obscuribacterales bacterium
CGCTTTTCGCCGCCTTCACCGGAATCTTCACGTTTTCTGCCGTAGCCGCCGCCACCACCGCCGCTGCCGCCTTCACGTTTTTTGCCATAGCCACCGCCGGAGCCACCAGGTTTTCCTGCGCGAAACTTCTTGCCGCCGCCGCCACCAGACCCGGTGCCGGACGATCCGCGAAACTTAGATGATGAAGACCCGCCTGATCGGGGCTTCCTTGGGGGGGTGTTTCCCACGTTCTTAAACCTCCAGTTTGTATCCGACGCCATGAACGTTTCGGATAATCGACGGCTGTCCGTCAGTATCTATTTTGCTTCTCAACTTCTTCACGCTAGTGCGAATCGTCTCGGGTGATTTTTCCGAGTCCGATGTCCAGACTCTGTCCAACAGAGCTTCCGTGCTAAAAACTTGACCTTGATGGCGCATCAAAAACTCGAGCAGCGCAAACTCCATGCGTGGAAGGTGTATCTCTTGCCCATCTTTAAGCACTTTGTACGAGGTGGTGTCCAACACCAAGTTGCCGGCCTTCAATGTGTTGCCTGCCACTTGACCAGGACGTCTCAACAGCGCCCGCACGCGCGCTGATAACTCTTTGAGGTGAAACGGTTTAGTCAAGTAATCGTCAGCGCCTGCATCCAATCCGGTTTCCTTGTCAGGAATCGAACCTCGCCCCGTCAACATCAAAATTGGCGCTTGTCCGCCGCCCTGCCGGTACTTCTGGCATACCTCGAGACCGTTCATTTTTGGCAACTCGATGTCCAAAATAATCAGGTCGTACTCGTAAGATTGCGCCAATTCGAGCGCCTCAGTGCCGACTTCGACCGCTTCGACCAAATGATGCTCGAATTCCAGCCAATCTTTGACTGTAATCGCGAGGTTTCTATCGTCTTCAACTAGCAGAATTTTTGCCATGCGACATGCGTAACTGGTGAAACGAGGGGCCGGAGGGGAAAAGGCGTCATTAACTATACCTTGTTTTATTGGGCTTCGCGCCTGTCAACACCCTTCTTGACGTCCGATAACACAGTCTGTCATAGAGAGCTGGGAAAGCGGACCATCAGTAACTTTATAATAGTTTTCAGAACCCTCATGTAGTTCCTTATGAAGCTTCAGCTCAAAATCTCCCACAAGGGACTTGCCCTCATATCTATTCCGGTGCTGTTTCAGTGCCTTTTCGTTTCGATTTTGATTTACCAGCTCAACGATGCGCAGCAGGCGCTCGTGAGAGAACTGCACTCAAAAAATGTCATGTCCAGCGCAAACGTCTTGGGGCGCATCACAATCGACGTGTCAACCGCGGCGGCGGCTTACATAACCACAAAGAGCGTCTATTTTCGCGACCGGTTCGAGAAGTCGAAGGAGATTCTCTACTCCGAATTTGACAACCTGCACACTCTGGTACGCGACAACCCGGTGCAACTCGACAACCTGAGACAGGCAAGACAAGGAGTTGATCAGGGCATTGCATTGCTGACTCAAATCGAAGCCAATATCGACACCGGTGAAGTGCGCAGCTTTGGGGGACCGGTCGAGATTCGCTCTATCAAAGGGATGCTGGAGAAGATGACCGGTGCCATGACAGCACTCGTGACCGAGGAAAAGCGCACAGGAACAGCCACGACACTCGACCGCGAGCGAAAGCACAAAGCGCTCGTGCAAACCGTATGGATTGGAGTTGCGCTCAACATCATGCTTGCGGTGTGGGCGGCAATAATGTTTACGAAGAGCATTGCGCGCCGCCTTTCGACCGTTACCGACAATACGGTTCGGCTCGGGCACGGGCAGCGTCTCAACCCACCAATCGAGGGAACCGATGAGATCGCCACTCTCGACAAAGTGTTTCACAACATGGTGGCGGAGTTGCGCAGAGCCGAGAAAATGAAGCAGTATTTGCTCGCCATGGTCAGCCATGATTTGCGATCGCCGCTCACATCAGTGCAAGGAACATTGACGCTTTTAGCAGCAGGCGCGATGGGAAATCTTTCAGAGAAAGCGCAACGGCGCGTTGAAATGGCAGAGGCTGATGTGACGCGATTGATTCGATTGAGCAACGATCTTTTGGAAATCGAAAAGTTAGCCTCCGGAAAGTTGGAAATGACATTTGCTCCGACATCTATGAATACGGTCTTGGAGCATTCGGTAAACTCGCTGCGCACATTTGCCGAGCAGTATCATGTTGGTGTCATAATCGAACCGACGAACGTCTATGCGCACGGCGACAAAGATAGATTGGTGCAGGTCGTAGTGAATCTGTTGTCGAATGCCATCAAGTATTCACCACGGCTAGGAACGGTCAAACTGAGCGCCACCCATTTGAGTGAAATCGATGTAGTGGAAGTCAGAGTGCAGGATGCGGGCAGAGGGATTCCTGAGTCGTTTCACGAAATAATTTTCGAACGCTTTCAGCAAGTCGAAGAATCGGACGCGAAGGAAAAGGGTGGAAGCGGTTTGGGTCTGGCGATTTGCAAATCGATCATCACTCAGCATGGCGGCAAAATCGGCGTTACGAGCGAACCGGGCAAAGGCAGTACTTTCTGGTTTCGGATAAAGTATGTGCCATCACCAGTGGTGCCAGATGGGGACGGGAACGACAATGTTGATGCTAGTGGCGATGAAAATGTTAATGGCGATGAAAATGCTAATGATATCGTCGAGGATTCGAATGCAGATTCAAACGAAGATGAAGATCCAGAAGCGACTCAAAAAGTTGCCCCTATTAAGCCCTCTGAAGTCTGAGTGTCCTTGGAGATATTTGGCGTCAAATCCGGCGGTAAAGCCCAAAACCCCAAACGTCCGTCCAGCTGCCGTCCCCAGCTTAAAGGGCGGCAGCCGCAAATAAGCGGCGGGGAACCAAAAGTTCACAAATCAACCCTAAATTAAACACTGCACATATGTAGATTTAAGAGCGCTCGCTTCGGCGGGGCGCCCGGGCTTTGCGCCGTTTCTCCCCTTCTCCCTGCATACTAAGAGGCGACACCGATGGGTTTCATTCATTCCGATAATCCTGATTTTTTCCCTCAGTCCGAACGGAAACCGCAAAGCAAATCTCACGGACCAGATTCGTCCGACAAAAGCCCCAGCTTACCAATCGAAAAAGAAGTGGTGGCGCTATTCGACAGCCCCAAGCCACTTAAATTCAACCCTGCCGACAAAACCAACCCTTACTCGCTCGACTTTTTCTCACCGTTCCAAGACAGCATTAAATTGCCTGAAGTGCCTGTCCTTCCTTCGCTTAGAGAACTTCAAGGGCAGCCCGGACAGCCACCGAGAGACCCAAAAGAACCGTTCGGTTTCAAACCAGCCAACCCCAAAGACCCTTACTCACTCGACTTTTTCGAACCCTCGGTTCGCCCCGATGCGCCGACAGTTCCGGGAGCGGACAGCAAAGCTCCCAAGGGACCTGGCGGAGCCACACTAAACGGAACAAACCAGTTTGATATGAGCTTTGACGTCCCGGGTGGAGCGCCTGTCGCCGACAAAGTTCAACCAGGCACAGATGCAGCACCGAAAGGACCAGCACCTAAAGGACCCGGCTCCGATGGTTCGACAATCAACCGCAGCCAAGAAAACCCCGAGCGCATCGAATCAGTCGAATATCCAGGCGGCAAGAAACGCCGAAACTTCGGATATGAAGGAAACTCATTATCTTCGATTGAAACTATTGAAAAACGTGCAGATGGAACAGAAGACAAAAAGGTCTTCACCAAAGATAAATCGACAAATTCCTGGTACGTAAAGGTCGACGGACTCAAGGCGACGCTGCCGGGCAACATCGAAGTTCGTCCCGATGGCAGCGTGGCTTTCCAACTCGACAATCAAGGCCGTTGGCAAACCGAAAGACCAGACGGCACCACTGCAATCGAACGCACTAATCTCTCAGGCGCGCGCATCGGATATTCCGAAGAAGATCAAAAAGCAGTCAAGCATGTAACTCGACCAGACAACTCGGCTGTCGAATGCGCCTACGAAGGTGGCAAGCTTAGCTCGATTAAGGAAACCGCCAAAGACGGAAAAGCAGTTACTTGGGCCGCAGGCGCTGACAATAAATGGATCTCCGACGAGAATCCTCCGCGCGAACGCAAGAATATGGCCGTTCAAGAAAACGGCAACGTCGTCTTTGAAGATGAAGCCGGCAAGCAACACATAGTGCGCGGCAACGGCAAAGAGCTCGTGCAAGATCCAGCCAAGCCATCATTTGAATTCGACAATGAAGGCCGTTTGAAATCGATCATCGATGCGAAGACCGGATTCAAATTCCAAGATCTTCAATTTGACGACAACGGCAAATTGCAAGCTCTCAATGTCACCGATGCCAATCGCGGCGTGCTCAGCTACAAACGCACCGGCCCTGAAGAGTGGTCGGTTACCGATGCGCAAGGCCGCAAGGTAAACAGCGGCGTGTGGCGCGGCGACGTCAACATTACCGAAGCCGGCGAATACTCATATAAGGAAGTGGGCGGCGACGGTTTTTGGCATACATATAAACATGATGGAACTCGCATTCTCGAAAAGAAAAATGCAGATGGTTCGCATCAATTGCATGATGCAGCAGGCAATCTCCAGGTTCTTACAAGACCAAATGGAACCAGAGTCGAGTGCTCGTACGAAAACGGCGTGATGTCTAAAGTCGTCGAGACGAACAAAGAGACTGGAAAAGCAACAACCTGGTCGCTCGATCCTTCCGACAAGACATGGTCTTCGGATGCACCCAATTCCATAGCCAATGCCAAACCGCCCATCGACAAAGATGGTCTGATGAAGTTCAAAGGTGCCGACGGTGCTTCGTATCAGACAAAGACCGACGGCTCGACTGATGTTGTCACCGAAGAAGGTGCCAAGGTTGAAATCGACGCCAAAGGTTTCGTTCGCAAGACCACAGCCAAGAGTGGCGACTCGAGAACATTTGAGTATGAAGACGGCAAACTCAAATCAGTCACCGATGTCACCAAGGCTGGTTCAACCAATAAATGGTCAGCAGACAATATGGCCGTTTCCAAACTCGGTGACGTAACCTTCACGACGCCGGAAGGAACGAAAGGTGCATCTCGCGCCGATTTCTCGAAGGTAGAGTATAACCGCGCGGGCGATGTTGCCAAAGTTACGTTGCCGAACGGCCTCTCGCGCACCATGGTGTACGAAGGTGACAGCCATGATGTGAAGACCATCATCGACACACGCAAAGGACCAAACGGCGAAGAAAAATCCAAAACATGGGAACGTCAAAAGTCTCCGGATGGAACTTGGACGGATTCATACGCAAATATTCGCCAAGACGGAAAATTTGATGCCCGCCACCATGTGAAGATGGATGAGTTCGGCAGATACACCTATCGCGACGCCAAAGGCGACAAGGTTTCTCGTGTTGGTGACAGACTTAGAGGCGACGGTGAAAATTATGTCTCCGAGTCAGTTGCTGATGCCCACGACAATCTTGCCGAATCAATGTCGGGCTTGTTCGCCGGCGATCAAAAACGCGCCGGAAGATTAGCCGATATGATGAAACGATTCGAGCAGCGCATGCAAGATCGCATCGAGGCCCGCACTGCCGGTGGTGAAGACCTGGCCAAAGTTTCTGAAGAAACAGAAAAAACAGTCGCAGCATGTTACGACCAGCTCTCGCAAATGTGCACAGCGCCATCAGCCGCCGGTGAGGTTTACGACCAGGCGACGAGAGCCAAGTTGGTTGAGAACTTCATGTTTCATGCTCAGGACACTACAACCATCGACCAAGGCAGCAATGGAACGTGCTGGATTCAATCTGGTCACATCAATGGCATGATCAACCATCCCGACGCGATGGCGCGCTTGCTCAAAGAAGTGAGTTGCACAGGCAGTTTCACAACTCTAAATGATGGAACCCAAGGCGGGCAACCCAGACAATTCAAGTTCTCGCATGGATTACTCGGCATACGTCGAGGCTCGGAAGAAGCTAACTGGACAATCGATAGCGCATACAACGGCGGACGTCGAAGCCCAGTCAGCATGATATTCGACCAAACGCTTCCGGTTATCGGTGGTCGCCGTGAATGGCGCAGCAATGCCGGCAACTACGGTGGCAGCGATGGTGCCAAGCGCATCATGTACATGGTGACCGGAGATACAGTCTCTGACTCATCGCATCTAATTGGTGGTTCCGAGCGCCAAACCCTCCTCGCCAAGGGTGGCTACATCACGTATGCGCCTGGTCACATGAGGACCAGACAACTGATGAAGCAAGACGGAGAATGGTACGTCATTCAAGACGACCAACACGGCGAACAATCAGATCATCGCATCACCAAGATTCGAGATCTCAAACAATGGTTACAAGAAAGACCAGGCCGTCGCGACCCAAGAAACCCCTTCTCACCTGGAGGCGACAATCCTATTCAACCCGGCCCGGATGGACCCGATAACCCGTATCAACCGCAGCCCCAACCTTGGCGCCCAATTCGACGAATCTTCCGGCGCTTCTAGGAGCAGTCAATGACAGCATACAATTCTCCAAATTTGGCCAACTCTCCCAGTCTGCCAAACTCTGCCAACTCTCCACCGGGCCCGACCGGCTCACCTGGCTCACCTGGCTCGAAAAACACAAGTTCAAATCCCTTAGTCTACAGATTTTCTCAAACCCCATCTTCGCGATTGGCACCAGTTTCGACTGATCCTTCGACGGAGAATATGGCGCAGCATCTGAGCGGGTCGTTTACCGAGCCAGACAAAATTCGCGAGGCGCCGCTTTGTAGAAAGATGGAAGGACTGGGGCGCATCTATTGCATGACGCTTCCTCCAGGCTGGGTCGAAACCAGCAAGAATGACGGAGGCTCCAGGCTGTTTAGCGGAATGCTTCAGTATCGTGAATTTCAGCCACCGGCCTCGCCCGAGACGTTTCTGTCGTATTGGAACAGAGGTTTTCTCGGAAACAGATTGACCCCACGCACAGGAAAGGCGTTTATCAAAATTCTATCGGAGCCACCACATACACTGTTATCGAAAGATGCAGATAGTATAAGCGAGCTGCTCGGAAAAGCCGGTAATACTCAGCGTTTTTCCATTCTCGATTTGCGCACGATGCAACTCAACGGCAATCGCGTGCTAGTCGTCGATGGAACCTGGACAGACAATAGAGATCGCGCATCAATCGTAATGTTTCCATCCGACGACACTGGATGCTTAGTCGAGCAGATCTGCTATGAAGCGCCTTCAGAGGATTATTCGCGATATCTGGATTTCGCATCGAATGCATTGTTATCGATCAAGTGGCGATACAGCAACTCGGTGAATTTGTAGTGCAGCGCAATTGTGTTATGAAATGTTCCACAACGAAACATCCAGTCTCGACACTTGATCTATCCGTCGCTTGTACTGCTCTCTCAGCACCCGCGTTAACTTATCCACGGCGGCATCGAATGTAACTCGCTGTCCCTCGACTGACGGTGAGGCTTTCTCGAACTTTGGATTAAAAAGTATTTCGGGGTCGTCAGTCACAATTTGCGTTGGTTTGTTTTTTGATTGAATCAACAGGCGATCGGAAGTCTTACGACGAGATTCTTGAGTAAGTGTCGATGGTTGGCTTCGAACGTGCTGTAAAAGAAGCTCCCATGTCCACAAATTTTGCGGTGGTGTCTTTGCCATTAATACCAGCAACCCATACACCAGAAGTGTAGAAAAGTTGTCGATATAGTTGCCGAAATTGTTCAGACTCCGAGATGGGTGTTGGTAACTCTTCAAACCAAGTTCGCAACCCTGGAGATGCGCAAGGGCCGGCACATACATGCCGTCATAATCCACGATTTTCAATTCTCCGTAGTCGTCTACAAGAATATTGCGTGGTTCGATATCACCATGTGCGATACCATCTACTGCAAGAGCATCAATCATCTTGACGAATTTATGTTGCAGTTCCTCAATAACAGTTGGTGCTCCTAGATTGAGTTGTTTCGAGACATAGTCTTCTAGAGTCAAACCCTGTACCCACAGCATTTTCACAATGGGGTACCAATCATCACCAATCTTTATTCCATGAGGTTGATAGACGAACGGCACAAAATACTTATTAGAAACCGTTTTCTTGTGCTTATGTATGGCGGTGTATCTCTCGTATCTGTCAGGAACGTTGTGAAGAAAGCACTTGATTGCATAGTGTCGTCGATTGTTCTCTGCATCGAGTTCTCCGACGAAATGAAAAATGATGTGATTGCGTCCCTTAATGACGAACTTGGTTAGTTGAACGGTTTCTCTGGTGGTGGCATCAGCCTCCACATATTGTGAGGTTCTTCCGTCGGTGGGCACTGGAACGCCCTTAGCCAACTTCTCATCAGACATAAATTTAGCGGGTTTGACGGCGGCCCAGAAGTACTGTTCTATGCTTGGCCATCTCTTCGGATAAACATACCTGGGAGCAGCTTCGACAGAGGGCTGACCTTGTTGCAAAACATTTGGTTGCGTTTCAGATGGAAGTGTCTCGCTTTCGGTGTTTCCATTTTCTGGAGTACGAACTTGTGCACTTGAACTGGCTGAGTGGAACTCGAAATTTGGCACTTGGTCAAGCGAATAGTGGAGGAGTCTCATTAGTGGTTCCCACTGAGCTTGAATGTCTGGGACTGGATGATTTTTGATTTCGTTTAGCAGACGTGATTTTGTCGGAGCAGTAAAATCGGATCGGCGGAAAAGCAGGCAATCATCACCTCCGCCGTGTCGCTGCCAGAGAGAATGATCGAGCCTGAGACAGTAGAGCGAATAATAGATTATCCACGCCGAAAAGTTGTCCAGATGCGGGCCGAAGTCTCGCTCGCTTCTGTACAGATGCTGGTAGTTGGCGTGTCCAAGCTCACCGCTCGTTTCTCCAGCCATTGAAGGCACAAACATATTGTCATAGTCAACAAGTTTGATGCCATTGTCTTTGACCAAAAGATTCCCGTGTTGTAAGTCGCTGTGTGCTACTCCTAACGCCTTGAGTTCTTGCATCAATTGTGTGAACTGAGTAATTACGCGGTATAGCTGCGCTTTGTTGCTCCAGTTTTTTCGCACGAATTGATCAAATGTCAATCCGTCTACCCATTCCATTTTTACGATGGGATACCAGTTTCCCTCTATGCAGATTCCTTTGAGCTGATACTCGAAATCGACCATGTGATCGACATGCGTTGTCGTGGTGAATTGCGACAGCATGTTGTAACGCCTGTGTCGATCGAACACATTGCGGAGAAAGCATTTGACCGCGTAGGATTTATTGCCGCAATCAAATTTATAGACACATGCAAAATTGCCAGAGGCGACTTTCGGCAAACCTAAGGGAGTGAGCTCGACCTCGCCAGACTGTAGATCAGTGTCCTCGAAGGAAATTTCTGGACACTGAACGGCTTCAATGTAGTCCTGAGCGCTAGGCCAAAACGTTGGCGTACCTCCTAAAATCAACGCTTCGCGAGCCTACATCCTCCTATCTACCCATACTCGAACGGCATTAACGTATAATAGGCAACCAAACCGCCAAATGACAGTTTTAAAGGTCAGCAAATGCCGTACATCGCAGAGATAAGCCGTTCAAATCCATCGTGTCTGCTTTTCCTTTTGGATCAATCTCAGTCGATGTCTCAAGGATTCAAGACTGGTGACGGAGAGGTTTCAAAAGCTCAAGCAGTAGCAGAAGTTTTAAATCGCTCATTAAGCACTCTTGTTACCAAATGCACAAAGTCAACCGGCATCAACGATTACTTTCACGTTGGTGTGATTGGCTATGGTGGAGCCGGAGTGGCATCGGCATTAACGCATGACCCCTTTTTGAACAAAGATCTAGCGCCGATCAGTCTAATTGGCAACTACCCGAGACGGATTGAAAAGCGATTCAAGAAAATACCCGATGGGAAGGGCGGCTTCATCGACAGAAAGCTGAATTCTCCAGTCTGGGTGGAGCCTGCCTTCTCAGGTTTGACGCCGATGTGCGGTGCGTTCAAAAAAGCCTACGAGATATTGAGCAGATTCCTGATCGAGCACCCATACAGCTTTCCTCCTATCGTCATAAACATCACTGATGGAGAGGCGAGCGACGGAGATTTCAGAGTCTATGGACAACGCCTGATGCAGCTTGCAAATGATGATGGAAATGTTCTGCTATTCAATTTGCACATCTCTTCTGCAAGCTCTCAACCAATTCAATTTCCGAGCAGTCCAGACGTTTTGCCGGATGACTATTCGAAAGATCTGTTTTCGATTTCTAGTCCTCTGACGAGTTACATGGTGAAAGTAATCAGTGATGAAGGTGGTAGTGTCACGCCGCAGTCGAGAGGGTTTTCCTTTAATGCGGACTTTAACTTCCTGATTAAATTCATGGACATTGGAACTCGTCCCAAAGATCTGGGTGCATCGCGAGACGAGTTGAACCAGCTTTTCCAGTCGGGTTAACAGCGAGTCGTGATTGATTCGATAACGACGCTGAATACTGGCGATAGCATTGAAGTGATTTGTGACTTCAAAGACTACGACGGAAAGCTATGGATTAAAGGAACTGTTTTCAGCAAGTTTCAACAGCTCAATTGTGTCCCATATCATGGCGGTTATACATTCTATTTCGAGAATGCAGTTTTGAGACTGTGCGACCTCGAAGCTGATAACTGCGACGTGCTTTTTAAGTCGGCGAATTATTTTCGGATTGTGTAGTAGTGAAGCGAGTAGTACCAAGATCGAAGTTGAGCTGGTCGTTATAGTCAATGTTTTGACTGTGATATAAGATTTATTGTGCCTCGAAAAAGTTGTCTGACAGACATGGACACGAGTATCGCAATTTTGATGAGTTTGACTACGCTGCTAGCCGCAGCGACGGCTTGGGCAGCGTTCAGGCGCCAACAGCAAGATGTCCAAGACCAGGGAACTGTGTATCGCAGAAATAGGGCGCTGCTGGACGAGACTTTAGCTGAGCGTAGAGCAGTAATAGCTAGGAAAAAGGAATTGAAAAAGGAACTCAAACCAGCTTATGGAAAGGCTGAAGCTCTGCAACAGCGTTTAAGGAAAAGGCCGAACGATACTCTTCTATCGCAGCAGTTGGACGCACTTCGTGCGCAGATCAATCGAGCTGAGAATGAGTTGCTTGAACAAGAGAAAGAGGAAAGGAGGATTGCTTTGTTGCTTTCGGAACTCGAAGCTGAAGTTCAACACTCCTACACGGAAATGCAGGTACGAACTGCTCAGACAAAAGCAGAGAAAGCGCTCCAGGAAGCAGAGAAGGCTCTTAAACAGAGCCCTCACGGTGGTTGGAATCGAGTGTACGAGAAGGCCGAACTCAAGGTTAGGCGGCGCGAAGAGCAGGCTGTTGCTGAGCTGGATGTTACCAACACAGAATCCGTTGAATTGCAAAAGGTTGTAGAGCATTTGATAAAGATCAGAGCCCGACTGATTTCGGGCTATGATTCTATAAAAGGTCTTATGGCAACCTCAGATCCTAGTTTGGATGCTGCGTACCAGCGTCTACTTGATCAAATGCAGGTTGCTGAAGAAATTGCGGAAAATTCAATAAAGGCAGAGAATGAGCTCGAAATCAAAATTGCTGATTTTGCGAACAACAGTTGGATTACAGATGACTCTCTAGAAGGATTGGAACTTACACCCGAGGAAGCTTCTGTTCGTGATGCGCACTCGAAGTCTACTGCAGTGGCGTTAGAACTTGCTCTAAGAGCTCATCGCCGGAAAAACCTAGCTGTTCGTTATGCGCTGTTTCGAGTCGACGACGTTGTTCGACGATTGCGCGTTTTGAAAATGCTGTGTTCTACTCACCCCGAGCTACGAGGACAAGTGGTGATCGAATTGAGGAATGTCGTCGCAGATTTGGGTGATTGGCTTGTTGCCACAATTAGGGGGGAGTCCGCTGAGAAAATCTCTGATGTCCGAGATGCAGATATATCGTCTAGAATCGAAGCGCTTAACAGCAGAGTCTTACTGGCGTACATAGAATTGATCAAAAGCGGTTCAAACAAGCTGAGGCTAGCATCGTTTAAGTCTGAAGCAGAGGCAATTCATGCAACACTCTCAAAGGAGATGCCCTTTTGTACTTCTCAATGTGATGATTGGAAAGAGCTAGCAAAACAAGCGGAGCAAGAGAAAAAGGAAGTGCTTTTTTGGGTTGCATCTCAACGCGTGGCTGCCTGGTCCGACTACATATCTACTAATCGGCAAACCATGGAAGTACTCGAACTGGCAATTGGGATTTAGACCATAATTTCGAATATTGGAACATCTGCGACTAAAATGCATCTACTCTTTCAGCGGACTCACCACTCCACTGCTAGGCAACCTTTGGGATTCTGAATATGTCGCACGAAACAATTCTTCTTATAGACGATGATTTCAACATTTGTGCAATCGTGGAGATCAGCCTCAGTCGACAGTTCAATGTACTGGTTGCTGAAAGCGGGCTCGAGGGCATTGAGCTGGCAAAGTGGGAGAAACCGGCACTGATTTTGCTTGATGTGAGAATGCCAGGCATGGATGGTATTTCGACACTACAGGCACTTAAAGAAGATGCACGCACAAGGAACATTCCTGTGGTTTTCATGTCGGCAACTGTTCAAACTGATGAGATTGAGGCGTACAAGAGGATGGATGTCGTTGGAGTTATCTCCAAACCGTTCGATCCGCTTCAATTGCCAAATCAAGTGCGAAACTACATTCCAAATGGTGCTCCCGTGCAACCGCGCACAAGTGTGCATCAGCTCTAACAGACTGCAAGAAAGTTTCGTCCCAAACGAGGAAAAGGTTGAGCCTTTACTTCCGATTCGAAAAGAAAGCGGTTGGCTTGCCGGTCGTAGATAGTCTTGAATTCACGCGTCAGCTTAGTGCTTGAATCGGAAGCCATACCTCGGTCTGTGTAAGTGCGAAAAGAACCATACGCACTCTCCATATCTTCGAGAATCTCCTTTGCACTGAGCTGCTTCGGTGCTGCCCCTGCTGGGATTGGTGCAAGCACGATGATTTGCAGAAGTAAGAGACAGCAAACTTGTATCGTCCTGAATTTGTTGGTTGTAGACATCTTTGTTGTACCTAAGAACTAAAGTATGAGTCTCTGCGGTTCATTTGAAGATTTTGCTGAGCGATTGTTTCTGGGCGGCCTGTTATTCCCTTTAATGTGAGCGTGATTGCAGCCAAAATCGAAATTATGAATCCATCGAACAAGTGCTCGCTGCCAAATGCCCAACCGATTCCTGAGCAGACGGAGGAATTTGGATTGCTCGGATTATACTCGACGAGTACAGTGCTCCCATCAGTGAAAGGTGCATTGAGTCGGCCTGAACCTGTCCATGAAGGAATCGATGTCGCGCTGTCGTGGCGAAGAATTCCGTCGTCTCCTTTGTATTGGTAATTGACGGTGAGTGTGGTGAAGCCGCGTCGCCTGCCGAAATAGGTAGATGTGTGCGTTGAGAGAATGGTGCCTTGCACTATCTTCCAGTTCATCGGCGCAGTGAATCTGAACAATTCAATTGCGCAGGGTGAAAAGCTAAGAAGGATGATTGCTACTAAAAGAAGATCGAGTGTTTTCATTGTTTGTTAACGTCGAGCCGCCTCGAAAAGGCGGAATCGTTATGAGGGGAAGGCGTGATTGAGATAATACAGCCGCCCTCTTGACAACCGGGAATGCCTAATCAACCCTTAAGAATTACGTTCCTGTCACTCTTTTGGGACTTCAGGAACTGGTGATGCTTGCGGTATATGATTTATGGCCCACGGATGCCTCGGAGAATGTCATGGACCTTCAATTAAATGGAAAAACCGCCCTGGTTTCTGGTTCAACGGCTGGAATCGGATTTTCAATTGCGCTTTCGCTTGCCAAAGAAGGTGCCTCGGTCATAGTCAACGGGCGTTCGAAGGACCGGGTAGACAAAGCCGTTTCCGAAATTAAGAAGGCTGACGGCAAGGCCAATGTTACCGGTGTCGCTGCAGATCTTGGTAGCGCCGATGGTGTCAAGGTGATGCAAAAGGAACTTTCCAATGTTGATATCCTCATCAATAACCTTGGTATTTTTGAACCAGCACCATTTGAAGAGATCACTGATGATGACTGGATGCGCACGTTTGAAGTCAACGTGATGAGCGGTGTTCGTCTTTCGCGCGCGTATCTGCCAGGCATGCACAAGAAGAATTGGGGAAGAATTATTTTCATCTCGAGTGAGTCAGGTGTGAACATACCTGCAGAAATGATCCAGTATGGATTGACCAAGACTGCGCAATTGGCATTGGCGAGAGGCTTGGCTGAGACAACTGCCGGCACAAACATTACGGTGAATTCTGTCTTGCCGGGACCGACAAGATCGGAGGGCGTCGAAACGTTCATCAGCGATATGGCCAAAACCAGAAAGACTGATGAAAAAACAATCGAAGACGACTTCTTCAAGACAGTTCGGCCATCATCATTGATAAAGAGATTCGCGACAACAGACGAAGTTGCAGCAATGGTGACGTACCTTTGCAGTCCGCTGGCTGCGGCGACAAATGGCGCTGCCGTACGGGTTGATGGCGGTGTCGTGAGGTCGATCGTTTAAAACGAATCTCGAAATCAGCCCAAAATCACGAACATCTCAATTCCGTAAATTGCCAGCAGCTGCGAAAATTGCGGATCATAATCAGGTGACGCCAGCACCAATTTGAACGATTCCAGCGGACTCACCGGCGCGAGTCGCGCTCGTGCTCTGTCAATTTCCTTCTGTGCAAGTCGAGTCGGCTGCTCTTGCACTGTCAATCTCCACCCGGACAAGTAAGCCTCGAAGCAGGAGATTTGAGCGAGCGATAGCGAGAGAACCATGAGAATTCCGCTCACCGCAGTTGTCGGTGTAACCAGCGTAAGAATCGCGAAACTGATCAGTAACAAACCCCCAACAAGAGCAGATGTGATGAGCCAGAAGCTCATCGTGAATATCTGCAGCACTGTTTTAATTACAGTAAGTCTCCAACCTCCTCTGTCGACGCTTGAGACCAACTCTACGATTTCCAAATAAAGTGGAATCAATTGTTTGAGGAACAGAAGAAAGTGAGTCGCAGCTGCCACCGCCAGTGATGACATGCAAATGAAAATAGCTACCGCAGCATTATTGACCACCAACCAGGTCACAACCAGCGCCGTGAGGCTTGCCACAACTGCCAATACGCGCTGCATAATCCCATACTTTGTCCTGCGATCTTCAGGAACGATCAATCCGCGCATCAACAAGTTTTGCCTCATGTCTTTTCGGATTGATTCTTTGTATCCTGACACAGAGAGCTCGGCCAACAAGCGCAGAAGTCCGTTGACGTTCAAGTATTTGCGTAAGTGTCGCGGATCTCTGAGCGTCTCCGCGATTAGACCCTTCAGCGAAGTTCTGATCCAGTTATAGAGGACCATCAATTTTTTGACTTGGCCAATTGGATCTTTTGATATGTCCTTCGGAACAATCGCATCTATCTTTTTGTCGGCCCAATCCTTGATTGACTGTTTTACAACCGTCGAGATGTTTGTTTCATACGATGCAAGTTGAATGTTCCCTTTGAGAATCCGCTGCACCAAGTCCACAACCAAAACGATGATTGTGTGCGTTATGTCGCCTCCGCGAATCAGATACGCAAGTTCTGCAGGACGTAGCTCGGCGTGCTGAGCCCCGGTGGATGTAACTTGATGTCCCTGCATATTTGCCGGCAGAGTTGTTGGGCTGGGTGATATGAGCGAGTTCGCTGTATTTGCCGATTGGTTTGCAGAATTTGCCGGGTCGTTTGCAGTGATTGCAATCGGAGAGTTTGTGTTCGATGCGATTGCCTGCAAAGAGTCGGTTTGAATTTCAATGATCCCAATCGGAGGCTGATACTGCAAAAGCCGAAACCGCATGATCTCTTTGATTGAGAGCATGGCAAATACGATGACGATCATGGCGATCAGTAGTAAGTGAACTGGTTCCAACTAAAGACTCTAACTCTAACGTCCTAAATAAAGACACTGAGATCTAACTATAGTGCTTCAAAAATAAGAAAACCGTTCATACAGAATTTGAGAAGTCAACAAATTCTATTTTAAGGCTTCAAAGAGGTGACTCAAAGAAACTCACAGAATTGATCACAATCGTGCCGATTAACCGGCTTTCGCCATTAGTCTGCTGCCGGCGCGACGCATCGTACCTACGGTTTTGATGTTTTCGAGAATTTCTTTGACTGCAGTCTTGGGAAGCACCTGAGCTCTCGATTCGTTGGTGAGAGGACCTTCCAGGTGTGCTGCATCGCCTTGGTACACAATCAATACTTCGGGTTCGTCTTTTGCCGTGCGAATGCGGCGAAGTGTTGTAAGCGCCTCTGGGCCTGCTGATGCGAGGTTTAAGATTACGACGTCAGGTGCGAGCTCCGCGACCAAGCCTTCGAGCGGGCTCGATTGCTTGACAGTGCCAACCAGCTCTACATCAGGGATTTGGTCAAGCCACAAACCAAGGGCGAGCAGGTCTAAACTTTCGCTTTCGGCGATAAGAACCTTTGTTGCTGCTGTCATGGTGCACCTTTCCGTTGAGTTTTGAGGAATCGAGGTGTTTTCCTGGTCAATTGACGTCCGAAATACCGACAAACAGATCCCGCCCACAGAGAGCTCCTTGAAAGCTCGTGAGGGACGCTTCAAAAACTAAAAACAACCTGAAGACTGCTGTAAGTGTATACCCTTAGCTAGCGAATGAGAAGGAAGAACATATACATTCGAGTATGCTATGCGAATTGCCATAGATTGACACCCCGTGATACTTTTGCTTTGTTGTCAAGAAAATTTGACTAACGAAAGTTAATCACGATTTCCCGCTGTTGTAACGGAATATAACCACTAGTCAATAGCAGTCGTGACGATCTCTGATGTGCGAAAAGCTGCTTGAGGAGCCGGTTTTGACCATCTCCAGCCATTGCTGTCAACGGTTAACCTGCACCTGTACTTGAGATCATCACGTTGCGAAAAATCAGATCTCAAATGGGCCCCGCGTGATTCTTGTCGACTGATTGCAGCAGTGGCTATAAGCCTGCCGGCAAGCAGGATATTGGCGTTTGTGACTTCTTCTGCCGTCGACGGAATTGCTTCGTAGCAGTCAGTCGTCAAATTCGCAATCAAGTTTGAAAGTCCTTGTGCACTCCGCACTAGCCCTGCATCTCTATACATCGCAGATTTAAGCGCGTTAATGTCATGTGGTATCAGTGATGGTGCGAGCTCTTCAACATGCGGCGGCATGATGCGAGTCGATATCGAGGCTATATCGGTGGCTGCTCGCATGGCCATCACGCCCGCTTCCAAAAGCGAGTTTGATGCCAGACGGTTGGCGCCGTGCAAACCTGTGGAAGCGCATTCGCCGATGGCGTAGAGCCCTGTAATCGACGTTCTGCCTTCGACGGTAGCTTCTATACCACCCATGTAGTAGTGAGCTGCCGGGCAGACCGGGACGGGTTGCTTTTGTGGGTCAATATTGTGCTTCGACAACGCAGCGACGATTTGTGGAAAACGTTTCGCCAGATTGTCGTCGCCAATTGGTTTGAAATCCAACCACACATTGGAGATGTCCTGCGACATCATGGTTGAATGAATGGCTCTAGAAACCACATCACGAGTCGCAAGCTCAGCATCTGGATGGAATGAAGGCATAAATCTATTGCCGTTCCCATCCAAAAGAATTGCACCTTCTCCGCGCACCGCTTCAGATATAAGGAAGGGTGGCGCTCCGGGCAAGCAAAGAGCTGTTGGGTGAAATTGGTAAAACTCCAGATCGCAAAGAGCTGCACCGGCGCGAAACGCAAGGGCGATGCCGTCTGCTGTGGCAACTTTGGGATTTGTAGTACGAGCGAAAACTTGTCCGGCGCCACCGGTGGCAAGAACCGTCGTGGCGCTGCGAACTGAAATCGGCTTGTTTGTTCTTACATCGATAAACTCTGCTCCCGCTGCGTTGCCACTTGATAGCAAAAGACGCGTTGCCTGAACATTTTCCATGACTTGCAGGCGACCGGTTGCAATACGCGAGTTGAGCGCTTCGATCAAGCCTGACGTAATCGAGCGCCCGGTTGCATCCTTATTATGCAAAACACGCGCATGGCTGTGTCCGCCTTCGCGTGCTAATTGAAAGTTTCCGTTTTCGCAATCAAAAATCACGCCAAGCGAGGTCAGACGATCGATGAGCGCTTGTCCTGAAGAAACCATGCGTTCGGCGACTTTAGCATCGGTCAGACCGGCGCCGGATTTGAGGGTGTCTTGCAAGTGTCTGTTGACGCTGTCATCTAGATGCGAGGGAACGACCGCCGCCAACCCGCCTTGTGCATACGTGCTGTTGGACGCTGCAAGCGGACCTTTCGTGGCCAAGACCACAGAGGCTCCCTTGTCGACTAGTTCGATTGTTGTGAGAAGACCGGCGAGACCAGATCCAATGATCAGGACATCGGTGTAAATAGGACTGTTCATAAAAGAATCCTTTCTTGCGTTCGCGCTGTTCGAAATCAACCCGCCCGCAAAAACTGCGCGATCAGTATATGGAAATCATTCTGTTGATCGCCGTAAGTGCTCGCTTGGAAGTTTCCTTGTCGACTGTGACTTGGAAGACATCTTCTTTGAGCGAGCGATGAAGCTTTCTCAAAGTGATCATCTTCATGAACATGCAGCTCATTTCCGAAGAGATCGGAAGAAACTCTTTTTCCGGATTGGCTTTTTTCAGCCTGTGGAGAATACCCACTTCTGTCGCCACCACGAATTTTTTCGCCGGCGATTGGCAGGCGCGCGTAATCATGCCCTCTGTCGAAGCCACCTTGAGATTGGAACTGCCGTTTTCTCTCACAACCTTGTCGAGATACGGAGTCAGGCAGCCACATTCAGGGTGAATGAGCAATTCGGCATCCGGATGCTCTTTCATCTTCTCGTCCACTTTGCTGGGGTGAACGGCTGCATGCACGTGGCACTCGCCCATCCAGATGTGCATATTTTTTCTGCCGGTGACTTTTTGCACCCAAGATCCAAGAAACACATCTGGGAGGAACAGAATTTCTTTTTCCTCAGGTATGGATTGGACAACTTTCAATGCATTGCCGGAAGTGCAACAGAAATCTGATTCTGCCTTAATCTCAGCGGTGGTGTTGACGTATGAAACGACAACCGCATTTGGATGTTCTTTTTTCCATTCGAGAAGTTGATTCAGATCTATAGATGAAGCGAGTGAGCAACCCGCTTCCAGATCTGGAATCAAAACTCTCTTGTCGGGGCAGAGAATGGCGGCTGTTTCTGCCATAAAATGCACGCCGCAAAATACTATTGTTCCTGCCTCAGTCTTTGCTGCTTGTTGCGACAGACCCAATGAGTCGCCTGTGAAATCGGCGATGTCTTGAATCTCGGGAATTTGATAATTGTGCGCGAGAATCACGGCGTTTCTTTTGACGCGCAACTCATTGATCTCTTTGATCAGTTGCTCTGTCGTCAAATTGCTGTCGATATCCTCTACGAAGTAGGGAATGTTTTTTGTTTTTGGTCTTTGATCTAATGTGCTTGTCATGGCTTGTTTCCGCCTTTCTTTTATTGGTCGACAAAAGTTTCAATCTCGACACTCATGTCGATGTTGGACGCCGAATGAGTGAGCGCGCCAATCGAGATGGCCGTCACTCCTGGAATCAAATACGTCTGAAGGTTGGATTGGTTGACGCCGCCCGATACTTCGACTTGTGCCTTGCCGCTAATGAGGGCTACTGCTTCGGCGACCATCTTCGGTGACATGTTGTCGAGCATGATTGTCGTGACGTTGTGTTGGAGAGCTTCCGCAACTTCTTCGAGTGTGGTCGTCTCAACTTCGATCACGACGTTGGGTGCGTTTTTCTTGGCTGCAAGAATCGCTTTTGTGATGCCGCCGGCGACGCGAATGTGGTTGTCTTTGATCAGAACTGCTTCATTGAGACCGAAGCGATGGTTGGTGCCGCCGCCGACAACGACCGCATACTTCTCGAAGATGCGCAGTCCGGGTGTGGTTTTGCGGGTGTCCAGGAGTTTGATTGCCAAACCTGCTTTGTCGGCGATCTCTGTAAACTTGCGAGTCATGGTGGCGATGCCGCTCATCCTTTGTATAAGGTTGAGCGCCACGCGCTCACCTGTAAGGAGGGCTCCCGCCGGACCTTCGATGGTGGCGATTTGCTCTACTTTGCCGTTGCTAAAGTAGCCATCTTTGACGGTTGGAACAACCTTTATATTGCCGTCGTACTTGTGAAGAACTCTTTGAAACACACTCAAGCCGGCTACCACTGCTGGTTGTTTGCAGAAGAGACCGCCTTTTGCAACAACGTCTGAACTTACGGTTGCTTTTGTTGTGATGTCTTGTGGGTTTTCTAAACCCAAGTCTTCATCCATTGCTAATTGGATGGCCCGGTCGAAAAGCACTCTAGCTTTTGGGGAATCCCAGAATGCTTGAAGTGCGTCTGTTTTTGTTTCGGTAAGAACCGCGGACATGGGATTTTGACCTCTTTCAGAACGGTGTTCGGTGAATTTACGTTTGCCTTGTTGGTGGAGTAATTGTTTGATTTACGTTATACCACATGTATATATTATTTTCAAGTGAATTGGGTTTTAGGGCTCTAAGCATGGTTCGTCGGTGAGGTGGCGGGGTTCAGCCTATCGGGGATCTCTTGAAAAGAACCGTCTGCCTGTAGTCCAAACCATGACGTTGTGCAACATTAAATGTGAACTTGACGATTTAATGTTCGGCCCGGTGAGTGTACTTCGGTCCCGCGCAGCTCTGCTTTCCCGTCTCAGCGTGGTTCTGCTATCCACGTCTTGGAAGCGCTTGCTGTCAACGCAGAGTATCCCGCCTTGGGGTAAAAGGTTAGGTCTGGCCAGGGTGGGCATACCCTGCCCGACCGCCAAAACGGAGTCTGAGATCGCGAAGGTTTGCGTTCACAAACTGTTTTAAATGAGCACGAAGTAAAGTACTATATTCCTGCACCAGCACACGGTTTGGAGGTGGCACGTTGAGAAGTTCCGGCATGGGCTTGCGAACCAAGCTTGTACCCCTAGTTCTTTTGCTTTGCGTGTTGTCTTGCATTTTGGGATTCTCGCTAGCTGCAATCGCTTACAATGCCTCGGTTGCCAATAATTTGAATCGCTCGCGCGATGCCCTTCTCGATCAACGAGCGCACTTGAAACAGGCAGCCAACGATATCGGAAGCAAAATCGATGCATTGCAACGGCAGCTGGATATTGTGAATAGCTACCTTCGAGACAACGATCGCGCCATTCGCGATGTCGAGAATGCGCTGAATCAGGCGGAGTGAGGAAAGATGACGAGAGTTTTCAATACTGTTAGGTCGATTGGTGTGATGGGTGCGGCTCTCTTGTATGTAGGTGCCGTTTCACCTGCACTTGCAGAACCAGCCGCCGAACACAAAGCCGCACCGGCGAGCGAGCATCATGCAAGTACCGAACACAAGCCTTCGACTGCGAGTGAGCATCATGCAAGTACCGAACACAAGCCTTCGACTGCGAGCGAGCATGCAATTACAACCGAACATCACTCAACCACGACTACAACCGGAGCCAGCGAGCATCACACGACGACTGAAAAGACAGTTGAGCATCACACCACTGCCGACGGCACCCACCAAGTCACCGAACACCACGCCAAAGAGTGCAAGATTTCTTGCGTAAACCCGCATGCTGCCTGCACTGAATCAGAAAAGGTAATCGAGACGCTAAGGATGCTTTTTGATGCAGTGCACAAAGGCGACTTCGAAACACTCTCTCAATATATGGATGATGGTGTGACCACATTTGATGAGGGAACAAAGAAGCTCATCGTCGGAAAAGAAGCAGTGTTAGCCGATCTCAAAAAGAAATTCGAAACCAATAAGGCACTTGGTCTCGAGTCATTGACTATCGACAACCCATACGCAAAGGTGACTGGCAATGTGGCAGTCGTCACGTTTGTGGCCAAGAAAGTTTATGGTGGCAAGAAGCCTGCGCGCATGGAATCGCACTCAACCGATATCTTCGTAAACGAAGGCGGCAAGTGGAAGAAGATGCA
>CAZCZI010000031.1:58318-73540 GCA_964503045.1 uncultured Candidatus Obscuribacterales bacterium
AATCGCACTCAACCGATATCTTCGTAAACGAAGGCGGCAAGTGGAAGAAGATGCATTACCGCAGCAATTGGAAGAAGGTTTCGTAACGCTTTTCTGTCCCGAATTTTCATGTGTTTCGGAGGATCGAAGGGGTTCGATTTTTCGTTTTGAACTTTCCTGAACAAACCAGGTAAGCGCCAAAACTCAAACAGCCGAATCGTGCTACTGCCTTTTGTTGTCGTGAGTGAAAATCTGGCGCTTACCCGGATTGTTCAGCAAGAACTCGGCGCTTACCCGGATTGTTCAGCAAGAACTCCGATTGAATTAACCTGAACAAGCCTTGTAAGCGCCTCGAACTCAACGACCAAATCGCCCTATTCACTTGCGTTTGTGGACGGCCGAATCTGGCGCTTACATGCTTTGTTCAGGAAAACTTTGCGCGAAAAAGGGAAACCCTATAGGTCCCAAATCCGGGGGGTGTCAAGCGGCTATCGCGGCGCGCTAATTCTTTGACTTTCAATTCGAGTCAAACGATCGTTGACCATGTAAAGCATGGTCGCGTTCAACAAAGTCATAATCCCGATGGCAATCGAGATTGCAAGCAGCTTCGTATCTGGTGGAGTCGGCTTGTTCGCTTCTCGAATCGTTGCTTCGAATTGATTGAGTTTGTCGTCAATGGTTTTGATGTTCGGCAAAATGGACTTGTTGAGGTGTTGCTTGAAGCTGTCCAGTTCTTTCACTAGATCGGATTTGAACGCATCCATACTTGATTTCGAGCTGTCCTGAACGCCCTTCGAGGAAGCTTCGAGCTTTGTCTTTGTTTCTTCAATCTGAATGGTGAGTGTGTCTACAACCTTTGCCAATGCTCTTTCCTGGCTTGCAATTGCATCTTGCAAATTCTTTTGATGCCCAGTTATCTTGCTTCCAAGCGAATTGGAAATGTTTTCTGTTTGAGCCTTCAAGAGGCGATCGATTTCGCTTCTGGAGTAGGTCGCATACTTGAGCGAGTCGGTGTCTTCGCCGTTGCGTCTTGTGAGAGTGGCGCTTTGTTCGTTCACTTTCTGCTCCTTAGCTGTCTCGGAAGAATTCAATTTGGAATCGGGTTTGGAACTTTCTGCGGGTGTTAGGAGGGTTGGGCTTTCTTGAGCTTCTGGTGGTTTTGTTGATTCCGACTGTAGATCATCTGCTGCATCATCTATCGCTGCATCATCTATAAGGATTGCCGTTTCTTCTTTGAAATTGACCCTTACAAATGCGGCAGAACCACTGTCGAAGGAGACATCTTTGAGCTCCAGGCACTCAATGAGTTGAGTGAGAGTCTCTTTAGGCAGGCTTGAACTCGTATACCTGGTCAAAAGACTTTCCGCTTTTGCCTTCCGCTCGCGCTCTGCTGCACCAGACTGTTCGGTTGCCTCCCAACGTTCCCTCATATACCTGAGCCCGATATCTTGGGGCTTGGTGTTTCGGGTGATTTCAAAAGTGATGCGCCCCTCGTCTTCGAAAATATCGACGTACGCAGATTTGACGTGGGGTGATTCAAACCGTGCCGTGAATCCAAGCGCATCGCTAATCGATTTCAGTTTCGGCTTTGCCAGGGTGATCAATCTGCCATGGCGATCTCGAACCTGAGCCAGTATGTCGGCATCAAGATTGCCCATCTCTGTCGATGGCAGTCTGCGCTGAGTTTTTTGAGGCGTAGTCATGTCTGGAAATGTCTCGATGAGAGGGGTTCCGGCGATATTGCTGGCCAATAGGAGAATTGCCAGTCTCCAGATTGGCTGGAAATTGCGCGGACGAAGACGACGAGATTCCAAGCACAGCGTAACTCAAGTTGGCATTTAGGGCTGCTTACTTCTTTTTAAGCGCTTCGATCGGGCGTATTTTGAGGTGTCTATCACCCGCAACAATCGGGATCCCATCGCGCCAACGAGTGCTTGAGATTGATCGCTTTCATCTTCGCCCGTACGCTAGAAACCGGGTCCTTTCTGTTCTGGCGGAGGTGGGGCTTGGGTTTGCTGTTGTTGAGGAGGTGGCAAAGCTGAAGCTTTTGCGATGTCTGTAAAAGCCCCAGACAGCTTCTGATCGGGAAACATCTCTTGATACCGTCTGACAGCTCCGGCCGCGACTGCGGCTTGACCGGCCAATGCAAAAGCTCTACCGGCATGAAGCAAATCGATATGACATGACGGGCACGAGGTTACGACCGTTTTGAAGGTCTCCGCCGCCTCTGCATTCGAGCCTGATGCTAATTGCAATAGCCCAACTTCACGCAGCACGTAATAATCTTGATCTTCCGAGAGCTTGTCTTTTGCCTTTGCCATAACCTGATCGAGCTTACCTTGCTTGCACAAAGACTTCTGCTTCGAGGCCTCTTTAGGAGTCAGCGTTCGCGCCATCAGGAAATAGCCGTTGTCGAAGTTGTCTTCCAGAAAAGGATCCCACCGAAAGTCGTGTTGTTTCGAAAAACCGATATCAGTCATCGATCGTTGTAGGAAAGGCTTTCGAGTCAGTTTGTTGTATTCCTGTGCAAGACGGGTTCCCTCGGCGCGATCGCCTTCAAGAAAGGCGATCTTTGCCAGAAGCAGTGTCACGGGTGGATAGGGTGAGATTGACTGCGCTTGATTTGCTGCGTTTTTGCATTGCCTCAAATCGCCTTCCAGATAATTTGTTGTTGCGATGCCTTGATACGCAACTTGTGATGACGGCACCTTTTTTGTCAGCATTTTGAAAAACTGCAAGGCCCGCTCGTAATCGCCTTTGCGCATGTATGCATAGCCAAGATTGGAGTATACCTGAGGCACATTTGGGTCGAGGCTCAAGATTGTGTTCCAAGCCGAAATGGCCTTGTCATAGTCGTGTGCGAGGTATTGAGTGAATCCGATTGCTAACAAGGTTTCCACACGGCGAGGGTCGAGTTTGTAGGAGCGGTTTAATGCGTCGAGCGCTTCTTCGTTGCGACCCTTCATATTGAGCGTGATGCCTAAGATACAGTAGGGCAAAGGATCGTTTGAGTCAGCCCTCGTCGCCTCCAATAAGATGCTGATCGCTTGATCGAGAGCACCTTTTATTTTCTGCTGGCTCATCAAAACATTTTGAGCTCGCGAAGTCAGATTTTGAGAGCGCTCTCTTGCTTTTGTGTCCCAATTGAGAGCCTGTGCATATGCAGGCGGGGCCGGCACCGCCTGAGATACCACAGCCACCAATGCTGCTGCCGTAATAAATTTTTCGATTAGTTCGAGGTTCCGCATAGGCAACTAAAACGCGAACACTGGACGGTCGGGAAGCCGCTCGAACTCTTCTTCCGAGAAGCTGTACAAGCGTGCTGGACGGTAGGAGGTTTCTTGTGTCGTCTCGTCAAGCTCTTGCAGCACGCCTGTATTGAGAAACTTCTTGCGGAAGTTGCGGTTGTCGACTTGCTTGCCCAAGACGGCCTCGTACACTTCTTGAAGATCGCGAAGAGTGAATTTTTCGGGCAAGCATTTAAATGCCGCCGGAGAGTATTCAATCTTGTACTTGAGGCGTTGTCGGCCATATCCGATCACTTCATTGTGGTCGAAGGCGAGATTCGGCAGATCATTAACGGGCCACCAAGCAACACCGCGCGCGTCCGACCCGGCCTTCAGCTGCAGGTCTTCGGGTCTTAAAAGAGCCAGGTATGCGACTGTGACCGTGCGACCACGTGGATCGCGGCCCTTGTTGCCGAACGAAAAAAGTTGTTCGAGATAGACGTTGCCAACGTTTGTTTCTTCAAGAAGTTCTCGAGCGGCGGCGTCGTCGAGCGTGGCGTCCTTGTCTTCCAAAAACCCGCCGGGAAGGGCCCACTGTGATTTAAACGGGTCGTACTTTCTCTTTATCAAGAGAACTTCCAGGTTGCCCTGGTCGATCGCAAACGCGACCACATCAACCGTAACCCTCACTCCAACGTTGTACATCGCATGAATCTCCCAGCGGTGAACAAACGTATCATGCACGCTAAGTTAGTTCAACTGGATCGAGCGATTTATCCAACCGCTCGTATTCAATTAACCTTGTGTGGGCGAAGCCCAATCCCAACTTTAGTGCGCCAATTAGCTTTGTGGTTCGATTGCCGAGGCGGTTTGCGTTTGCAGCACGAAATCAAGCCCTTCTTGATAAAGCGATGAGTCAGGAATGTCATGATTGCCTGGCATTTCAATCAGTTTGGCAGGCACATTTCTTGCTTTGAGGGCTTCGACAATATCTTTCTGAAAGTGCGGGGGCACCACTGAGTCATCTTGAGCCGAAATCACTGCCACCTTGAGGCCTCGAGGAAGAGTGTCGAGGTTGTGGAGAAAGCTTTTCTGACTGTAGGTTTGTGGGCGTTCGTTGGGGTTTCCGCCAAGAGCTTCGGCCAACCCTGTTTTCACCAGAGGCTGTTCGGTTTCATCGTAAAGTGCTGCCAAATCTCCGGCAGATTCAATGCTGACGACGCCTTCAATCATTCGTTTTATGTCAGCTGGTGCTATTGCAGCATAGGTCAGCGCGGCTGAACCACCCATAGACGTTCCAACCATAATGATTTTGGAGATTGGATATTGCTGGCAAACCTCACGTATGTTCTGGCTGACATCTGCAAGACCGGCATCACTGCCCCAAGAAGCGCTCTTTCTGTAACTGCAGGATATCAACACCGAATCGCGTTGCCGCTCCTGGAGCGCTTGCACGATGGGTTTGTTTTTAGGGACCAAGAACGGCTCCATGTAAGTCGACCCCATGCCGTGCAGGTATACAAGCAGAGTCATGCTCTTTTGGCATCCGCTTACCGGAGGTGGTGAAATGGCGAAAACGTCCTGTTCACCATCGAAGTGGCTCACGAATGAGCGCTTGCCGAGGGACTCGGAGTAGTCCATCTCTGAATAGGCACGGGCGCTTCGGAGCATGTTGAGGTCGGATGTGAGCTGGGCTTTCTCCCGTTTCAGAGATTTGACCTTGCTTGCAGTGGTAAGAAAGAGAACGAAAAAGACTATTCCTGCCGCGTTTACCAGCAAAGAAAGGCACAGCGTGACTGTTATTAGTTTGTTGTTGGTCAAAATGGGTTCCGTTCAGTGGGCCCGCATCAATATATAAGGACTCACAGGGGTACACAAGGGTCCGATGCTCATAATGAGACAACTGGTTATTAGACGCTTTAACGGTATTTTGCCGTGGGCTGACTATTTAAACCTTTTTGTGAAAATTGGACCGTGACCAAATCCGGGCTTTCGGGCACGGAATTAGTAAGTTAGACTAGGTTTGTCCTATCCGAGACGATTTCACTGTAATCGAAGTTTGCCGGCACCGATGAGGACTGACTTCAGCCCATGAATTCGAATCCTGATTTACAGCCTGATGTATCGCCGGATATAGCGCCGGATATAGCGTTGGATATAGCGTCGGAAAAGATTGATGTGCAACCAGAAAGGATTGTTGCGCAATCAGACTGGCTCGCTAATATCCAGCGCCGTATGGTGATTTTATTTCTGGTGCTCGCCTGTCTTTATTTGGCGCTTCAAGTGGCGGGCTATTTTGCCGACATAATCCGAATTCTGGGCATTTCTTTGCTCCTATCGTATCTCTTCATCAACGCTGTCGACTGGCTTGAAAAGCCTTTAGGCAACCGGGCCGGAGCAATCTTCGTCGTTTATTTGACCGGTGCAATTGTCACTACTATTGGTATCATCATCGTCGTTCCTGCATCCGTTTATCAGATTACTCAATTTGTCGATACGACGTTCAACCAGATTCCCGAACTCTCGAAGTACATCACGTCGACCGCAGTTCCCTTTCTCGAGGAAAAGCTCCATGCGGCCAAGCTTCCAATCAAGGCGATTGATATTCTAAATTCGTTCCTGAACAGCATTCCTCGTCCAGATCCAAGCATGATTTTCAGCCGCATGAGCGATGTGGCGATGTCTACCATGACTTGGCTTCTATACGGGCTTTCAATTGTCATCGTTTCGTTCTACTTCCTCTTGGATGGCGTGCGAATGAGAAACTCGATGATTAAACTGTTTCCCACCAAGTATCAAGAAACGATCTCACGTGTAGTTCAAGACATCGATCTCAGTTTGCAAGCGTTTTTCCGCGGACAAATCGTGCTTGGGCTATTGTTTGGATTGGTCATGTTCGTCGTGTACATGATTCTTGGCGTCAAGTATGCGTTGGTCCTTGGAATATTCCTGGCAGCCTGGGAGATTGTGCCGGTGATTGGTCCGCCGATCGGCTTCATTCCTGCATTTATCGCCGTCGCCGTGCATGGCATGGACAATTTCCACGTGGGTGGCGGTCGCGTGGCGGAGTTGATTGTTGTTACGGTGGTTTTCAACCTTATGCAGTGGCTGAAGGATAACTTGATTGCACCTCGCTATATAGGCAACGTAATCGGGCTGCATCCGGTCGTGATTTTCATTGCAATTATGATTGGTGCCAGGCTTGATGGCATGCTGGGAATCATCTTCGCGCTGCCGGTCGCCTGTGCCGTCAACGTAATTTTCTGCTTCTACTTCAAGCCTCATGACCAGACCGCGCTGGAGGCGAGCAACGGAGCGCACGCGGCAGCCTTGAACGAACCAAAACCCTCCGCCACCGTTGAAACTGCATCCGAAAGCCATGCGCCAACGCCAAGTACGGCGGCTGAAGCGCAGAGCTGAGCCTGTTGGCAAGAACGATTACTTGGCTTGCTTAATCTTTGAACTGGTGTCCGGAACCTCAATAGACTGCGATTCAGACATGACTTTCGCGGCCTGGTTGGACATCATCACTCCCAACACAACAAGAATGACGAGCGCTATCAAAATTACGATTGTGTTTTTTGACATATTTTTTTGTCCGCTGACAACTGAAATCTGGCTTGCTAGTGACTAAATTATACTGGCGTCTCGATTTAAATCCAGTTTGGATTATACCCGGCTGTTGGATTCTTTAATGAGGTTTGCCAGAGCCTTCTCGAGTTCTTGGGCGTTGGCGGGTCTTTCGCCGCTGTTTAGCGCGGTTGCTGTCGCCACTAAGCTGTTGAGCTCTTCACTTACGTTTTGGCTTTCATTGGCAGGATGAGAGCTGGTTATCGGCTGGGGATCTTTTCCCGTCAGCATGAAATACAAGGTGGCACCAAGTGCATAAATGTCACTGGCGGTGGTCGCCTTGCCTCTAAATTGCTCCGGTGGAATATATGCATGCTTGCCGACCACAGTTTTTGTCGTGCATGATTCCAATTCCAACTGCAAGGCTACGTTGAAGTCGATCAACTTGATTTTTCCGTTTTTCGTGAGGATCAAGTTTTCGGGCGTGAAGTCGCGATGCACCACCGGCGGTGTTTGTTCGTGGAGGTACTGAAGAATTCTGCACATTTGAGATGCCAATTCGATGGTCTCGGGCTCGGACAATTTGCCCTTATCTCTAACTGCGTGACGAAGTGATTGACCGTCGATGTGTTCCAACACGAGATAAGCTCGCAGATCGTCGATGAAGAAATCGACGAAACCGACGATTTGTGGATGGCTCAAATTGCCCAGGAGTTCAGCTTCTCGCTTGACGTTATCGAGTGCCTTTTGTCTTGTTGCAAGATCACCATGAGCAGGAAGAATAAACTCTTTCAACACTACACTTTCACCGGTGTCCAGCGCTGTCGCCAGATATGCCGTGCCTTGCCCTCCGGAGCCGACGCTTCCGGTTATCGCATAGCGGTCGTTGCCGAGAGTCGTTCCTTCTGTCAGCGCCTCTTGCCGTGAGCGTGAAGGCTCTGATGCTTCCAGGCATTCAAGCCAAAGCGTGGTATAACTGGCAGTGTCAATTGGTGATAGGGCGTCGGAAAGCTCCAAGTCGATGGCGCTGCGACCCAATTTTTCAGACAGAATCTTCCTCAGCTCGCGCCGGTCTTTCATTGATAGACAATCGAAGTCAAAACGCAGTTGCCATGGCACAAACCAACCACGACATTCCTTCGCGAAAGTCAGATACATTAGTCTCAGCGCCATCGGAGTGTCCTTCGACCCGCTGAGAACCGCCCATTGCTTCTGATTTCGATATCCACCCTCTATTAGTTTTGCACCGACGAAATGCCGCCACTCGATAAGTGGTAAGACAAAACTCTTCCCTGCAACACGGCATCTGAGCTGCAGGCCCTTCTGGCGAATCAGAATTTCAGAAGCGTGGTACCACGTTGCGCACTGCGCCCATACCCACAACAATGCGGCACCGCCACCAATAGCGCCACCAAGATACATCATAGATTTATGGTGAATGAAAAGAACGCAAATTGCACAGAGTGACGCCACGACGTAAAGCGCGTTGGTCAAGCGCGACTCGCTTTGCAGCAACTTCTTCAGCATCTTACGAAAGGATCTTGCTGCGCGATAGGGCACGATTTCGGCTGGCTCTTCGGGAGCGGTAAAAAGAGCTTGGTCTAGTTTGGCTGGCTCGACATAGGCTTCCATGACGCTAAGGAGACGTTCACGATCTTGCTGAGCAATCAGATCTTCTTTTAGAGTGATCTTGATCTGATTTGATGTTGACACTGCAAAAAGAGGTCGCAAAAAATTTAGACAAACCTTTTGCAGCGGTGAGAGGTAATTGCCAGAAGCCTCGATAACGATTGCCTTTTGCTCGCCGAAGGCACCTTTGATCGTTGCGGCCACGACCGAGTCGATATTGTTCCATGGAATTACTGGAGTCGAGCCAAAGATGCCTGGGCTGAATACAAACTTCAAGCCCCTGTGATCGAGATGAATGGAGTTGGGCTCAAACATTCCGAGCAGGCGCGCGCACCCAAACATTGCCAAAGCAGAACATATGATAAGAGTGATACCAGCAGCGATGCCGAAATAAAAAACAGCGTTCAAAACAGCAGGAGCGATTGTGGTAGGAACAGCAGAGATTGTTGCAATCACATATGGTGTTGCAAAAAGAAGGATCAGCGCCCAACCTACCGAAAGAGTCGGTTTCGGCAAGAACGATAATGCGTGACCCAATAAGCTCTTTGAGTCATAACGCACATTGCATTCGACAACGTTCGGTGCGCCAATAACATCAAACGCATCGTTTGAAACTGCAACATGAGTGGGGCTGTTGTCAGCCTGAAATTTGGTTCGATAGAGATAGCTTCGTGCCACTACGAATTTACCTCTTTTTCTTTCAACTTTATGGTCGGCGCAAGAGTCGATAGTACGCGGTCGTTGTGCTCGTTAGAGGCGGTTGAGAGTGTTGTCTCTAGGATTTCGGAAGCGCTCTCGATGTCGATGGTGCTGTCGAGACTCTGAGCGTTCAGAAGTGCAGCGATCTCCTCAACCGCTGCCTCAGCCGTTTCGATACGGTCTTGCTCATCAATTTTTGTGAGCATCGCAACAATTCGATCCGTTCCATCTGAAATCTGCTTGAGAATCTCTGAAGGGTGCGATTCGCATAGAGCCTCAGGATCGGTGCCTGTCAAAAGGAAGTGCATGGTTGCACCAAGTGCATATAGGTCGCTGTGTGGTTTTGCGTGACCTCTAAACTGCTCCGGTGCGATGTAAGACTGTTTGCCAATCAAAGTTCCTGTCGCTGTTTCCAAAAATTCCGTGGCCGCGCCGAAGTCGATTATTACTGGAGTTAAGTCCCGCATCACTACGATGTTTTCCGGAGTCAAATCGCGGTGAATGATTGGCGGATCTTGTCTGTGCAGATAAGCAAGAATCTGAGCGATGTCCCTTGCCCATTCCAAAACCAACTTTTCAGGCTGGGCGCCATTGATCTTCACAAACTGGCGCAAACTCTGACCTTCCACGTATTGCAATACAAGGTAATTTCTTCCGGCTTCGACAAAGTGATCTTTCACGCGAGCAATTTGCGGATGACTTACTTTCATCAAAAGTTTGGCCTCGCGCTCAAACAACTCGCGTGCTTTTTTGAGTGTGGCTTCTTGTGTCTGTGATGGGACGACAGATTCTTTGATTACAACTATTTCGCTATCCGGAGACTGACCCGATGCCAGATAAACCGCCGACAGTCCACCATAAGCTAGTTGTTTGCGAATCGCGAGACTGCCGCCGCGCAGCTCATGATTCTTTTGAAGTGGAACAAACGTTGTCGTTCCGAAATGAGCTGCAAGCTCGTCTTCCCACATTTTGGTGAAGCTTCCTTGCTCTTCGACCGGCTGGGACTTTTGATTCAATTGCTTCTGCAATTCATCGATGTCCGGAGCCAGAAACACCTCTTCGCCCCAGCGGTAAATTGCATCAAAGAGTATGCGCAAATCGTCTGCGGTCAGAAGTTTCAGCCAAAACTCTGCAAAGCCGCCAGACTTGAAATACATGACCAGCTTTTTGTTTTGTCTCACCCGTTCGACATAGTCGAGGCTTTCGCCTTCAAGGTCGGCCAAGTCGGCTTGATCGAGAAGAGGCATTTTCACACTCTCGAGCCAAACGGCACGAACATCGCTCCATGGTCGTCTTTGGCGTAGTGCAAGATCGCGGGCCATGCTTACAGGAAATTGCAGACCATCGGCATCAAGCCTGACTTCGGCAGCCGGCGGCATGCAACGCCAGATAGCTCCGGCAACAAGTGAAACGCCACCGATAAACCACATTACGGACGCACAGTCGAAGGCAACCGTGAAAATGCCGGCCGCCGGCAACATGATTAGTGCCGAGGTCAAGGTAGCTAGCCAAAGCGGCATTGCTCGATAGCGAAAAGCGTACGCAGATTGGTCCATCATCTGTTATTCCTATCTATTTCGTACCACGCAGAAACGGACGAGAACATAGGGAAACCCCCGAAAAGAAACTGGGGCGATGCTTTTAACATCGCCCCTGCCCCTTTTACTCACGCCAGGTTGGAAAACTCAGTTGTTTTTGTCCAGCCACGTCTCCGGTAGTTTTTCGGGTTGGCGGCTTAAGCCGGTTCCTTCTTTCTGAAGGTAAGGCATGTTTTTAGGCACGAATTTACCTTCGTTGAGAGGCTCAATTATGGTCGGACGGCGATCTGACGGCCAGCTCGGCATCGGAACTGGTTTCGGATAATAGGGCTTTGGCCACTCCGGCGGATCTTGGTCGATTATGCTCGGCTTTTTGGGCCAGGGCATGGGTTCTAAGCGAGGAATAGGATGGTGGTCATCCGGCCATTCCTTGATGATGTTTCCGAAGTGCGGGCGAGTCATTCCGCCGACTATGGAGTCGCAGACGTCCTTCATGCAGTCTTTGGGCTCTTTGTTCAAAACTTCTCCGGGCTCGAGCACTGCAGAACCGTCCATGCGGGTGCTTACTGGTCTTACGCCCACTGATCCATCGGTTCCCAACTCGACGGCGGTAGAACCGTAGCTCGAGTAGAGTAGAACTTTGCCTTCTTTGGAAACGGCGACGTGTCCGTCGGCTCCTTCGGCTTTGAGATTCTTTTCCACTTCTTTCATGAATGCTTTCAACTTTTCAGGTTGATTTTTGAACGTCTGAATCGCTTTTGAAAGAGCGTCGACGTCACCATTGGCGATGGCATTGTGAATTTCAGAAAGAGTCTTGCGATCGGCTTCAGGAATTAGCTCGCTTACGTGTCCATCGAGTTTTTTCTTGGCTTCGGTGCGGTCTTCCGCGGTGACACCGCTTTTAAAATATTTGGCTATTGTATCTCCGCTGCTCCACGCGCGTTCTGCTGATATCTGTGTCGGGGTCTCGGCAGAGTCGATTGATCTCGCTTGAGAGTCACCTCGAGTGGAATTGGGTCTTGTGCTTTCAGTAATCTGTGTTGGAGTGGGCAGCTGATCTTGTCCGCTCAATCGTCTGTTGCCTGCTTCGGTGCTGGTATCTGATCCGGTGGCTACAGGTTTTTGTTGTCTTGCTGAATGCACATCTTCCAGGAGTCTGGAAGTCGTGTCTTGATTTGATTCTTTCGGCTTTTGTGGAATATCGGATTGAGTGTATTGGTCTTGTTCCATTGTTCTGCACCTCTATGGTAACAACCTGGCATGAACAGGGGCGTCAGGCTCAAATTGCTGCGAGAGGCTTAGGTCGGGTTATCGTCGACCTATTTTTCGATCTTTTTCAGAAAATTCATGCCATCAGAAATTGATGGTTTTTCTTGAAGACGATTCAAAGGTATTCCATCTTGCATCGGCTTGATGAAATTGTCTAACTTGTATCTATAAGTGCGCGTCATGTTTTCGACTGCTTCATCGCTGATCTCTTTCAGGCAATCACCAGGCTCTTTGTTGAGCACTTCACCCGGCATAAGCACTGCAGATCCATCACCACGTGACGAGATCGGTCTGACGCCTACCGAGCCGTCCGCGCCTACTTCGACAGCGGTAGAACCGAACGAAGAGTAGAGAAGAACTTTACCGTCTTTGGATAGAGCGATGTGAGAATCTGCATTTGTTTCTTTGAGATTTTTCTCTATCTCTTTGACGAATGCTTTTAGCTTTTCAGGCTGATTCTTCAAAGCTTGCACCGACTTGGACAGCGCATTGATGTCACCATCGACGATGGCATGTTGCATATCGGAAAGGAGCTTGCGATCTTGCTCCGGAATTAGACTGCTCAATTTACCATCAAGCTTTTCCTTTGCGGCGGCGCGTTCCTTCTCGGTGACTCTGACCGTGAAGCTGTTAATTGCATCCTTGAAGTACTCTTTGCCTTGGTCGAGCTTGCTTTCGGAAGCCCCACTGAGAGCCTGCTCGACAGCCTGCTTCGCGGCGGTTCCTAGGTCACCTGAGCTATCAGAAAGACCTTTTGCTTCGCCAATGTTCTTGGCGCTTTCGGCGGCACCTTTAATTGCTCCAAGGACAATACCTTGTGCTGCATCGTTCATGGACTTGCCCATTGACTCTGCTGTCTTTGAAGCTGAATTTGCCCTTGAGGAATTGACCTCTTCGAGCATCTTTGTTTGTGCCTGTTCTTTTGAATCTGAAACTTGAACTGCTGGTAGTTCGTATCTGTCCTGCACCATATATTGTATTGCACCTCGGTAAACAACCCGGCCTTGTTCAGGGGCGTGTGTTCCGTCTTGTGCGTATGTGTCATGTTCAGGGCTGGTAAAACGACTATATACAGCACCCGAAATTTTTGGACAGGGAATTTTGACGTTTAATGTTCCGCCGTTTCCATCAACTCGCAAACACTTCAATGCTGACGGCAAGCCCGCCTTTGCGAAAGCTTGTCCGGCATTTCGTGGCTTCCGGATCTTCTGACGAGTCATTTGCCGATGGGAAATCGTAATTGATAGGAAGTTCTGTATATAAAGGTTGGCCGGCATGACGTCCGCCCCACGCTCGACCGACTCGATTCACGTGATTTCTGATGGACAGACCGGTTGCGCCCTTTTCTGTTTGACAGGCACCATAAACAATGTCGAATGATTGATTCTCAGATACGGTTTGTTTGAAGAAACCACCATTGCTGTATTGCGATATCAAAACATTGCCGTTTTTGTCGAAATCAAAGATTGCTACTGCTCCCGGAGCGCCTTTTGTGATGGTATCAAATGGAACGTCAAGAACTTCCAGCAAGGTGCTGAGTTTGGTTTTGCCGTGATTGGTTTTGAGCCAGTCGAGTACACCTCTGCTAATAGATTGAGATAGTGTGGGCTGCCTGATTTCGTTGGTTGTAACCAACTCGGACCCCAGGTCTTTTGGAAAATCTCCTTTGACAGCGCGTGAAGTTTGCGCTGTGATTCTGTCAAACTCATTTGCCTCGAGAACCGATTTGAGATTCGAAAACTTCTTAACTGTTCCTTGTGGAAAATAAACTACCAAACTGCCTGATGCGCTTGTGTTCTTTCCTGCCGGAGGAAGTGCGGCTGCATGCATGGCGATTGTGTATACCGTCTCAGTTTCATCCTTTTCGCCTGGACGTATGTATTCCACCTCTGCTTCTATAAGCAGCGCGGAATTGAAGTGTTTGCCGTCATTCAAACGAAAGCGATCTGGTTTCACTAATCGACCGTTTTGCGATACTCCGGCGAAGTAATACTCTTTTCCGTCTGCAGGAATGCTTACGAAAGCTCTATACAGATCTTCTTCGTTCTTTGATTCTTCACTTGTGCGCAGCGGGTTTGGCGTCATGGTTGTCGAGCCGTCTTGGAGCCAACCAAGCTGAATTCGAAAGTTGCGTAAACGCGCCTTCTTCGAAGCGATATCCGGCACATTTTTCTCAAACACTTCACGTGCGACTACATAAGGGCGAACTTGGACACCGTTCAAATCTTTGAATTGTCTTTTGTTGAGTGGATCCAGCGAATCGTCCAGCGCGGTTTGCAGCCGCATAACGGTTGATTTTGTCTTAGCCGAGTCCTCATCGATCAGATTTGCAAGCGCATTAGATGAGACGTGTTCGCCTAGCAATCGCTGGAGCCTATCGGTGGCAATTATGCTGTTGATGCTCGACACTGGAAGTGGTTCACCGTCTACTGCATACGTTGCAGTGCCGCATGCGGCTTGGTCTGACAGTGAAACGAATCCCCAATCAGGATCTTCAATTACGATTCGGCTGAGCTCATAGGCGCCGGCAAGGGCTGCAGCATCGCATGCACTTTGGACTCTTTGGCGATTGAGAAAAAATAGTTGAACATGGAAGATTAGCATCATCAGTGCCGTCATCAATGCGACTAAACCACCGGCGATGATTAAGAGCGCACCGGCTGATCCTTTCTTCGATCTAGTTATTGCTTTTAATCTCATGAATGCCGTTCCTCAATTATCGAGCGATTCCAAATATTCAACTGGTGCTTCTGCATGCAACCGAAGTGTGACGGGTGCTCCTACAATCGGAATTTGTCCGATTAGCGGAAATCCGGCAAGATTGAACATTGGCTGAATTTCGCAAGGTGCATCGACTGTATAGGAATATCTTTTGCTGCTTCTATTGTTCAGGTGCGACGGTCTCAACTTCTCCGGAAGCTTTGACTCGAGTGAAAAGGACTGAGTTGAGTTGGATGATATGACGTGCATTGAGACAAGTTGATTTTGGTTGAAATGATTGGTGAGATTTGGGCGCACTGTATGCAAGCCGCTCCAAATCGGGCTTTGCATTCGTGAGTAGATTGCGTCTGCAGTTTTAATCGCTTCGTTGCGAGATTCAGACATCGCTACTTGTGACACCACTTCCTGCACTGCGATTTGCAATGTGAAGTAGGCAATTCCGAATACGGCAACATTAAGCATTGGTATCACTGCCAGAAGAACAATCATCAAGCAGGCACCAAATTCGGCTATTGTTGCACCGTTGCATGCTCTCAACCCTTTCGTATTTGACCCGACAGCTATCATTGTTTCACCAAGCATTGTTTGAA
>CAZCZI010000031.1:73640-75634 GCA_964503045.1 uncultured Candidatus Obscuribacterales bacterium
GATTGGATGGACAGATTGCTCCGTCCATCCAATCCGCCCCTCTTATTGACCAAGACCTTGAAGGAACGAGGTCACGCGTGCGCCTTTTCCTGTAGCGGGAGCTCCTGCTCTCAATTTGAAATCCGAGTAGAAGAGTTTTTCCCAGTCATTCGCACTGATTGCTGAAACGTCTGTTTCGAATCCGGGATCTTGTTGCATCGGAGAAAGCACAACAGTGTTTCCGGTTGTTTTGTTTTGGAAGTTGCCTCTGCCCAGAGTTCTGTTGCCGACTACCTTAACTGTTCCGCCCCAAAATATGCTGTTGTAGGCAGAATCTTGACCTTGGGTGAAATCTAGATTGGAGTGACCCATGCCGTCTCGATTTAGCGGTGTCAAAAACATTGTGTTGTTTGACATGCTGATGATGCTGTAATAGTAGTCCGGCAATGTTGTTGCCACTTTCTTTACCGCTGCTGTTTTTGGATTGATGAACAAACAGTTGTTTGTGCTGAGTCCACCGTTCTTTTGTGCAAATTCGATGCTGGTGCCTAATCCAGGTCCGAAGACGCAATCGTAGAAGTGAAACCAGCTGAATCCGCCTCTATAGGTGTCTTTCACTTTGACGCCATCGGTTTCAGTCCATACAAATTGAATCGGTTGACTGCCAGGGTATCCAGAGGCGGCCGCGACAGGATAGTTGAAGATACTGCATTTCCTGAACATTGGTCCGTATCCGCCAGTCGATGATTCGATAACGACATTTACTTTATTGTTGTAGATGTGGCAGTTCTCAAAGAGTGGTGCGCGCCCCTGTACGAGCAATCCGCATGGGTTTTGCACGTTTGAGAAGCTCCAACCATTGCCGGAAATGTCAACGTTTCTCAGAATGTCGCTATAACTTGTTGGTCCGATTCTGACTCCATAGTTTGCAAAGCCCCAAACCTTTAGTGACTTGGTTGGATACGTTGCATAGCCGGTCTTTCTACCTTCGACAATTACGTACTGATTGTTTGCGAAATCGATGCCGACATATGATGGAGCGGCTGCGGTGCTGCCGTTTATCGTGACTGTTCCATTGTGTCCGGCTTCTTGTGAAGTCACGATCTTAATGGGAAGATTTGGAGCGCCGGACTTTCCTATCGTGAAAGTGCCCGTGTAATAAAGACCGTAGGTGCCTCCGTCTAAGGTTATGGTGTCACCTGGTTGGACTGCCGCCCAATTGATTTGATTGGTGTATGTCCAAGCCTTTTGCCACGAGCTTCCGTCATTTGCCGCATTGTACGGCGTTGCAGACGATACATAGAATGTCTTTGCGGTTGACGCAGAGGGTTGAACCGCTTTTACTTCAGGCGGCGATAAGAGGCATGATACCGTCAAGCAGATCGATGCACCGAGTACGGTGACCGCCCTGTTAACTATTCCTGAATATTTTTCCGAAAGCGAAAAACGACTGATCGATGGCATACACACCTCACAGAGATTGAAAGTATTGGCTGCGCGCACAGGGGGCGTCTGTCGCCTTTGCCCTGGCGCTGTTTGATTGGTTCGATGGCAAGACTATAGACGCGGTTTTTGACAACTGTCAAATTTTTAACGGCGCCTTAAGATTGGCTCCAGTTGCGGATTTGTGACTTTTTTGTACCCTCTTTTAATATTGCGGTCGCCCAACCTTATAGGGTAGTCGGTACAATGCGCTAGTACCGCCTGATTCCTTCGATGCGAGCAGATGGACTTAACACATACGCTAGAAGATGCAATCAATACCGACGACAACACCACCAGAGTAGTGCCGTTGTCTCAGCGCCGCGGCCCAGTGATCATGGGTTTGCTTTGGATAACAATGGTCACTGGTTTTCCGGCTGTATTGTCTGGTTTTACCTGGTTTCAAAATGGGCTGACGCTTCCTCAGATTCTGTATTGCTCATTGATCAGCACCGGGATTCTCATGGCGTATTGTGTTCCTGCATGTCATTTGGGAACAGTGAGTGGGCAAACCTATGCACTTTTGAGTCGCA
>CAZCZI010000032.1:0-58508 GCA_964503045.1 uncultured Candidatus Obscuribacterales bacterium
GATCATTACCATTAGGCCTTAAGCACGGTTCTCTGAATGAGTCTTAAGGTTTCAATGCCGCAACAGCGCTGCGAACCACTTCCAATACTTCGTGTCGACCAAGAAGCAACCAAAGAAGCTGATTGTGCGAAAGAACTTACTGCGCGCAAGTTGCATGCAGAGTTTGGACCGGCTGTAGTTAAGGTTAAACAGTCAGGCAGCAGCGGCTCTGGCTTCTTCATTGAAGACGGCTCGCGAGTGGTGACCAACGCGCACGTAGTCAATGGCGGCAATGGAGTTCTCACGGTTGAAACGTTTGACCACAAGAATTACAAGGCACGAATCGAGAAGCTTGATGATATCAACGATCTCGCCGTCCTTCGGTTAGAGGGTGGTGCACGCGTCAAAGACACCTTGAAGCTTGGCACATCGCAGACCCTAACGCCTAACGAACCTGTGTATGCATTAGGGCATCCGTCCGCGCGTTACGACACGTACATTTCGCCAGGGACTTTCACGGCAAACGGCTCATTCAAAGAGTTGTTCGAAAGTCGCGATCCCAAAGACGTAGACTGGGCGTATGTCGCAGGACTGCTGAAGAGCCCCAGTCGTGCTGTTGTCGCTGATGCAAGAGCGTACCAAGAGTCACCAAAGGTGATGGCAGAGGTGCAGATTGAAGGAGGCAACTCCGGTGGTCCGCTAATTAATGGAAAAGGCGAAGCCGTCGGCGTATCGATGTTCGGCTCGGAGCTTCCGCAATTTCACAAATACTCATGGGATGTTCCCTCTGAAAAAATTCAAGAGTTGTTGGCTGGTCCGAACAAATTCAACTTTCAGTATCACCGCAGTCCAGAACTCTTTCAGCGTCCAATCACAACAGTCGGAACTACAGTAGGGATGGGTGTCTTGGCATCATTTCCGAGATCTGGTGGTGCTTTGATGGGCGCATATTCAGCTTACGATCTCTATCATCTTGCACAAGGTCGAGACGCCACGCCGCTTACGACTACAGCCGACAAGGTTTATCGTGGTTTGGAATGGTCGTCCGACATCTCGCTGGTTGCTGGTTCTGCAATGGTCTGGGTGCCCAAGCTCAAGACGGCAGGTAAGTACGGGCTTGCAGTGGGTGTCGCTCTCACCGCCGCCGAATCTCTGGTGCCGCAGCTGGAATTGAACAACATAGTCCGTTCGGACGGTAGCAGCAGAATTCCATTTCTTTGGGATAAGTAGACATACTAGTGATCGAAGCGGTCTTGGAACGCTTTCAACGTTGACTGCCCTGGTGATCGATCGTAGACAGCGAAAACGACTCTCTCGAATGCATGCGCAAAGGCTGATGAGTTAAGCAGTTCATCGAAGACTTCGGCAACTTCGCGCGGTTGATTTCGAAACACTCCACAGCCCCATGCGCCAAGTATCAATGTTTTGTGCCGTTGATCATTTGCAACCTGCAGTACTTTTGCAGCGCGGTGTTTGAGAGCTTTGCTGATTTCTTGTTTTGCTGATGGGTCTCTTTTCAGCACCTCGCCTGCATTTGGAGCTGGCGCAGTTATTATCGAAACCAAAAATGGTTTCTCAACTAATTGCAATGTTTGATTTCGAAAGAATGGAACATCCGGAGAATAGATAATGTAATCCAGATATAGAAGTGTTCCCGAAGCTCTGTTTTCCTGGTAGTACTTTGGTTGCGTCAATAGACATGGATACAGAGCGGAGCACCGAGACAGATCTTCTTCCTGCGCTTTGGCACCAGTGATGAATCCGCCACCAGGATTTTTGGCGGATGCGAAGTTCAAAGCGACTACGCGACTGACTCCTTCTCCTGCGACCAGTCTCTGAGCCGCTTCTGTTGTGGATTCACTGGTTACATCAATTCGAAGGTTTTGGTTGGTCCGCTCTATAGACTGAACGTAAAGCTGTGAAAAGTGATCTGGGGCGTATAGCACGGTTCCATCAATTGATTTCCTGATTGAATCACGAACGTCCACGCGTGAGCCTGATGGAGTTGTGTAGTATCCATCTTCAATCACTTTCAGCGTTTCCTGCGCAATTTCTTTCATGGGTTACGAGCTCATCGCGAAATTAAACGAGATCATACTAACTTAAAGGCGAGGATCGTTCACCTTTCCATCTCTGCCATGCGCTTTTCGATTGCTTCAATTTGACTACTCTGGTTTAAGTCTGCATAGACACCTTTCAAATTGAAGAGTGTTTCCCAGACTTTGGTGTCGTTCTTGCCCAATATGCGTTCGTACTCGGCAAGTGCCTGTTTGTAATGCTGCTCGGCGTCTTGTGGCTTCTTCAGATTTATTCGCTCGATTCCTGCTAAATTCGACAAAGACTCCGGCAGTCTCAAGCTTTTCGTTCCAAGCTTTCGTGCTTCATCGATGGCAGCGCGCTGGAAATTTGCGGCGGATTGATAGTCGCGATTTGAGGCTGCTTGTGTGGCTTTCCAATCAGCATCATGCCATTTTGCTTCGAGCTTTCGCTTTGATTGTTCTGCCGCGAGAGTTTCTTTCGGCACCACTCCCATGTCGTGGTTGTATCGATCTAGGTCTTCATCGAAGTTCTGCTTGCAAAGGCGAGTGATGTGATTGTTGGGTCCGAGCAACACCTTGTACACCGCAAGAACTCTTCGTTGCAACTCAACATCTCTGTGTGCTTTCGCTTTGTCTTGAGCATCCATCGCGGTCTTTTGCGCGTCTAGATCTTTTGCTTGCTTTTCGAGATCTGTGATGTTTCTCTGAAAATCCAATGGGTTAATTTGCAAAGTTTTCTTGGTGCCTGTTCTTAGTGCCTCGATCTCGCTGAGCCCCTTCTCGATTGATTCTTGGCGGAAAGACTCCGGCAGTTCCAAATATAGATTTGCAAGCGCTTGCTTCTGTTGGGCACTGATTGGAGGTGTCGCAGCTTTAGACGTTGGTGGAACGGCTGGGTGTGCCGCGAGCTTTTCTAGTTCTTGAAGTGCCGTAACATAGTGCTTTTGACTGGTTGCATAGTCGTTTTTGGTGAGCGCGGTTCGTCCGCTCACGATTGATTGATACCAAAACGGCTCCGATGCAATAGCGATTGACGACGCAACTAAAGTCAGAGCGGCCGAAAGAAGGACGCGCTTCAAAGACAGCTCAGCTTCCATTCTCATAAGGCTGGTTCACTCGCGCAGCCATGGCAGTTCGAAGCTTTCCTTCTCCAGAGCCTCGCGAAACTTGGGATGGGCGATTTCTATGAGAGCTTTCGCACGTTGTTTGAGGTTCTTTCCGTAAAGATCGGCGATACCATATTCGGTTACGACGAAGTGAACGTCAGCGCGGGAAGTCACCACTCCGCTTCCTCGGTCCAAGAATGTGACGATACGCGAAATCGCGCCATCTCTCGCCGTTGATGGCAGTGCGATAATCGCCTTGCCGCCCTTCGATCGCTTGGCTCCGCGTACGAAGTCGACTTGGCCGCCGAAACCGCTGTACAAATTTGTACCTATCGAATCAGCGCAGACTTGACCGGTAAGGTCAATTTGAATTGCCGAGTTAATCGCGGTCATCTTGTAGTTCTGGCTGATGATGAATGGATCGTTGGTGACATCACTCGGCTGAAACTCGACGATGGGGTTGTTGTCGACGAAGTCATAGACTTTTTTCGTTCCCATCACAAAAGACACCACCATCTTTCCAGGATAGATTGTCTTTTGATCGTTTGTGATCACACCGGCGTTGACGAGGTCTACAACGCCATCTGAGAACATCTCGGTGTGAATTCCAAGCTCGCGTTTATTTGTTAGTTCTCTCAAAATGGCGTTGGGTATGGCGCCGATTCCCATCTGCAATGTGGCGCAGTCTTCGATCAAAGAGGCGACATTTCGTCCGATCGTTCTTTCGGTTTCGTCAGGCGCTTCCATTTGCAGTTCAGGCAAAGGACGGTTTGAAGGCACGAGGTAATCCAACTTGCTTACATGGACGAGTGAACGACCAAGGGTTCTCGGCATCTGCTCGTTTACTTCCGCGATGACGATTTTTGCTTTGCGGCGGGCGGCGATAGTCAAATCGACCGACACGCCGTAGCTGCAGTAACCGTGAGCGTCGGGTGGTGAAACCTGCAACAGGCAAACGTTTAAAGGCAAGATGCCGTCCATGAATAGGTGCGGTATGTCGCTTAGAAAAACGGGCGTATAGTTGGACCTGCCTTCGTTTACGGACTTTCTGACGTTTGGACCTATGAACAAGGCGTTGACGAGGAATGACGATTCATACTTTTCGTCGGAATAATCGGCGTTTCCAAGTGTAAGGAGATGGAAAATCTCGACATTGCGCAGCTCGGATGCGCGACCGACCAAAGCGCTTGTTAACGGAAGAGGGGCTGCAGCGTTTGAGTGTATGTATATACTGTCACCGGAATTGACTATCTGGACGGCCTCGTCAGCAGTGGCGATTTTGGATTTGTATGTAGTGCACCAATTTGGTGCTGTGCCAGCAGTGGTGGTCATTTACATTCTCGTAACTTGCGGTTCGACGAAAGGACAGTCTATCAGCAGCCAGTCAGGACAGTGTGAGTTTCTGCACAATCGATGCCTGTCTATGCTTCTGAGTTGTGCCGTCATTGGTGGTGGCGTTAATGGACATGTGCTTCAGGGGCGGGTCTGAGATTGTTCCTGTACGATTTTCCATTCCTTGCCACGTTTCTCCACCAACAACACCAACCAACTGTCATAGTTTTTTCTGAGATTGTGTCTCATGGCCTTTACTCGAACGCGTTCACCCTCAATGACAAACGAAACGCTCTTGTATGTATCCTTATCATTTGCTGCTTTTGCTGCCGGCATAGCCTGCGCGATCAGAGGTTTGTATTGCGCACCGGTCATCGTGATGGTCTTCGTCTGACCATTGGCATAGTAGCGCGTCGATTGAATCAAGGCGTCATCAGTGTATAGGTCGCAAAGACTCACATTGAACGTGTTTCCGAGCCTCTGATAGGTTTTGAAAAGGTCCTTGGCGCCATCCAAAGAAGGCGCGGCTAGTGTTGCAACCGATTGACACAATAGGGTTGAAAGAGCGAAACCCGCGACAATTGGTGCTCTAGTTGCCATTGATGTCTCCCTATTCTAATTCGAGCCGCGAAAAGTGAACATTATAGCCTCCGTCAAAGCCAAATCCGCCGTCCACAGGCTAAAATACCCTCAACCGGTCTAATATTTGGGCGGCTCGCAGTAGTCTTTATTAAACAGTCATACTCGGCCAACAAAGGAGCTTTTGGATGAACCGTTACTGGCGCACGATGGCAATATTCCTTGCAGCCACTGCAGCGACCAACGCTTTGAGCGTTCCGGTCTACGCCCAGAATAAGTCGGACAACCGGCTCACACCCGGCTGGCAGGTTAACAAACTGGTGAGTGACGCCGGGGTTCCGTACCTCAGATGGTTTGACCCCAATGTCAACACGAAAGCAATGCTGCTTTGCATTCACGGATTGGGGCTGCACAAAGGCACTTACGATGCTTTCGGCAAGAAGATGGCCGCGGAAGGCATACCTACCTATGCCATTGACGTTCGCGGGTTTGGGGCTTGGATGCACCGTGGTCCCAAGACCAAGATGGATCTCGACGGCGCCATGAAGGACGTCAAAATGGTTCTTGAGTATATGAAGAAGAAACACCCCGGAGTACCGATTGTGGTGTTGGGAGAGTCGATGGGTGGCGCCATTGCACTTCATGCGGCGGCTCAATATCCTGATCTCGTTGCCGGGTTGATTTCGTCGGTTCCTGCCGGTGACAGATTCTCGAAAACAGACGACCAGCTCGGTGTGGCGCGACATGCCATCTTCAAGGGTTTCAATTCACCGATGAAGGTCAATGCCGTAGTTAAAAATGCAACGAAAAATAAAGAGTTGCAAGATGCTTGGCTCAACGATCCTCTGGCGCGGCTTGAGTTGACACCAAGCGAGCTCATCGCATTTCAGACTTTCATGAATCAGAATTATCACTTTGCCAGGCAGATCAAAGAAAAACCGGTTTTGTTCATTCAAGGCGCCAATGATAAGTTAGTCCGTCCCGCTGGAACCTGGAAGCTCTTCGACGAGTTAGGAACACCGGACAGAAAGCTGGTGCTCAGCAAAACCGCAGAACACTTGATCTTTGAAGAAGGACAATTCAGCGGCGAAGACGTCAAGTTCGTTCTTGGCTGGATGGATACGTCGGTGCTCAAGGATGTGGCAAATGCCGACAGCAATTCAGCACTGGCTTCATTGCCTACAAATGGCAACAGTGCCTCATCGACTTCGACGGCGACGACGGCGACTTCGACAGGTGCAAACAATTCCGGAGAAACCACGCCAGATACAAAGGTATCGACAGACACCACAGGTGGTTCTAACCGTATGTCAACTGCAGTTACTGCATTGGACAGCATGTTGAAAAATCCACAACAGGGAATAACGATCGCGACTACTGGAAGTCAGCGTCCAGCGATGTCTTTGAACGCTCCATCAATCTCGTATTGGATCGAGCTGCTGCGCGCCGGCAAAGTCTATCGTTGCAATAACAAGACTGAATTCAAATCGGGAGATGCGATCAGATTCCATGTCATTCCGGCCACCGACGGTTATGCTTACATCATGATGACTGCCTCCAGCCGTGGCAATAAGTCAATATTGTTCCCGAATAAAACAACAGGAACAAGCAACTATTTGTATAAGGGCAACGATTATCCGCTGCCATATAAAGGTTGGTTGCAGTTTGACAATAACCCGGGGACCGAGAAGCTCAGCTTGATTTTCTCCAAGACAAAACTCGACCCCGATGAAGTCACCAAGCCGGATCGCTACGAGACAGCTTACGTTTCATCAAACAGAAGCGGAGCCAAAGACTTGGTGCCGACACGAATGCAACTCTCTTGGGATGATCCGACACCTTCGCTCATCACTCCTGGCTTTAGTGGGTCGCAGATGGCTCACGCCGGTGGGCCTGCAAGAAGCAGCTTGGTGCGTGTCAGTTATGACACTCCCGATGGTGTCCTTTCTTTGGATATAGCACTCGATCATCACTAACTATCATCGAACTCTAACAGAGGGGAAAAACAGATGTTGATTTTGAAGACATCGGCAGGCTCAAGGGTGACCCGCGCAAGTCTGAGTCTATGCGCCGCCGTGCTTTCGATCATTTCAGTGGCGCAATCGGTACAAGCGCAATCACAGGATTCGCCGGTGCCGGGTGTCAACTTCACCAAGGTGCAGGATTTGGATCCGAATGCCAAGGCAACTAACAAACTTATCAAACAGAAATGGGCGGTGGTCATTGGTGCCGGGTCATTCAAGGAAAGCCGCTTGAATGGCTTCTTTGCCATGGATAAGTCGGCATACGATTTCTACGACTACCTGGTCGATCCAAAAGCGGGACGGTTCGACAAAACGCACGTGAAGCTGTTGGTGAATTCAGCCGCCACACGTCAAAACGTCATGAACAACCTGGGCGACGGCTGGCTCGGAAAACTGGCAGGACCTGACGATCTGGTCGTCGTGTTCATCTCCACGCATGGTTTTCCGACAACCGATGGACAAACCTATCTTTGTGCATACGATTGCGCTCTAGATAACGTCTATTCGACTTGCGTCTCCATGCAGGACTTGATGCAGACTCTCAAATCGCAAGTGAAAAGCGATCGTATTTTGCTTGTATTGCAGGCTTGCTACAGTGGCGCCGCAGAACTGACGGCTGGATCGAAAGCATTGTTCAACGGTTATAACGTCGACGTCAACAAGGTTGTGTTGGGCAAGGGATATGTGATTCTTACCTCCAGCAAAGCCGATCAGATGACGTGGGGCGATGCCTTTTCGCGCAGTCTGACCAAGGCGCTTCGCGACAAAGATGGCATGGTGCCGTTGCGTGAGGCGTTCGACAAAGCAAAAGTAGACACCGAACATGCCACCACATTCAATCAGCCGCGAGGTAAGACGCAAACGCCTGTAATGAAGGCGGACTGGAAGGGCAACGATTTGGTTCTAGGTGCTCCAACGGAGGAGAAGGTCAGCGAGATTCCAGCCGAAGTGGCAACTGCACAAGCAGCAGAAGCTTATTATCTCAAGGCAAACAACGCGGTGATTGCAGGGCAGATGGATCAAGCAATCTCGCACTATGAACAGGCAATCAAAACCGATCCCTTCTATGCTGATGCTCTGGGCGATTATGGTGTTTTGCTCTCAATCAAGGGCGATTTTGAAGGCGCTCGTGAGAAGTTAAAGAGAGCAATCGCGGCGAAACCCAATGATGTTCTTTTTCACTCAAATTATGCTCGTGTGCTCGACAAAATGGGTGATGAACAGGGTTGTATGAACGAGTTGGCACAAGCCTATAAGATCAACAACAAAGACCGAATTGTTTTGACCGCGCTTGCATCCAAAGCCATGAAAGCTGGAGACGGCCCGCGAGCCAAAGCATTTTTGGAACAGGCGGTAAGTCTCTATCCGAACTCCGCCGATCTCCACCAAAGACTCAGCGTAGTTCTTTCGAAATCAGGTGATGTTGAAGGTGCTATTGCTCACGCCAGAGAAGCTTCTCACATCGACCCCAACAACGTGACCGCGCGTCTCAATCTCGGGTCTACTATGTTAATGACTGGTGACACACAAGGAGCGATTTCGACATATCGCGAAGCAGTTAAGCTGGCTCCGGAAAGTGCCGATGCCCACTACCTCTTGAGTAAGGCATTGCAGAGCCTTGGTGAGTCTGCCGAAGCGAAGACCGAATTCAACAAGTTCAAGTCGCTTTGTTCTCCGTCAGACCCAAGAATGAACGAGAGTATCTAATGTCTTCGAAGGAGCTTTCCCTGGCGGGTCGAAGGGCGTGTCGAAAGTAAAGAAAAACCTTGGTAACGGTCAGGCGTATGTTGCCTTCTTTGCGCTGCTTGCATGCGGTCTATTTGTTTACAACTGCCATATTCCGAGCATGATATCGTTGCGCACGTCTATTGGCTTCTTCCTTTGGCTGTTTGTCTGGCTCTCGTATTTGTATTTCATTTTCCACGACGTCAAAAGGTATGCATGGATAACTCCAATTCTCTTTGTCATAACCGTGTTGTGTGTTTGGAAGGCACCGTATGTGGGGTTTATGTTGTCAGAAAAACCGCTGCAAGAACTCGCAGAGAAAATCTTGGTTCAAGGCGCCCAACAAGGCTCTAGCGGAGCGTTTACGCCCCACGCTAAAGCAGGGATATATGATGTTCTTGCTTACTCGATAGATGCAAGTAGTGGAACCGTATACTTAGTAACCACTTACGAACCCGATGGTATTGGACCGGATACTGTCACTTCAGGCTTCGTGCTGAAGCCCGTGTCGTCTGCTTCTCCGTACGGCAGAAAGTACTACGAGCCGACTCGCCTTGCTGGAGACTGGTATCAGTTTTCGGCGTCCAATGACTTTTAGTGAATGTCTACGGTTGTTGTCCATATGGTGAGTCAGCTCGGAAGGCTCTATTTTGCCTTTCGAGAATATCTGTCGTATTCTTGAAGTTCTGGTCTTGCAGTTGACCCATTCTTTTTGTGAAAGCTTCAGCTCGCTGCACCATTTTTATCTCTTCTTCAGTCTTGTTTCCTTCGTGTCTGTAGTACTCGGAGTTTCTCTCCGACTGCTTTTGAGCTTCACCCAATAATGGGGCTATTAGAGTTTGGGGCGCCGTATATGGCGTGTTTGTTGGAACAAGAGGACGTGCGTCGTTGTTTGCAGGAACAGCCTTGGGACTATTCGTGGCTAATTTAGTTATTGGTTCTGCTCGTCTTCGAAACTCATCTTTCGTTACTTCAGTAATAATGCGTGCGCTCATTTGAAGTCCGCGTGTCGCTCGTCGCTGGGCTTCGGCAGGCGCATCATTTTTCGCGCAAAGCTCGGCGCTTTCTATCCATGCAGTCGCCAGTTTTTCAGCCGGTGGCGGATCCAACTCAGAGTACTTTGCGATTGCCTCATCGTAGTATTTAAGGATTTTGTCTGTCTGAGCCGACTCCGCAACAAGTGTTTTAGCTGCGCCTAATGCAATATTGCCAACTATGAGTGCATCAGGCGACCACATTTTTGCAAACTCGCGCGCCTGATTTAGATGCTTAGTTGCTTCTTTTGCATTTCCACTTCTCAGCTGTGCTTCAGCCAATCCTATCAATGCTTCAAGACAGGCTTTTTGACTTGGTTTTGTTCCTTTATCCAAGAGCATGAGCGCCGTCGAGAAGTGTCCGCGCGCATGTGAAAGTTCGTTTTGATGAAGATCGATCTCTCCTAACCTGGCATTTATTTTGCCCATGGTGTCATCGTCTTTTTGGCTCTGAGCATAGGATAACGCGGCGGCAAAGTTGGTTTCCGCATCTTGCCAGTGCTCAAGCTTGATGCACTCCTCGGCCTTCGCCATGCTTTGACTGCCATTCATCTTTTGCATGTAATCGATTGCAAACGGTGTGCCACCGCCGATGAGTCCAACCACCAATACACCGGCTGCTATCTTTAACCACAATGGTATTGGGGCTCGCGGAATCCGCTCAGGCTCGTCATTCAATTCCTTACGTAGATTCGCAGATGTGGCGCGCCTCGAGATCGTTTCTGTATGCAACTCTTCCGAGTTACTGGGCTGGCTATGCTCGCCGGTATTTCCTATATGAGATAGGCTGCCTGGTTCAAACATGCTGTGACTGCGATTGTTTGTCGAGGACTCGGGAGAGCCAGTCTGAAGGTTGGCTACGAGGTTTTGAGCGAGGTCTGCCTTAAACCTCAAAATGTCTGGGTCGCTCGTCGACTGGGGATTGGAACCAACGTTGTCTGCCGTAATTGAAGATGGGGGTACTGCAGGCGAAACATGCGGCACCGCAAGCGGTGCTTGCCCGGACGCTTCTGCCGCGTTTTTCTTCCAGCGATTGATGCCTGACTCGGAATGCACGAACGGGCGAGCCGGGTGAGTGGCAGGCGGTACTGTATCAGCAGTCGCGGCTGCGTTCTTCGCACTCGACAGTTCCTTCAATAATTCTGCAACGGTCTGAAATCTGTTGTTTGGATCTTTCTCCAAACATTTGTGCACAATCTGAGCAATTGCTCGAATCGCGGGGTCTTGACTGTTCGTTTCAGGCAAAGACGGTGCCGCTTGATTGATGTGCATGAAAATTGTCTGGAGTGCATTTTCGCCCATCATCGGTGGGTGCCCGGCAAAACACTCATACATGACGCAGCCTAGAGAATAGATGTCTGAGCGCGGATCTGTTCCTTTTCCCATGCATTGCTCTGGGCTCATGTACAGTGGGCTTCCGAACACTGCTCCGGTTGCAGTCAGATGTTGTTGAGTCGTTCCACTATCGGCCAAGACTTTTGCAATGCCGAAATCGAGCAACTTCGCGTACAAGTCATCTTCGATTTTTACAATCATGATGTTGCTTGACTTGATGTCGCGATGAACGATGTTGTGCTTGTGAATGTATTGAAGCGCCTTGCACACCTGCTCGAAGATCGTAATAAAGGTGTCTTTGGGAGGCGGTCCTTGTGATATTAAGGTGTCTTGCAGACTCTGACCTTCGATGTACTCCATGACCATGTATGGCTTGCCGTCTTCGGTCAGCCCGTAGTCGAAAACCGCAATCAGGTTAGGGTGCGATAACTGACTCCCTGCCTTGGCCTCGACTTCGAAGCGTTTGACGCTGGTGTCGTCCATCACGACAGTGTTCAAGATCTTGATGGCAACTGGCTTGTTTAAATGAACATGGCTGGCTTTGACAACAATTCCCATGCCTCCGCGCCCCAGCACGCCCAGTAAGGCGTAGCGATCTCCCGGAATCTTCGGGAGTTCTTCGAGGGCTTTGTCGGGTGCAGGTTCTACCGTCATAAGCGGTTACGACAAGGGTTACAGCCAAACAGTCTCTATCAAAGGAGACATGCCCCTGGGGGTAAGTCCCTAAACCGCTCCATTAATAGCGATATCTTGAAAAAAAGCCCCAAAGCACTGTACCTTTATGGGTTCGACGTCCCAACCAGCAGATCTTTGAGGGTAAAATGCTCAAGAAGACGCCCTTTCATTCACGTACCGCGGCGCTGATGCAAGCCGACCAATGGCGGCGCTGGGCCGGCTACAGTGTAGCCAGTGCCTACGAGTTTACGCACGATCGCGAATACTTTGCGATGCGCAATGCTTGCGTACTCATCGATGTTTCGCCGTTGTGCAAGTACTCGGTTAAAGGCAAAGATGCGCTTGCGTTTCTCAATCGATTAGTCACGCGTGATGTTAGCAAAATTGCAATTGGAAGCATGCTCTACACCCCATGGTGTGATTCGCGTGGCAAGATCATCGACGACGGCACGATCGCGCACCTGGCCGAGAACACTTACCGATTGACCTCTGCAGAACCCAATCTTCGCTGGCTCGAAGATAATGCGGTTGGTATGGACGTGTCGATCGAAGAGGTCACCGAGCAGATTGGCAGCCTGTCTTTGCAAGGTCCACGCTCTCGCGAGTTGTTGATGACTCTCACGGATGCGCCCTTGGGCAGCTTGAAATACTATGAGTTCGTCAATTGCAAACTCAGGGGATTGGATGGAACGCCGGTGATGATCTCTCGAACCGGTTATACAGGCGATCTGGGTTATGAACTTTGGGTGGATGCAGCGAAGGCTGAGAAACTCTGGGACATTTTGATTGACGCCGGTCATTCGTTTGCTCTGCAGCCGGCCGGCATCTGGGCTCTCGACGTAGCGCGCATCGAAGCTGGGCTGATCATGCTCGACATCGATTACACCCCGGCGAACAAAGCGATGACTGATGGTCAGTGTTCCACTCCATTAGAGTTGGGACTGAACTGGGCGGTGAGCTGGAAAAAAGGAAATTTCGTTGGGCGCAAAGCGCTCTGGCAGGAGAAACAAAACGGCTCCTCAATTGTGATTGTTGGTTTGGAAATCGATCACAAAGAGTATGAACGTCAACATCATGCATTGGGTTTGACTGTTCCCTATCCATTTGTGGCTTGGAGAGCGGTTGTCCCGCTCTATGCCGACGCAGAACAAGTCGGCTATGCCACCAGTGGTGTCTGGTCGCCGACGCTCAAAAAATACATCGCACTTGGTCACATCAAACCAAAATATGCTCAGGCGGCAACAGTCTTGACCATCGACCTCATCGTAGATCGTTATCGCAAGCCGTTTGACGCCACAGTCAGAAGTCTGCCGTTTTTCAACCCCGCACGCAAAAAAGACACACTATGAACAATCAACGATACGATGCCATCATAATCGGTGGCGGACACAATGGACTGGTCAACGCCTGTTACCTTGCGAAAGCCGGCAAGAAAGTGCTTGTGCTTGAACGGCGAGACAAGGTCGGCGGTGCGACGGTCACTGAAGAAATCTTTCCTGGTTTCAAATATTTGATTGCATCCTACCTTGTCAGTTTGTTGCGCCCGGAAGTTATACAAGACCTTGAGCTGGCGCGGCACGGGCTGGAACTTATGCCCCTGGAGAGCACGTTTGTTCCATTACCCGACGGAAACTATCTGGCAGATTTCCCAGATCACGACGCCACCAAACACGAGATCGCTCGCCATTCAAAACGCGATGCCGAAGCTTACGACGAATACGCGCGCACCATGCGCCGTTTGGCTCTTGCGCTTCGTCCGATGCTCGCTCTTGTTCCACCCGATCCTTCCTCGGTTTCACCCAAAGATCTCCAAACCATGGCCAAGGTCGCGGGTGTGCTCGACGGTCTTACACGCGACGACTTCTACCTTCTTTCGCGGCTCATGACCATAAGTGCCGGCGACTTCTTGGATGAATGGTTCGAGTCTGAAGCGTTGAAGGGAACCAAAGCAACCAGCGGCATTATCGGAACCTTCTTGGGTCCACGCTCGCCCGGCTCCGGCTACATCCTCTTGCATCACTACCTGGGCGAAGTCGATGGTGTCTTCCGCTCATGGGGATTTGCCAAAGGTGGAACCGGCGCGGTCAGCCAAGCAATTGCCAGTGCCGCTCGCGAAGCCGGTGTCGAAATCAAATGCGATGCACCGGTCGCGCAAGTCCTGATCAAAAACGGCGAAGCCAAAGGCGTAGTGCTGGAAAACGGCGATGAATACATTGCCGATTTCGTCGTCTCCAATGCAGATCCAAAACGCACGTTTCTCAAGCTCGTCGAAAGCAAACATCTGCCGGACGAATTCGTGCACGACATCAACCGTTATCGTATCGAAAGCCCCGCCTGCAAAGTCAATCTCGCGCTCGATGGGTTGCCGAACTTTACTGCATTGCCGAGGGGGAAAGAAGCGCTTCTGAGAGGCAGCATTGAAATTGCGCCAAGCGTCGATTATTTGGAACGCGCCTACGATGACGCCAAATACGGTGGCTGGTCGCGCAGACCATTTATGGATGCGTTGATCCCGTCACTTATCGATCCCGGCATGGCGCCGCCTGGAAAGCACGTCATGTCTATGTTCGTTCAATATGCCGCCGCCAACCTCGAAGGCGGCTGGAACGAAGAAAAGAAAGCGCAATTCCTCGACAATGTGATCGACACCCTTGCAGAACACGCGCCCAACATGAAAGACATCATCCTGCACAAACACATCATGACCCCATGGGATTTGGAACGCACCTTCGGACTGACCGGCGGCCACATCTTCCATGGTGAGCTCGCGCTTCAACAACTCTTCTTCCTGAGACCTTCACCACAGTGGTCTCAATATCGTTCGCCCGTTCGCAACTTGTATATGTGCGGCAGCAGCACCCACCCAGGTGGTTGCATTACCGGTGCACCCGGTCGCAACGCAGCACTTGCGATTTTGGAAGATCGTCCATAGTCATTTGCCCTTTCAGGGCACCGCCCCTGCACTTGCCCTTCTAGAGGACCGTCCATGACCATTACATACGACACCATTTTCCTTGGCTCATCGCCCAACGCATTGACCGCGGCCGCGTACCTCGCGCGGGCTGGACAGAAGGTGTTGGTGCTCGAACAGTCGGACCATGTAGGCGGCGCCACCGCGACGGCGGAGTTTGCCCCCGGCTTCAAAGGCGATGTAGGACTTATGAGCGGTCGCCTCGATGCCAAAATCGTCGCCGACCTCAAGCTGCAACAACATGGTTTGGAGGTAATCGAGCGCAACTCGATAACCAGCCTGCTTCCGGACAAGAAGACCTTCACGCTGACACCCGATCGCAGTGCTGCAGCCCAGGCCATTCGTTCCTTTTCAACAAAGGATGCTGATCTTTACGGCAAGTTCTTGCAACTCACCGATTTGGCAACAGATCTATTGAAGAACGCCTATAAAGAAAGACCCTTTGCCCACCCTGCATCTCCCAGTGATGCGAAACTGAAAACCGCGCTCATCGATCAATTGAAAGGATATGGCAAGCGTGAAATGACCGAAGTCATTCGCGTGCTCGTCATGTCTGTGCGTGATTTACTTGACGAGTGGTTCGAGAGTCCTGAACTGAAGGGCGTTCTAGCCACCGCTGCCACACGTGGATTGTTGCATGGACCGTTTGCCGCAGCCACCACATTCAACTTGTTGCATCATCTGACCATCGGGGACGGATATTTCCGCGCTACTGCAAAAGGCGGAGTCGGCGCAATCGCCGGAGCCCTGGCAGCAGCAGCCAAAGCAAATGGCGCCGAAATTCGAACAGGTTTCAAATCCCTGCGAGTGATTGTCAAAGATGGTATCGCCATCGGTGTCGATGCCGGCGGCGAAAAGATCGAATCGAAGCGGGTCGTATCCGATTACGATGCACGCTACACCTTCAGATCGCTTGTCGCACCGCCCGAATTGGAACCGGAGTTCAACCGAGCCGTCAGTCATTTGCGTTACAACGGTTGTGTCGCGCGCATAAACCTAGCGTTGAATGAGCTCCCCGAGTTTACCTTTGTAAACAAGGAAGCACTGGCCGGAACTCTAGTTGTAGCGCCCAGCCTTGCGTACTTGGAACGCGCATCCGATACCGTCAAGTATGGCGAACTCTCGAAGGAGCCATTCCTAGAAGTCGTCGTTCCCACAGTAAGCGATCCATCACTGGCACCAGCCGGTAAGCATGTAATGTCTGTTTGGTTCCAATACGCCGCGTACAAAGGCGAAGTCGACGCCAAGCAAGTCTTCGAAACTGCCGTTGAAAAATTGAGTCAATTCGCGCCGAAGTTGCGCTCCTTGATTGCTCATCATCAAGTAATCACACCAAGCGATTTCGAAACCCAGTATCACCTCACCGAGGGGCATCTCTACGGCGGCGAGATGACACTAGATCAGTGCTTTTATCTACGCCCGATTCCTGGATATGGCCAATACAACTCGCCGATCGAGAATCTGCATCTCTGCGGATACGCCACGCACCCAGGCGGGGGCGTAAGCGGACTCGCCGGAACCAACGCCGTCAACGAGCTTGGTGTCAGAGATTTGGCGCTGTCGACGTAAGCAACTTTGGAATGAGTTGGCGGGGCAGCCCGCGAAATTACTTTTGCTTTCACTAGTACTCTTACGCATAAGAGGGAACAAAAAGTTCACTCTTTCGCGATAGGATACTTTTGGGGAGTTCTGCCCGGCCCAGCACGACCCCAACTCACCCTGATCAAATCGAGATCAGTTGCGACGGATAACCGCCGCAGATTTTGCGTGGAGGAAAGCGCATCATGGACGGTTCTGAACGAGCAACTTCTAACAACGACACCAAGAATGATGCCGGTGCAGCTAACTTTGGAAACACCAACGAACTCTTTCGTCGAATCGACAGTAAGAGTCCGCCTTCGTATGCGCAAGATGCAATTCCATCTTTTCTGGCGCCCGCTACGCCACGAGATAGCACGCGTAGCAATCCTGCCACAAATCCTGCGAATAACCCTGCCGCAAACCCGGCTGCTCTACCGAAAGCAGGTTCCGCATTTCCGAAGGCAGATTCGGCATTTCCGAAAGCCGGCTCTGCATTCCCTAAGGCCGGTTCAGCATTTCCGCCAGTCGGCAGACCCACGATAGATTCTCAATCAGTGCCACCGCCTTTGATGACACCTGCTCGCCCCGCCGAAGTACGTCCGTCGATGCCACCTTTAACAACTTCCGGACGCCCTCCGGAAACCCAGATCACTCCTCGCCCTCAACCCGAGCAAGGCTTGCCGCAACAACGCCCGGCTGAAGCTTCACCGCCCAAGCCCGAGCAAAAGGTTCCTTCTGGAAGCGACAAGGCCTGGCGTTTCAATCAGGAGGTCAAACCGAAGGAAGAAAACAATCAACGCGCAGAGTGGATGGTGCGTCAGATGGACAAACTTCTTTCAATGGGAGTGGGGAGCCTCAAGTTCGATGCCATTCCTCAAAATGCCGAACCCCGCTTCTGGAAGGATGAACAAGGGCACTTCCTATACTTCAAAAACTATGGAGATCCAAACAAGAGATATCACTTGTCGAAAGGTCTTGGCACTTTGGAGATGTGTGGCAAGAAGTTTGATCTCGACAAGATACGCACAGATATTGATAATCAGCTCTACAAGAAGTGGGAAGCAGAGGCGGCAGCTGATGATTCTCCAAACAACAAATGGACTTTCCAAACTCAAAAGCTAGACGGTAGTACCGAGGTTGTTTCTGTTTTTGACGCCAATCAACGCATGAGGTTTCAGCAAACTTTCAAAGGTGGAAGTCTTGCCGCGGTAGTCGAGTTAGACGTTGTCCAAAAGCCAAAAGTAAAGATGATCTTCGGGGCTGGCGGCCTCGCGAAAATCGAAATTCGCGAAGGTGATACTTGGCAGAAGTTTCAAAAGAGGGGCGAAAACTGGCAGCCCTCAGACTCATACCTCGGAAAGAAGCTCGAGACATATGTCAAGCCATACTATCTGCGAAAACCAGGTTAAAACAGCACTTTGATAGTGTTCGACTTTTGGTTTGGAAATCGGCGGAGCGATGTACCTAAGTGCGATCGTTCCAAAGCCACAAACTCCACTGGACCAGGTTTTTCAGTCCTCCTGTAGTGCACTTAGGTACAACCCTCCGCCACCCCGAGGAACAAAAAACCCAACCCATGCCAAGGACGGCGGTTTCTAAGAGGCGCCAAAACCAAAACGGCGATCCGCCGCCCTTACTACGGACTAGCCTTTGTTTTGTGCGACCACACCCAAGTCATCGAGAATCAACTGCGCCGCACCGATGATGCCGGCATTGCCCTCAAGCTCAGACTTATGAATATCGAGATTTTTGCTGATTGTCGGAAGGCTGCGATCCGCCACTAATTCTTCCAAGAGTTGGTAGTCCACAAACTCACTGAGTCCGCCCGACAACACGAAGCAATTCGGGTCAAAAGTATGTGCAAGAGTCACAAGCCCTGCAGCAAGATGCTCATGCCAAATCTTCATCGCCTTGAGCGCGATGATATCGTCGTTGCGCGATGCGGTGATGAGCTTTCGAGTATCGAGCGCATCGATGTCGCGTGCCAACTCTGTTTGTTCGGGGCTGATGCCCTGCAAGACTTCTTTGCCCGTCATCAAAAGTCCGCGACCAGACCCATATGCTTCCCAGCAGTCAAATAGACCGCATGTGCAAAGCCGTTTGTTGTCGAGCGAAATCCGCATGTGACCAACTTCGCCGGCTGCATAGTGCGCGCCGCGATACAATTTGCCGTCGCACATGATACCGCCGCCGATACCGGTCCCCAATGTGACCACGACCACGCATTCATAATCATCAAATTTTCTAGCGCGGCTTTCGCCGTATGCAGCAGCGTTTGCATCGTTTTCCACATGTGTGGGAAGCATTGTCCTGTTTTCGATGATTGTCTTAAGAGGCGTTCCGGCCCAACCAGGCAAGTTGCCGGTGGATCCAATCACTTCACCGGTCTTGGTGTCAACGATGCCGGCAGTCGCTACGCCAATTCCAGCCAGCACAGAGTCTTTTTGAAACGAATTAGCAAGATCCAAAATCGCGTTGATAATGTTGTCCGGTCCATGAGGCGTCGCGACTTGCTTTGGTTCGCCCACGATTTTCAAATCTATGATTGGCGCGGCCAGTATCTTGGTTCCTCCAAGATCCACACCTAATGCCGGTAATTTTGATTTGATTATTGAGTCGATCGTCGATTTTTTGCTTGTGCTGTCCGCGGAGCTCATCAAATTCCACCTAGCTGACCCTGATCAGGACCGCCTTTGAGCACCATCTTCTGAAACGGAGTGGAAGAACCGTAAAGCACGTCGAATCCCATTCTGTTCATGCCTGAGACCATGTCGCGTCTGATGAGCAACTTGAAGTCTTCCGGCCCGATAGCTGCTGTAAGGGCTTTCCCATAGTACAGCTTTGCATTGAGGTTGTATCCAATAGACCCGCCTAATGTGAGGTATTTGTTTACTTTTACGTCTCCACTGAAGGATACCGAGCGGTTGCCTTGAATGAATTGGTCGAAAACGAAGGGTGAGCTTCCCTTTACAGCGGATTGAGTGTAGTTGGCCATGAACCGTAATCTGTTGAGGCGAACGTCGAGTGCAGGTCCTATTTGACCGATGATGCTGGCATCGCCACTCGAGTAACCTCTTAACGCGGCGCCACCATATATATAGGACTTAGCACCTACCTTGTCATTGCCTACAGCAAATAACGGGTGGGTCGATGCGGTTATTTGTTCTTGAAACTTGAAGGCTGATGCCTGAACGGTTTTCCTGGCGTCGTTGCCGAAGAGTTTGGCATATTCAGGAGTCATGTTGAGCAGCTGCGGATTGTCTTGAGCCCATCCAGCGGACGTTCTGAAGTTAACGCTATTGAGGAAAGGTATGCCGGTTATAGCGTGGTTGTCAGCGACCTCAGCCAGCAGGCGAGCCCTTCGATAACCCATCATGCCGTCGGTGAGAAACCGGTTGATACCCAACTGGAAACCGGACGTTTTGGTGATTACGCCCTTGAGATCGGCAACAAGAACATTATTGTTGGAGCCGTATGCAATGTGTCCTTGGTATCTCCTGTTTTGAAAAGCTACCTGTCCGCCAAGCCCTACACCTTTACCAGCTTGGCCTTGAAGGTCGCGACCACCCAACTGAACCATGGGCATCCAAGAAAGCTTTCCGGTTTTTCCGACTGCGGTATTGAAACTGGGACCAATGTTGAAACCGCCTACTTGCAGGTTGTTTCCGAACGTCGGTGTGACCGGGAATGTCACGTTGTTTTCGTTTTTGGAGAGAGTCGCGGTGAACTTTGGAAGAGGAACGGTAAAATTGCCGGCGACTATTTTGCCACCAAATATGGTGACGTTGCCCGCGTCTTTGTAGCGCTCACTTACGATTTTTCTTGCTTTGAATTTAAAACTTGGTTTTTCCGGAGCATAGGCGTCAGGGTGCTGCATTTTGCGCTGCATTTCTTCAGCGTATGATGTAGGCGCCCACATTGCGTTAGCCGTGAAGTACACCGGACTGGGCATCGTCATTGTGCCGTCTTTAAACTGAAGTCCACCCTTGGCACCATAGCCCTTGCGAGCAACGACTTGCACACCATTGAGTTCGGTATCGGGTTTTGTAATCAGGTATTCGTCTGACTCGACTTTGAATTTGAAGGCACTGCCGGTGGTTAACTGCCCGCCGCGTAAAATACGAACGTTGCCGCGAGCATCGATCATTTGTGTGTTTTGATCGTAGAGAATGGTGTCGGCTTCGAGCTTGGAGTCTTGCCCGCCGATGAGCGCCACGGCGTTGCCCGTGCCCAGGAAGGTGTTTTTATCTTGGTCGTATTCAGTGTCGTCCGCGACGATCTGAATCGTTCCTTTAAGAGTGGTGTCATCTTCGACTTCTGTTGCGGTGCCCGATGCGATGTCGTCTTCTTCAATTTCAGCTGACATCATCCGTGGTGCCGGCTTCAGGGTTGTAGACTCGGATGCAGGTTTGGGAGTCGATGCTGCAGCGGGGCTCGAAATAGACAAAGAATCGTCTGCTTCTTTCGGAGCAGCCAATTTGCCTGCGCTCGGCAAAGAAAGTCCTGAGGTCTTAGGAGTCGATACAGAAGCATCGATTTTTGGCGTCAAGGGCAGAAGCAATGTCCCTGCCGGCTGTTGAGGTTCAGTTTTCTTGGTAGCTGCAATTGCCGGCACCAAAGAGATGCTGGATGCAACTAAAAGAGAAACAAGTCCCTGGCAAACGCGAAATACCATTCAAATCTCCCTTTCTCGGCTCCGTCCCGAAAACCACTTGGCAACTGGGTTTTGAGTCGTTTTATCGGTGACGTTGGTGACAGTGCACAGGTTCCTCAGATGCTCTAACCAATGAGTCTGTCATGAGCCGCCAAAAATACTTGGAACCATATCTTCCCATTGACTGGCGCCGCGTTCAATGAACATTGACAAACGTTTGCCAAGATTTAGTTAGATATCAACAGACAGTCAATCAGCAATGATGTCAGTATGATCGTTGAAACCTTACATAAAACCTCATGTGGTCAAGCAATCTCCGATTGCATGACAGAGGTGCGACTAAAAATTAGCGAAGTCAAGCGAACCTATGAAACTTTTGTTATGTTGATCCACATGTTCTTTGACAATTAGAGAAAATGAAATTTGATCTACGAACCTACTTTGTAAAGGATGTATAGGAAATTCGCGCCAAAGAGATCACTTCACTGGAGGTTCTGAGATCCTTGCATTTGGCATTGGGCATTGGGCATTGGCGTCAGATTCATCGAATGCCCAGAATGCATGGGGAACTAGGTCAGAACTTGCTCCACGGACAGGACGAGATTAAGAAATGAACTCTTTCGTGTTTACGTGCCCTACGCGTGTAACCTTCGGTGAAGGTTTATCGAGTGCAGCCGTCGAAGTACTACAGGAATTCGGTTGTAGCAAACCGTTAATCGTCACCGACGCGTTTTTGCTCTCCAATGGAATTGTCAAAGACATCCTGTCCGGGTTTGACAGTGCCAAAATGCCGTATGCAATTTTTTCTGATGTTCCGCCGGACTCTGATATCAACATCGTAATCATCGCGGCCGATCAAGCCAGAAAAGAAAACTGCGACTCAGTGCTCGCCGTTGGTGGCGGTTCTGTAATTGACACTGCGAAAGTGGTGGCAGTTTCATTGAAGTACGGCGGAGACATTCGCGAATTGCAAGGTCTCAACAATCTCGAAAAGCCCTTGGTTCCACTCTTTGCGATTCCAACAACTGCAGGCACAGGTTCTGAAGTTTCCTTTGCGGCTTTGGTCAAAGATGGCGAGGAACACAAAAAACTTTTGTATGCCAGCCGATATCTTGCACCACTGGTTGCAATTCTCGACCCTACTTTGATTGTTTCGCTGCCGCCGAAACTGACTGCCGCGACGGGGCTTGATGCAATCACCCACAACATCGAATCGTTCACCGCCGTTGCCACCAACTCCGTAATTTCAGATTCATTGTCCATCGAATCGATGCGCTTGTTGTTGAAATATTTGGAACGTGCCACCAAGCACGGTGACGACTTGGAAGCCAGATCTGCTACTTTGATTGCAAGCACCATGGCGGGGCTGGCCTTCACCAACGCAGGGGTCGGCATAGTGCACGCCTTGGCGCACTCCACAGGCGCCAGGTTCAACACACATCACGGGGCTACCAATTGTGTGTTCCTGCCCCACGGCATGCGATTCAATAAAGACGTAGTAGCAGGCAGATATGCCGAATTGGCTCGGAGTATTGGCGTTTCTGCCAGTTTGAACGATAATGAAGCTAGCGATGCGTTAATCGCTTGTGTAGAGGAGCTTACTGCCAGGGTAGGTTTACCAGGACGATTGAGAGATTTAGGCGTGCCCAAGTTAAGTGAAAGTCAGCTGGCTGAACTGGCCGATCTTACAAGCACGGATCCTGCAATAATGTTCAATCCGAAGGACTCGTCCATTGAGGATATTATCGGGATATATGAGAGGGCTTATTAATGCCGTTCTTTGCTAGCACTGAAGAGCTTCACGTAATTATGGAAGACCTCTGGGAACATATTAGAAATCACCCCGAGATGTCTGAAGAGTTGATTAAATCAAGGCTCACGGTTCAATTTCACTATCGTGACCCAGATGGACTCCTTACTATAGATTGCTCCGACGGCGCGACGATGAAGATATTCGTCGGCGAATGCCAAAAGAAACCTGTCGTCGAGATGTTTATGAAGTCAGACATCGCGCACGACTTCTGGTTGGGCAAGGTCAATGTGCCCGTGGCAATAATGACCGGCAAGATTGTGTCAAAAGGACCGGTCAATCGAGCTCTTGCCTTACTTCCGGCCGTCAAAAAGGCATACGACATCTATCCGACTGTTCTCGTAAAGAATTCCAAGTCTGCATAATCTGGCATCCAGATAAGGCGAGCGGAGCGCTGACAAAACATGCGGGTAGTGGCTATCGGCGAGGTCGTTGTTGATTGGATCTCGACAGAACCAGGCCGCCGCTTTGAAGATATCTCTCTATTTTGTCGCAGCCTCGGCGGCAACGCCTGCAACGTCTCGGTGGGCGTAAGCCGGTTGGGAACGCGGTCTCGCCTTGTAGGCAAAGTCGGCGACGATCTCCACGGGCGATATCTTTTGGAGATACTAAAGCGAGAGGGTGTCGAAGTCGACCATCTGATTACCGATAAGGCGCATCCGACAGCTCAGTGCTATGTGCTTTCTTCAAGTGAAGACGAAAACAGCTTCTACAACTGGCCGATGGATAATGCAGCGCAAATGCTCGAAAAGGGTGATGTCACTCGCGAGAGTCTCAGCGATGCGGCGATGCTGCACGCGACCGGAATATCTTTGACGAGAGAACCTCGAACCAGCACCATCATTCACGCCATGCAAATGGCTAGAGAACTGGGTCTTGTCGTTTCCTTCGATTCGAGTTATCCGACGCATGAAGAAGCAAAAGCCAGAGCTGCAGCCATTAAATGTATGGACTTGGCTCATCTGATCAAAGTCAATCTTGGCGAACTGCTTTACTGGGCGGGGGGCGGCGTAGATACGGATCGCGGACCGTGGCCTATTGCCGGTGAGGATGTGAGCTCTAAAAGCCTGGCAGAGAAAGGTTTATCGGTTTTAGAAGGAAACGGTAATACGACTGGTCCCACCAAACATATTAAGAACTGCGCCCGAGTCGTCTTTGAGAAGTACAAGCCAGAAGCGCTTTTGGTGACATTGGGAGCGGACGGATCTTATGTCCTGGGTCGCAATGGCGAGGCGTATTGTCATCCTCACACTGTCAGCTCTGTCGCCGGGGTCGGGGCAGGCGATGCATTCATTGCAGGGATGCTTCATGCGTTGTGCAAGCTTGGCATTCGAGGGGTGCCGGACATTGCCTGTGTGACGCCCGAACAGTGGCAGCGCCTGGGGTCGTACGCCAACGCCTGCGGGGCACTCGTCACACGAAAGATTAGCGCCTCCGAGGGGCTTGCCAGGGCTGAAGAGGTGGATTTGCTGATGGCGTCGAACTAGGCTATTTAAATCGCAAATACGGCGTGATTTTTTCTGTTTTTGGGTTACGTTGTTTGTCTGGTGAAGTGGCGGGACCGCCCCGATTCGTATTCTCCCCCAGATACATATTTGCACTCTAAGATTTTGCTGATAGACTGGCAGACCATGGCCCAGATTAAGTGACTTCTATGACCACTCAATTAATGGATTTCATTGCCAGCAGCGTGTCGCTGTTTCACACGGCATCTGTAATAGTGATTGCCATTTTGATGGTCTTCACTTTTGGTGTGATCTACTTGTGCGTCAAGTTTTGGGACAACGACATCTTCTTGAAGTAAGTTAAGGCGAGAGCACGCGCTCGGCAGCCATCAGAAATTCGCAGATTGCGAACATATTCGTGATTTGTTCTTTGGCGACGCTGTCCTTTAGCCCGTAATAGTCAAGGCAAAGACCGCAAGCCAAAACTTCGACACCTTGGGCTTTGAAGTCGTCGAGCACTTTAAGCGCCGGCGAATCCGGCGCCATCAACTTGACTCCGGTGTTTGCAAGCAGCACGGCACGCGGTTTGTGACCTGAATCTAAGAGGGTTTGCAGAAACACGTTCAACAGATTGCGACTGAAATCTTCATCTCCGGCTCCGAAAATGTCTTTGGAGAGAAAGACTACGGTTCCCACCTCTGATTCGGCAGTGGAAACACTTGATGCTTTCTTGGATGACGTTGGCATTTGATGCTCGTGCGCGTCTGGATCACTTTTTCTTTCCGGCTGCCGAGAAAGAACGACTTTGAAATGACCGTTTTCTTCCTTCGCGGTTATAGACACCTTTAACGAGCGTGCCAGGCGTTCGAGATTTCTGACGTTGATATCCGACTCTACGAGAGCTTCCACGCGCTCGACTGATTTGTCATCGAGGAGTTTCTTCGTTCTCAAGACAGGTTCCGGACAAACTAAGCCTCTCAAATCAATAGTCTTTTCCATTTCTCACCTCGATCTGGCCTTTAGTTCCTTCAAAGAATTCTCCAATTATTGCGCCGTTCATGCCATTGGCAATGAGCCGCGATGCAAGATCGTCAGCCGCTTTCGCGTCCACGGCAAAAAGTAGCCCGCCTGCGGTTTGGGGGTCGAAAAAGAGATCCATCAAAGCCAGATCGACTTCCTTTATATAGGATACGAATTGCTCGAATGATTTTCGGTTGGCGTATGCTCCGGCCGGCACGAAGCCTTGTTCTGCCAATTCCAATACTTCCGGCAATAGTGGGACCCGGCTTGCCATCAGCCTTGCAGCCAAACCACTGCCTTTCGACATCTCGTGAATATGTCCAATCAATCCAAAACCGGTTATGTCCGTTGCAGCGTGAATATGGAGATGGAAGTCAGACCCAGATCCTGTTTGCATGGCAGCATCGAGTGCGCGATCGTTGAGAGTGGTCAGTCCATTGATTAGCGCGTCTTCAGCCTGTTTGCTCAGTTGAGAACCTTTCATGCCCAGAAGAGCCACGCCGGTTCCGATTGGTTTGCAAAGAACAATTTTGTCACCATGCTTGGCACCACTATTGGTGAGTACGCAAGAGGGATCCACAAGCCCCGTGACAGCCAGACCATAGACCGGCTCCGGTGATTGAATGGAGTGTCCACCCGCAATCACTGCACCAGCGCGTGCTACCTGATCGGCGCCACCTTTCAAAATTTTTCCTACAACTTCCAGCGGAAAGTCACATGTTGGGAAGCATAGTACGTTGAGAGCTAGTATTGGACTGCCTCCCATTGCGTATATGTCCGATAGCGCGTTGGTGGCGGCAATGACACCGAATAAGTATGGATCGTCTACTACAGGAGGGAAGAAATCGACGGTTTGAATAATTGCAAACTGATCGGAAAGCTTGTACACAGCTGCATCTTCGAAATTATCAATACCGGTCATGAGCTGCGGGCATGTATTGCCGGTGCCGGTTGAGGAAACAGATTTGAGTATTTCGTGCAATTCGGCAGAACTGATCTTTGCCGCACAACCACCGGCTTTGACGTTTGCGGTCAGCTTGTGAGTATCTGTTTCAAATCCGTCGTTCATATGTTGTTACGGATCCTTGATCTTCTAATTGCCATCTTTCTCGTACTCTTCTGTTGCGCTCTATTTTGCATTCAAATCACATATGTTCCAGACTTTTACAAGTTTTCTACAGGCGCATGGTTACATGGTTTCAGAGTGTCGTGCAATACGATATGTTTCGTCTGGGTTTGATGTCGATTGCATTTTTCATTTCAATTTTAGCAGGGGCCCGCTTTTCAGCCCTTCTTAAAACCCGCATATCATGCAGTTCTTGATGTGACTCGTTTTCCGGCATTCAAGAAACCTTTCCAAAAAACCTTTTATGTACTTTGAACCAGATCTTGTATTTATGGGCGCTTTGGCCCTTTAAAAAGGCTAGTTGGGGGTGTACATTTTATTTCGGAAGCGAGCGATATCGCCAAGCATAGACGGAGAACTTGCGGACGTCTATCTCTTGTATTGGCGATGCGTTTGTTTCGTAAATTTTTCGGAATTCACCAGCTACTACAACTCATAAGGAACTGAGATGCCTAAGAAAGTACTTGTGGCCCTGCCTCCCGGATTGCTCGAGCAAATAGATTTCGTTGCGCAAGTCGAGCACCGCAACAGGTCAGATCTCATACGTGAAGCGCTTCGCCGTTATATCGATACTTTCAAACGTACTCAAGGCCCGCGTATGTCGGTTGCGACCGTGGGACCGCAAAAGGTAGCCCTTCTTACCGAAGTCGAATAGCCCGCAAAAACGTATTTTCCCCACTGATTCGTTGACTTCGAAGTAATCTGCATCTACGATCTGCGGCATAGGTCAACCTGGAAAAGGTTTGAGACAAAAAGCCGACTTTCGAGGTCGACGGCAAGCAGGGCGAAAAGACAAAATGCAGGGACTGCAGTGGAATAACATCATGTTCTTCGAGTTTGCCTTCACCATATTGGTGGTGGCAGGGCTGGGCTTCTTGAAGCCCCCGCGTTGGCTTATGAGAAGAAAGCTTGACTCGAAGTTTCCCTGGGGCTACTACGCCGACCAGATTCCACAAGAAGACCCGGGCTTCTTTGCCGAACATAACAAAGACTTCCTCCATGATACTGGTACCGAATTCGGCGGTCTCGACGGGTTCGGAGACTATGGAGAATTCTCCGGCTTTGGAGAACTCGGCGAATTCGGTCAAAGCTTCTTCGGAGGCGATGGCGGAGGCGGCGGAGGCGGCGGCGGAGCCGATTAAGCCGCGCGGCTGTATTGCTATACGAAAAATGCGGATTATTTCCTCCACCATGGCGGTCGATTTTTTGCCCGGCTGAGTTGCGGAAGGATGTACCTAAGTGCATCCTAATTCAGAAACAACTCCCCACCCAGCTAGGTTTTCCGCCATTTGCCTTGTGCACTTAGGTACATCGCTCCGCCAAACCGAAACTAAAAGAGTCGAGCCGCCTCGATCAAGTGCGTTCGCTCTGGAGCCTCGATCAAGTGCGTTCGCTCTGGAGCCTCGATCAAGTGCGTTCGCTCCGGCGCCTCGAGCAAGTACGCTCGCCCCGGCGCCTCGATCAAGTGCGCTCGCCCCGGCGTCCTAACAACCAACTTAATAATGACCGCTCAAGGCCAAGCGTACTCAAGCGTCACGCGCTAAGATCGAAATGGTCCGGAATCCAACAATTACTTCGCGCATGACGCACAATGCACAATTAAGTTTGGAGGGGTCAGACTATGTTTGAGCCGCCGCTGCCTGACGATGAGATGCCGTGCCCAAATTGTGGAGAGGTGATCAAGAAAAAGGCGATATTATGCCGGTTTTGCCAACACGGGCTTTCGACAGAACATTTCAGGCGCTGCAATGACTGCGGCGAGATGGTGCGCATCGAATCGAAGCATTGTCGCTACTGCAAAAGCTTGCTCGAGTCTCGTCCCGCCATACGCAGACCTGTATCTGCAGCTGATGCGCGCTCTGCCTTGAACTCCTATGGCAGTGGTGTCAGAACTCAGGTCTTCGAAGTCATCGTCCGGCAAGCAATGGCTGGCGCGCCGTGGCGTCAAATCTGCGCAGGACCGATGCAGGTAAACAACATCGATCCCGAAGAGATCGAACAAGAGGTAAACCGGCGCCGGGGACTTTTGCCGCAAACGCCACCGAAGGCGGATCAACTCGAGCCAATCATATCTCTAATCGTGGATTATGCACGACACAACAGGAGATGGAAGCGCTTATGTTTTCCAATCTTGTTGGCTCTCAGTATCTCTGATTCGATAATCGATCAAAAACTCGACAATCATTCTAACGAAGAGCTTTCAAAAGAAGGTCTCAGTAAGTTGGTGATGTTGTTGGTGTCGGAAATTGCCGCCACCCACAGAGGTTGGCACTCGTTCTGCCTGCCATTGATGGAACATCACAACATCACCATTGAAGATATCGAACAAATTCGCTCAAAAGACGATCAACCGAGACCCCCGTTTTCATCCCGTATCTCAGACCAAGAGATCGATTCCATATTCCAGAGAATGGGAATTCCACCTGAGAAGAAACCGTCAAAACAACCGAAGCAACCGGAGAATGAGGCGCAGTCAGAACCTGCTCACCAAGAAATTTATCCACTGGTGCTCAAAGACGTGTGCGCCGGCGGCGACCCGTCTGAAGTATTGGTCAACTCTGCGAAGCGCTTGATGAATATGCTTGAAGCGCATCGAGTCGTCGTGTGGCGCTTGGGCACCACACTCAAAGTATTGACTGAATGCAGCACTGTCGGCAAGAACGTTTACACGGGCGTAACGCTTCCTGAGTCTGAGTCCACCGCGGTAATGCTGGAATTGGTGGCAGCCCAGGCTAAAAACCTTGATGTCATCACATGGAAACAACCATTTGCTGATATTCCATTATTGAAATCGAACTCAAACCTATACTCATTGATTTCGTTTACCGAGGGAACGCACGTCTTGCTTGTTCCGTTGATTTCGGGCGGCTCGACGAGAGGACTCGCCATGGTTCATTTGTCGTCTCGAATCACAAGCGGGCAGGTAAGCGATCTGAAACGCACATGCGATTTGATGGCGCTCTGCTTCGAAAAAATTGAGATGGAATACACCGCCGAGCGCGAAGAACAGCTTCTGAAGCTCTTCAAATTCATCGCAACACGTTTCAAAACGAAGACTACTTTTCCCGAGCTCAGATCAGTGTGTGAATCGTTGGGAACATATCTTGGTTTCGTAGAGTGCTCGCTCTACAGTGTCGAGACCACCAATGAGGTTGCTGAACTAGTTTCCATTGACGGCAAGGACATCATTGCCATAGATGAGAAAACCAATGATCCGATAGTCACATCACTTCTGGAATCTAAACCAAAATTGCTGCCACCTTTTGGCACAAAACTGTTTGGCTTCGATACAGCATTGGTTCTTCCCTTGATCAAACGTTCTCAAAAAATTGGTGTTGTCATATTTTGGAAACTTGCAGATGCGGCCGAGGTAAGACCCAAAGAGTTGGAAATTGCAGCGACATTTTCCGAGTTTCTGGCAGCACTTGTGGAAACAACGGATGAAGACTCTTAGCTCACCAAGAAGTCATGACATGAACTGATCGACATATGCTATGGTTATGCAACTGTTTTTACCGCTTTCAATTGATGGCGAAAGCGGTCTAAGGGAAGGAACAACTGATCGGTGCCCGAATCGTTAATTCATCTGCTTTGGTTTTGTGGCTTCGGATTTTTCATCGCTCTTTGCCTGTCCTTAAAAGACAAGAAGCGAAGCACCGCAGTCGATGCTTTACTTGTCTATTCAACTGTTTTTGTAGTCACGCAAGTGACCGGCACGCTTTCAGACGGTAGTCGCGACCACAACCCTGTGCTGGAAGCTGACAAAGCCGAGTTTTGCATGAGACTGGCGGGACTCATGGAGACCTTCAAGCAGGGTTCCACCATGTTTGCCAAGAGCGGCTCTAAAGACATGGACGTTTTCACGAAGCAACAAGCCGGCGTACTCGATGAAGCCAACAAATCACTAGAACTCGCAACCAAAGCCGAACCAAAAAAACCGGTTTTACGAACCAAACAGATTGTCGTTGCCGCTGAGTCCGGAAAACCAATTTTGCCGATGATTGAAATGCTCGGCGTGATCGAAACCGAAAAGATCAAAGAGCTCGAAACAACCGGCACTAAGGATGCTGAAAAGACAAAAGAACTCAAAAAAGACATCGATAAAGTCAAAGACCTTCATCGATTGACGAAAGAGTTGTATGTCGACAAAAAAGTGTCGAGTGAGGCTGAATACGAATCTTTGAACAAGGTGATCGACACTCATCTCAAAGGTTGGTTCAAGGACATTACGAAGGTACAACTGGCCAAAGTTGCCGGTCATGAAAAGGAACACAAGAAACTTCTGGACGAGTATGGAGACAAATGTGTGCAGCTTGCCTATCGAGGCATAGCATGTTTTCTGATCGTGTGTGGCGCTGTGCTTTTCGGAGTCATTACCATTATCGTTCAATTCTTCTTTTTGGGACGGAAAGTCACTCCCGAACAAGAACGTTCTGAGATTGCCGCACCCGGCGACTGGGGAATTAGAACCGTATATGGTGTCTTCATTGCCTGGCTGTCATTGGAATTTCTCATGATTCCATACTTGCATGACGCATTTCGTCTGATTAGGGGCAGCGATCCGAGCCCCACGTTGATCGCGTTGGCGACAGCCGCATCGTACCTTGCAACAAACGCACCGGCGCTGTTTTTCATATGGTTCTTTGCTTTTCGCGGTCGTAGCATGAATGAAACGAATAAAGGTACCGATGATGCGAAGAAACCTATCAGTTTCCTCGACGGCGTACGCTTCCGCTTGAAGTCAGGCAAGTTGGGACCGATAAGAATCGTACTTGCCGGATTTTTGGCATGGACTGCCGCGGTTCCAATCGTTTTGGTGACAGCATTTGTTGCACAGAAATTTCTGCATTCTCAAGGTTCCAACAATCCGATCATTCCTATTGTGTTGGAAGCAGCAAGATCAAACGACATTGCAGCAACCGGAATTTTCTTTTTTACTCTCGGCGTGCTGCCTGCTTTGTGCGAAGAAACCTTGTTTAGAGGCTTCCTCTACACGTCTTTACGGCGATCGCTGCCGGTTTTGCCATCGATTGCAATTTCCGGTGCACTCTTCTCGCTGGCACATCTTGATGCCGGTGGACTTGCACAACTGTTCGTATTGGGCTGTCTCTTTGCCTTTGTTTTCGAACGAACGAAAAGCTTGCTTGCATCGATGGTTACGCACTGTTTGTGGAACAGCGGCACTTTTGCCTTCATGATTCTGCTTTTCGGTGGCTAATTGGCTAAGTTGGCGGAATCTCATCGTCAAGCTGAACGTTGAAGATTCTTATGCCGCGCCCTTCCAGATAGTTGACTACGTCTTCGCCATGTCCGGAAAGAGGCCAAAGAGGAATCTCGATATGGTTGTACGCAGTGTGGAGAATGGCGCTGGCTGAGTCTCTATACGGGTAGTACTCGACGTATTTCACATCTTTCAAAAGGACCATCTGCGTGCTTTTCTTGAGGGTAAATCGATCTTCGACATTCAATACGAGCTCAGACGGGCTTAGTTCGAGGACGTAGTTGCGATTGGACTCTTTAAACATGCCGTATGCCGCATAGCTAAGGTAAAGTGCGAAGGCTGAGGCTGCCGCAACAATGACGACCGCCCAATACAGATTCTGAGAAGCGGCGACTACTGCTACTGCCAGCCAAACGCACACAAATGCAAAGCCCAGTCCGATTGCAACAAGCAGAGGGAAGAAACCAACTCTTGAGGTGGTTGGTCCGGAAACGAATTTGAGTTCATTGCTGCTTATTGCGACCATTTTTGGTTATTTCGTAATCCGTTTTATTTACCTGTAAGCTGGTTACTTACTAGCAAGCTAACTAACTCCAGCATCCACAATCTAGCTTCCGGTTGTCAAGGGGAGATGACTCAGGTAAGCTTTCGAAGTTCCGTGGCAAGAAGAAAAAGGAGGTAAACTGCCCAGTGGCTGAAGCGGAAGTCACCCTCAAAAATCGATCCATCCCCATTAAATTCTTGCTCGGTGGGTTGCAGGTCGTTCTTCCGATTATCGTGCTCTTCAGTTTCTGGTCTACCCTTGTGATTGCCTTCGCCGTCATGGAAGGCAAGATTCAGATGGGTCCGGCGTCTATTGTCACTCTCGCCGAGTTGCTCTCGATTGTCGCCAATATTTGGTCAATCATGGTTTTGTCGGACCAAACAGTATTCATCAACCGTGACGGCATCTCACTGCCTTTTACCATTTGTCCGTCTATCAAAGGGCGTCTCGATCGACCGTGGTCAGCCCTTCGCGACGTGCGTTACATTCAAAGTGGCGGCGGCAAGCTGGTTTTGTTTTTTAACGAAGGCAAGCCGGCGCAATTCAAGCTGTCGCGGCTAACCGACCAAGAAGTAAATCAATTGCTCGTCGCAATCGATGTTTGGGGTGGAGGAAGCGACAAATATCCAGCGATTACTGAGTTGCGGGATCAACTGAGCATCGCATCCGGTGGCACGGGCAGAAGCAATATCGGGTATACAGAAATCTGGGAAGACGAACTGGCTAGGCGTTTCGGAGCCACCAATTTTGTGCCGTTGGAACCTGGACATAAACTCCGCGAAGGAGATCTAACCGTTGTAAGACAACTCGCTTTTGGCGGCTTGTCTGCAATCTATCTGGTCAAGGACGGTTCAAAAAAATCGTTCGTCGTTAAAGAAGCCGTCGTGCCCGCCGACAGCAACAGCGCCATGCACAGAAAGGCTGATGAGTTCTTTCGCAGAGAGGCGGATATTCTGTCGAAACTTTCACATCCTCAAATTGCAAAAGTGTTCGATCACTTCATTGAAAACGATCGCAACTATCTTCTATTGGAGTATCTCCCCGGCAAGGATCTTCGCAGATTCGTCAAGGATAACGGTGCTCAGGACGAGTCTAAGGTTGTCTTCTGGGCTTTGGAGATTGTCGATCTCCTCAATCATTTGCACAGTCAATCGACTCCAATTTTGCATCGAGATCTCTCGCCGGACAATTTGATATTGAAGGAGGATGGAACGGTAGCATTGATCGATTTTGGCGCCGCAAACGAGTTTGCCGGCACTGCAACCGGAACGATGATTGGAAAACACTCTTACATCGCAGCCGAGCAATTGCGTGGAAAGGCCTCGGTGCGCAGTGATATTTATGCATTCGGATGCACCCTCGCATTCCTTTTGACTGGTCAAGACCCAGAAGCACTCTCGGTTTCACATCCTCGGTCCGTCAACAGCAACGTTGGCGAAACTCTAGATGCAATCATCGCTCGCTGCACACAACTCGACGAGAAAGATCGATATCAATCGGCTGCTGAGCTCTTTCACGATCTCGAAAAGCTAAGCAAAAACTTCGTCATCACCGAACCGGTGCCCAAAGAGGTTCGGGTTGAAGAAAGGAGCAAGCGATGACGCAGGATAAACGCAATGAGCCTGACTTCGCTGACCCCTCGCATATCAGCTTGGTTCCTAAAGCCGATCCTTCGCCTAAGGTTGTATTTGCTGAGGTTGAACGCAACGAATTCACCGGAACGGTGTTTATTGCCGCTCCAGGGCCGCAAGCTCCAGGTAGCTTAAACGTGGCATACGCCGATGAAGAGATAATAGTCGAGTATGTTGAAGACGCCGAGCGGCAGCGCTGGTTGGGTCCACTACTCAAGAAAATTCCGTGGCTTGTTTTCTTGCTTGTGTCGATTTTGATTGTGGGGCTGATAACCAACACATTGCCTCCATTCTTGCTGTTTCTTGGCAAAACGTTGTTGTCGCCTCTCTCTCCCGTTTTAAAATTCAACCCAGGGGGAGTTGCAGCCACAGTGATCAAGGGAATCACCGCGCTTTCGTGGATCGTATACATTGCGATCGGATGGAAAGTCGCAGTCGGTGCCGTAAGAGATGCGCAAAAGCCTACACACATGGCAATATCGAGTGAAGCACTCTACTTCATGCAGCATCTGTCAGAGGCAAGGTATTCCATTGTCAACGCCATTTATTGGCCGTTGATTACAAAAGTAGAGCTGGTTAGACCGGAAGGAAAGAAAGGAATTGCAGATTACAAGCTGCTTTTGACAGAGCAAGACCATCCTGCGCACACCATTCGAATGGGTGATATTATTCATCCGGACGATCGCAAAAAACTGATCGCAGCGCTGAAACGATATGTCGATCCCGAAGCCATCGATGAAGAGTCCCTTGACGTGTTTGCGGAGCCTGACGGTCGAGAAAGCTATACGGAGTTGTGGTTGAAAGAACTCTCCGCTGCACCCAAGCGCGACAAACTAACACCCCTTGCGCGAGGCAATACTCTGCAGGATGGGGAGTATTCGATATTGTCCAAGATTGGCATGGGTGGGCAAGGAACAGTTTATCTCGCCTCCAAAGCAAGCATGATCGATGCCGCCACGCAGCAACCATTGGTAGTGGCACTAAAAGAGTTTGTGTTGCCGGTGTTTCCAGACATGAGAGTTCGCAAGAGGGCTGCCGAAAAGTTCGAAATCGAAGCAAGGGTGCTCTCCAAGCTCGACCATCCCGATATAGTCAAATTCATCGATCTCTTTGTTGAAGATCACCGCGCATACCTGGCTTTGGAAAGAGTAGGGGGAACTCCGTTGAGCAAAGTCGTTGCTGGTCAAGGCGCGCTTTCCCCTAAAGATGCGGTTCACCTGGCACTTTCAGCCTGCCACATATTGCAGTATCTTCACTCACAAGAGCCGGCGGTAATTCATCGCGATTTCACACCCGATAATCTCATGCTTCAAATTGACGGAACTCTCAAACTAATCGACTTCTCCGTGGCACAAGAAGTCGAATGCAACATCACCGGGACCGTAGTCGGAAAGCACGTCTATATGTCACCAGAACAGTTTCGTGGAAAACCAACTACTCAAAGCGACATATATTCGCTTGGTGCGACTCTTCACTATGTGCTTACCGGACACGAACCAGAGGCAATCTCAACATCACATCCGGCGTCAATAAACCCGGCTGTCCCTGCCCTTCTTGATGCCATAGTTGCACGCGCTACCAATCTTGATCCAACTGTGCGTTACCAATCAGTGTCTGAAATGCGGAAAGATTTGAAAGACTTAGAAAAATCACTTGCTTTGTAGTCTCTTACTCTGAAGTCTGGCTCGGGCATCACTCAACTCATGAGCCAACTTGTCCGATGGAATCAGGTTATACGCTTGCGAAATTTCCGATACCGCATCGGCTACCTTATTTTGCTCAAGCAGATTTTTACCCATTTGCAGATGCTTGCAGGCACGTCCGGTAACCGTCGCCGCCAGCAATTGCGGTTCAAGTCCGGCAGTCTTAAGTTGCCCATCGTCCAGCTGTTCACCTGTAAGCCAGCGCGCAGTCGAATCATTATTAGGCATCCACAAAGAAAGGTAGCCATCGTCTACAACATGACTCCAATCGTTTGATGTCATCAATTTCCAGTAAAGTTTGTGAGTGTCTTTTACTAGTAAATGTGTAGGGTTATAGCGATTCAAGCGTTTCTGCCAATTTCCGTATGCTTCGACAGTGTCAAACCAGTTGCGAAAGAATTCGCGGCCGTAGAAATCGAATCGACTATCGATGAAAACCGGTCCCGCATCAAGGAAAATGAGGCGGTCTCCCGTGTCTGAGTCATTGAAGGGGTGGGCATACTTCGCGCAATGTATCGCGTAATATCTTAGCGTAAGAGATTTTTCTCCAAGAAACGCAGTGCGTATTTCGGACTCCCGTGGATATTTCGAGTACCACATGATTGCAGGAATCGCTAATGAGGCGACCGCGAGAGTTGCGGCGATCAGTGACTGTTTCGACTTGGTCGCTTGTTGAAAGCCGGTTGCAGGTCCGCCTCGCTCGATATAGCCCGGTATTTCGAAAGAAGCCAGAGCGGCACCCACGGGCAACCACGTGAATAGCACCACCAACGGTTGCAATCTGGTTACTACGAAGAATGCGAATGTCCCGACAGCTGCTAAAATCAGCCAGCGAATGGGCAATCCGCGTCTTACGATTATTGCCACCAATGCAATCCAAACAATTGCCAAATGGATCAATCGAAATAACGCATCGATAATGTTCAAGCCCTTCAACTCGGCGATGTCGGCAGCAGACATGCGAGTGGGATATGTAACTTGATACAAAAGCAGATCTATGCCGTACGGATTAATCAACAGACAAGCAATAACAACCAAGGCGGCAATAGTCAGCCATAGGCAAGTTCGAGCATCCGGTTCTGCTGGTGACAAGTACTCGGATTTTTCGAGCGGCAAATTCGGTTTTTGGGTTAGATAGGTAGAGATGACAGCGTCGAGAAGATAGGCAAGAAGTATCAGGATTCCAATGACGGCGGTCAGATGCAGGTTATTCCATAGTATCGCTAATGGTGGCAAAACCAAAAGGTAAAGAACTCTTCGAGTGGATATGTACCGTTCCAAAAACCAAATAAATGCAAAAATGAAAACATGCGAGATGGTCTGTGGGCGCGCCATTATCCAATAGGGACTGAAAATGAGGGCCAGGGTCGAAAGAATCCACACCGGCCTCACTCCCGATTTGAGCCAAGTGACAGGCAAAATGAATAGATAAAGCAATCCGGCCGTCAGCAGTGAAACCAAGCCCACAAGCCAGAGTCCAGCCGCGTTGTACAGGTAAGCTTGCAGCGCTTCGAACAGCCATTGATAACAAACAAGCGAGTTTTGAGTGGCGGTCCAGCTGAATATGTCCGCCCTCGGCAGAGTTCGATTGGTCAAAATGAACTGCCCTGTTTTGATGAGCCAGCCAGGATCGCAACCACCGAGCAACACATGCTCTAGATTGTCGAAAAATTCCTTGAAAATCAAAAAGGCAAAAGCACACGCAAGCAGCTTGACGAATAATCGGCGTGATTTTGGGATGGGCGGGGAGTCACTCATACCTTAATTTTAGTGGTCTCTACAACCTCTGTTCGCTACAATGGTCTTAGGTTTTGCACACGGAAGAATTCTTGTCGAGTCGGAGGCGGTACCGATTTTTCGGAAAGCACACTATCTTTCCAACATGGCGCTTTTGCCGGCACTTTCGTTAGTGTTGTTGGCTGCGTGCGTGCTCTGGGCGCAGTCTTGCGCTGCACAGGTCAATTATGTCCTGTATGAGGGGGGACAATCCTCACCCGAGCCTGCTGCGAATCAAGTTCTGCACCCATTGACAGTTGAATTCTCAGGACCACACGAGCGGGTTTTGCTCAATGAGTTGGGAAACCTGGTTTTGTTTCAGCAGGTCAAATATGGCAACCGATACAACTCTGTGCTTTACCGGCGCGATGTGAAGGTTGATAAAGAACTGATCGCACCGATTTTCGAGATTGCTGCCTCGCGCGCGTTTCTTGACGCGGTGGTTTCGCACGGTCATGCAGAAGAATCGCAACCGAACCTCCGCTCTGTAACGGTGATGAACGGACAGCTGAAAGTCATGAACAAAGTGACGTTCTGCTGTACTGATGAATTGCCAGGGCCGGCCCATGAGATCATGCAGAAGCTGCAAAGTCTGGTCAAGAGTAACTTTAAGCCGACGGCCAGCGAGCTCGTCGACTAGTTTTACCCAGCAATATTTCGAACCCTGTTGCACAGGTGCCGGCTAATACTATTTGGCCAAAATCATAGTAATCTGATATCCGTTATAGTGCGGCCGATATCTGCTTGATATCGCTGCCTTTTGTTCTGCGCTCGGAGGCGCTGGGGATGACTTTGCAAAGCATGACCATTGAGAATCCATTGCTTGAGGGACTGCCGCTGGACAGGAAAGTCGAGCCTTTGGCGATGGTGATTTTCGGCGCCCACGGCGATCTTGCCAAGAGAAAGTTGATTCCAGCTTTGTACGCTCTCTATTTGCAGGGGCTCTTGCCAAAGGGTTTTGCCCTGGTCGGGTCGTCACGAACGGTTTTGAGCGACGAGCAATTCCGCAGCATGATGAAGGAATCGGTGCAGAAATACGCATCGGACCTGGCATTTGAAGAAGCGACATGGTCGAGATTCGAAGCCAATTTGTTCTATCGCGCCGGCAACCTCGGTGAAGTCAGCGGCTATGCAGATTTGCAGAAGCTGTTGACTGAGTTGAAAGAGTCGCACGGGACGATGGGCAACCACATTTTCTATCTCTCGACACCGCCGAGTTTGTACGAACCGATCATTACCAACCTCGCCAAATGCGGGTTGGCTTACAAGCGCCGCGCCACAGAACCGGCATGGCCGCGTGTGGTCGTGGAGAAACCTTTTGGTCATGATCTCGAGTCTGCAAGGCATTTGGACTTAGTCATCCATGATGTTTTGAGAGAACATCAGGTTTATCGTATTGACCATTATCTAGGCAAAGAAACAGTGCAGAACATTATGGTGTTTCGTTTTGCCAACGGTTTGTTTGAGCCTTTGTGGAACCGTCAATACATCGACCACATTCAAATTACCAACGCTGAAATCCTCGGCGTTGAAAACAGAGCTCCATATTATGAAGAAGCCGGCGCGCTCAGAGACATGATGCAAAACCACTTGATGCAGCTCGTTGCTCTTGTCGGTATGGAACCTCCGATTTCAATGGATTCGGAGGCAACTCGCGACGAAAGAATCAAGGTCTTGAAGTCGGTAAGACCGTTCACCGACAAAGACATCGATGAACGAACGGTGCGCGGCCAATACGGAGCCGGTTTCATTCAAGGTGAGGCCGTGCCTGGGTATCGCACGGAAGATCGGGTCAATCCAAAGTCAACGACAGAGACATTCGCCGCATTGAAGTTGTACGTCGACAACTGGCGCTGGGCGGATGTGCCAATCTACTTGCGCACAGGAAAGCGCTTGCCCAAAACGATTACAGAGATTGCAGTTCAATTCAAGCCGGCACCGCATTCGCTTTTTGCAAATCTGCCCGATGCACGGGTAGCCTCGAAATCAAACGCTGTTTCCGCCAACGTATTGGTCATGCAGATTCAGCCTGACGAGGGCATCTCGCTCAGGTTTGCCACCAAGCAGCCCGGGCCGGTAACTGACCTTAGATGGTTGAATATGGACTTCAAGTATGGCGCCGCATTCGGTGCGCGCACACCTTCTGCATACGAGCGGTTGATTCTTGATTGCCTCGTCGGCGACCCATCGTTATTTGCCAGAACGGACTTTGTGGACGCTTCCTGGGCGCTCATCGAACCGCTTTTGGAAAGATGGTGGGGAGACAAGAAAACAGCTGTCAACTATCCCAATTACGAAGCGGGCTCTTGGGGGCCATCCGAAAGCGATGCGATGCTGGCCAAAGACGGACATGTATGGAGGCGCCTATGAGAACTCCTACAGGCAACATGAGAGCCGCTGCCGAGTTTCTCTCCGGAAAGCTCGAGTTTGTCGAAGTAGAAAAAATCGAACGCGAGCTGAAGACGCTTTGGCAATATGCAGGAAAGTCCGAAGACGGTGAGCCGACCGTTACCAGGGCATGTTCGATGAACATAATTTTGTTCGTTCCGGCAACCGACATTGAACTGCAAGCCAGTGACGTTCTAGACGAGATAACACTAAAACACCCTTGCCGTGCGCTTTTGGCAATGTCTCGAGAATCCGAGGTGGAAACCCTCGAGGCCTGGGTTTCGGCACGTTGCCACCCTGTATCGGGCAAACGAACAAAACAAATCTGTTGCGAACAAATTGTAGTTAGATGGGTAGGCGGCGGCGTGGAAGAACTGGCAAGCGTCGTCATGCCACTAGTCATTCACGACCTTCCGGTTGTGATGTGGTGGAGGGTTCCTACCCTCCGGCGCGATTATGTAGAGCGGTTCGTCGACGGAATAGATCGTCTGGTTGTCGATTCACTCCTTGAGGAAGACACCCTCGAGTTTTACAAAGACTTGTGTGCAACCGTCAATGACTACAAAAAGGAACTGGTGGTTGCCGATCTCAATTGGCGTCGACTTTTGCCCTGGCGGCAGTCTATTGCATGGTCGTTCGAAGCGCTGCATGGCGGAGTCGAAACCACGTTGCTCAAATCAATCGAGAGCGTAAACATCAAATACGCGGTGAAGAAGGAAAGCACTGTCTTCACACATTTGAATCAGACTCTGCATTGCATTGGATGGCTTGCCAGCCGCCTCAAGTGGACTCCAACCGGCTCTCAAAAGACTGATGACAGTGAGTTCGACGTTCGCTTCGATGCCTCAGGCAATAAGGTTGTCGTGAATGTGCAACCGATGCCTTGCGATGTCACCACCGAAGGAAACATAGTTTCAATCGAGATCACGCTTTCTGATGGTACTGTTATCAACTCATGCCAACAGCCAGGAGCGCCGGTAATCGATTCGAGTGTGGTTCACCCTTGTGACAAGGCCGCAAACGGCAAGAAGAACGGCAAAGGGGTCTTCTTGACCGAACCGACTCAAAGAGATTTGATCGACGAAGAGTTGTACGTCGAATCGCGAGATCGAGTTTTCGAAGAATCGCTTGAAATGGGAGCTCTGGTGCTCTCGTTCATAAGTGACAACAAGGAGAGCAAAAGCAAGAAGGGAACGTAATGATTAGTCTCGTTAGCAACCGCGGAAGATTGAACATTCTCGACGACTCCAACCTCTTGGCAAAAGAAGTCGCCGAGCGATTTCTCACATTGGCTCTAGGCTACATGTCGGAGAAAGCGCAGTTTACTGTTGCGCTTGCCGGCGGCATCACACCGCGGCTGCTGTATCAAAAACTTTCCGAAGACAAATATGCCGAGAAAGTGCCGTGGGCCAAAACATTCTTGTTCTTCGGCGACGAGCGCTGTGTGGCACATACGGATCCTGAAAGCAACTATTTATTAGTCAAAAACACGTTGGCATCGAAAGTGGCAATTCCGACAGTAAATGTCAATCGTTTGGAAGGTCAAGATACCGATCCCAAAGAAGCTGCCCACGAGTATGAAAATACAATCAAGACCTTCTTCGAATTACAGCCTGGTGAGTTTCCTTCCTTTGATCTGATGCTTCTTGGTCTCGGTCCGGACGGTCACACCGCGTCACTCTTTCCAGGAACAAAGGCATTGAACGAGACAGAACACATTTGTGTCGCCAACTATGTTGAGAAGTTCGGACATCACAGAATCACACTGACGTATCCCGTGATCAATAAAGCCAAAAACGTTTTTTTTCTCGTCACCGGCGCGTCAAAAGCAGACATCGTCAAGGACGTACTGCAGGGAGAAGAGGGCGTGTACCCGGCCCAATTCGTCAATCCCATAAATGCCCATGATGAGGGTGGCAATCTTGAATGGTTTCTCGATAAAGCGGCAGCGAGCAAGTTAGATCTTGCCGTTCCGATGGTGTAAACGGTTGGAGGAGTAGTAATGAGCAAAGCACAAATCGGACTTATTGGCTTGGGCGTGATGGGTGAAAACCTTGCACTGAACATTGAGCGCAATGGTTATCGCATAGCGGTCTACAATCGAAGCACAGTCAAAGTCGATGAATTTGTCGAAGGACGCGGCAAAGGCAAAAACGTAATCGGCTGCCATGACGACAAGTCATTTTGCGAATCTCTCGAAACTCCTAGAAAGATTGTTCTTCTGGTCAAAGCCGGGGATGCGGTCGATCAAACAATTGCAAAGCTCAAGCCGTATTTGCAAAAAGGCGACATCATCATCGACGGTGGCAACTCGCATTACAGCGACACTCAGAGACGCGAGAAAGAACTAGCCAAGGATGGCATTTACCTCGTCGGTTCAGGCGTGTCGGGCGGCGAGGAAGGCGCTCTCAACGGGCCATCTTTGATGCCGGGCGGAGACAAAAAAGCTTACGAGCAAGTGCGTCCAATCTGGGAAGCAATTGCAGCAAAGGTCAACGATGGACCGTGCGTCACCTATCTGGGTCCAGACGGCGCTGGGCACTTTGTGAAAATGGTTCACAACGGTATTGAATACGGTGACATGCAATTGATCGCCGAAGTCTATGACATCATGCGCAAAGGTCTCGGCATGAACGCCGAAGAGATAAGCGAAACCTTCAGCACCTGGAACAAAGGCATTCTCGACTCCTTCTTGATCGAGATCACCGCCAAGGTGCTCACAGTCGTGGATAAAGAAACCGGTAAAGCCCTGGTCGATCTCATCGTCGACAAGGCAGGGCAAAAAGGAACCGGCAAATGGACAGGCGAAGCAGCCCTCGATTTGGCTGTTCCCGTGCCGACAATCGATGCCGCGCTTACAGGCAGACTAATGTCATCACTCAAATCCGAACGCGTTGTCGCTTCGAAAAAACTGGGCGGACCTCAACCAAACGCTAAGTCTGTTACCGACAAAAAGAAATTCATCGAAGGACTAGGCAACGCGCTGTACGCCAGCAAAGTCTGCAGTTATGCTCAAGGCATGGCGCTGATCAAAGCAGGTTCAGATGAATTCAAATGGAACATCAATCTTGCCGAAACCGCCAGAATTTGGAAAGGTGGTTGTATCATTCGTGCGCAACTTCTCGAACAGATTCGAGGGGCATTCGCACGCCAGCTCGATGTGCCGAACCTCATGGTAGATCCTGAATTCAGCCAGTTCTTGGTGAAACATCAAGATGCCTGGAGAGAGACTATTGCATTTGCAATCTCGCAAGGCATTCCAGTACCGGCTCTAAGCGCCAGCTTGGCTTACTTCGATGCCTATAGATGCGAAAACCTGCCGCAAAACCTCACCCAAGCTCAACGCGATTACTTCGGCGCCCACACATACGAGCGCACGGACAAGCCCGAAATCGGATTCGTTCACACCGAGTGGAACGAACTGATCAAAGAAAAGGCAGCGAAGAAGTAGCGGTTGCGCACGATTGCTGCAGTTCTCTATCTTGTCGGTTGAGTGCTTTTGCCGAAAAGAACCGTGCGCAGGAGCAATCAAAGACTAGTGTGTCGCTGCTCACAACCAATGTGAGCTGCTAAACTTTAGCTATTACTGAAATTTCGAGATGAAACAGGGGTTGTCATGTCACTTGAAAAGATCAAAGACGCGATCAACAACAAGAAAATGATCTGTCCAAAGTGCAAAAAGCCGGTTCAGAAGTATGACAAATATGCTGAAACCATCGATGCCGTGCGCGATGGCTTTAACATTCAAGAGATTGATTCGCTCGCGTCAAGGGTCACACTGACATGCGGCAACGAAGGTTGTGCATGGACGGAACGAACTGAGTATTGGGACTCTTACATCCTCGACTAGCTTTCTTTGGGCAAGTTGTAAAGCTGATTTTGAGTCTTGAAACCGAGGGCTCATGATTTTTTGCGATGAAATTAGCTGAGCGATGTGCCTAAGCGCGAAATGTCCCGTCGCTCCACGCCGTTGTAGATTGGCTTTCCATCAGTAATTTCATGCACTTAGGTACGAGTCTCCGCTAGTTTTTTGCGGAAGCTTGTACCTAAGTGCACGAAAACTAGTCGTGTAACTGCACGCAGAGCAGCGGTTTGACGGTTTGCGAAGATGCGCTTATATACATGCCTCAGCCAACCACCGACCCACAGATCCGAACACTACCGACCGCAAAATTGAACGAAAGATTTATCTGCAAATTTGCATTTTTGATTGAACTTTTTGCAGGACTCAAACGTATTTAAGAATAGACGCCTTCCCCGCCGCGTAAACCCCAGTCTCCAAACCACCTGCACCAAAGGAGGTGTATCATGCTGCTTTTCGGACTGGAAAATATCATTTTTGATTTCATCGCACGATTTGAAGATCACAGCCGCTGCTATGAGCTGATCGAATACGTACGCTGGCCCAACGGCTTTTGTTGTCCGCGATGCCACGGACTCAAACACTATCGACTAAAACACGAAACATTGATGCAGTGCGCCAACAGCGCTTGTCGTTATCAATGCTCTTTAACCGCAGGCACGATCTTTCATGGTTCGAAGGTTCATATCACAAAGTGGTTCATGGCCATTTTCTACGTGTGCAACAATACAGGCGGAGTTTCCGCGCTAGCACTGAAGAAGCTCATTGGCGTGAGCTACAAAACCGCCTCGAGAATGCTGAGAAAAATACGGCGGGCGATGCACAATGCAAACGAAAGACGCCTTGTTAATACTCTCTTCTATGCCATCAAAGCATTGATTGAACCGAAAAAGATTCCCACTGCGAAGTCGGCTGTTCTAGTGCAGGTTGAGAGCGGTTTGCACAAGATTCAATTTGCAGATCCGGCGAATTATAGAAACGTTTCAGAAGAAACGAAAGTGCCGGCAGGTGAAAAGGTGGCGCATGTTGTTGCAAGCGCAATTACCCACCTCTCAAGAATGCTTTTGGGTACGTATCATCGCTATTGCCACCAGTCGTATTGGCCGCTGTATGTCGCAGAGTTTGTTTACCGGTTCAACGAACCTAATCCTGAAGTTATGATTCGACGACTCTTAGAAGACTGCATATTCCCGAACGGCAAACCTACGCAGCCTGTCCAACCTGCCGAGGAAACTCAAGAAGGTTGTTCTTCTTAGAAACCGTAGGTGCTGTATGCTCGGCGTCTCTTTGGTTGCTCTGGAGCAGCTTCAGTGTGTGGAGCAGCTTCAGTTGTCGCGACTGTTTTCTTCACTTTTCTTGTTTTCTTGGACGCAACGACTTTCTTCGTCGGCGCTACAGTCGCGAGAAAATCAGTTACTTCAGCTACTGAAGGATCAGCGGCTCCGAGAGCTTCTTGGCGTATGGCTAGGGTGCGTTTTGCTTGTGTTTCCGCATCATGATTTTTCTTGACTTTTTGATACAACTTCGCAAGCGCGAAGGCGGCGTCAGCCGTGGAGATATCTTTTTTCAATTCGCCAGGAGACATCTTCTCATCGCGAATCGCAAGGGATTCAACGAGCAGGTCTTTGGCCTTTGCATCATCTTCGTATTTGGCATAGGTTTCAGCCATTTGCTGAAGGGCCGAAGCTAATTTGAGGGAGCGCTTGCCGAAAGAATCTTCGATGTCCCCCCGGAGCTCCGCGACTGTTGTATTTGCCGCGGGGAAATGCTTTTGAGCGCAGTGAGTCTGCACTAGCAGTTTAAGACATTCGATTCTCTTTTCGGCTGTCGCTTTGTCGTGAACCTTCTCCATAAGAGCCGCGGCATGCGTCAACTGCTCTTCTGCAACTTTGTAGTTACTTCGCTCAAATGACTGTTTGCCTTGCTCGTAAACGTCATCGATATCGACATTGGTCGGCGTGGTATTGGGTTTGGATCCACCCTCTTCTGGATGCAGTGTAGCGATACCCTTTGTTGCAATACCTGATTGAGAACCTGTCGAACTTGTTCCAGCGGTGCTTGGTGTACCACTCGAACTGCTCGAGCCGGTCGATGTTGAAGTTGTGGATGATGAAGCAGAGGTCGATGATGAACCACCAGTGGTGCCCCCTGATGGTCCGGTGAGCGGATTGAGACTGTTTATTGCACCTGATTGTTGAGGCTTAGAGCCACTCATTACAATTCCAATAGTGGCTCCGGCACCCAAAAATACAACTGCTCCGATAATCACACCCATCATTGCCTTATTTTGCAAAATCTTCTCGGCATTAGTCTGCTTCTTGCGTAGCACTTGTGACGTATGTCTCTTACCACTATGTGAAGATTCTGATGAGCTATAGTTCGAGGATGAGCCAGGAGGAGGCGTGAGGAGTGGGGATGACGAAGTGCTCAACGAAGAGATTGAAGAGTCATGTGACAAAGGCAACGCCCGTGTTTGAATAGGTGGCGATGATGTCGGCGCAGTGCCCTCCTCTTGCGGTTGCTCTTGCGGAGGTTGCAACGAAAGCAGCTGGTGTTGTGATTCAGCAGATTTTAGGCGTTGAGACGAACCCGTTATTGAAGTTTTTTCGTGTAAGTCTTCGGTAGACTCCCGCTGAGTTACTGCTTGTTGAACAGGGGTCTGCATATGTGGCGATGGCATAGAGGCATTACCGTCGCCAATGGGAGGAAGGATCACTTCCTGGGTTCTAGGAGTTGCGTTTGCGGGATTCAATGCTTGTTGCAACTCTTCCATTGTTGACCAACGATCTGCGGGATCTTTGTGCAAGCACTTGAAGATAATCGCTTCCAAGCCTGGATGTACGTTGAGTTCGGGGCAGACCACAGAAAACGGTTCTGGGTTTTCGTGCACTTGCTTGTAAAACAGCTCGATTACATCTTCGCCCTCGAAGACTGGGCTTCCAGAGATAGTTCGGTACATCACGCAGCCCAAAGAATAAATGTCGGAGCGCGCATCCATGCCCTTTCCTCGGCACTGCTCGGGACTCATGTATAGCGGGCTTCCAAACACTTCGCCAGTCTTAGTGAGGTTCATTTCTGCGTCTGTTTGATTCAATAATTTCGCGATTCCGAAGTCGACTATCTTTACGAAATCGCGCTGGTCACCGTTGTCAACTAGCATGATGTTGCTTGGTTTGAGGTCACGGTGAATGACGCCTTTTTTGTGTGCATGTGCGAGCCCGGCGCACGCTTGATTAAAGATCCAAACAGCACGGTCAATTTGCAGTCTGCCTTCGGCTTTGAGAACGGTAGAGAGGCTGGTTCCTTCAAGGTAGTCCATCACCATGAATGGCTGACCGTTGCTGGCTACGCCGAAGTCATAAATGGTAAGGATGTTGGGAAGGCTGAGGCAGCTGGCGGCCTGAGCCTCGAGTTGAAATCGTTTTAGAGCGTCACCGCTGGAAATCAGGTGTCTGTGCAGAACTTTAATGGCAACGATGCGATTCATGAGGGTGTGACGCGCTTTATAGACCTGGCCCATGCCGCCGCCGCCGATGGTCTCCAGCACTTCATATCGATCCGCCAGAACAGTCCCAACAAGCTCATCGGTGGTCAAAGGCGTAAGAATGGTGCCGTCGTGCGGGCAGACAGACTCCGGTCCCGTAAATTCACGACTGCATGCAATACAGGCTTTTTTGCTGACTTGTCGTTGCTCGCTCTGCACTGAGAAACTCCCGCTTGCCTGAGGTAGTTATGCCCAGCTGGGACGGCTTATTCATGATTATTGGTGTCAGATAATAGCTTCTGATGCTAAACGAGTCGTAAGTTCGATCATTGAGGCGTTGGGTGCACTTAAGCACAACCCACCGATCACCTTATTGACGCTTTTTGCTTTTGAGAAAGTAGAACATTGTTCCTGCAAATAGGCACAGCACAAGGACTACCAGCATGCCGATGCAGATGCACATTAATGTAAAGCCGCCAGGATCGGTGGTCTGAACGTCAGACATGCGGTTCACGGCATCACCAGCATTGTTCTGGGCCAGCCAGGGTGAACCAATGAGCAGAAGCCAGTCGGCGACGTTCACGTTCACTTACTTGGCGACCATCTGTGGTTTTTCTTCGGCCAAATTGCGTTCCCGCCAGCCTCTGATGCCGCCAGCCATTGAGAGCACGTTTGTGTAACCCATTTTTTGGAGATTGTCGGCTGCCAGGGCTGATCGATAACCTCCGCCGCAGTAGAGCACAACTTCGGCGGCATAGTCGGGAATGTGCTGTTCGACATCGCGTTCGAGAATGCCGCGCCCTATGTGCATTGCGCCTTTAGCGTGTCCGGCGTTCCACTCGTGATCTTCTCTGACGTCAACGAAAACGAACTTGTCGCCTCGCTTTTGTTTCTCGACCACTTCGTCGATTGTGATTTCGCGAATTCTTGTTTTGACCTCTGCCACTAGTTTTTCGAATGCTTCGGTGTGTTTCATTGCCTTTCAAGCGCTCCGTTGCGTGTATGGTGATGGCAGTTGCGGATTGGCACATTCTACAGCCTTCAAAGACCATTTATAACGGCAAGGTTGAGAAAAACGGCGCTGCTTGGGCTTCGTGAGATAATCTCAATGCTTGACTTGTTTGAAGTTGCAAAAACTTTTTGGAGAAAAACACAGATGCTATACGAGCGATCTCAGCCCACAATCGAGCTTTGCGGAACAAAAGTTCCTGAGCCCAAAATCTTCATGGATTTTCTTGCCTTCGAAAAACATGTGGTGCAAATTCGCTCCAAGCGCGGAACCCAGATTTGGCCCGGTTGGTACGATCACGCTTCGTATTACATCGTGGACATGGCTCCGGAAAAAGTTTTTGGAACCGGCGAAGAAGTCGTGGTTCCGTCTTGCGTAAGGGCTGCCGACTACGAGTTTGAAATCGGCTGCTTCGTCACCGAAGATGCGCTGCTTACGAGTTTCGACGAAGCACTCAAATTCTTCAAAGAGCATTGCTATTTGACCATCATCAACGACTGGTCGGCACGCGACATTCAAAAGAAAGACATGGAGGGGCTCGGTCCTACCAACAGCAAATTCATCATCGGCAAAAGCATCGGCCCGAAATTGGTCCCCGTTTCTGCCTTCAAAGTCGATGAAAACGGCGTCTTCAAAATGAGCATGAAACTGTCGCTCAATGGCGAAGCGCGCACAGACTCAGACTATGAAACCCTTTATCATACGCATCCGACATCCGGCGCGAAACGAGCATGGAGCTTCCCGCGGCTCATGTCCTGGCTGGGAGCCCAAAATATTGGAATGAAAGCAGGGTATGTACTCGGTTCCGGAACCGTCGGAAACGGCTGCATAGCCGAATTCTCAGCAAAAATTGACCCTGCGACGGGCAAAGAGTTAGAGCCTGCCCTCTACCCATGGCTGAAAGACGGCGACGTCGTTCGCATGGAAGCAGAAGGAATCGGGGTATTGGAGAACAAGGTGCGAATCAAAGAGCTCGCGCAGGTTAAGTAGGCAAGTCCTGTCGTACCGCTCACCACCAGCAGGGCGCTCTGCTGATGTCATGCAAAAACGGTCAGACTGTGGGCGGCTGTTCCCTACTCTTCGTCGCCTGGCTCGAAGTTTTCGTTGGAATCGCCGGCTGGTTCGCTGGACATGGACTCACGGGCTTCGCGGCTGCTGGTCGCGGCTCTTCTGCCACGGCGGCCGATTTCGCTCATGTGTTCACGATTTTGGCTCACTGCAAAGCCACCTTTACGTCCGGCTTCTCTCGCTTCTTCTGAAGTGAATTCATGAGCCTTCCCCGATTGGTGGGCAGCCTTTCCTCCCTTGCTGGCGATTTCACGTTGCTTTTCCGCGCTCATCGCCGCGAAGCCTCGATTTGATGTCGCCTTGGCTTGATCAGGCATAATTAGTCCTCCCGAATTTACAGTTCCTCCATGGAGACAGGTAAAAGTTCAGTTCGTTCCCTGTTTTTATTAATTGAGCCTAACGTTTAATGTTTTCAGAAACGTTCCATTTAATGTAGCTCCGGCAAATTGAGAAAAGTGGTAATCACTCAGCCAACCTCTTACGAAAAAGATCGGACCCATCGTTGCTGAACAGTATCCTGAAAGAAGACGACCGAGAAATTTTTGGAATCGCGACAATGTCACTCATCGAAGACGATCTCAAAGTAAGCAAATTCCTGAGTTACGTGTTGCGGCATAAACCGGAAGAAGTCGGAATCAGTTTGGACTCAAATGGATGGGTCTCAGTTGATGAATTGCTATCGAAAGCGGCACAGAACGGCAGATCAATCAGTAAGGAACAATTGGAACGCGTCGTCGCCAACAATGACAAAAAGCGGTTTGCATTCAGTGACGATGGCACAAAAATCCGCGCCAGCCAAGGTCATTCAGTTGATGTTGAGCTTGGCTATTCATCAGCTGTTCCACCGGAGATTCTTTATCATGGAACGGCCGATCGGTTTATAGATTCAATCAGAAAATCTGGATTGCAAAAGCAGAGTCGACAACACGTTCATCTATCCGCGACAAAGGAAACTGCAGCCGCTGTCGGGAGACGGCATGGCCGCCTGGTAATACTGACCATCCGCGCAGCGGAAATGCATCACGATGGAATTGAGTTTTATTTGAGCGACAATAATGTATGGCTTACAGACACGGTGTCATGCAAGTACATTGAGTTCCCAAATCCATGAATGAAGGCTTGTGTTGCAGGCATCCGCTACTTAAATGGACTAGTAGACTACAGTCTTCACTTGGATCTCGTTCACTGCCCTGAATCAGACAAGCATTTATCGCGTGCTCTTAGTGCACGTTCCGTACCATCCCTTCCTAACTTTTCCCAGCACTTAGCCAATAAATCAAAGAATGGTGCTTTCCATCGGGAGTTTCCCGGCACCATTTTTGAAAGCACTGCTTTGCACACTTTTTCCGCGCTTCTTAGATTTTCTATAGCGATTAGACCCTCAATGGTTTCTTGCATCAATGTGAGATTATCGAAGAAGTTTTCGCGCATGGGAATCGTAAATGCATGAATGCATCCGTGCATGGGCGTCATCAAGGAAACACTGCTGGCGATAGGATTCGTCAACTCCCTAGTTTCGCCCGGCGTATCGAACGTTCCAATCAAAGCGTAAGGATTTGTCAGTGTCGTTGGATCAAATTCTACAAAAACCAGATTAGTTTCGCCGATTGCTGGAAGTGGCAATAAAGCTCCTCCTGCATCAGATCGTGCATTGCATGAAACAGCAATTTCCTTCTGCTCATCGTCACTGCTCATCGATCGAAGAAAACCAATTACGGTGTAATTGATTTGATCGTAAGTATCGACGCGTCCCTGATTCATTCCCAGTGTGCCTGCGTGCACCGACGCAACTGTGCCGATGAGGATCAAGTCAGCTCGCTCTACCAATCCGATCACCAGTTGCCTCCTTGCAATCCTCTTGTCTGTAGTCTCCTTTCTCTGTTTTTCCAATTCATCAATCAAGACATGTTCAGGCGTCTCAAGCTTTTGTTGAACTACGATCAACTCGAGCTGCATGCTTAGGGGCTTCCCTGGTAGATCTTCAGGATCCACGGCATGGAGGGAATCGAAAAAGTCGATTTGCTCTTCGGATAGATGTTTTTCCCGCTCCTTCTTTTGATATTCATTATGCAACAGGATAATCTCAGTCGCATCCAAAAGCGCACTGTGTGCCCATCTATCATTCAAGCTAGAGTGACTCACACTACCGTTGGTGAACCACCAGTCTCGTGCGAAGACAGCTCTTTCACCGTATGTAAGGAAACGAATGGGTGAACGAATCCAGGCAGTCATATCGCGGTTCCAGATCACTTTGCTGTTGTCTTTTAGTTTATTGGCGTAGGATTGCGCAAATGCGATTCGTTGCTCTGCCGTCGACTTTTGCCAATATTCGCTCTGCCAAGGACTCGATGTCGCTTTTTCGACCCGATCGGGCCAACTCTCCTTTTCGACAAGCTCCAAAATCTCTGGCTGCAGCATGCTTGACTAGTCCGCCGTGTCTGAAGTTCTTAGCATAAAATGATCAATCCCAAGTATGTACGCCAGGCCTGCTATCCTATCGTGAGCTGGGTCGAGGCGCGGTGCGCCAGCCCTGCGCTCGCGTTAAGGCCCGCGGGTACTGTCGGGCCCGGTTGTAAACAAGGTGAGTGAAAAATGGGACAAGTGATCGACAAAACTTTCAATGGACTCAAAGTGCCACAAGGCGAAAAGATTACGTTCGCCAATGGCAAGCCGGTAGTTCCAAACAATCCGATTATTCCTTTCATCGAAGGGGATGGAACAGGCGCAGACATCTGGCGCGCATCAGTACGCGTGTTCGATGCGGCTGTTGAAAAGGCTTACGGCGGCAAGAAGAAGATTTCTTGGTTCGAAGTTTTTGCAGGTGAAAAAGCGAAAAACGAATTCAACGATTGGCTGCCCTCCGACACTCTCGATGCCTTGAAAGAATTCGGCATCGGTATCAAAGGACCGCTCACCACCCCAGTCGGCGGCGGTATCAGAAGTCTCAACGTCACCCTCAGACAGATTTTTGATCTCTACTGCTGCGTCAGACCGGTTCGCCACTTCGAAGGCGTGCCATCACCAGTAGTGGCCCCGGAAAAATTGGACGTCGTCATCTTCCGTGAAAATACCGAAGACGTATACGCGGGAATCGAGTATCCAGCAGGCTCTCCTGAAGCCGGCAAATTGATCGAACTAATCGAGCAATGGGGCAAGAAAGTACGTCATGATTCCGGTATCGGCATCAAACCGATTTCCAAAACCGGTTCGCAACGTTTGGTTCGCAGAGCGATTGAATACGCTATCGAACGCAACCGCAAGTCCGTAACCCTCGTCCACAAGGGCAACATCCAAAAGTTCACGGAAGGTGCCTTCAAAGATTGGGGCTACCAGATTGCCGAAGAAATGTTCTCCAAGCAAACGATCTCCGAAGAGAAAATCTGGGCAGATCACGAAGGCAAAACACCGAGCGGCAAGATTTTGATCAACGATCGCATCGCCGATTCGATGTTCCAACAAGTTCTCACCAGACCTGATGAGTACTCCGTTCTCGCTACCACCAACCTCAATGGCGACTACCTCTCCGATGCTTGCGCAGCGCAAGTCGGCGGACTCGGAATTGCTCCCGGCGCCAACATCGGCGACGAATGCGCCATCTTCGAGGCTACCCACGGCACCGCTCCGAAGTACGCGAACAAGGACGTCATCAATCCAGGTTCAGTCATACTGTCCGGCGCAATGATGCTCGAGTACATGGGTTGGGTCGAAGCTTGCAACCTGATCCATACTGCGCTCGGCAACACGATCAAGCAAAAGGTCGTCACTTACGATCTCGAACGCCTCATGACCGGCGCCAAGAAAGTGAAGACCAGCGAATTTGCAGATGCCATCATCGGCAACATGAAGTAATTCGCTGAAACGACAAAGAGTAAGGAAAAGTCCATGGCGAGTCGCTATGGACTTTTCTTTTCAGTGCCGAAAAAACACGAGAATGGCACCAAATATGATTGGCGTGAAGGTGCTCGAACCACGAATCACCTGATCGGTAGAAGGAATTTGCGCCACCATCTCAATAGGACCGGCATCCCAAAGGCACTGAACCAGATACAATCCGCACCCGTCTGGAATCTTGAGACGAGCAGCAAGCGCTGAATTGCAGGCGGTCATTGTTTCCAGCTTACCTGCATCGACTCTCTTGAATGAACGCAACTCCTCATCAACCGAGAAGAGACCAATCAACTGAAGTATAAAAATCATGCTGCTGGAAGGATCGAGGTGAATCTCTTCGAACCAGTCCTCGGTTCGGCAGAATGGCTGCTTGAATACAACGATGTCGTCGACAACCTCGCATGTGACAATCGAGTCTACCTTCTGCAACGTCGACAGATTCTCTACCGCACGCTTTACGACCATCTTTTGGTCGAACCCCTCTTTATACGCCTCGAGCGTTTTTGCAAAGAAGGGCATGACAGGCTTGCCTGCTATAGCTTTGGTAAGTACAGCATCTCTTTGCTTGTGAGTATAAACAGCGGTCGAGTCTCCTCTGAAAACGTTGCAGAACTCGCAAAATTCTGCGGCGTCTGAACTAATTTTGTCATTGCACTGTTTGCACAATCCCATATCTTTCTATCTATCTTTCACCGCAAATTTCAGATGCATCCAATAGCATAGAATACTCTGAGTGCAGGAGTTGCTCAAGAAAGTGCTCACAAAAGACAAGGGAAGCACATCGACAGGCGATGGAGACGAAAGTTGAATTTGCAGCCAAACACTGCCGTAATGTGGATCCGCGATGGTGTATTAGTAGATCGAATGCACATAAACCCCGTTGCGTTCGCATTTGTCGCCTGGGTTTTCTCGTCTCCTCGCCGCCGTTCGATCAACACAAACCCTTCCAGCCTGATTAACTTCGCCTTCGAGAAGTCCGGCGTTTCGTGCCGAGAGAAATTGCAAATGTACAACGCCGAACGCGAAAACATAGTCGAAAACCTTGATGCTGCTGCTGGTTACTACAATGCGCTTGCAAGCGAAGCCGCATCTAATGCAGACTTCTTTCCTGGTGCTGAGGACCTGCTGCGTGATCTGCAACATGCCGGTGCTCAAAACTTCATAACATCTGCGGTCGAACAAGAAGTGCTTGACTCCTGGAGTCTAAGCAAGTCGGGCAAGAGGATATCGCCCTATTTGAAAGAGATTCTGGGAAAGCGACAAAATTTCGCGAAAGGACGCGATCATTTTGAATATGTCCGCAAGATCGGCAATCGAGCGATCTATTACGTTGCCGATGCGAAGTCGGAGATTAAGACTGGTAAGGAGTTTTCGACGTCACACAATGTTGTTCCAGTTGGATTTGGATATGAAATTACGGTAGAAGCCGTGCTCGCGGCGACAGACTTGGTCTTGCAAGCAGCTAGCACGTGTGCAAGTAGCGACGTGCCGAAGTTTAATTGCGAATTTAAAGTGAATGCCGCCGAGATTCGCCTCCCGAGCGAATGCGAAATTGCGGCTGCTCTCGGCGATGCCGGTGCGGCAACGGTCATATCCGGCAAACGAGATAACATCATGGCAAACCTGCGCAGATTCTTCACTGTATAATCGTCGCAGCAAAGAAAAGATAGGATCGAAAATTCATGATTAACCGCTTGTCCGCATACAGGACCACAAGTCTATTGGCAGTTTCCCTGTTATGTTTCACGGCTGTCGCCTTACCTTCAACCGCACAGCAAAACAACACAAGCATCAACGTCAATGATGGAGTCAAACGAGTGCATGTTATCCGCGGTGGGGCAGGCGAGAAGGGTTCGGGAACAGCGAAAGAAGAAACTCGTAAGTTACCGAAATTCAAATCGATCTTGCTTTCAACCGCAGCTAATCTCGAAGCAATCGCTGGACAGCAAGGTCACTCAGTCGAGATTTCAATTGACGACAACCTGCTCCCATTGGTCAAGACAACAGTTGAGAATGAGGTTCTCACAATATCTACCGAGAAGTCCTTCACTACGAAGCTGGGACTCAAAATCAAAGTAGCGGCAAAACAACTGCAGTCCATCAATATGAAAGGCTCCGGCAAGGTTCATGCCGATCACCTTGACGGCAAGATGTTCGAAGCAACAATCGGTGGAGCCGGTGAGTTTGAAGCAGTGGGAACCGTAGATTCGGCAAGCGCCTCAATTAAGGGTTCGGGCAACGTTCATTTCGACCAATTGAAGACAAAGAGCACGTCAGTGGACATCTCTGGAGCCGGCAATGCATCGGTGTTTGCAAGTGACAGTCTTGACGTGAAAATCTCCGGATGCGGAAATGTCGACTGCAAAGGCAACCCGTCAAAGGTTAAGAAAGATATCACCGGCAGTGGCAATGTAAACATCAATTGAATTTAACGGCTTGCTTAACCCTCTGGCGGTACCAACATGTATCCGACGCGGTGAACCGTTCTAATCAAAGATTCCTTGCCCTTTTCATCAATCTTTTGTCGAATTCTCATTATGTGCAAGCGCACCGTATCCGGTGCGGCCTCGGACTCTGATGACCAGACGCGATTGAGAATGGTTTCCGCGCTAAAAGGTTCCGCCGGGTGACGCATCAAGAATTCGAGCAACGCCAGCTCCTTTGGCTGCAGGCTGATCTCCACTTCGTTCACAAACACCTGGCGACTGCGAGGATCGAGCTTTACGCTTCCTGCTTGCAAGAAGGTTTTGGTGACTTCATTATTCGATCTGCGTACTAACGCTCGAATGCGTGCGGAAAGTTCCTTCATATCAAAAGGTTTCGTCAAATAGTCATCAGCGCCGGAATCAAAGCCACTTTCCTTGTCATCGACGTGGCTTCTACCGGTAAGAAGAAGCACTGGTGTGGCTCCTCCACCATCTCTAAACTGCCGACAAATTTGTGGTCCTGTCAGGTCTGGTAGCTCCCAATCCATAACCACAACGTCGTACTTATATACCTTTAGTCTCTCTAGTCCTTCCTTGCCCGTGTCCACGTGTTCTGTTACGTGTTTTTGAGAGTTGAGCCATGCAATGACAAGCTCGGCCAGGCGAGTGTCATCTTCTATGTACAGAATTTTGGACATTATCTATATAGGAACACTGCGACTTCCGCATCTATCTTACAACGTTGGGGAAAAGTGGTTTGCCTGAGGCATGGTCAACAGTTCAAGTCTGGAAACGCCCAACTGGTGGTCCTCAAAAAATTCTTCGCATTTGTTTTTCGGTATAAACAACTTGGATACATGCCGCCGGTATTGTACTCACATCGCCCAGCAATGAGGGCGTTGCGGATGGAAAAACCAAGAGCCCTCTATTCAGAGGAGGGTTCGATTGCGGCATGGAGATTAGGACAATGGGAAATCACACAGAACAACTCGAAGGCAATCAACCTCAAGAAGCCAAAGCATTCAACCCCTCGCTTAGTAACTATGGAATGGAACGTCAAGATCCCGGCATGAATACACGAGATCTGCAAATGAAAACCGGCGATCTAGTAGCTCAAAACTTACTGCCTGATCTCTCGATTCTCGAAAATGTCAAACCATATACGCCGGCTACTCGCGCAGAACTCAAAGAAGCCGGCATCAAATGCGATCACCAAGGCGATGCACAAAATAGCATTACCACCGCTGAGTTTCCTAATGGAGTCAAGGTCATTCACATCGAATCGAAGCAAGAACCAAGTGAAAGCAGACCCAATGTTAAGGTAGACGCTGGAATTACAGTGATTGAGGGCGCCAAGGAAGTTGCTCCGACAGGAAGTGGCAAGTTCGTCGACGCAACGGGCAAGCAGGTAGCACAAGTCAATGCTGATGGTAGCGTCACTGTGGAAGGAAAGGATGGACAATTCTATACAGTGCATGAAGATGGAGCAATCAGCAAGCAAGCAGCAATCAGAAACCGTGATGGATCGTTCAGAATTATTGATGACCGCAACCCACTGGGTGAAGACCAGCGCCCGGGCGATGTGGTGAAACCAGAGAAGAAGAAGCACTAAGGGCGACAAAGTTCATTGATCACTGAATCGATGCAGGCAAAGCGATGCTGAGCCTGCATCTCAATTTGTGGCGAAAAAAACAAAAAGGAATTGCAAAGTTGAGAGCAGTCCCGACAAAACGGTACAATTGGTCTCTCGCCCTTGTGTCGGAACTGGTATACGAGTCGCACTTAAAATGCGATGCCCGTAAGGGATTGAGGGTTCAAATCCCTCCGAGGGCATAAAACTACGGACGCTTATCTTGAGTGCACCAACGGACGTTCGATTGTATCGAGCGAATCGAGTTGCTCTTCAATCTCGCGTTGTCCGCTTGCTTCGTAGCGAATGAATCGCAGTGTCCAAACGCTTGCAATCACCCAGACTATGCCAATGATTCGTAGAATAGTTCTCTTCGTGCTGGTTGGATCGTGCAAGAAATTGCCGGTGAACGATGATACCAAAAGCGTGATGGGGTCAGGATCTGAGAGTACGCCTGACTTAATCCAAGTCATTCCCTGAATGGCAATCAAGCTGATTGATAGCCAGGTGACCAACGCCAAGATCCGCGGTCCAAGCGCGATTAGGCGAAACGACAATCCACTGTTTTGATCGAAGGAAACGGTGACGGGACGACGCAAATAGAAGCCCAAAGCCAGTGCAAGTACCGCTGAAACGAGGACACTGACTTGTTGTGTCGTCCAGGCGAGAACGAAATAGTATGCTCCCATGCACAACCATCCGTAAGCGAGAAGGCGCTGTTCACGCGAAGAGCGCTGACCTTGGCGCGCCCGGGCGTACCAAAATGCGGCTGTGAGGATGGCAATCACCCAGTATACGGCGCAAAGAATCACATTGATAGCCAGCTTTGCGCGTTCTGACTGATAGCGCGCAAGCAGAGTGGCCGATTCTGCATCGACGTCGAATAGGTCGTAATAGGCAACTTGGAAGGATTTGTAGGCGTTTGTCTTGCGAAACTCTTGAATGCGCCAACGAAGAACATCAGCAGTGCGCTCTTCAAGGAAATATTTGATCGGTGCAAAGAGGTTATATACAGCACTGTCGAAAACGCTTAGATGCGGCTCCGGAACCGGAATGATGATTGGATGCAGGAAATGCGGGTCTTTTCTGAAGTTGTCCGTGGCCCATCGTCTCAGTGAATCGAGGGCTACGACGTTTGCGCTGCCGAATTCGGTTTTGACTAATACCAGCGCCCAGTTGTACGACTTGACTACCTTGTCGGCAAATACTGTATCGCCAGGGTAACTAGGTTGAACGCCAGGAAGTTCCTGCACAGCCGAAACTATCTCGATAATCGGGGCTTTCGGTTTGGCGAAATAAGACAGAATGCTAGTGCCTAAAACCAGCGCCACAACCAAGGAAACAAGAACTTTTCGATTCATTTTTCCGTCCGTCCGGACCGTAAACCAGGATGTAAGTATACGGGTCTCAGCTTCTGGAATCGTTGGACGGGGATCATATTTC
>CAZCZI010000032.1:58608-62317 GCA_964503045.1 uncultured Candidatus Obscuribacterales bacterium
GGATGTAAGTATACGGGTCTCAGCTTCTGGAATCGTTGGACGGGGATCATATTTCTATTTACTTGCGTTGTGAACAATGGATTCTCGCAGAGGCGAGGCGAGGCAAGACAACCACAGACTTATGCCACTGCTGGTGGTGCTAAGTTCGGAAATCTTGACTCGGCGCGGACTATGGTGGTCCTATTTTTTGTATATCGGTTTGGCGGAACCATGTCCATAAGTGCACAATATCGATGGTGTAAAGCCTAGCTGGGTGTGGGTTTATAACGATTTAGAATGCACTTAGGCACATGGCTCCGCAACCCATTCGAGAGAAAATAGAACTACTGGAGACGCGGGCAGAAACACTTTTACAATGTTCGAACTGTCGTCTTGTATAACCGTGAAATAGACAACAAGACAATAATACTTATGGTTTAATAGTACACTGGTGGACCAGTCGTATTGTCGACAATTGATATTTTGGAATTATCAATATTCTATTGTCGATAACTAGCTCCAAAACCTCCGAATTTACTTGTTCCCTGATCCCGTGGGGTGAAATCAAGAAGCCGAGGCGACCTATTTCGATCTGGCAATACGACAATTAGACTGGTCATTCTTGATTATTTTGGTCTTTTGAAGTTGTATTCTTGTAGTGAACGTCTTATCAGGATCCGTTGGTCCTTCGGAAGCAGATTGTGTTCAGCCCATATCAAATGCTCGGTATAGAAGAAGACGCGCCTGAAGCAAAAGTCGAAAGCGCATATACCGCTTTGCGCCAACGTCTTAACCCCACCAAATATCCTGAAGACAGTCACGCACAAGAGCAGGCAATGCGCGCGACCGCGTCATTGAAACGCGCATTCAACACGATCATGGAAAAGGCAGAACGCGAGGGCTATCAACAAGCTCGCAGAACCGTCGAATTCGAGCTTCCGAAGGGGCTCACCCGCCCGCGCCTCGGACAGCTTTGCGTGGCGTCAGGAATCATCTCTATGGCCGAATTGGAAGAAGCAGTGGCAGCCCAGCTGAATGAAGGCATTCCGCTTGGAGAAGTCTTGCAAGCTCGGCAGCTTTTATCTCAAGAGGAACTGGATGGATTGTTGATGGGCCAAGATCTTATTGATGTTCCTGGCGAATGCAAAGATCCGATCGGTTTACGACTTCTCGGATTGAACGTCGTCTCGGAAGAGATGATTCAAATTGCAATGATGGAACAGAAGAGAACTTTGGACACGCCAATCCAAGAGATCCTCTTAAAGCATAGTTGGGTAGACCCCGAGATCCTCAAAGCAATTTTCGAACCAGAAGGCGCCTGATCGATCTGCCTTGACGCAAAAAATCGAACGACCTACCAATTACCCTACCCGATCTGAAAAATCGCCTCAAAGGGGCTCTAAAATTCGTGTCTCGAAACGCAAGCCAGTGGCGGCTTTTCAGCCGAAATCGGGATCGATGAAACATAATATACATTATCAGAACCGGAATGCCGTGCCACCAATCTCGGTGACATACAAGGAATGGTCGTTTCCCTAGGTAGTTACGACACAGCCACCGCCGGCGGTTGAACTGCCTTAAAGCGATAACCACTTCCCCTTGCAGTCGACCCGACTTGTTCTGCCTGATCGATCTTGCCGGTAGCTTTCAACAGCGCCGCGAGATTTTCCAAAAGAGTGATTACACAAGGATGGTCATTTCCAAGTGCCTTGGATCTAATGAGATAGGCTTTTCTGTACAAAGCCTCTGCTTCCTCGTACTTATCTTGCGCGTGCAGAAGCATCGCCAAGTTATTAACTGCCATACCGACATCAGGGTGATTGGCGCCGTAAAGACGTTCATATATATGAAGCGCTCGACCTGCCGGCAACTCTGCATCGTGATATCGCCCTTGGTTGTAATAGATACCAGCTAGATTATTCAAACAACTGGCAACGCTCGAGTGATAGTAGCCGTAGGCATTGATAGTGGCTTCCATTACTTGAAGACCATACTCCTCAGCTTGATCGAATCTTCCTTGGGCATAGCACAAGCTTGCAAGGCTCTCCAACGTGGCTGCAAGTCGAGGATCTTTCTGGTTGAATTGACGCGCCTCATCTAGTGCGTTCAACCAAAATCCTTCCGCTTCCTTAAATCGTCCTTGTTGAGCTGCTGACTCAGCTGACTCCTTCAGGAATGTCCATTTCGGATTTTGCACCGAGAACATCTTCTGCGGTGGCTCTGGCGGTGCCTCGTATGGGAGTGCTCTGAACTTTCCCGAGTTTGAATACATTATTCGTCTAACCAGACGGCCAAAATCTTCCTTGAATTCGAGTGCAGAACCTGATGGTTGAGAAATACGACTTGAAGGAGGAACAGAAAAATTCTGCGCGCCAATAGACATGGAAGAGGACCTCCACAGGTTCAAGAGAGATAGTAAGAAACCATGCAGACTATATCGGAAAGTGTGTGACAACTTTGTGAAATTGACTTGAAAACTTCCGATGTCATCCCTAACTAAAAGAATATTGTCCGGTTGTGAAAGAGTTGTGTACTGGCTACCATAACTACCAAAGTGCTTTTTTAAAAGTGTTCCAGCTGGAGGACTGTCATTTTGAACGAGCCCAGTCGGGCAAGACTTCGGAGTTAGGTTTTATGCTCCGACGTTCAAAGCGTCCATCCGAATGCACAATCAGGTAAACAGGAGCTTTCGGATGAAACGAAATTTCCTGCCGATCGAACCAGTGTGAACCTGCACCTGGCTTAGCATTGACTACAAGGGCTCTTGCTTCTGAACTTGATAGATAGACTGTACCGCACCAAACACTTCCGCGACGGAGCATCAATTCCACCTCCGGGACTCCGTGCATTCCTGCATCTTGCCAGGCAGGCAGTATGAACTCTTTGAGTTTCTCATCTGATTCTGAGTAACACTTGGAGCCAGCAATGTGACACTCCAAAATGTGGTCGCCAGCAGCAGTTCGCCACTCTAATAGCCAGGGCTGTTTTACTGCAATACTTTCACACTTCCTGCGAAGCTGGAGCATATGTGACCAGGTTGCAGTAGCCTTGCCATTCTTTAAATAGTTCCACCACCAAACAGAGGAGATTGTTTGCGGTTGACGAGATCTGAGTTGTAGGAACAGCGAGTCGGGTTGCATGTTGATACATCCGATATTACATTCATCTATTTCAAACAATTTTGCTGCGTCCACATAGCCAGGAAGCATTTTGGACATTTGCCTGGCAGTATCTTTTTCGAATTTTGGACCAACCTCAAGGGACCAGAAGTCAGAGTCGGTCCAGAAGCCTTTGTCCCAATACTGTCTGCCATCCAACCAAGAGGCGCACGGTCCGCTCTTATCAGCTATGCTAGCAATCCTAAGCGGAAGAGCCGTTGAATAGGTATTCCAACTTTTCGCACCCACCTGCACTCGCCAGGGTAGCATCCACGGGCACTGATGTGTGCTCGTAACTTCAATTCTGTCTTTGCTGTTAGCGGCATCATTAATCGTGACCGAGAATCGCACATGTGTGGTGCTCAAATCGCCCTGGCTAAGCCTATCCGTTAGAACCAGCTCGGATGAAGCGCTCGCTGACTGAATTTATGCAAATTTCGGACGAGTTGCCTTTGGCAATATAGCATGAAGCCTAGAAATAGCCGGTTTATTTAGGACCAGATGATATCGTAAAGACGCATATGCGTATATTCGTATCTTTGTATAGTACCATTGTCGTATTGTCGACAAGT
>CAZCZI010000032.1:62417-75099 GCA_964503045.1 uncultured Candidatus Obscuribacterales bacterium
GCATATGCGTATATTCGTATCTTTGTATAGTACCATTGTCGTATTGTCGACAAGTGCACCAGTATACCATAATACTGGTCTACCATTGTAATAGTAGACATCTCATTTCTCGATGCGAAATCGGCGATAAAATTCGGCAAGACGGACTACAGCAGTGACCCTGCGACAAAGGAGACCGATGAACTACAAGATTACCTATCTTGCCGACCATAGCGATCTCGTCTCAACATGCGCGTCTTGGGCATTCGATACGTGGGGCAAGTACAACTCGTCCTACACTCTCGATAAGCGAATAGACAGCTTCAGTCAGCATTGCAACAAAGATCGGATACCGTTGACCATTCTCGCTCTCAATGAAAACGACGTTCCCATCGGCATGTCCTCGCTTCGATCGAATGATGGCATAAGACCTGATCTCAGTCCTTGGCTGGGCAGTGTCTACGTTGACCCGCCATTTCGCAACAAAGGTGTGGCCTCGCAACTAGTGCGAGAGATACACAAAGTCGCGCAAGAATTGGGATTCCCGAAGATCTACTTGCTTACTTACGAAGATACGCTGCCAACTTGGTATGCGAAATTGGGCTGGACTGACATAGGCACCGACGTCTGCCATGGAAACCCAGTGAATGTCATGCAAATTTGCCTCGATGAAACCAATGCTTCATGAATGCGATGTGATGATGATATATTGGCCGCGATGAAGAAACAATTGATTGTAGGCGCCTCGGGCCAAGTCGGACTCCATTTGTTTAACGCCGTAAAAGAAAGCGGCGTTACTCCCGTCGGCACATCTCACTCACAATCTGTGGCGGGGTTGCACTCGCTTGATGTAAGAGATGCAGATGCCGTGAATAAGCTGATAGAGACGTCGTCTCCAGAGGTTATTTATATCGCCTCCGCGCTTACGAATGTTGATTACTGTGAATCTCATCCTGATGAATCTTACGATTTAAACGTAAGAGGATGCCACAACGTCGTCTTGGCCGCACGCACCGTAAAAGCTCGTGTTATCTACCTTTCCACTGACTATGTGTTTGACGGGACCAACGGCCCTTACAGTGAGGATGACGCTCCGAATCCGATCAATGTGTACGGAATTCACAAATTGCTGGCCGAACATTGCGTTTGCACGATGGCATCCAGTTATGTAATTGCCCGCACTACAGGCGTATTTGGACCTGATATACAACGAAAGAATTTCATCAATCGCTTGGAAGATTCGATGAAAAAGGGAATCGAAGTAAAGGTTCCCTCCGATCAATATTCGACACCAACGTACGCTCCCAATCTAGCGCAGGCATTGTGTGAAGCGGCTTATCGAGCTGATTTCAATGGGGTTCTCAATTTATCTGGAACAGAATATGTAAGCCGCTACGATCTCGCAAAGACCGCTGCTGAAGTTGTTAACTTTGATGGTTCTCGAATCGTTCCTCTTACAACTGCTGAATTAAACCAAACTGCAAAACGTCCTCTGTCCGGCGGACTGAGGACTGACCGCGCATCGAAACTGTTGAAAACAGAACTGATATCTTTCAGAGATGGACTGAAGGAAATGGCTCAAGTAAAATTGTGAACAACGATGCTTGGCGTCATCGTGACATTGTCGCTTACGGCTGCAGGAAACTGTTCTTCCTGTCGATGATGTAATTCGGGCGGCCAAGCGAGTTTTTATAAGTTCGTCCTACGTAGATACAAATGAACGAAATAGCAAATCCAATGTATCCGCATATCAAAAGGGTGAGAACCAACAACCAAATTATCGATTGTTGCGTTGCCCAAAGATACATGGCTGCAAGCACTAAGGACAGCCAGAATGGAAGCGAATAGAGTGGAAGACGCAACATCAATGTCGAAGACGAGAGAATTCCCGCGACCGCGAATTTGAACAACGTCCACAGATTATAGTGGCTCTGACCGGACAGCCGCGGATGCCGTTTGTAAGGAATTCCAGTGCGTCTGAACCCAACTCGTCCAATCGAAGCACGAATAAACGGAAACGACGTTTTGTCATTGATAATGGCGTCTCGCACTTCCTTCGACATGATCATAAACTCAGCCATGTCGAGAATAACCTCATCATCAGCCACTCTTTTCAGTAGGCGATAAAACACCTTTCTCATGAATTTGAGAAAGAAGGCCTCCTCGCGATCTACACGATCACCATAAACTATGTCGTAGCCCTGCTCATACAGCCCCACAAGCTGAATAATCATTTCAGGAGGATCTTCTCCATCGACATCTATAAAGGCGTACATGTCGCCTTTACACGTTCTCAAAGCACAATCCATCGAGCACTGATAGCCGACATTGGCACTCAATGAGATCACGTAAACATCCGGGTTGTCTTTGCGAACCTCATTGATTTCATCAAGTGTGCTGTCGGTCGAACGATTGTTTGAAAAGACCAAGTTGACTTCATACCGAGCAGACAGCTGATCCATCACTTTGCGCATTCTGGGAAAGAACAAACGAACAACGCCCTGTTCGTTGTACACAGGACAGATGATCGTAAGAAGCGGACGGGATGCCGGTTCAGCCATGCGACAGTGCACTTCCTTTCACTAGTTTCCATGTTGTGTCTGCTGGCGACATCACGACTGGTGGCGTCGGCCAGTTAATCGCGATAGATGGATCGTCCCAACGCAATCCTGAAGCGCTCTTGGGTTCATACATCGCATCGACGTAATAGAAAACTTCGCTTGCGTCTTCCAAGGTCAAATACCCATGCGCAAAATCGCGCGGAACATAAATCATTCTGTGATTTTGCGCCGACAGTTCTACGCCTACCCACTGCAGAAACGTTTGAGAATCCGGACGAATGTCAACGATGACGTCGTAAACAGAACCCATTGTGCAACGAATTACTTTCGTTTCTTGATGGGGAGCTGTCTGATAATGCATGCCTCTCAATGTTCCTTTTGTTTTATTGAAAGAAATATTGCATTGCAAAAGGTCCGTCACCAGTCCATGTTTGCCGAATTCGTCCTTGCAGAAAGCACGCGCAAAGAAGCCTCGATCGTCATTACGAAGCTCCAAGTCGATGATGTAGGCGCCGCTCAGTTTGGTTTCTGTAAATTGCATCAGATCTCAAATTGATTTATGGATTCATGGGATTCAGTTATCTATTTGCCCACAGCGCAGGCTCTGATTGCAGAATTATAGGAACCTCGACGATTTAGTCATCGTAATTATTGTTGTTTCCACCGGAGTTGTATGGCGCCGTGGTTGAGTTGGAACCGGAGCCAGATCCGGAACCATAGGTGGATCCGGAGCCATAAGTCGATCCGGAGCCGTGGCCGCTGCCGGCCCCGTAGTTGCCGACGCCATACGGGCTGCCATTGGCATAGGTCGGCATCTCAACGATTCTATAGTCGGAGGGGATGGTAAACATACTCGCATTGCCTGTGTACGGTTGATATTTCACCAGGCGCATAAACGGTTTATTGTCTGATGAGACTAAAACAGTGCAACCAATGTCATCTGCAACCCAGGTCTGAGTCTGATGTCCGCCTGAGTTCATCTGCCAGCCATGACAGGGGTGTCCGTCCACAACCTTGACACCAATTGGTTTTTGACTCTTGGCATAGTTGGGATCGTAATAGGCTGAGGTGTCGAAAGGAACCTTGGTAGCGGTCTTCATCTGCGCATTAAGCGAGTAACATACCCGTTTAGTCGAGTCCATGATCGAGACGTACTGTTGTCCGGCGATCGTGCTTTCGCTTCTGGTGTGCCCTTTTCCATCGCTTATGATGTGTGTTTGCATCGAAGACGAGGAGTCTGCCATCGTTTGGTAAATGGCGTCGTAAGGTCTTTCCGGCGGCAGCTGTGCCATTGCTGCGCCAGATAACAAAGACGACAAAGACAAGATTCCGATTGCAGCCGCCAGGTTCTTCAAACTTTGAATCGCCATGTCGTCTCCTTTGCCCTGTAATGGGTCACGGGTTATTTCCCTCTGCATCCGCCTGTTCGATTTTCGCGGCGATCTCTTGAATTTTGGAAATGTCGATTTCTCGTGTGAAATCGTAGGAGACGACTTCTTCTGTCGGCTGCGCAGTCTCTGCCCATTCGTCTTTTACAGGCTCAATCTCAATGATCTGGGAAGTGCGAGTATGGGCAGATGCTGCCAGCTCTCGCTCGCGTTCTTCAGCCGCTTTTTGCGCTGCTTGTAAATCTTCCCATTGTTTCTTGAGGGGCTCGAGAACAAGATGAGGCATGGTGAAATGGTGCACGATGTCTTCACCAGTCTGAATATCTACAGAACCACCGGCGATACTACTACCAAACTTCATGTCTTTGACTTGATCGCGTTCAATACTGACTCTTGTTGAGCCAAACCAGCTTGAGAAGAACTCGGGAACATACACCAGGCGCCTGGTGGTGATCACCAATCTACCCGGGCGCTCACGGTAAAACGTGAGGAAAAATGACTTGATGACTTCTTCTTCGGCTTGTGGTTTGAATCGGGAGCCGAAGTTTATGCCCGCAAAAATCACGCCGGCAACCAGAAAGATGCTGGCCCACACGGTCAAGGATTGAGTTAGGAATTTATTCCACGACTGACTAAGGCGAATCACGTTTGCCGAAAAACCCTCTTTCATGGCGCCGGCCCAGTCTCCTTTCATTCCAAGGCTCGCACCCAATTTCCCGTGCGCCGTCGCATTGTTGGGAGCCAGCGCCGCGGCTTTTCTGAAGTGTTCGATCTGTCCATTTAAATCGCCCTTTCGACCAAGTGCGTTTCCCAATCCGAGATGTGCAGCAGCAGACTTGGGATTCAGTTCTAAAGCTTTACTGTAAGCCTGAATGGCGCCGTCGAAATCCTGATGGCGTCCCATAGCCGCCCCTAGATTCAAGTACTTGGAGGGGTCAGAACTATCAAGCTTGATGGCGTACTCAAAATACTGAACTGCTCTTTTCGAGTCACCAAGACTGGTGAGTGCAAGACCGACGGTCGAGTACGGGGCTGGATTCGTAGGATCGAGCTGTGATGCGATTTGAGCTTCTACGATGGCTTGTTTGAAGTGCTGCTGACGTCCGAGAATCCAGGCAAGCGTGCTATGCGCATTGCCGTTCTTATCATCCAGTTGCGTGGCTCGTCTGCACTCTTCCTCTGCATCATCGAGATTACCAGCGAGCGCTAGAGCGTTGCCTAGCTTTTCGTGTGTAACTGAAACATCGGGAAACTCGGTTGCCGCCTTTCTGTAGACAGCGATCGCCTTCGGCATGTTTTCGTCGGAAAGGTCGTCACCTTCAGCCAGCAGCTGCTTGAGCCTCTCGGGTGACGGCGAAGTTGATTGGGCAATAGCCGGCGACCAAGACAAAAGCGAACAGGCAGCCACAAGAGCAAGAGAAAAACTCTTGGAGCATGTGATAATTTCGCTTACCCTTATTCGCATTAACCAGCACATACTACTACCGACTATAGATAGGGTACACCATCCTCCGAAATATTTAGCGGGGAATTTACTGGAATTGTGGTCTAAAAAAGTCACCTTGAGCAAAAGATTCTGCGGCTACCCACCAATGATATCGCCGACTGATATTCCTTTGCCTGCTCTTTTGTCTGTTTCTGTGCGGATCTCCTTTCCGGTTCTCCTGGCGGTCTTCTGTGTCAGCGCAGCCGAAAGTGCGCCTACACACGAGCGGCTCACGGTCCACGAGAAAGCAAAGACTGAGCCGGCGAAGAAGACTCAAGCACTCAAGCTCGAACAGTTCGGTGAAGTGATCGGCGGACGCACCTTAACGGTCGCAAAGGACGCGTTGAAGATACTTTCGCGCAAGGGGGGTCTCACAATCGTGAGTTGTGCCCCAGATTGGAAAGTCGTCCTGTACAACTCCAAATCGCGCCTCTATTGGGAGATGCCACGGTCGCAATTCGCGGGCGATCCGAATGCAAGAATTTATGCAAATGACCAAAAGGGATTCCGAGAAGCCAAATGGAAGAAGGCAGGAACGCAACGCAAGTTGGGTCGGACCATGATCATTTATGTGATGGAGCCACCACCTCCAGGCAAGAGGCAAGGAGCAACTTCGGCAACGTATTACATTGACAGCGAAGCAGTGATTGCAAAAGAAGCATACGAAATCTTAGGAAAGGTCTACTTCTTACCGCCTATTATGGGTGTGCCTCTTAAGTTCAAATTCAGAGATCTCGATGACGGCGCCGTCAATGCGCTGGATACAGGAACTATAGAGACACTGACCGTCTCGGGCGATGAATTCTCTTGCCCTTCCGGATTCAAGAAAGCAAAGTCTCTGGACGAAGTCATGGTTGATCCTGCGAGTCAAGCCACTTTTGACGCGCTGGATCATTTCATCAATAAATGATGAACATAAGATTTTCAAACCATCCTGAAATCTCTTGCTAGCCAGCGATGACTTTCGAGTTAGCGAGGCTCGATATTTCCTTTTTTGAATAGCCAAGATCTTTCAAGACCTTCAGCGTCTCTTCATGCGGATTTGCGGTTGACTGCGTGACTTTTTTCTTCTTGCCTGGAACTGGATGCGTCACCTGCGGCACCGCCCCTAATACCGGGTGAATCATGTGAGTTACGACCTGTCGCTCTTTCGTGGGCAGATGATCGAAAGCCTCTTTGAGAGTGTTTACAGGTGACACGCAGCAATTTGCTTTCTCGAAAATCTTCATCCACTGCTTCAGTGTTTTCGTTTCAATGACCTTCGCTATAGTCGCAATGAGTTGCACCCGTTTGCCGTTTGCAGGTTCGAGCTTCGCCAGGTCTGGTCTGCCAATGCACTCGCAGAAAGACACCCAGAACTGAGGCTCAAGCGACGCAACTGCGAGATAGCGGCCATCTTTGCATTTGTAGACATTGTAATTCGGGAGTTCAGCAGGATAGAGGAAACCTGACTCTGCATCGGGTTCGCGCCCTGTGTACATCATGCTCGTTCCCAAAATATTCAGTGTGGCAAGTGCTGACTCGAACATGCTGACGTCCAAGTGCATGCTTGCGCCGTTGCGTTGTTTGTTGAACAACGCGCTAACCACCGAAAGCGCCGCATACAGCCCCGACATGTAGTCCGAGATCAAAATGCCAGGCAAAACAGGACGCCCGTTTTCGTCTCTGGTCAAACTCAAAATGCCGGCTTCGGCCACGAAGTTCAAATCATGCCCGGGTCTGTCGCACCAGGACGACTCCTGCCCGTAACCAGAGATTGAACAATAGACGATTTTCTTGTTGATTTTCTTGAGAGCCGGGTGATCCAATCCGAGCCGCTTCATCACACCTGGTCTGAAGTTTTCCAAAACCACGTCATGTTTTTTGACGAGTTCTCGCACCACCTCGATTGCTTCGGCTTGCTTCAAGTCTAGGGCAATGCGTCTTTTGTTTCTGTGCAAACTCCAGTAATAGAGACTTTCACCCTTAATCACCGGCGGCAGCTTCTGACCTAAACCCGGTTTCAGTCCCTCTACTCTCAGGACTTCACAACCAAGATCGGCAAGAATCGTCGAGCAAATTTCACCAGGCAATAAATGGCTAAAATCAAGTACTTTGACTCCCTTTAAAGGCGAGCTCATCGGTCCTCCTTGAGCGGATCGCTTCTTAAAACGCCAGCCTCAAACGTTGTAATTATAAGTTGGCTGTGGATGCTATTGTAGCCATCTGAGCCATCTAATAGATATGGACCCGTATACGTTCTCAAGAGAGAAGCTGGATCGCTCGGATATCTTTTATTCTCCCATCAAGTATATTTTTCGCAACACAACCATATGCTGGGTATAACCTTGTTTGTCCCCACTTTACGAACTCTGATGGCGAAGATACTAATTGTTGAAGACGATATCATGACCGCAAAAATGATTCGCGACCTTGTCCATTCTGCGGGTCACACAGCTGAAGTCTTGTACGAGGGCATCGAAGGTTCCGACCGTCTCAACTACTATGACTTTGATCTTGCGATTCTCGATTGGGAATTGCCAGGTAAGAGTGGAGTGGACGTCTGCAGGGCTCATCGGGAAAAAGGCGGAAAGACGCCAATCCTAATGCTCACAGGTAAAACTTCGATCAATGATAAAGAAGAAGGATTCAATAAAGGCGCTGATGATTACTTGACAAAACCTTTTAACGTGCGGGAACTCTCACTTAGAATAGAAGCTTTGTTAAGGCGTCCAGTCGACTACGTCAGCTCTACGCCGCTCACAGATGATGGTCTGATGCTTGACTATCAGAACCACGCTTTAGTTCGAGACGGAGTTCGAATTTCCTTGCTGCCCAAAGAATTTGCGGTGCTAGATTTCTTGTTCCGCCATCCAAATCAATTTTTTACACCAGAAGCACTGTTGAATAAAGTTTGGACATCCGAGTCCGACGCCACACTCGAAGCGCTTCGAACGTGCATCAAACGTATTCGAAAAAAGGTCGATGAAGAAAATGGTCCTTCTCTGATCATGACAGTTCGTGGTTACGGATACAAGCTCGAATTGGACAACAAAAAAAATACGTGATCGAGTTCCAGAACGGAGTCTCTGGAAACCTTGAGGAGTTGAGATGCATTTAGTCCGCCGATCAAAACTTCTGCATCAAGCGATGTTACTGGTGGCGATTCCACTTATTTTCGAAATCGGATTCGTCGCGCTACTGAGTCACATGGTTGCTGGTCTTGAAAGCACTGTTGTTAAGGAAGCAAATGCGAAGGACGCTGTCGCAGTTCTAACTGGTTTTATGCGTAAGACCGTTGCTTTGCAGATCCTAATGGTTGAAAGTCGCTTAATTGGTGACGCCGAATACGATGCAGGTTTGGCAAAAATGACCGCTGCAATCAAGCAGGATTCGCTGGCTCTAAAAACAGTAGTGAAAAGTGATCGGCAAGCATCGGTAATCTGCACAAATCTTTTAAAACATGTAGATCGGCTAGTACGGCTTCTTCCACAGTTGAAGGAAGCTGTAAACGTCGAAGAGGGAAACTATTTCTTTGCACAATTTTTGAGAGACAAAGATTTTTGGACAGAAGTTCTGTTCAACACGAAAAAAGTCGAGGAGTACGCCCAAGAGTTGATTGATTATTATTCGCGGACGATTGATGAGACCAGACCGCTGGAAGCTCGAAGTCGGCAAGAGCTTAAACAAGCAATCCTAATCATGCTGATGTTTAACGTAGTGATAGCAATCGGTCTCGCGGCTAACTTTAGCAGAACTAGTGCAAAACGGCTCGCTATCCTAATGAACAACGTTAAACGATTTGGTCGAGGAGAAAGAGAATTCGACAAACTCGACGGCGAAGACGAAATAGCAGAACTCGATATGTCGTTTCAGTCAATGGCTGACGCTAGATATCGCGCAGAACAGGCTCGTCGAGACATGGTGGCAATGGTAAGTCATGATCTACGAACACCACTGTGTGGTTGCCTGGGGTATCTAACCTTGACAACCGAAGGCGTGTACGGTCAGCTTCCCCAACAACTGTTAAGTGTCCTGACCAAGATGGAGTGCGAATTAGAGCGCATGATGCGACTCACAAACGACCTACTGGACATCGAGAAAATCGAATCAGGAGCTCTCGTTCTGGAGCAAACCGAAAGTGAACTATCTGACATTGTAGATCCATCGATGATAGCTGTAAGAGGCATTGCGGAGTTAAAAGAAGTCGCAGTAATGTCGGAATTTGACCCCTATCTTTTAGTCCGGTGCGATCAAAATAGAATTATTCAGGTACTGGTAAATCTCTTGTCAAACTCGGTCAAGTTTTCGCCGAGTGGTAAATGCGTCAAATTAGTGGTCTCGCAGAATAGCGCGGAAACTAGATTTGAAGTGCACGATGAGGGGCCAGGTATTCCCGCGGAAAAGCAAGCAGAAGCATTCGAGCGGTTTAAACAGCTCGACCAGAAGGAGATTACGCGTAAAGCAGGAAGCGGCTTAGGACTAACTATTTGCAAGGCAATAATCGACGCTCATGGTGGCACAATTGGTGTCACATCAACTCCTGGAAATGGAGCTTGCTTTTGGTTCACCCTTAGAAACTCGGCAGTTACGGACTAGACAAGGTCCGACAAAGAAGCGATCTTCGAAGATTAACTCGGCCAGTTAAATTGGTATTAGCTATTGATTTTGTTTACCAATACATTGACTCGTTCCTGCACGCTCTCGTAGTCGCTCTGGTTAGCACCACTTAGCTTGACCTCACTCAAGAATTCTTTGAGTTTGCCCAGAAGAAGTCGAGCTTCCGCATTTCGGTTTTCTTTGGAGAGTCTGATCGATAGTTCCAGTAGACAGTTACAAAGGCAATTATTGAAAAACGCTTGTTCCGATTTGTCTAAACGCTCGGAGCGTATTACAGCTAACGCCTCACTCAATTTGTTTTGAACTATCAAGCTGTTTGTCAAACCAATAGTTGCCCAACGAGCTTGAGCCGGCGCCCAGAAGTCTTTCTTATCTGATAAGGACTTAGGTATAGACTTCCGATAATACGATTCTGCTTTGGTAGCATCCATGGTGTCATAGCACTGAGCGATCGTCAAATACGCACTGCCGACTGCACCGCCATAGCTAACTGGATTACCCTTTTCTTCAGCCAGTTTAACAAGTTTATTCGCTACGATAATCGATTTATCATACTGCTTTGTCCCTTTGTAACACACTGCTAAATATCGATAACATTCAATCACCATTTGCGGTGCTGAGTTTCTCATTTGCGCAGCTTCGAGCGCCGCGCCTTCGAACACAGTAAGAGCCTGCCTCTCCCGAGAAGGTTCTTTAAACACCGCCCAAAAAAGATTCTGGCCCAACTGAATCTCAGCTTGATAGAACAGTAATCGACTGGGACCACTTCGTTTGCAAAAAATTGATCTTGCCTCAGGCAAAAGCTTAAGAGACTCATCATAGTGATTGAAGTTAACGGTCTTACAGAATAAATCGAGCAGCGATTTCTTGTATATCTCGGCATTCGTACCGAATATTCGTTTTGAGAGGGCAAGCACAGCCTGACTCTGCATAATCTTCTCATAGTCGCTAGATGCAGCAGAATTCATTTGTTGTTTGATGCGCTCGCATCGGAGATGGACAGGAGTAAGATCAAAACCCCACGGCTTTAGTTGAGATTCGCAGCATTGAATCAACTCAATTGCTTCGCTTCTTTTCCCTTGCGCTAACAAAGCCTCCGCAAGATTCAACTTTAAATTCAGAACACGCTCATCGCGACAATTTGACCGTTGCAGAGCATGAATGGCTTTTCGAAGCTGCAATTCCGCATCAAAATAGTTTTTTTTGGAAAATGCAATTGACGCAGCTTTACCTGCTAAAGCCCATGGTTCAGTAGGTTCGTGCGCTCGGGCTGACGAAACGCTGACTAGCGCAATTAGCAGCCCGAGCGGAACTTGTACTTTAGCTATCAAAATCTTCACTTAATTTCGAAGAACGCTGCTTGATTCAATAATTACAGATAAATGCTACATGGCAATATACCATTCGAATGTATTAAGTGAACACTAGCAAAGTTTCCCTCTAATGCAAGGCTCTGAGGACGCCTGTGCACAGTTAGTCTTACAAAAACGATTCTTATTTCCTAAACTTCAATCGATTCAAATCGCAAGCTCACATTGTGCCATGTTGATGTCATTTTAGTAGTCCATACTTTCCTGGGAATTAAAACAGGAGAAACATTCCATGATCGAATACGAAGTAACTTCACAGAAAGAAGCCTCATCGATTTCTGATGCTGATGTCGCCAGAAGTCGTTTTGTTGATGAGTTTATCCAGGACGTGCGACTCGCTAGTGTATCTCCAATACTGGCAGCAAGTCGGCTTGCTCTTACTCTTCCAGAACTGCTTCCTGCTAAAGAAACGTTACTGCCTCGATTTCTACAAGAAAAATTGGAAGAATCAAGGAAAAGACAAGTGGAAGTCAAAGCGTCAATCGGCTGGAAAGCGTTGCATCCAGCTAACGTGAGGGACACGTATCTCAAATTTGTCTGCTGGGATACTCAATATTCTTCGCGCGTGGGATCGCTATTTGGTTTAGACAGGCTAACCATTTTAGAAGGAAAGACAACAGATGGAAAGTTTTCTGCGAAGCTGATTGACCGAGATGGAACAGAACTGGTTATAGAACACGGAGAGTCAATAACCGTGAAGTTCAAGGATGGCACGAAAATCAAAATCGGAAAGGACTTGCGCTTTGAAGAAATTCTTAAAACAAACGGAGACCGTCTGAAGTTTTCTTCTGAGGGCAACCAGAAAATAGATGTTTTGCAAAAGGATGGTACGTTTCGCGAATTAAAATACGAGGACTGGATGGGATTAGACTGTGACTGGATAGAACGTTACCATTGCCAAAAGAGCGGAATAATTGCTAAAGCGACAGAGTACAACCTGAGCGACAACAGTAAGAGGTGATTAGGCAAAATGTTTGCCTGTCTATTGTCAGCTTGGATTCAGGATGAATCTGAATTGTCCTGACGAATACTTGACCTTACAGTCAAGACCTCCGTTGCCAAGAAAACTTCACGGGTGATCCAATCGGATTGCAATTCTGCGATGGAGCGATAACGCGATCGACATTTACCGCATACGCGTTTGACACTGGTTAACCGGCATCGACACTCAAATTCGTGTTCTTTAAGCGGAGCTAGAAAGCTGTTAGTGGCGGCGAAAAGCGCTGTTTTTGGGTGAAGAAGCGGTAGTAGTAAACCGAGATGAGTTTAAATTGGAGAGCCCCGGACATGCATCCGAGG
>CAZCZI010000033.1:0-9884 GCA_964503045.1 uncultured Candidatus Obscuribacterales bacterium
GAAGTTCACGAGGTGCACGTCGCTCTTGGACTGATTTTTGAAGCGCTTAAAACAGAAAAGGAGTTTGTAAAGGCTAGGCAGAAGTACATAGCTGATGTGTTGCATCATCTCGAATCAATTGCCCATGTTCGATATACCAATGTACCGGGGATGAACACAGCAACGGTTGCCCAATGGCCTGGCTTCGGATGTGATGTAGTCACGGTTTTAGAGAATGCTTTTGTAGAAATGAAACGTCTCCACTCGGAAGTAATCGATTTGAATCATGTTGCACTTGCCATTATTCGAAAAGGAGATCGCGAAGTTCGCAGTTGTGTCTCGGATTGGCACGAAATGAAGGGATTGGCTTCTCGCCTGGAGCAGTGCGTCGCATGGAGCAACAGTCGCACTCGTAACTCAACACCTCTTGCTGAGCAAATCAATATCGACTGTTTAAACAATTACTTCTTGCCTGTAAATGCAGAGCAAACATTTTTCTCATTTTCCAAGAATCCCATTACCAATCTCAGCACCAACAGCAAGTATTCACTTTGGTATGCTTGGGAGAGAGCCGGCAAACATGCGCAAAACGACGTAAACATCGATCATTTGCTTGGCGGTATTCTGAGTTCACAACTTGATTCCCAGACTTGCGACTTTCTGCGAGAGTTTGGACTGACGCGCACTGATTTTGAAGAGCATTGCAACTTCGCAATCAAGCGTGGCGTACGAAGAACGGTTCCAGACCTGCGCTTGCATCCTCTCGCTAAGAGGGTGTTATTGCGAGCAAACATGATTGCTGAGAAGTTGGGAAAATCTCTCACAGAGCCCGAACACATTTTGCTGTCAATCTTGTCTGAAGATCGCGGAATGGCGCTACCCTTTTTCGAGTATCTAAATATTGATGCAAAGTCAGCATACCAATCACTGCGCGCACGCCTGGAGAGTGTATAAATGCCCAAAAACATCTCGGTTGTTTTCAAAACTGCTATCGTAATGCTATTGGCTCTTCTCACAGTTAACACTATGGCAATTGCAGCAGAACTTTCAGACGAACTAAAAATGCTAAAAACTGCATCAGCATTTACGCGTGGTGGTGGCGAAAGAGCAGCTGCGGAAGTTGATGAGTATGACGCATACAAAAAGATTTGCACCAACTGGAACAAGCTTGGCGAGAGCGATCTAAATGATCTGTTGAAGTCGGCAACCCCGGCTGGAAAACTCTACGCGGCTGCTCTGATTTGGGAAACAAACTGCTATCGCGGTCAACCGGCGATGATGAAGAGTGGATTTGAAAGCCTCAAGAACGACAAAGCAAAAGTGAAGTACCAAAGTGGATGCGATGTTTCCGAGCACACTGTCGGAGAAATTGCATCTGCCTTCTTGAAAGATGGACAGTGGTTGGATTTCGGTGTGTCGCGCTGGTGTGAAAAACCCGTGCGCGAGTCGCACTCCCTAAACGATTTGAAATTGCTTGAAAGTGCAAAGGTATTTTCTTATGGTGAGGTGCTTGGTCAAGCTACGAAGAACGAGCAATATGCCGCCTATCAGCGCATTTTGGCTGGGTGGAACAAACTTGCCCCAAACGATTTGGACAATATGTTGAAGGCGGCAACACCTGCAGGTAAACTCTATGCAGCGGCGTTAATTTCAGAAGTTAACTGCTACGGCGGACATCCCACGAAAATGAAAACTGGGTTCGAGCAGCTAAAAAGGGACTCTACCAAGGTGATGTACCGGTCTGGTTGCTGTGTTTCGGAACACACTGTCGGCGAGATCGCGAGCGCCTTTCTCAAAGATGGAAAGTTTCAAGATTTTGGTGTCTCTGTGTTCTGTAAAAAGCCCGTGAGCGGCAAGTAGCGCACATTGTGAGTGGATTCTACTTACTCTTCGAAAACCAAAGCCTAAATGCACAAATTGCAAGCACGATTGAATAAACCGCAAACCACTGCACCATTGTTGTGAATGGAACCAAACGAAGCAAGAAGAAAACCCAACTCAACAACGGATAGAGCAGGATCATTCTTCTCATGGTCAGAGCCAGTTTCTTCTTGTGTTTCGCACTCTTAGGCACTGCTTGTTCAGCACTTTGATCAGCTTCTTGTCGGGGCATCATGCCATCGACAAACTCGTCTGTCGCGACCCACAGCCAAAGACATGGAAGCGTAAAGAGCAGATAGTCCTGCGAATGGGTGTGAACACTAAATAGCAACATTGCCATCGTAGATAGTGCCGCACAAATATGAAAAGCCCAGCTTGAAGTGTTGATGAGTCGAGGTTTTACTTTCCACCATAAATATCCGAGCGCTCCAGAAGCTAATATGCAGAGGGCGCCAACAATTGTTCCCACCACGTGAGTGTCGCCACCCATGACCCAAAACAACATACCGCGAATGTTTTGTTGTCCTTGCGGCTCGACGCCACTAAAACGTCGATTCGTTTCAGCATGTAGCAGTACTTTCGGCCACTCGATGCAATTGTCCCAACCCAAAACGCCAATACACACCGCTGCGGCAACTGCGCTTGCAATGAGAAAACCGGCTGCATACCGAAGCTTTCCGATGGCGAGTCCGCAAGCAAGAATGAATGGAAGGTATTGGACCTTCACAAGCAAAAAGATACTTGCCAATCCTGCTGCAAAAGGTCTTTCCTTTTTGAGCAATATCCAGAATGCACTCAAAGCCGCGAAGAGAAAGAGACTGGTTTGACCCAGCTCAATGCTCACCCACATTGGAAAACTACCGAGAACAGCGGTGATTGCAAATGCCATCGCGAATCGATTCTTCGACTCTGAATGGAAAAGTGCGTAAGCGCTAGAAACTACACAAATAAATCCCAGAAAACTCCAAGTCAACCATGCATAATTCGGAGGCAGAAATGCAAACGGGATGCAAAACACAAAGAGTGTCGGCGGATATTGCAAATAGAAAGGCATCTCTGCCACTATAGGCGCTATTACCTTCGCGCTCTCTTTTGCTTGAACTTCCACATCGTAGATATTGATGTGCTCTTTTTGAGCCCGTTGTCCAAGCACGCCTGCCGTATAGTGGTTAACAAAATCGCTGATGTAGGGTCTGCCGCCCATGACTCGTGCAAACAGCTCATGGTCGTTGAACAGTCTATAAACGAGCATGTAAGAATTGATGCCCCAGCAAAGGAAGAATGCGAAGTATGCGACCCAGAGCCGCTTCTTCATCCTCTCTTTAGAAAACATTTGCTGCAGTCATTCTTGCCTTTTCCGCCTACGATTCTATCATGAGGTATTTCGCCCGTACGATCCGCCAATTTGGTAAACTCGGAAAGGCTTATCTCACAAACACTTGACACGCTCCACCACCAATGCCTTATTCGCGAAAAAAAGCCTTAAACCTAGCCATTTTCGCTTACGGTTGCCTTGTCGCGATGTGGTTTTGCGCCTGCTGCTGGCTAATCACGTCCAATGCAATCAAGGGCAATCTCACCGTCGTTAAAAGCGACGGAAAGATTTTCATTACCGATTTCATGCATTTCTATCGTGCCGGCAAGATGGTTCTTTCTGAAGATAGAAAAAACTTGTACGACCTCAAGGTGCAGCAAGACTGGCTCAACAAATTGGTGGCACCGTACACACCAACTGTTGAGATGAACAATCAAAATGTTCCTTACTATTGGATGCTCTTTGTTCCTCTTTCATTCCTGCCTATTGATGCTGCTCACCTCGTATGGGACGCCGTTTCAATGTCGCTTGCCATCGTTGGTGTGTATTTGTTGGGAAGGAACAACAATTCGCTTGGAAAGGCTGGAAACTTTTTTCTGATAGGTTTATTTTTGGCTTCATTTGCGGGTTTTCAGACAATCTACATAGGACAAAGCAGTCTGTTCGTTCTTGGAATGGTGAGCTTGTATTGGTATTCCTTTTTGAAGGGGCGCGATGTCGCTGCCGGAATCTTTTTGGCGTCAGTCGTTAAACTGCAGTATCTTCCATTTTTCATGATTCCACTGTTGGTGCAGCGCAAAGTAAAGACTATCATTGCCTTTGGGGCAACTCTAGCTGTTTATCTTCTTGCAGTCGGACTACTAACAGATTGGCAAAATGTTTTCGGTTATCCGAAAGCGCTCTTTTCCATTGAAACCAACACATATGTCGCTGCCGATCGCATGATTTCTCTGCGCTCGATATTGAGTCATTTCTTGCCTCAGTCAATTGTTCTTCCAGCGAGCATGGTATTGTCTGTGGCGTCACTGCCGTTGCTTGGCTGGATTTGGATAAAGGCCGGCAAGAACGTACATGCTGTTCGCAGCGCCACTGCTTTGACTGTACTCATTGCGATGCTCGCCAGCCCGCATTCGTTTGAGATTGATTGCGTGCTCTTGGCGCTGCCTGCGGTTTTGACTGTTCCTGCTGTTTCGCTGTCAAAATTTGAGGGTCTCAGGACAATTGAAAAGGCATACTGTCTGCTGTATTTCGCCTATCCGTTATTGAGTTGGATAATCTTCTTTGCCTTTGCTGCAAGTTATGCTGCGAAGTCGGTTAGTTTTGCCCTGATTAATTTGATACTGCTCATACTGTGTTGGATGATTTCGTCGCCGACCAAGCCTCCTCAAACACAAGCGGAAGAGGCGCAGTCATAGCGACGTCGACATCCTAGTTCTCGCACGTACGCGCCGCACACCAGCCGCCTGCCATCACTCGTCGAGCCGAACCTTCTTCGTCTTGATGAACGACGACCACTCGCGCAAATAGTCCTTGTGCGTACTCATGTCCGGGTGCCGTTTTTGGTAGATTTTCATTCCCATGCTGTAGGCAAGCCTGGCATCTGATTCTTTGTTTGCCTTGGCATAGCACTTGGCGAGATCCAGATAGACTTCTGAAAGTTCTTCCTCGCGACTCGGTTTGTCTTTCAGAATTTCAACGCAGAATTGCAGTAGCGGCAAAGCCTCGGCCTCTTTGTTTTCCTGCAAATAGCTCTTCGCGAGCTTTCGCATCTTCTGATATCCCTCGTCGTTTATGGCCTCAGCAGTGACCTCGGGTTTCTTCTTTGGAAATACTTCGAACTGAAGCGCCGACGCAATGTTCGGCATGACTTTATATGCGACGAATCCGACGATTGACGCAAAGCCAATAAAGAACAAGACACAGACTGCGGTTAACAGAAAAGTGTTGTCTCTGAAACCCTTGCTCTTGTCACCTTTTTCTTTTGGTCGTTTGATCTTTTTGTTTTGCTTAATCAAAAGCAGATCATGCAGCAGATCTTTCACATGCTGGTATCGCTTCGCCGGTTCCTTTTCCAGGCAGCGCATGACTGCGAAATTGAGATCATCACTGACATTCGCGACTTGATACAGCGGTCGCGGCTTATCGTTAAGTTGTTTTCTCAAAGTATCGAGAACATTTTGTCCTATCAGTGGTGGCTGCCCTGAAAGAACTTCATACATGAGCGTTCCCAGTGAAAAGATATCTGCGCGCCCGTCGAGATTCTGTCCCATACATTGTTCGGGGCTCATGTACATTGGGCTTCCGAAGACCTCGCCGGTCTGTGTCAGCTTAGACTGTTCGGTGTCTTCGAAAAGTATTTTTGCAATACCGAAGTCGAGGATTTTTACTGTTTCAGTGCCGTCTCTTTCGGTTCCGACCACAATATTACTTGGCTTTAGATCTCTGTGCACGATGCCCTTGTCGTGCGCTTCTACGAGCGCAGAAGCAATCTGGCAAAACCAATTTATGGCGATCGCTTGTTGAACGGCGCGGCATTCTTTGAGGACGTCGGACAGTGATGTTCCAGTCAAAAACTCAACGACCAGAAACGGTCTTTGATCGTCTTCAGTCAGTCCGAAGTCAAAAAGCCGAATAATATTCTTGTGCGTTAAGGCGCTCACTGCTTGTGCTTCAATCTGAAATCTTCTAAGCATGTTGTTGTCGCTGAGCAGATGCGATCTCATCAATTTCAGCGCAACATCTTGCTTCATCAACAAGTGCTTGGCGCTATAAACGACGCTCATGCCACCACGGCCGACAAACTCGATGATTTTGTACTTTTGGTTGATGACTTCGCCGACGAGTGCGTGTTCGGCGGCGGTTGGGCGTTTGCTGTACTCTTCCTCGCATCTGTGCGTAAAGCCGAAGAAGGTCATGCCGCAGATGTGACAAAACTGCTGTCCACCGCCGGTGATGCTTCGCAGCACCGGATGTTTCGTAATGGTTACTTCAGTATGATCTTCCGGCTTTGGTGCTTCTGCGCAAACGCATGAGTTTGATGCCGCAAACCAGGATGTCATCGCACGGCGGTCGCCCACCTTCGGCTTGCCGCAGCGAGCACAAAGCAAGCTCTTCGCGGGGGTGTCAGACCGGGGCGACATCGTTAGAATCCTCCATGGCTAGCGACCTTTGCGTCGAGCCTTGCGCGTCTCTGACTTAGACTGTTTGGCCAAGAATTGATTGAAAACGGCATCTTTAGCAGCGGGGTGGAACCCATAGATTTTGTACGTCTTCAAGGCATCATCTAACCGGCCCAAGAGTTGATGACAGCGTCCAAGATTTTGCCCCGCGCGTTTGACTTCGTCTGGATATTTTTTGCCTTTTTCTATCATGAACGTAAACAGCGGGATAGCCTTGTCGTACCAACCCTTTTCATAACAAGAGTAGGCGAGTTCGCGCACTCGATCGAAGTCGGGGTCGGCCGAAGCGGTCTTGGCCGATGTTGAAGCGACGGTTGTTGTTTGCGGCTTCTCAGGCGGCTTTTGCATTGTAAACCAGGCGACTGCCGCGGAGCCAAAACCGAGGGCACATGCAAAAATTGTGAGGACCACCGCCATTTTTATGTTGTCGGCAACACTCTCTTTTGGTCCATCCGGCGTTTTTATATGGCGTATGTTTTGCGCCTGCACCTTGGGTCCGCTGCGCGGAATGGCGTTTTGAATCTTTCTGTGATCGCGGACGTCTTCAAGGTCGCGTAACAGATCGGCGGCCGATTGATATCTAAGACTTGCTGATTTGTCGAGGCACCGCCGAACCACATAATCGAGCGAGTCGGAAAGTTCACTTACGACATCTGTAAGCGGTATTGGCTCTTCATTACACTGTTTGCTCAGAGTGTCAAAAATGTTCTGCCCCACAAATGGTGGCGACCCCGACAAAACTTCGTACATGAGACAACCCATTGAATAAATGTCGGAGCGGCCGTCCAATTTAGAGCCGCGGCATTGTTCTGGACTCATGTACATGGGGCTGCCGAAGACTTCACCGGTTTGCGTGAGTTTCGATTTGTCCGCGCCTTCGGTAAACAAAACTTTGGCGATACCGAAGTCGAATATCTTTACCATTCCATCGTCGATTACTACGTTCGACGGTTTCAAGTCGCGGTGAATAACCCCTTGTTCATGCGCGTCTTGCAGAGCTTGTGCGATTTGGCAAAACCAGCCGACTGCCTCGTCTTGAGGGATGCGGCCTTTGTCTTTCACGATGTCGGCCAGTGAAATGCCGATGAGAAGCTCGACCACCAAGAATGGTTGATTCTCAACGGTTACGTCGAGGTCAAACAGTCTAATGATGTGTTTGCTGTTGAGTGCGCTCACAGCGCGCGCTTCGGTTCTAAACCGGTTAACGCTCTCCACATCAGCCAACAAGTGCGAGCGCAAAAACTTCAACGCCACATCTTTCTGCATGAGCAGATGCCGGGCTCGATAAACGACGCTCATACCGCCACGTCCGATGAAGCTCATCACGTGGTACTTGTCGTTGAGAACCTGACCGATAATGGACCTTTCGCTTGCAGTTGCCGTTCGTTTGCTGTGTTCGCGGCTGGCTTCGTCAGTGGGAGCCAGTTCGATCTGGCGACCGTGCTGCAGATAAGGGCGCTGTGGGGGTGTTTGAGTTGACTGAGGCGGTGCCGTGCGCTTCAGTCTGGCCTGGCGCCGATCACCGTTGGAATCCTGACAGGTGCAGCGCGAAGGGCGAAAAATCCACGAGGTGAGCGAGCCGTTTCCTTCTTCCGACATTTGCTTTCCGCAGTCCGGACAGATAATGGGCGCGTCTTCTTTGAGGGCTTTTAACGATTTGGGCAGTTTTGGCATTAAGCCGAGGTTCCTCTATCCCGCTCTCGACTTATATACCCGCCCACGCCGCTCCCAAGCCTCAGGGCAGGGTGAATTCGCCGCTTTTGATGGCGCCTGCACACTCCAATAAGAAGGCCCGTTTGTCGCTGGGAAACAGGTTGTGCTTTTCATAAAGTCCGTTTGCAGCGACGAAACTGCGGCGAGCATCAGCTTCTGCGCCTGTTTTTATGTAGCACTTTCCTAGCTCACGGTAAACATCGGCAAGCTCTAACTCCCGCTCTGGCCTGTCTTTCAAGATCGTAACGCAAAACAAGAGCAGCGGAATCGCGTCTTTGTACATGCCCTTTGTTATGTATTCGGCAGATAAAACGTGCATGTTTCTGTAGCCGGAATCGTTGATAGTTTCGGGGTTTACGGTTTTTTCTTTGGGTGGAACATTTGAAACCTTCACCGGCGGCGCCAATTTTGGCATAATTTTGAAACCGGCAATTGCAGCGGCGGCAAACACGGCAATACAGGCTAAGCTCGCCACGACAGTGATAATTCGTGACGTGTCGACAAACACAGGCTTTTTCTTGGCACTGTCCTCTGTTTTCACCCTTTGAACGCGTTTTTGCTGCCTTACAGCCACCAGATCGCGCAGCAATTCTTCCGCCGATTGATAACGCATCTCCGGGTTCTTTTGAAGGCAGCGCATGACGATGTACTCGACGTCCGCCGAAACATGAGGGGCGACTTCGCGCAATGGACGCGCCTCGACCGAGAGTTGTCGCTTGAGCGTATCGAGCACGTTTAGACCAAGAATCGGTGCCTTACCGCAAAGAACTTCATACATCAAAATACCTACTGCGTAGATGTCGGCGCGGGCGTCCAGTTGTTTCCCAAGGCATTGCTCCGGGCTCATGTACATAGGCGAGCCAAAGACTTCGCCGGTTTGTGTGAGTTTGGCTTGTTCTGCGTCTTCACTCAAGACTTTTGCAATGCCAAAGTCTAGAAGCTTGACTGTTTCAATGCCACTACTGTCAGTTCCTACCATGACATTGCTCGGTTTTAAGTCGCGATGCACAATGCCGTGTGAGTGCGCCTCAATAAGCGCTGACATAATCTGACAAAACCAATTGATTGCCACTGGCTCTTCAATCGCTCCGCAGGTGCGGACTATTTCGTCCAATGAAGTCCCTGTCAAGAATTCCACTGCCAAAAAGGGGCGGGCATCTTCGGTGATACCATAATCAAACAGCCGAATGATGTTTTTGTGCGCGAGAACACTCACGGCTTTTGCCTCTATGGTGAAACGCATAAACATGTCGTCATCGAAAATCAGATGCGATCGCAAAAGTTTCAACGCGACATCTTGATCGAGATGAAGATGTCGCGCGCGATACACTACACTCATTCCGCCTCGGCCTACATAGCCGAGCACTAGATACTTCTCGTTTATTGTCGTGCCAACCACAGATTGTTCTTCCTGTGTCGGCGACGCGCTCGATTCCGGTTGGCATTCATGTCTGTCGCCCACTTGCGTTATTAGGCAACTCTTGCACTCTGACGTCGGTAAGCCGGAGATCTCTCTCAGTTCGGGTGGGCGCAAAATTAGAGCCGCGATTGCGCGCGTCGCCGGCGACTGTGGAATCTCGCAAGAGCAGTAGGTCGGCCGAAAGATCCACGCCGTCATTGTACCGGAGCGTCTGTTTGCCACAATCGGTTTTCCACACCGCGTACAGCGCAGCTGCTTCGATATGCTGTTGTCTAATTCTGAGTCCATTTCCTAGCACACAGTTTCAAACCTGAGTCCAGTATATACAGTGTACATTTGGAATCGAAATGCAAAGTATAGTTGCACCCATATTATGCGACGCGAGATCGGTGAAGGC
>CAZCZI010000033.1:9984-74981 GCA_964503045.1 uncultured Candidatus Obscuribacterales bacterium
GCTATTGCAAACCTGGCGGGCGCTCGTCTTTCTTGAGTTGTGTCCAACCGCTGGCGTAAAGCGGACGCAGGCTGTTGAGGGCTGCGCAAATTGCAGAGCCGTTGTTGAGAAGCGTTGCGCCGGCGGGGCCGACTATACCCAAAGCTGCAAGTGCCAGTCCGCTGCTATTAGGCACCACTGCCAGAGCCAGATTCTGTTTCACCAAACCCATCGCTTTGCGAGCAATCGTAATCGCTTCAGGTAAACGATTAAGATCATCATCGGTCAATACCACGTCTGCACTGTGTCTGGCGGCTTCTGTTCCATCGTGCAGCGAAATTGCTACGTCGGCGTGTGCCATCATCGGAGAATCATTGATACCATCGCCGATGACAGCCACTGTGTAGCCTGCGGCTTTCAATTGTTTTACCAGGTCGGCCTTCTGTTCTGGAAATGCCTTGGACAGCACGTCTTCGAGTCCGGCGGAGTTGGCGATGCGCTTAGCAGCTTGATCGTTGTCGCCGGTAGCCATGATCAGCTTTTTGATTCCCATTCGCTTGAGCCGAGTCAGCGCAGCTTCAGCTTCTGCTCGCAGGTGATCGCTGTAAGAAATCAACCCGCAACACTCGCCATCAATAGCAATGTAGGCAAGCGACTCACCTTTTTTCGCCACTGCCAGTTCTGTCTTTTTCGCGGCGTCGGTGTTGACCGATTCAGATTCCATCAATCGCTTGCTTCCGACAAGCACCGATTTGCCGCGTACTTCGGCTTTTACTCCCATCCCTCTGACGAACGTAGAAGAAGCTCTATCATGAACCTTCACCCCGCACATACCGGCATATCGCGTTATCGCTCTCGATGCGGGGTGGTGCAGGCGCTGTTCCACGGATGCGGCAAGCGAAACAAGTTGATCTTCGGTATAGCCGTTTAGCGAAATTACCTGTGTTACTTTGGGCTGACCTGTTGTTAGTGTTCCTGTCTTGTCGAACACGATTGCATCGACCGTGGCGAGCCTTTCCAGAGCGCCGCCACCTTTGATGAGAATTCCGTGCTGTCCGGCTCTGTTCATCGAGGCCAGCACCGCAGTCGGTGCGGCGATTCTGATGCCGGTGCAGAAGTCGAAGATAAGCATGCTCATCAGGCGCTGCAGATTTCTGGTGAGTGCAAAGCAGAGACCTGATGCGATGAAAATGGGGACGACCAGTTTGTCGGCCATTACTGACGCGTAGTTTTGAATTCTTGTTTCGTGAAGAGGAACATTGTTGAGTGACTCGAGAACCAAACCCGCTCTTGTATCCACACCAGATGCGGTGCAACGCACGTATATCTTTCCTTCTACTGCAACGGTCGACGCATAGACAGTATGGCCTTTCTCTACTTCGACGGGAATGAATTCTCCCGTCAGTTTTGATTGATCGACAGCAGCTATGCCGGCAACTACCAGACCGTCGATAGGAACCATGTCTCCTGGGTAGACAACCACAACGTCTCCAGGGCGCACTTCATCTGCTGGTATGCAAAGTCGCTTGTTTCCTTTTACCAACCATGCGAAACGTCCTTTGAGCCCGAGCAAATCCGTCACGATTTTTTCGCAGCGTCTGGCGGTTCTTTCCCTGATGAATTCACCCAATCCAATTAGAGCAGACATAAAACCTGCTTCCACCAGCCGACCATTTGCAATCATGAGGAGCGCTGCCATGCCGTCCAAGGAGTCAACGCCCAACCGCTTCTCTTCCAAAACCGTTTGAAATGCTCGATTGATGATGGGAACAACGGCGATACCGAGTATGGTGCGACTAATGAGAACGGGAAACTTCAGCGCAGAAACTGCAAATGAGGCTGCACCGAACACGAGCTGTATCAACGGCGGGAACGAACGATCGACGAGCCTAACCAAGCGCTGAGCGATGGTTGCAAGTCTAGATGCAGTGCTGACAGGGCGGATAACAACGATTGATGCGTCCTGGACAATTCCGACTTCCGGCTGATCGATGTTCAGATTGTTCAATACCGACAGCAGTGAATCTTCGCTGAATTCGTGTGGGTCGTAATTTATCACTACAGTGGCGCACCAGGTGTTGACCCGTACGCCGGTGATTTGAGCGATGGCGCTCAGCTTGCTCAGAAGTCTCGATGTCGCCTCGTTGTCATTTCTAATTGCATCTATGCGCACTCTGAGCCGACCGGCAACGGAGTGCATTACTGTGTAATCAATTGGCGAACCGGACGAGCAGTCAGTATCTAAACCTAAATTGCGTTTGTCCAAAGCAACGTGCTTTGTTGTTTTGTCCGAAACAATCGCAGGCAGATTTGATGTTTCGCCCGAAGCGACTTCAATCTGTGCAGACACCGGTGGTTTCGAGCGTCGCTTCGCATCGGCTTTTGTGGGTAAATTCATCGGCTGCCTCTGGAATACCTGTGTATGCCGCCACCGTTTCCTGAGTGTTCCTCGACGTTATGCACCTGCGGCCCGTGAAACTTCATATAGGAATCGTACGCCCAATAGAAAAGAACATATGCGGGTGTTTGCAGCCACCAACGATCTATACGTGATGCTTGCACGAGACCCAAACTCAAGAATGTGATCGGAAGAAGCATTTTCAAATCGACGCTGTGTCCGGTGTAGCCGGACATTCCCTCATTCGCTCTGGCAACTGTCGAACGAATCAAGGTCCCGAAAATACTGACTGTGGGCGACTCGAGCTCTTCGACTTCTAAAATCGATTCGAACAGATCGACTGCTACTCCTTCGATTGCTCTTCCAATGCTCGAAAGAATGTCTTCATCGTGACTGTGATGAACGATAATGCTTCCGGTGCGTTCGTTGGTTTCTACGCTATGGACGCTCGGCAGTGCGGCAAGCGTGTCGCGAACGCGTCTAACTGTTGTTGCATCTCGATGCGTCTTTGGAATGCGTAAACGAGTCCGATGAGGTAAATGGTGCGCGACGCCTCGTGAATACTTATGTAAATGACGTATCGACATAGCTAAATCAGTTCACCTCAAATTCGGCAAAAGAGAACCCTAGTCCAGGAGCGCTTGCAGGCATGGCGCTCCTGGCATCGGAGTTGCAACAAAGGTCACGCGTTATTCGTGAACTTTGTGAGTGTGCTTGTCAGCTTTTTCGTGCTTGTTGTGTTGCAGTTTTTCTGCGCGTTCTGCTTTTACTTCTGCAACGACATCGCTGGCTTCTTCTTTAATTTCGGCTGCGATATCTTTTACGCTTTCGGATACGGTCATGCCGGCTCTGATGGTTTCCTTTGCAACGCTTCTGAGAAGCTTTCTGCCGCCCGGCATTGCCAATAGAAGTGCAGCTGCCAAACCCCATCGGCTCGTTGCCAATCCCCAAATCTCTTCCAACATTAAAACTCCTCCTCTTGCCATCGTTGCTGCGTTTCAGCTTCTGATTCGAAGCTTCGGCATGCGGCGCTGACAAAAACCCATTCTCTAATTTGTCTGCCTCTTAAATGATACAAAGGAGATCGTATATACAGATGGCATGCACATAAAATCTTAGTCGAACTTAACCCGCCGAGAACCGGCATGCCTTGAAGCACAAGCAAGCACGAGCGATTTCGGCGATCGCAATTTCTTTGAGCTGAACAGCGTTTGTGATCCGCATGTGATCGCGGCGTGATCGCGATCTACTTATAGTTACTGGATTCCCAGAAGCTCAACGTCAAAAATGAGTGTGGAGTTTGGCGGAATGATATTGCCAAAGCCGCGCTCGCCGTATCCCAGGTGTGGGGGAACCGTCAATGTGCGTCTGCCGCCTACTTTCATGCTGGCTACGCCTTCGTCCCAGCCTTTGATTACCCGACCGGCGCCGAGTTCGAAGGTAAATGGTTGGTTTCTGTCCCTCGAGCTGTCGAACTTAGTGCCGTTCGTCAGCCAGCCGGTGTAGTGAACCACTACTGTTTGTCCTTGTCTGGGTGCTGCGCCTTTGCCTACTACTTTGTCTTCGTATTGAAGTCCACTGGGCGTCTTAACGACGTTGTTTTGGGCAAGCAGGGTGCCGTCATTACTGTCTTTGGACATTGCTGGATTAGACAAACAAGCAACGGTCGAAGCGACGAGGCTGATTCCCAATGCCGCGATAAGGGCTTTTTTCATAATCACCACACCAGTTGAAGGAAACGCATAACAGACAATGGTACATCAGATGGACGATCTCTATCTCCAACGTCATGAATCTGCACAGGCATTCCACCTCAACGGGCGCCCGGATGTCAGGACGTCGCGAAATTTTCTCGAAAACTCAAACCGTGTATATTCTGTATGTCTCGATCGAGTTGGGCGATTGGGAGTCGCCCGGGATAGAAAATGATTCGCGTACTTGTAGTTGACGACCACATACCGACTCGCCAAAAGGCAGTGAGTGATGTGAGTGCGGGACATTTGATGGAAGTGGTGGCCGAAGCCGCGACTTCCGATGAGGCGTGGAAAACCGCTCAGCAATTGCTTCCAGATATCGTTCTTCTCGATCTTCATCTGCCTGGACTGATCTCCACGATGGACTTGATTCAGCGTTTTGGACGCCTGAAAAACACCAAAGTGATTATCTATGCAAGCGATGGAAAAGCCTCTGATGTACAGGATCTTCTTGATGCAGGCGCGCTAGGTTACATACTCAAAACCGATGCTCCGGCTTTGCTTCGCATGGCACTATTGATGGTTACACGCGGTTCGAAAGGCGTCATCTCGCCGTCGTTGCCGCGGCACTTAACGCGTCTGTCAGGGCAAGAAAGAACACTGCTAAGACATTTGACGAAGCGTGGAAAATTGCCGAAAGCTGCAGAAAGAATGGGAATTCCGGTTGAAGAATTGACGGAAACAGCCGAACATCTCGCTCAAAAGCTTGAATTGGACGATGTGGACAAGCTCATCAAATGGGCGAAAAAGCACGGCTTCTAATCCTTTCAAGGAATGACTCGCCGCAAAGATCACACCGGAGCCTCACGCTTTAGGTGGATATCCGTGTGCATGAGCCGTGTCAAAGTAGAAGCATGTAAGAGCGATGTGTGCTGACGACCCACCACAAGTTTTTTTTCTGCACGCGCTCTTATGTTCCCACCACTTGTGAAACGGTACTCTGTACCGTTTTACGAGTTTTATAGTTTTTTTGAATCTGAGGACACGGAGTCATTCCCTAAGCCAACATTTCTCATTTCGTGGGCGGAATCAGCATGAAACCAGCTAAGCACAATCCTAATACAGACGCACCGAGGATGATTGCAATCAGCTCACCAGGCGTGAAAGCGTGCCGTACGAGATATTTCTTGGAGTCTTCGCGTGTTCTCCAATAATCATTGAGTTGATGCTGTGAAATCGCAATTGGTACGACGCCGAGCAAATACAGGAAGAACCAAACTCCAGGCAGCGCTCCTAGTGCAAAAAGTATAGGCAGAGAAACGGTCAATACGGTTGCAATCATTGTTGCTTTTTTGTTTTCGACAAGCGGTGATACAAGCGCGATGCTTTTGAATAAACTATAAAACAAGTACAACTGCCAGCCAGGAATCACGATTCCAATCGTTCTTATAAGCGGGCTTGTATCAACTAGTTTGTTCCATTCAGAATGATCTGAAGCATCATCTGAATTTGAATTCTGTTCCACCAATTTTATTGCTTCGGCTTTTAAATCGCGCCATGATTTAAAAAACCAAAACATGCTGTACGCAGACAACGTCAGCGTGTTGAGAGCAACTACATGCCAAACGGGTTGTTGTTTTGATTCTTCCGGAATCGCGACATCTTTGATTGCAGCATTCGGCGCAATCGACTTCTTACGCTTGCGCTTTGTAGTGTCTGTGGATGTTGGGGCTGCCGGCATTATCTGGAATTGATTAATTGCGTTTGGTGATTTGCGCGTATGGTCGTTTCGCGATTCGCCCGTGTATATACGATCAGCCTAAGAGTACCCAATATATACAAGCGCTGCCAAGCGCTTAGGTTTATTTCTGCCTAATGCCGCATGCAATTCTCTGCGTTTCCCGCACCCCGATTGGGAATTACCCCTACGGGAATTAACCATATACGCTGTACGATTACTTCGCGTTTTCGATATCATCAACACAGTTATATTTCAGTGCCGCTGCGTTGGACGCACGTGCAAGTTTGTGCGAGGTGGAGTACTTCATGGTCAATTCAGTCATTGTGGTCGGTAGAGCGGGTCGCGATCCCGAGATGCGTTATTTCGAGTCCGGTCGCGTCAAGACGACATTCTCCCTCGCGGTTAACAGACCCACTAAAGAGAAAGAAACAGATTGGTTCGACATCGAAATCTGGGGACGCCAAGCCGAAATCGCCGGCGAGTACGTTCGCAAGGGCAGTCTGATTGGTGTCGAGGGTCGGCTTGACTTCAGCCGATGGTCTGACGACGCTGGTAACAAGAATGTGAAGCCGTATATTCATGCAACAGGACTTCGCCTTCTTGGCAGCAAGAAAGATGCCGGCGGCGGCGATATGAGCGAATACTCTGGCTAGGCGGGCTTCTTAACTGAATTTTGTTTCGCCAAGCACCCTTGTTTGGTTGTATGCGGCATGTTTTGCGCTAATCGGCTTCCGTTTATTTGGGGCCGGCGGCACTGGTTGAGGTAGTATGGATCTATCTCATTCCGGCGTTGTCATTCAGGCGTTGTCATTCAGGGGTAGGTGGCGGTGGGCGGTAAAGTCTTTGCGAACATTGGGCCGGTTGACTACGCAATCATCGGAATCTATTTCGTTTTTGTCATTGCGATAGGCGCTTTTCTGAAGAAGAACATGAAGACCAGCGAGGACTTCTTCCTTGCCGGTCACAAGATTCCCAGCTGGGTGACCGGGCTGGCTTTTTTGTCTGCCAACCTCGGCGCCATCGAAGTGATGGGAATGGCTGCCAATGCTGCTAAATACGGCATGATGACCGCGCACTTCTATTGGCTCGGTGCAATCCCTGCGATGGTGTTTCTGGCGGTGTTCATGATGCCGTTTTATTACGGCTCCAGAATTCGCAGTGTACCTGAGTATCTGAAGCTCAGATTCAATGAGCCGACGCGTGCGTTCAACGCGATATCGTTTGCTGTCATGACCGTAATGATGTCTGGTGTCAATTTGTATGCCATGGCACTGGTCTTCGAGAAATTGCTGAATTGGCCCATGGATGCATCTATATGGGCGGCGGCGACAGTGGTATTGGTGTACACCATTCTTGGTGGATTGACGTCGTCAATCTATAACGAGGTCTTGCAGTTCTTCCTCATTATTTTTGGTCTTTTGCCAATCGCTATTTTGGGATTGGTTCGTTATGGCGGATGGACTGGGCTGTCTGAATCGTTTGAAAACCCTGGATTTGCGCACCTCTGGATGGAGACGGCAACAGCCGTAAATCCGATGGGCGTCGATTGGATTGGCATTGTGGCGGGATTGGGATTTGTCCTTTCATTCGGCTACTGGTGCACCGACTTTCTAGTCATTCAGCGCGCCATGGCGGCAGAAAACTTAGCGGCCGCGCAGCGAACACCGTTGATTGCAGCGTTTCCGAAAGTATTGTTTCCACTTCTGACGGTCTTGCCTGGACTGGTGGCACTCGTTCTAATGCCTCAAGTCTTCAAACAAGGAGTAGCATCCAATAATTTCAACTTGGCTTTACCGATGTTGATGGGGGTGATGTATCCAAGCGGGTTGCTGGGAGTTGGACTGACTGCGATGCTTGCAAGTTTTATGTCGGGCATGGCCGGCAATGTCACCGCATTTAATACCGTTTGGACTTATGATATTTATCAATCTTACATAGCGAAGAACAAATCGGATCAGCACTATCTTTGGATGGGAAGGGCTGCGACGGCAGGCGGCATCTTCATAAGTATAGGGGCTGCTTATTTGGCCATGAAATTTTCAAACATCATGGACTATATGCAGTTGATTTTTACGTTCTTCAATGCTCCATTGTTTGCGACATTCTTGCTCGGCATGTTTTGGAAGCGTTGCAGTCCTTGGGGAGCATTCGTGGGCTTGGTGAGTGGAACAGTCGGAGCCGGAGTTCTCTGGTGGCTCACCTGGCGCGGATATCTGGTTTATGGCTCGGATATGGCAGCGAATTTCTGGCGAGCAACGTATGCATGGTTGATTTGTTTTGTGGTGACAATTCTCGTTTCGTTCTTCACCAAACCTAAACCGGACAGCGAGTTGGAAGGCTTAGTTTGGGGGTTGCATAAGCGACCCGAGAAGTCGAAGCTTCCTTGGTACAAGCGTCCTGGGCCACTGGCAATTATTGTTTTGCTCATGACGTTGGTTCTCAATCTCTTCTTCTGGTAAGTAAACATATCTATGCTTGACGTACGAAAACCAATCTCATTGTTCTTCTTTATCATTGGCGGAATCATCGCTGTATACGGCTTTGTTGATCCTAAGACGATACCAGTAGTGACACCGCATGGTGCCTATCAAGTAAATCTGAACATTCCTTGGGGCGGCGTGATGATGGCGTTTGCTCTTGCAATCGGGAGTCTTGCATTGTGGGATGACGCTTCGAAAGAAGAAGCGGAGTTGTTAGAGAAAGAACGTGCCGAACGGGAAGCCGAGGAAGCTGAAGATGAAGCGCAGGAAATAGCGTTAGCGGAAGAGACGGACGAAGCTGAGGAGGCTTCTCAGGAAGCTGCCGAAGAAGCAGCTGAAGAAGCAATTGACGAAGCTGCTGGAAGCTTTGACGGTGCAGATAGTGCGGGGTACGAAAGCTAGTGAATCGACGTGTTCTTTACGCTTTAGCGTAGCTAGTCCTTTTCCATTGCGAGAGCTTCTGAGCCATAGAATTCGCCTTCGAGCAGGCGATCTCGGATGCCTTCGGATGTTCGAAACTTGACCGGGACAGTGAAGAGTTGTTTGCCGCTGACCACTCTGTAGACTTCAAAATGAAGATGCGGCGTAGTTGACCAGCCTGTGTTTCCTGATTGTGCAAGCGGTGTGCCGGCGGTTACAGTTTGGCCTAACTTGACCAGAGCACTCTTGGGCCTTAAGTGAATGTAGCTTCCATATGTGCCGTCGCTATGGCGCACAATCACTGCATTAGCGCAGTCTTCATAAAGCTCCCGATTGTCTCCACCTTGGGTGGAATCGACTCTGATTACAATCACCTTTCCGGCACGTGCGGCGCAAACGGTTGTTCCTTCAGGCATTCCAAAATCAATCGCAAATTCTGACTCTGAACCTTGATTATGACTGTGCTTTCCTTGATACGACTGATTGACTTTGAAACGTTTGTTCTTTTCGAAAGGCAATTCGTAAACGTAGTTTGGATCTGTCTTGGACTGGTTCGGCAAGCCATATCTCCAATGTTTCATCCAAGGACCGACATACCACTTTTCGTTTTGATCTCGTTGAGTGAAGCGAAGTATTTCGCGGGTTCCAGGACCGCTTAGTGCAATGGTGGCGGGTAGTCTAGATGATGCCGTAGCGTTTGAAAACTTCTCGCAATTGATGTCTAGTGTGACTTCTAGCGCGTTATGCAGCTCGGCAACGTATCGAATTCCGTTTTTGAAGGATTGCTGTGTGACGATCACGTTTTTATCTTCGCACCCTGCGAGCGCCGGCAATGAGTATGACAGCAAAGAACAAGCCGGAAGCCAACAAGCTAGCAAGGAATAAGTCAGGCTACCGAGATTCAGCGGGGCGCTTGGCATAGGCCTCTCCCATCGCCGCCGTTTCAGCTCTGACCAGTTCAGAACTCATGTCTACGATTTTGCAGCCCCAAAAAATCCCAATGAAAACGAATGAGCAACTCAGAACTGCGCCTGTGCGCCACAGATGTCCTTTAGCAAGGCGATGAAGTCCTTTCAAGACCATGGCCGCAAAAGCAAAGATCAAAATGCCGTAGAAAATCAAACTCCACGCAAACGCGAGAGTGATGCCGATATCTTGAAGTTTGGATGAATCCATTGGTTATTCCTAGTATTACCATTAAACCACTGACAACGTCCGCAGTCCGTTAGACATTCCAAATGTATTAACTGTGAGGTACTTCCAAGGGCTTTTGGGTGATGCCTTGTCTGGCGCAATGTCGTGTTTTCTTTAGTTCGATGGAAAAGCTTATTTCTTAAATGCGTTGCGGCATATGGGGGTTCCCCTCAATCCTCGTAAGTCTCCCATTGGGCAACTGGCGGACCTTTCGGGCCGTGCGCGAAAAACGAGAGAGACGACCATCCGGTTGATTAAACTTGGATCTTCGCCAGGTTGCGTTCAAGAAAGTAATTTCGGACATGCACCGTGCGCGGGTGAATTACTTTATTTCCATCGATGAGCATTTTCAGGCTTAAGTCACAGGCGACGAGCATTGCGGCATCGAGGTTGGCCGGTTTGTCCTTCTTTTCCAGAGCATGCCAGATCGGTTGAGTGAAATCTCTTGGACGTCCTTCTTCAAGACAATCCGCCAGAAATACGACTTGCGAAAGCTCGGACATACCGACTTTCCCTAATGTGTGCTCAGCGATTGCATCGAGCAATTCTTGGTTGGTGACTCCGAGATCTCGTTTGACCACAAGCGCTGCAACAGGGCCGTGAAGTAAATGTCCATTGGCTTCTTCGATAGCATCAAGCTGCATTCCGAGCTCTTTTGCCAGCACAACCAAGTTGCGATCTTTCTCTTCCTTGCAGCCATCGTGCAACCAGCATGCCAGTTCCGCCAAAAAAGGATCGCAACCGTCAACCCTTTTGGCTAGCTTCTTTCCTGTGAATGCGACGCCTTCAACGTGGCGAAATCTCTTTTGAGATACGCGTGGCTCCGCCCACTTGCGCGCGCTCTCCAGCGTGAGTTCTTTCGGGATGCCGGGATAGCTCATATTCTCCGCTTACGTTCGCACAAAATAAGGGTTTTTCAAAAGCATATCGTTGACTTCACGCGGCACCATATACAGTACCGAGCGCCCTTCCTTCAAGCGCTTTCTGATTGTAGAGCTTGAAATCGCGATGCCGGGAAAGTCGATGGCTTGTATGTCTGCACTCACTCCGATTGCGCTGAAGTCGGTGTCTGGTTGAACTAGTGTGACGGATGATTGTTCGGGGGTGACGTAGCGCAATCTAGGAGCGACCAGCAAGCGGCAGATGGAGAGCAGCTCTTCATACTTATGCCAAGTTTTCAAAAATGGAAGGTTGTCACCGCCAATGATCAAACTTACTGCAACTTCATTATCGTACATGCCGATAACTTGTTTCACCGTTTCGACTGTGTACGATGGTCCATCGCGATCCAATTCCATTGTCGATGCTTCGAAATTTGAATTTGATGCTATGGCGGCTTTGACCATCTGGTGGCGATCTGAGCTGGGCAAGAGGCCTTCCGTTCTGTGAGGTGGTCTCGGGCTGGTTACAAAAATCACTTTCTCCAATTGAAATTGATCGCGTGCCGCTTCTGCGATCAATAGATGCCCAAGGTGAATGGGATTGAAAGTTCCCGGGTAAAGCCCCAGCTGGCGAAGTTTTTGGGGTCTTCTTGTCACTTTTTCTCCTCGGCGATTGTGGTCGGTGCATCGTCGATGATTCTAGCTTGTGAGATTTTTGGTGCGGACTGCGTCGAGCTTGTGCGCTGTCTTGTGTACACTCTAGGCAGTCTCACGCGCATTCTGCATGCGAGTTCGTAAGTAATTGTATCGAGTTTGTTTGCCCAATCGCTCAGATAGAGGTGTGGTGCATTTCGAATGTTGGGGTGCTCGCAGCCGATAAGTGTAACGACATCGCCTTCTTGTGCATCGGTGACGTCGGTGATGTCAAACAGCATTTGATCCATGCTGATCAATCCTACCTGCGAAACCTGCCTGCCCATCACCAATGCTTTGAGCTGATTCGACAAGCGACGGTCAACGCCATCTGCGTAACCGATTGGAATCGACGCCAGTCGCGACGGGCGAGTTGCCGTCCATGTGCAGTTGTAACCGGCTGATTCGCCTTCGGGAATTGAACTTACGTGATTAATGCGGGCGCGAATTGACATTGCTGGAGTAACCACGTCGGACACCGCCCGTGGTTCCAATCCATATAGATACAGTCCGACTCGCACCATGTCGAAGTGAGTGAAGGGAAACCGGCGTGCAGCGTCTCCTGAAGCCAGGTGAACCAGTTCAGGAAGCTTGCCAAGCTTCTCCAATTTTTCCAACACTTCTTTTAGTCGGTTGGTTTGTTCGGTTGTGAACTCCCTTTCATCAGCTTTGGCGAGATGGCTGAAGATACCTGCGAGCTTGACGTTTTTGTTGCGTTCGATTTCTTCCAGCACTTCCAATACTTCAGACGGTGCCGCACCGATTCTGTGCATGCCGGTATCGACTTTGAAATGCACTCTTGCGGTTTGGTTGAAACGCATTGCAACTCGCGCAATATCACGGATTTGTGATGACGATGTGATCGTAAGATCGAGTCCGTATTCAAGCGCCGTATCGTAGGCCCAACCTGGGGCAGGACTCAAAATCAAGATTGGTGATTCGATCTTCGATTGCCTCAGTTGACAGCCTTCGTCGACCGAAGCCACTCCTAGCCAATCGGCTCCTGATGCTGTTAGCACCTCGGCGATGCCAACCGCTCCGTGTCCATAGGCGTCACTCTTTACAACACCCATGAGCTTAACGGGTTTTGTGCTATCAGAACTTTCAATCCAGGACCTGACAGTCCTGACGTTGTTTTCGATTGCCGTCAAATCGATCTCGACCCAGGCATCGCGTCGCACCGAAGACACAGCATGTTGACGTGACGCAAGCATCTAAGACTATGACCCGCAAACCGAAAGACACATAAGTAAAATCTCGAAATACAAGCCACTAGTACGGCTTGTTAGATTACAACTTTATGCTAGCATTGCTTTCGGCTGTATTCATCATCTTAGCCAAACATAGGCGGTATAAGACTTCCGCTTGTGGCTCGCTCCTCCGGACGAAAGGCATCATCTATATATGATTGCCATGCCTTTCTCCCGATGCAAACGGTGAGGCGGATGCTGATTGGCGCAGGAGTCTCAATGGAATCCCGGAAACTAGTGTCTGGACGGACTTTTAAAACGTGGGGTTGACGAGCCTTGAATAAAGCTGAGTTGGTAGATGTTGTGGCGAAAGATGCCGGCACCACCAAGAAGGATGCCGAGCAAGTAATAAACAAGATGATGGAAACCATCATCAAGCAAGTTTCGCGTGGTGAAAAGGTGACATTGGTCGGATTCGGAACGTTCGAAGCGCGAGACAGAAAAGCTCGCACCGGACGTAATCCAAAGACCAACGAGCCTCTGCACATTCCTGCGAAGCGCGTTCCTGGATTCCGTGTTGGAAAGGAATTCAGCGAAGCAGTGAACAAGAGGAGATAGGCATCTCTGCCAGGGAGAATCGTTGGACCTTCCAAGAGTAGCGGTAATCGGCTGTGGCAACTGGGGTAAAAACCTGGTTCGCAACTTCCACCTCCTCGGCGTTCTGAGCACTGTATGCGAGGCTGATCCCAAGAAGCTCGAGCACATTTCTCGAGAATACAAGGGCGTCAGAATCGTTCAAGACATTCAGAGCGTTCTTGATGATTCGACGATCAGTGCTGTGGTTATCGCGACACCAAGCGATACGCACTTTGATCTGGCCAAAAAATCTCTACTCGCGGGCAAGCACGTTTATGTTGAAAAACCGCTTGCTCGCGACGTAAAGCATGCCGAAGAACTCGATGGTTTAGCCACCGAACGCAACCTCGCGCTCATGGTCGGGCATCTTCTTCTTTATCATCCTGCTGTCAATTGTTTGAAAGAACTGATCGCCTCGGGAGAGCTGGGCGAGCTACTCTTCGTTCGTTCTGACAGAATGAATTTCAACAACGGTCGTCGTGACTGGAGTGTGTTGTGGGACCTCGCGCCGCATGATATCTCGATGATGAGTTATCTACTGGATTGCGACAAACCAGAAGTCAGTCGCGTCGGCGGATGGGACACGCAACGAGATGGGCTCGTAGACGTGGCTTATCTCGATTTGAACTTCCCGGTGAATGGCAAATCAATTCCAGGTCAGGTTAGGAACAGTTGGATTGATCCGCAAAAAGTGGTGCGTCTGACTGTCAACGGAAGCAAGAAGACAGCAGTGCTCAATGACACTCAACGAGAGGACAAGCTCGCGCTTCACTCGATTGGTGCAGAAGGCCGAATGGTTGTTGAGTATCCGGAATATGCCGATGTAGAGCCACTATATGTAGAATGCGAGCACTTCTTGCAATGTGTTGTCACAGGCGAGCGACCGCGCTCTGATGCTAACAATGCCTATCAAGTGGTGCGTGTTTTAGCTGATGTCGAGCGCCGTCTGTCTAGTCGGCCTCAAACGAACAACGCAGTCGCAGCTCCGCGTTAAACTTCCGTGATGAATGGACTTACATAGCGGGCTTTACGGCAAGACGCTATATAATGTGTCGTACCGCATCCGTCGGATGCTGTTTCTACTGCGGGAGTAGTTCAGTGGTAGAATGCCTCCTTGCCAAGGAGGAGGTCGCGAGTTCGAATCTCGTCTCCCGCTCCATTTCAAGACCAATTTGAAGGCGCCCGCAAGGCGTCTCGATTGCTTTAAGGGCGTTGGTCTGCCGTTACGAGCCTGGATGATTGCGGCATATAAATTCTCTAGGCAGCTCACAATCGGCATCCTGAGATCTCACCCGGGCATCCTGAGATCTCACCTTCAGGGATTCCATTTGGTCCCTCCCCGCATTGGCCTAGCCCTGGTATAGTAGCGGTGGTGCGTTTGTGATCGTTTTGGGTCTGTCCCGCATAAAGAGCGGAGGAGTGAATGAGCGACCAGGAGCCGGCGAGTCCGACCTCTGCTACCTCCAGTAACGCAGTCAGTGAATCCACAGAGCAGGGTTCGCAGGGCGGCTCTAGTCCCGCTTCCAATGGTGAAAATCAAGTCTCCGAAGGTGGCAGTATTCTGCAGCGTCGTTCTCGCTGGGACAGCAGTTTGGCTGCAATCAAGTACCTTTCAACAATCTCGAAAGATGACGAAATTCAAGTCAGAGACTCTGATAGAGCGACTTCGATTGCTCTTCTTCTGATGAGCATACTCTCTGCCGTTTCGCTTTTGGTGCCGGCTTTGTCCAAGCACATTGTCGCTTTGATTCTTGGCTGCGACGTGCTGGTCGGCGTTTCCATGATCATGTATCTGGCAAACCGCTTTGGCATTGTTGGAACATTGAATCCGCGACAAGCGCTTTTGACTTGGCAACTGATGATGGGATCTCTGTTTCTTGGCGTTTTTCTTACCATCAATCTTGCCGGCATTATTCTGGTTTCTGTTTCGAGCACACCGCCGATTACTGTGGGGCCCTTCTGATTTTTTCGGGTTTTGCAGTGTGTCGGGACGTCGCGCCCGTTTTAGCTTGCTTCTTAATCGTTAAGAGTTGGCGCTAGGCTGGGAAGCAACAGGTTTGCGCGTGTTAAAATCGCGTCTTGAGCTACGTTGTGGGGCTTGAGACGAGCGTTTTCAAGTGACGCCGGTGAGAAATCATGAGAGTGACCGATCTCTACCTGCGAACCACAACCGTTTTTCTATTACTCCCATTCATAACGACAGGAAGAGACAGATGAAGGTTAGCCTCGAGCGTGAAGGCAAAAACATAGTACGCATGGGACTCGAGCTGGAGCCCGAAAAGGCTCTCAAAGCTTACGAGATGGCCTGTCGGCAGTTATCGCATCAGGTGAATATTCCTGGTTTTCGCCGTGGCAAGGCGCCGCGCAACATCATCGAGAAAACATTAGGCGTCGACTACATCAAGCGTGAAGCGCTTGAATCGATTGTTCCTGAGCTTCTCAACCGCGCCATCGTTGACGAAAACCTCGATGTAATCACTCAGCCCGAAATCGATGAATGTGACTTCGAGCTTGGTTCGCCGCTTAAATTGCGCGCGAAATTCGAGGTGCGCCCGGAAGTTACTCTCGGTCAATACACCGGAGTCTCCGTAGAAGTGCCTGAAGCGCAGATTCCTGAAGGCTCTCTCGAGCGCGCCTTGAATTCGATTGCAGAAAACAAAGCCAGCTTGCAGACTATTGATCCACGACCAGTGAAGATGGGCGACACCGTTTTGCTCGACTTCGAGTGCCACGTCGACGGTAAGTTGGTCGAAGGCGGAAAGGCTCAGGGACTCATTCTCGAAGTGCGTGAAGGGGCATTCCTTCAAGGCTTTAGCGAACAGCTGGTAGACAAGACACCTGACAGCGAGTTCGAAATTAAAGCACCGTTCCCCACAGATTATCGCAACACTCAACTTGCCGGAAAAGAAGCCGTTTTCCAAGTCCAGCTCAGAGAAATTCGCGAGAAAGTTATTCCAGATGTGAATGATGAGCTTGCCAAGGCGATTGGACATGAATCGCTCGATGCGCTCACCAGCGCACTTCAGGAGCGTTTCAACGACGAAATCAAACAAGCAAACGACATGCGCTCACAACGCGCTGTCGTTGAGAAAGTGGTTGAAGGCTCAAAAGTAGACATTCCCGAAACCATGATCGAAAGAGAGCGCGACCTGCTCATGCAGCAGATGCGCCGCTTCTTCGAACAAAACAACGAAAGTTGGGACGCTTTTGAACAAAGCGAAGATTTTGAAGCCGTCAAAGGCTCGAAGTGGGAAGAAGCCAAACAACGCGTGCTCACCAGCTTGGTCTTGGGTGCGGTAGTGCGCTCTGAAAGCATGACCGTCGATGAAGACGAGATGGCGCCTTACTTGGCCGAAGTCGTCGTTCGCCACAATTTGCCGCCTGAGCACGTTGCACGCAACGAAGACCTCAAGCGCATGGTCATGGAAGAGGTTCTCACCAATAAAGTGGTCGAGTTTCTCGTGAGCCAAGCGGAAGTCAAGTTTATTCCTGAAGAACCGCATCAGCACGGGTCGGAATGCGATCACGCACACGACGACGAGCATGGCGAAGAAAAGCCCAAAGCAACTGCAAAGGCCGCCAAGGGGGCGGACAAAGAAAAAGAAGGAGCTGCCAAAAAGGGCAAGAAAAAGGCGGAAGAATAAGCCTGAGGACACGCCCGAAAGCGCAGCTTTAATACGTTGTGCTTAGATTTGAGTAAGATAGTATCGAAGCCGTATCAGCAATCCCAAGAACCCAAGAGGAAAGGACCAAAATGGAAAAGCGTCAGCCACCCACCAAGAATCATCTTTATGAGCTTTGGAGCATGAGTCCGCTGGCAGACCCACTCCTGTCTATAAGTGACTACTATGCCCCGACCGTTATTGAGACCACGGCGCGCGGCGAGCGGGCTTTCGACATTTTCTCGCGGCTTTTGAGAGAGCGCATCATCTTTTTGGGAATGCCGATTGATGACACCGTGGCCAATCTTGTGGTTGCCCAACTTCTTTTGCTTGAAGGGGAAGATCCGGAAAAGGACCTCCGTCTTTATGTAAATTCACCAGGCGGCTCGGTTACCGCGGGACTCGCGATTTACGACACCATCCAACACATCCGTTGCGATGTTTCCACCATCTGTCTTGGCCAAGCCGCCAGTATGGGTGCGTTCCTCCTTGCGGCAGGAACTAAAGGCAAGCGCATGGCTCTGCCCCACTCCAGAATCTTGATTCACCAACCCCTGGGCGGTGCGCAAGGGCAAGCCACAGACATCGAAATTCAGGCGCGAGAAATCATCCGGATTAAGAGACAACTTAACGAGTTAATGGCACAACACACCGGTCAATCCGTCAAGCAAATAGAAAAAGATACAGATCGCGACAACATCATGACTGCTGAAGAAGCCAAAGAATACGGATTGGTGGACAGTGTGATAACCAGAATGGACCAACAACCCAACCTGGCAGCCGTCTAAGGGGTAAAGCGTATATATCTTAGAACTATCTTGCAAAGGTATAGGAGCTAGGTAGATACTAAGCAGTCAGTGTGAATAAGGTAGAGTTAGATTAAGCGTAACTGTAAACGGACAGCCTGCATCTAATTGGAACTTCTCTTATTTTTACGGCCGAATTAAATGGATACGCCAACTAAATCCTAGATAGGGAATCTAAATGCCAAAGCAATCGGACAACCGACTCAAGTGTTCTTTCTGCGGAAAGAGCCAGGATCAGGTCAAAAAATTGATTGCCGGTCCGGGGGTCTACATCTGCGACGAATGCGTCGACCTTTGCAATGAAATTCTGGATGAAGAGCTTTTCGAAGGCACCCCCGCTGCCGGTGGTCCTTCCGAAAACGTGCTGCCGCAATTGGTCGACATTCCGAAGCCTCAGGAAATTAAAAACTTCCTTGACCAGCACATTGTTGGTCAAAACCTGGCAAAGAAAATCTTGTCTGTTGCTGTCTACAACCACTACAAGCGAATTAGCCACAACTCCGAACTGGCCGATCAAGTCGAAATCCAAAAGTCCAACATTCTTTTGATTGGACCGACCGGCTGCGGCAAGACCTTATTGGCACAGACCTTGGCCAAGCTTCTTGATGTTCCATTTGCTGTTGCTGATGCCACCACATTGACCGAAGCCGGATACGTCGGCGAAGACGTGGAAAACATCTTGCTTAGGCTCTATCAAGCTGCTGATTACGACATCAAAAAAGCGGAGCGCGGCATAATCTACATCGATGAAATCGACAAGATTTCGCGCAAATCAGAGAACACCAGCATCACTCGTGATGTGTCTGGTGAAGGCGTTCAACAAGCGCTTCTTAAAATGATTGAAGGAACATTGGCAAACGTTCCTCCACAAGGCGGAAGAAAACATCCGCACCAGGAATTTATTCAAATCAACACCGCCAACATTCTCTTTATTTGCGGCGGTGCCTTCGTTGGATTGGACAAAATAGTCGAAGCGCGCGTGTCATCGAACCGCTCAATCGGCTTCGGCTCCGAGCGTCCATTAACCGCGTGGGAACGCGAGCAAAAAGCAAGCAAGATTCTCAAAGAAACTGCTCCTGATGATTTGCTCAAGTTTGGATTGATTCCCGAATTCGTCGGCAGAATGCCGGTAATTGCGGTGCTTGAAGCTCTTGATGTCGATGCGCTCGTTCGCATTTTGGTCGAACCCAAAAACGCCATTCTCAAGCAGTATCAACAGCTGCTGGTGCTTGATGGCGTCGATTTGAAGTTCGATCAAGAGGCGATTAAAGCGGTGGCTGAAGAGGCAATCAAACGCAAGACCGGAGCTCGCGCTTTGCGTTCGATCGTCGAAGAAATCATGCTCGACATCATGTATGAAGTTCCATCGAGAAACGATATCAAAGTCGTCCATATCACGCAGGAACTCGTAGAAAAGCGGTCAACAGCGGAGCTCCTGCAGCTGCCTAGCAAGGCTAAGCTCAAAGGAGAGATCGCCTGAGCCCGACAGCCGGAAACCCAACCCAAACCAGTTCAGACACAAAGAGCCCTATGGCGGACTTGAGCACCACCATATTTCCTCTCATCCCCTTGCGGGATGTAGTTGTGTTTCCGCAAATGGTGACCCCCCTGTTCGTCAGCAGACCCAAGTCTATTGCCGCTTTAGAGCAAGCACTCTTGCGTGACGATCGTTTGATCGTTCTTATAGCGCAAAGAGATCCTGAGTGCGAAGAACCTCATCAAGACGATGCTTATGGCATCGGAACATTGGCTGAAGTGATGCAGATGCTCAAACTGCCGGATGGAACAGTCAAGGTTTTGGTCGAAGGCTCGTGCCGTGTCATGGTCGATGAGTGGCATGAAGAACAGGCTATGTACACAACCAAAGTGTCCGAGCTCAAAGAGATAGTTGCTGATGATCTTGGCACCAAGACGTTGATCAAATTGGCGGTTGAAAAATTCGAGCAGTTCGTCAAATCAACCAAGAAAATCAACCCCGAAAGTCTGTTGGCTGTATCTGGAATCGGGCAACCAGGGAGGCTTGCAGACATCATCGCCACCTACCTTGGATTAGATGTGGCGGAACGTCAAAAATGTCTCGAGATTGCAGACAGTGGTGAGCGCTTGCAATACGTGAGCCAGCTGCTTTCTCGCGAACTAGAGCTGGCCGACCTCGAGCAGCAGATTCACGATCGAGTTCGCTTCAATCTGGAGAAGACGCAGCGAGAGTATTACCTGCGTGAAAAGATGCGCATCATTCAAGATGAGCTCAATCAAGACAGCGAGCAGATGGGCGAGATTGCCGAGTATAAACAGAAGATCGCCAAAAGCAAGATGGCTGGCGTCGCTCTGGAAAAAGCGAATAAAGAACTTTCGCGCCTGGAAAAGATGATGCCGCAAAGCGCCGAAGCAGCCGTAATTCGCACTTATCTGGATACGCTTGTGACTCTGCCCTGGGGCAAGCGCTCACGCGAAGTTATAGACCTCGACAATGCCGATGACATACTGCAAGAAGACCACTACGGGCTCGAGAAGGTGAAAGAGCGCATTCTCGAGTATCTTGCCGTTCGCAAATTATCGAAGCAACCGCAAGGAACCATTCTTTGTCTGGTTGGACCTCCGGGAGTGGGCAAAACCAGTCTGGCGAAGTCTATTGCAAAAGCGATGAACAGAAAGTTCGCGCGCATCAGCCTTGGCGGTGTGAGCGATGAAGCGGAAATTCGTGGGCACCGACGCACCTACATAGGCGCAATGCCTGGGCGCATCATTCAAGCGATCAAACAAGCGGGCACGAAAAACCCTGTCATCTTGCTCGATGAAATCGAGAAGATGACCAGAAGCTATCAAGGCGATCCCACGGCTGCCATGCTTGAAGTGTTAGACCCCGATCAAAACGACAACTTCACCGATCACTATCTCGATGCGCCTTTCAGTCTGCGCGAAGTGGTATTCGTGGCGACAGCCAATACCCTGGACCACGTGCCCAAGCCGCTTCTCGACCGGCTCGAAGTAATACCGCTTTCCGGCTACACCGAAGAAGAGAAAGTGGCGATTGCCGAAGAGCACATCATTCCGAAGACACTTTACAAACACGGTTTGAATGGCAAGCAACTCAAGATTCAGCCGCAATCCGTGCGTCGCATTATTCAGGAATACACGCGCGAAGCGGGAGTTCGCAACCTCGAGCGCAACATCGCCACTATCTGCCGCAAAGTCGCGACCCAGATTGTTCGCAATAGCGAAAACAAAGTAACGCTGGTACCGGCTGTGGTGCCGAAGTATCTGGGACCACCGAAAGTCTTGCGAGAACATGAAGTCAAAGGACCCCAAGTCGGCGTCGTTAACGGCTTGGCATGGACCGAAGTCGGCGGCGAAACCCTCTCGGTTGAAGTTAACACTATGACGGGCAAAGGCAAGCTGCAGTTGACCGGGCAACTCGGCGATGTAATGAAAGAGTCTGCTCAAGCTGCTTTCAGCTACATCAGAAGCCATGCAGAAAAGCTGGGAATCGACCCCAATTTCCAAGAACAATTCGACATTCACATACACATTCCTGAAGGTGCTACTCCGAAAGATGGACCCTCAGCTGGTATTGCGCTTTGTGTGGCACTCGTCTCGGCCGTTTCGAAGAGACCGGTTAGAGAAAGCATGGCGATGACCGGCGAAATCACCCTTCGCGGGCGGGTTTTGGCAATTGGCGGACTGAAAGAGAAAGTGCTGGCGGCGGTGCGGGCCGGCATCAAGACCGTTCTTTTCCCACGCGGCAATGAAAAAGATTTGCTCGAAATTCCAGAATACGTGCACAAAAAGGTGGACTTGATTCCCGTTGCTCACATGGACGAAGTTTTTGGGGTTGTTTTTAAAGAAAAGGCGAAAGCGAAGACAACTGCCGCGAAAAACGGCGGACGCGGCAACCACGTCACTAAGCGCACGGCGCTGGGTCGAGTCAAGTAGCACAGCCGTTGGGCACGGTGGGTGCTGCTCTCGTGTTGATCACGCGCCACGTGATCACGCGTCGCGTGATCACGAAATTCGTGTCCCATTCGCCCATTTATCTCGCGTCACGAAAATCGCAGATCGACTTCGGAAAGATATTGATCCTAAATTGTTTGCTTAGCTCAATCGAGAGTTTTCGTTCTTTACAAGTTTGCTTCCGGTTGCATCGGTCGTAATGGTGTAGGCATTTGCATCTTTGAAACTCCAAATTTCCGCGAGAATGCTAAAGATACAGAGATCTATATCTACTAATTGATATGATCAAAGGTCGCTGAAGCGGAAGGTAGCTAAGAGTCCGAGATCAAGCCACTGTTTGGGATTGAGCATCATGATGGTGACGGGCCCCAGCTAGTTGGAAAGTGAAGACTCCGAGCCGTACCGCGGAAGTGCCACACTCGCTCTGGTCTGGGCGGGTGGTTATGCCCACGTCGGTCCTGCAAACGTCGTGGACTTTGGAGACTCGGCAGTATCACAAGGAGTTCGTCATGGTCATGACCGATACGACTAACAAAAACCAGGAATACCTGGCAATGGACGAGCAGTATGTAAACCCCGTTCTTGCCCGCTCGGCAAAGATTGTCGCCGAACGTGCAAAAGGTTCATACATCTATGACATGAACGGTGATGCATACCTCGACTTCTCAACCGGTATCGCTGTAAACAACGTTGGACATTGTCACCCGAAGGTTGTTGAAGCTGTTCAGAAGCAAGTCGCCGAGCTCATGCACACATCGGTGGTTACTCACAACAAGCGCTATATCGAGTTGGCAAAGAAGCTTGTTGAGATTGCTCCTTCCAAGAAACTCGACTCGGTTTTCTTAGCCAATAGCGGCGCCGAGGCTGTTGAAGGTTCCATCAAATTGGCTCGTTATGTCACTGGCCGCCCTGGAATCATCAACTTCCGCAACTCTTTTCATGGAAGAACGTTCATGACGATGGCTCTGACGACTTCCAAACTTTATTACCGTGAAAAATACGAGCCGCTGCCGGGAGCCATTCACACTGCGCCATTCCCCTATCCGTATCGTTCGTATTTCAAAGGCGACAACAAGAAGATTCTGGCAGAGACTTTCGACTACATCGAAATGCTCTTCCATCAAATCATTCATCCTGAGCAAGTGGCGGCGTTTATCGTCGAGCCGATTCAGGGCGAAGGTGGTTATGTTGTTCCGCCGGATGGTTTTCTCAAGCAGTTGCGCCAAGTCGCCGACAAGCATGGCATCATGCTGGTCATAGATGAAGTGCAGACTGGTTTTGGAAGAACAGGAGATCTCTTTGCCTTGCAGCATGAAGGTGTAGAGCCGGACATCATGGTTATCGCCAAGGCTCTTGCCGGTGGCATGCCGCTTTCGGGATTCATCTCCAAGAAGGAGTTCACTTCCAAGTGGCCGCCTGGCCGCCATGGTTCTACATTTGGTGGCAACCCCGTTTCCTGCGCCGCGGCACTCGCGACCATTCAGGTCATTGAAGAAGAGAAGCTGGTGGAGCGTTCTGCCAAGCTTGGCGCCGAGATGATCAAGCGTCTTCAAAAGTTCGCACAAGGCAAAAAACACATTGGCGAAGTTCGCGGACGCGGAATGATGATTGGAATTGAATTCGACGATGAAAACGGCAAGCCATCAAAAGCTCATGCTGATAAAGTCGCCGAGCGCTGTTTGGAAAACAAGATGCTGGTTTTGACCTGCGGGTCTGAAGGACAGGCTATTCGTCTGATTCCTCCTTTGACCTTGTCAGATTCTGAGGCAGACAAAGCCCTGGGTATTTTAGAAAAAGCTATGACGCTATAAGCAGGAGAGAATGATGACTACTACATCAGCCAAGCCAACGGATGCGAAAAGCAAGGTATCGACCCACCAAAACTACATTGGCGGAAAGTGGGTGAAGGCGGAAAACGAAGAAACGTTTGCCTCCTATAACCCGGCAACCGGTGAAGTGATCGGTCACTTCGCTTCGTCGACACCAAGAGATGTCAAAGCAGCCGTTGATGCTGCAGCCAAGGCTCTGCCTATGTGGCGCCACACCCCGGCTCCCGAGCGCGGAGAGTTGCTTTTGAGAGTGGCTCGCATTCTCGAGACACGCAAGGAGGAATTGGCGAACATCATGGTTCGCGAGATGGGCAAAGTTTTGAAAGAAGCCCGTGGTGACGTGCAAGAAGCAATCGACATGGCTAAGTACATGTCGGGTGAAGGTCGCAGATTGGTCGGTCAGACTGTTCCATCTGAATTGCCTGACAAATTCGCAATGGCTACCCGCCAACCAGTAGGCGTCGTCGGTCTGATCACACCGTGGAACTTCCCGATGGCTATCCCAAGCTGGAAGATGTTCCCTGCATTGGTCGCCGGCTGCACCGTCGTTTTCAAACCGGCAACCGACACACCGCTATGTGCATTGAGTCTCGTTGAAGTGCTCATCGAAGCCGGAATACCGGCGGGCGTAGTCAACCTCGTCACCGGTTCAGGCAGCAAAGTCGGAATGGCCGTTGTTGAAGATCCGCGCGTCAGAGCAATTTCAATAACCGGTTCTACCGAAGTCGGCAAGCGCGTCGCCGGACGCTGCGGCGAGTTGATGAAGAGAATCTCTTGCGAATTGGGCGGCAAAAACGCCATCTGCGTAATGGAAGATGCAGACATCGAATTGGCTCTCGAAGGCGCTCTCTGGGGAGCTTTCGGAACCTCCGGTCAACGCTGCACAGCAGCCAGCCGCATTATCGTCCACAAGAAACGCTACAAAGAGTTCTGCGATGCATTCGTCGCCAAAGCCAAAGCCCTCAAACTCGGCTACGGTTTGGATCCTGAAGTGCAAATCGGACCAGTGGTCAGCAAAGGACAATTGGAGAGCGTGCACGAGTATGTCGAAATCGGCAAAAAAGAAGGCGCCACGCTGGCATTCGGCGGACGCATTCTCACCGATGGCGAATTTGCAAAAGGTCACTTCCATGAGCCCACCATCTTCACCGATGTGAAGCCAACCATGCGCATCGCTCAAGAAGAAATCTTCGGACCGGTCACCGCTGTGATTCCAGTCGAAAGCTTCGAAGAAGCAATTGAAGTGGCAAACGGAACAGACTTCGGTCTCTCGCTTTCAATGTACACAAGAGACGTCAACCGCGCCTTCAAGGCGATGGAAGAGCTCGAGTCGGGCATCGTTTACATCAACGCACCGACAATCGGTGCCGAGATTCAGCTGCCTTTCGGAGGCATCAAGCAAACCGGCAACGGTCACCGTGAAGCCGGCAGCACAGCCATCGAACAATTTACCGAATGGAAAGCGATCTATATCGATTATTCCGGACGCCTGCAAAAGGCTCAAATAGACAATTACGCTCAAGGCGACCAGCACAAGAGCTAGCATCACACAAGAAACTGGAGATTGGAAAATATATGGATTTCGATTTTACGCCAGAGCAAGCAGCAATTCGCAAACATATGCGCGAATTCGCCGAGCGGGAAATTGCCCCGGTTGCTCAACACAACGATCGCGAATGTCAGTTTGATTGGAATATCGCCAAGAAAATCTTCAAAGAAGGTTTTCTCGGATGCCCAATTCCTGAGAAGTACGGCGGTCTCGGTCTCGACTACGTTGCATACGGTTTGATGACTGAAGAAATCAACCGCATTTGCTCTTCGACAAGAACATTGTTCTCCGTGCAAACTTCATTGGTCGCACTGACTATTTTGAAGTGGGGAACAGAAGAACAAAAGAAACACTATCTGCCTAAGATGTGCAACGGCGAATTCATTGGTTGTTTCGGTTTGACGGAACCGGAAGCAGGCTCAGACGCCGGCAATCAACAGACCAAGGCTGTGAAAGATGGCAATGATTACATTCTTTCCGGTCAAAAGGTTTGGATCTCTTGCGGCTCAATCGCCACTCACGCGCTCGTGTTCGCACAGGCTGATCCCAAGAAAGAACACAAAGGCATTTGCTGCTTCATCGTAGACACCAAGTCGCCTGGTTTCTCGGCTGCACCAATCAAAGGCAAGCTTGGTCTGCGCGCTTCCGATACTTCCTCTTTGTTCCTTGATGAGTGCAGAGTGCCTGCAGAAAACATGCTTGGTAAATTCGGCGACGGATTTGCAGTAGCAATGTCCGCTCTGGACAACGGTCGCTTCTCGGTGGCAGCAGGAGCAGTTGGATTGGTGCAAGGTTGCATCGACGAATGCACCAAGTATGCGATGCAACGCAGAACATTCGGCAAACCGATTGGCGAACATCAACAAGTGCAAGCGATGATCGCAGACATGGTCGCTGAATGCGAAGCCGGCAGACTGCTTTATTTGAGAGCCGCTCACTTGAAGAACAAGGGCGTTCGCAACACGCTTGAAACTTGCATCGCCAAGTTGTACTGCGGCGAAGCCGCCAACCGCGCAGCTCACAACGCAGTTCAAATCTTCGGCGGCTACGGCTACTCCGATGAGTACCCGGTCGAACGTTACTTCCGCGACGCCAAAGTGCTCAACATTTACGAAGGCACTCGCGAAATTCAACGTCTGATCATCGGACAAGATGCGCTCGGCATCCGATATGCAAACGGTCAGCAAAGCGGTCGTCCGACAGCGCTGGCGACGGTTGGAGTATAGTCCAAACTGCAAGTAGGGTAATTCGAAATACAGGGGCGAGCAGACTCAAATGGGTCATCGCCCCTTGTGTTTAGTGAGGAACATCAATGACCTTTTGGCGAAAAATAATCAGATCCGGAAAGAGTCTCAAATCAGAATTCGCAAGAAAGACGGAAGAGTCTCAATCGCATGATGCGGTCGACACCGCAACGATTAATAAGACTGGTTTTGATGCCTCTGTCGATAGCGCAAGCATCGATGCGTCTACGATCAATTTCGCACCCGAGCCGGAAGACGAGGCACCACCAATGCCACCAGCTCGATTCGAGTTGGTCGATGGTTCGCTCTTTGCCGGTATCAACTTGCATGAAGTGAATCTTGGCACAACCCACTTCTCATGCTGGTCCTATCTAAGCGATGGGCTGGGCAAGTATGGGCAAAAGGAAATGTCTTTTCTCATCAAAATCAACGATGATCAAGAAGATGATCAATACCCGCTTGCACCTTTGGGGTTCCTCTACACAGTGAAAGACTATGCCTCAAAAGGGCAGCTTGTCGATGATTGGGACATAACTGAGTTTGGCAACACCGGATTCATCACGCCCCACTTCAAGGCTGTCGCTTACCTTCCGCCTGAACCGATTTCTGTCTTTGAAAGCACAGGTAAAATCGTGACTGGAATTCCAATTACTGAAGATGAGCTGACAGTTGCAAAAACGTACGGACTGACTCGATTGCTTGGGCTTCTGGGACAGGCATTCAGCCACTTTCCTTGCCCACCGTGGGTGGATTTGCAGCGTCAATCCGTGGTGACACCGGTGATGCTGCAGGCGATGCAACAAAGTATCGTGGCGAAGCTTCCTCATTTGCGCGTGCCTGGCGTGTCGGTTGCGCTCACCGATAACGACATTGTGTTGCGCATGAAACCGATTGCTCGCGGATTTATCGAGCAGCAGTTGAGACAAGTTCCTGACAGTTTTCCGATTGTTTTGCGCGCTGAGCTCGATCGACAGGCCAACGGGCTTTTGGTGTGGCAATCGGCAAACGATCAGCAGGCGCCTTCTGCAATCACGCCGCCGGGAAGTGACGGCTCACGCATTGCCGGCGCGTTCATCATCTTCATTCCCGAGCAGGATGAAACTGAAGGTCAGGTGTTGGAAGACGGCTATGTCGTGCGTCTGAGAAATGAGGTATGGCAGACACTGCGCAAGCATATGTTCGACGGAGGCAACATCAAGATTCTGGCGGACACGCCCGGTATGAATCTTGCCCTCGAGTGGGTCGTACAGGATTACGAGAACCCGGTCGACGGCAAGACATATCACTCGGCGGAGGGCTGGAAGACCGTGCAACCCCAAAACCCGAGAATCGAAATGAGTGCCATACCTTCGGTCAAGGTCAAGCACGTCGTCCTTCTATCGACTGAAGCTGAATTCCAAAACAGCATCACGCCACAAATGCTCTCGAATTTCGCCGGGCTGATTGAAACCGTAGTCGTGCAATTCTTTTCGCGCAAGCCGCGGCCGTGTCCGGAGCTGGTTGAATTTATCGTGCAATGCAAAATACTTCCCCAAAAGAAAGTGGAGTGGATGCTAAGCGCTATGCCCGAAAGCGAGGGCGACAAAGAGACACTTCTTAAACTCCAGACTGAGCTCGACTCTCTATCGGTGCCCAATGTGACTGGTGAAGCCATTTCCTTTCAAGTGGTCTTTTCGCTTAAGTGATGGCGAGGTTCATGCGATTAGGTTTGATTCTTCTTTGCATATCGGTCAACCTCCTGGTTGCGTGCGAGATGAACCGGCCTACTCAAGTAGTGAATACAGCGCAGACCAAACAGGAAACGATGCCGCAGGAAAAATCGCCTGGCAAGAAAGAGCCTGCCGGTGACGACAAACCTGCAAAACCGGTAAACGGTGCATCAGTCTCATTCGATCGAGAGCACATAGATCTTGGTACCCTAGATGAAGGTATTGAAGTTCCCTGCAAATTTACCATTACCAATAATGGAACCCAACTATTGCAAGTTCTCAAAACGTATGCCTCTTGCGGATGTACCACGCCGACTCTTAAGAAGAAACTGCTAAAACCAAAGGAAACTGCCGTGCTGGATGTAGTCATCGACACGTCAATGAAGCAAGGAAAGATAACCAAAACAGTAGACGTTTCTACCAACGATGCCCAGCGACCGGTGGTGTCTCTGGCAATTTCAATGATGGTAAAAGATCGCCATAAGGGGCTCTCGGACAATCAAAAGGCTAAAATACTGACTGATGAGAAGTGCATGGGCTGCCATGTCGCGCAGGGGGTAGGCACTTTCGGGAAAGAACTGTACGAGGCCGATTGTGCTATGTGTCATGGAAAAAACGCTGAAGGGGCAGTCGGACCATGCCTTACATTTGGTGACTACGACAACCCCGATTATCGAAAACATATTCGTGACGTGATTGCGCACGGAAGCAAATTTCATCGCTCTATGCCCGGATTCGAGGAGACCTCCGGTGGTCCGTTATCGATCGAGCAGGTGGATTCAGTGGTTACGTTTCTTGCCAATCTAACGAGGGACAAGAAATGAGCGAGCTGTCCAAACCGTTCAAACTCACATCCGCACCAATTGGACTTTCGATCGTTGCGGGTCTTTCCAATCTTGGTTGCTCAGTTTTTGCTTGGCAGCCTGCCTATGCCTCTAATCAAACATGGACAATAGATACCGAAAAGTCGAGTGTGCATTTCATTGCCCGACGCGGGCAGCACATTCCGGGTCGTGGAAAGTTCATCGGACTTGCCGGAGTCGTGAAGTATGACGGCAAGGACGCTACCAAAGCCTCTGTCACTGTTTCTCTTCCGGTAGCAACGATAACTACCGGAATAGGAAAACGCGACTCTGATCTCAAAAGCAAATTGTATTTCGATTGTGCGCACTTTCCTCTGGCAACGTTTAAGTCAAAGAAGATTTCCAAGTCGACTGACAATAAGTTTTTGCTGGTCGGAGACCTTCAGCTCCATGGCGTTAGTCGTTTACTAAACGTGAAAATGGCACAGCCGAAAATAGAAACTCAAAAGGATGGCTCGAAAGTTCTCACCGCCGGTGGTGCTGCAGAAATCGACCAACCGGACTTTGCACTCTCGTTGAGAAAACTCCATCCAGACAATGTATTGGTGGCCGAAAACCGAGTTACTATTGCCATCGTGATCGTGGCCGTGCCGCAGGGGCAAAGGACGAAGGCGCGGGCGGCGCGTTAATCGCGAGTCAGCATACGGGCTCATCAGAAATGTAAACCAACTTCACTATCTTGCGTTTTGACCAGTATTAACTCAGCAGAATTGTTGCCTGCAACGATCATACGCTAGGGGTTTGAGAGACCCAGGCACCTGCATCCACGCCCCGAAACGAATTCGATTCTCGTCGATGGCCTTTAGCACTTCCGGAAGTTGTGATGCCAATTCCAACTGTCTCATGATGTGAAGTTCGGTTGCGGTACGCAAAACGGCCTCATCTCGCCGGTCTCCGAATCTAGACTGAATTTCTTGCCTGACTGCGCTGGTAAGCGAGGACAGCGAATGCAGAAGTCCGCCCACTTTTTCAGCTAACAGCGGCGCATCTCCTTTAACTCCTATATCAACCAAACTGCAGGGATAATGTCCATAAACTATTATGTCTGTAATATCTCCTAAGTTCAGCGAAAACCCTTCGTCGAGGCAAGCTCCAAGATTTTGCCAAACATAAATCGGCAACTCCGGATGCGTGGGAATGCCAGGAATTCTAACCCCCAGCTCTGAGCAAGTTATGTAGGCCACCCCCCTGCACTTGCCTGAAGATAAGTCTAGAGTAAGGCTTTCTACAGAGACTTGCTGGCAACAATCTAAGACAAGTGGTGATACGAAGGTTTGAGGCATTACTTCACCCCAGCAAACGAGCTTGTCGAATTGGAGATACGCCGTCGTGCGGAAAGTTGATGAGTCGAGGCGGCTGAATGCTGATCCAAGCCAATTAACTTGAACGAGCCTCCCGATTTTTCGTAGTCATGGCTGTACTCGGTAAGATGCATCATAACTGAGTGATCTATGAGCACTGTCTCGTGCAGGTCGACGGCGACCTCCTTACCTTGCGGAATACGATCTAACGTCCGCTTGATCGAAAGATAGTTGCTGAAAATAGCGGCGCCTTTAATTGTCACTTCAACGCGCTTATTGTCTTCCAATTCAGTCACTTTGATGTCAGCCACGAGAAATCGATTGATTGGAGCACCATGGAATAAATGGAGCAGGATCTTCGCAGCAATTCCAACTCCCACGCCGATTAACAAGTCTGTCGCCAAAGTCGCTACTATCGTGAGCGTAAACAAGAATGTCTGTTCTAGTCCCACCTCGTGAGTCTCTTTGAAGACCCTTGGAGATGCGAGTCTGTAGCCCGTGAAAACTAAGAGTGATGCGAGGGCAGCCAATGGAATCTTATTGATCATTGATGCGGCAAGTAGAACAAACACCAGCATGAAGCTGCCGTGGAAGAAATTCGACCAACGTGTTTTTGCACCATTTGAAATGTTTGCCGTGCTACGTACAATCTCTGCAATCATTGGTAAGCCGCCAATCATTCCAGAAATCGCGGTACCGATACCAACAGCAGACATATCCTTCGAAAGATCGGATTTGCGGTGGTAAGGGTCCAATTTGTCGACAGCTGCGCAACTCAGCAATGTCTCGACGCCTTGTATAAGTGTGATGGAAATCACTGACAGCCAGAATGCCCAAGTCGAGATGTGAGTCCAATCTGGTTGGCAGAAGCTTTCTCCAGCATTGCATGGTATTTGAACCAGCAGCTTGCTTGGGTCAATCGAATAGGTGTGATTGAACATCTGATATGTATGTGCTCGATCAATACCCAGCATCCATGAAAGGGCAATTGCGACACCAACAACCACGATTGGTGCTGGAATGCGCCGAATGTTTTTATTTGTGATGAAGCTATGTGCCACAAGGATGAGCATGCTTACACCGCCAATCAAGGCAACATGTGGATTGAGGTGCATTAGCATCTGAGGGATCTTGATAAACAGTTCAAGAGGTTCTTTTGCAGGAGGCGCGATTCCCAAAACAAACGGAAGTTGCTTGAGTATTATAGTAAGGCCAATCGCTGCAAGCATTCCGTGCACAACCGTGGTTGGCACCATCTTGCCTAAGGCTCCAGCTTTGCAAAGCCCCAAAATAAATAGAAAGAAGCCTGCAAGAACTATCGCAGCCAACGTGGCGTGATAGCCTGAGCTTCCTCCACCCAGTCGCTCCACAGACGCCAAAATGACGACAATCAGGCCGGCGGCTGGTCCATTGATAGTAACTTGTGAACCACTGATTTGAGAGACAACAATTCCGCCAATTATTGCAGAAATGATGCCTGCCATTGGTGGCGCTCCCGATGCCATGGCAATCCCCAGGCTTAGTGGCAGCGCAATCAGAAATAAGATGAATCCGGAGGTCATGTCTGATCGCCAGTTTTGCTTCAAACCGGCGAGTCTATCCAGCGGAACGGGCGCATTTGTACTTTTCGTCAAGTTTTCGGTGTGTGTCATTTTTGTAAATCCAAGCATAGGGTCACTACTTGCCCCTAGACCCTAAAGAGAACGTATCAAAAGAATGTAATAGGTGTGTGATCGATTAATCTGTCATAGATTGCGTACGGTGGCGACTTTACGCGCGCTGTGTGATCGAAATGTGATCGATTGGCATCTGCAAGTACAAACTGTAATAGTCGTGTACGTGACTTCCACACGTAGTGCGGCTAAAAATGGTTATTTTGATAAGTCGAAGTTGGCTTGGTGGTCCCAATACATAACGGAATCAGCATTGCTGGATCGAATAAAGCGCACTCCGCCATCTTGTGAAATAACTATTGCAAGAATGTTCTTGGCAAAGTAGCACAAGCTGTATGCTGAGCGATGCCTAGTACCGACCCCGCGGGTCGGCTCAATCTTGTATCTGGTGCCCTCGAGATCGAGAGCGCGCGACACTGTTTTCACCTCTGCAAGATCGCAACGAATCTCGGCTCCAAATCCGATCAATTCAAAACGCCTAGTAATTACGACAGCTCCATCGACGGCGGAGAGTGCTGCAATTAAGTGCGACATTTCAAAAATGCTCTCGTCGAGTGCACTAATCGTGGCATCGTTCGATGTCTGGTATTCCTTCCAGCCTCTGAGAGCACCCTTGGGATTGACCTTACGGTCGGTGGCTGCCAAAGCATTCATCACCGAGACAATCAAGGTTCTGAAACGAGCTCTAGGCTCACCTTCTGCAAATGAGTATCGGACGTTCAAGTACGGCTTCAGCAGAGGCTGCCAGTCGTCTGCTGGTGCCATTATCAATGTGCCGCCGTGTTTTGATGCTTTGATAGCGGCTAGCACTCGCTTCATCATTTGCTGGTCGATAATATGAGTGACCTCAGGATCGAGATCCGCCCATGGTTCATTTGCTAGTTCTCGCGCCCTTTGATGCAATGTCATTCGTTCAGAGCGTGTTTGAGCGAACAGTTCTTGCAACCACTTGGATTGCAATACGTTGGTTGATGGACCAAAAACTCGACCTTGTGCAAGTTGCCCAATGATGGTGGAACCTTTGTAAACTTCGAGACAGCCCGGGCCTGTGACGTTAATAACGAGACTGGGAGGCAAGAGAGGTGCGGATTCGCGACCTCCGTGCTGAGTATGGAGCCACCGAGGTCCTGAGTTTATGAAGCCCCAGACCTGTAGTCTGCCTTCGTGGTCGGTGCGTACGCCGATCAAAGATCTTTGAAAGCTTGCGCCATGAACCAACGGTTTCAATTCGTGTGGCGAAAATGGCACTGGCTCTTCGAAGGAAAGCTTGTGAAGTCCCAGTGGCGGGCCGCCTGCGTTCGGGAATTGAGACGGCTCCGCCAATATCAGGCGAAAGACAAGCTGTCTTGCTTCCTCTCGGAGCAAACTCGTTTGGTAGGCTGTAGAGAGTAAAGTCTCAAGAATAGGAAATGGAGGTAAGTCTGATTCGCAGGTTCCATCTTCATCCCAATGCTCATCAACAAAAGATGCTAGTTGTTGAGGATATGCGTGATAGTTGGGCATTCTCTACTTAACAGCCGTCACTGGGTAGACTTTGTTTTTCGCTGTTTCGGGGAGTCAAGACGCCCGCCCAAGAAATTCACCAGCCGGGTTAGTTGCGACTGAATGCTCGATTGCAACATGTGATCCTCAAGACATCGCTCGATTTCGTTTGCAGCAAACAGCTTAAGGGCGCGCTTTTGACCGGTGCCGACTACTACCAACTGATGCAAAGGTTCTGCATAGGTGTTGTCTAACTCCCAGCTGCACTCCAAAATGGTGACGCCTTGCTGTTTTGCGATGCTTTCAAGTAGGTGCACTATCCATTTGCGGGATATTTCCTTTTTGTCCATCTATCTTGCCTCTGTCGGCAGAGGGGCTTTATCGTCCCAAATTGAGGCGAGCGCCGTCTGGCATTGCAACCTTTTTTGAGCGCTGACCTCACGTGATTCAATCGTGAGCAGCCTAATGAGTCTTCTTCGCTGCAATCCGCAACTGTGAGAATTTCTGCGATAGACAAGTCCGAGATTCTCAAGCTGTTTTAGTCTGGTTGAATGTTCTTTTGGCACGTCCTGCATGTTGACAGGTTCAAATTCGTTGAGCCAGAGAACCGTCGGAGCGAGCGTTAAGAGGACGTCGAAAATGTCTGTAGCCAATTAGCGAAATCTCTAAGGAGTCCTGTACTTTAGCAATTGCGGACTTACGTAAGTCCGTAATTGTTATTGTACTAGATCGATCGGCTCTGTGGCGTACTTCATGTTTTGAAGACTAGGTCTGACTGCCCCAATGTTCTTCAGGGCACCTGGCGTGGCTGCTTTTCAAAGCCTGGAGTCTATAGCGCTTCCAGCATGTCTTTAATGTCAATCAAATGGTTGTTAAAGATGTCTTTTGCGGCATCCAAAAATTTGAATATCGCCGGATCTGGGCATGAATAGTAAATGTTACTGCCCTGTTTCCTTCCTACAATGATTCTTTTGGTGCGAAGCACGGCCAATTGTTGGGACAGGTTAGTGGGTTCGACCCCAAGCCTCAGTCTCAGTTCGGTAACCGTCAATTCACCATTTCGCAATTCATCCAGAATCCCGATTCGTAATGGACTTGCCAATGCTTTGAAGAACTCAGCCTTAAACTTAAGTATTTGCTGCCTGTCTTTTTTCACTTTTTTCATTAAATTACGCAGTTTCGGTAAATACGCAAATGCGTATCTAACAATCTTGCTTGGCTATCGCGGATTAGTCAAGCCGATATCATGGGGATTTTCTACCAGACCTGCCTTGTTTTGAATCTGATTCTTGCCTACGAATCGGGGGTTGTTGTCTGATTGCCCACGTGCGGTGATGACGCCGTGTATCAAGCTCCATGGATGAGGTGGGCATCCTGGTATATAAACGTCTACAGGCAATATGCTGTCAAGCCCGTTTGCATCGGAATACCCGCCTTTGTGCACACCACCGGAGATGGCACATGTTCCTGCCGCGATCACTATTCGGGGGTCGGGCATTGCCTCATAACAACGCAAGACTGCGGTTTGCATGCCCTTTGCCACAGGACCCGTCACCATGAGTATGTCTGCAGCGCGAGGCGATGCAACAATCTGAACTCCAAATCTCTCTACGTCAAACACAGGATTTGAGCTGGCTCCAATTTCCAGGTCGCACGCACTACAGCCCGTGGAAACTACTCTAATTGCCACGGACCTCTTGAATGCAGAGCGAATCCGATCGGATAGTTTGGAAGCAGTCAAAATAGTGCTTTCAATGCCTGGCTTATGCTCTGTTTCATCCGTTTGTCCGGACCTGTCCTGGGTGCGGAGTACTAGTTCTGAGCGTGTCTTTCGAGCCACTTGTGTCGAAAGATTTTCAACAATGGTTTCCGTAGTGCAAACGTTCGTGCACATGCCGCATGCAATACATGCACCAAGATCTAGTTTCACGGCTGGTTGACTTTGGTTGTTTCCGACCTCAATGGCATCAGTGGGACAGACATTTACACAGGCATTACATTCGGTGCCAAGACAGGGAGCATTTGTCAAATGTGGAAGTCCCCGAGCCGTCTGCTCAAGAGGGGGACAGATCGCCCCGTCCGCAGTTGCTACGCCTTGCTTGAGCAGATAGGTCAGTATCCTAAACATAGTGGTTGCCCCTCATAGGTCATTTCCGCTGTAGGACAGACCAAAACTCTTGTTGCAGAGTGGAAAATCGGCAATCAGATTGCCTCTAATGGCAATGGAAATACCGGTCCAGTTTGTGAAACTTGGATCTTTAATGGCGTAGCGTCTGACTTTTCCTGTACCATCGGTCATGACCAAGTGGATTAGCTCTCCGCGAAAGGCTTCGACAATTCCCACGCCGGTGGAGTCGGGCGGCAGTTGATCGGGTAAATCGATGGCTGTACTCCCTTCAGGAATGGATTTGGTGAGCTGCTTAATAATTTCAAGACTTTGCCAAAGTTCCTTAATCCTTACACGAGTACGTGAGAGTATGTCGCCGCCGGTCTCTATCGCAATTTCGAGTGCCTGTTGTGGAAACACACCCTGGTTAAAGTGACGCCTAGTATCGTATTCAATGCCACTTGCTCTGCCGGCAACACCGACAAATCCAAATTCTTGAGCCAAAGATTTTGATATCTTTCCAATGTTCTCCATTCTTTCAACTGCAGTTTGATTCTCTTCATAAATTTGAATTATGGGCTTCAGCTCTTCAATCAAGCCTTTTACGGCTTGATGCATAGACGTCAGTAAATGGCGATTGTCAAATTGTACGCCACCAGGGATGATGTATGCCCGAAGAAGCCGCGAACCAGAAAGCAATTGCGCCAAGCCTAACGCTTTTCCTCGCAGGCGCCCCATTGTAGCCATAACTCCGACGAATCCCACGTCGTTTGCGGCCCCACCGATATCGATTATGTGCATGGCTGCCCGCTCAATTTCTAGAGCTAGAGTTCTTAACACTTGAGCTGCTTCAGGTACTTCAACATCGAAGAGTGATTCTATCGCAATGGCATGAGCCAAAGCGTTTGCAGCCGCGGTGTCGCTCGCGGCAGCCTCGGCGACAAATCGCGCTTTCCTCCAAGGAATCTCCGTGAGTCGTTTTTCGACGCCTCTGTGCACCCACCCCAACTGCAGTTCTAAATTTACGATGGTTTCACCGCGACAGCTGAACCTGAAGTGCCCAGGCTCAATCACGCCGGCATGAATTGGTCCGACCGGCAATTCAAACACACCTTCGCCTTTGACTTCCAGGAATGGATATTGGCTTGGACGGTCAGCTGGTTGAAAGCTGCTAGACGTGTTTCGTAACGGAAAAAGATCCTTTGGAAAACCATCATGCAATATAAGAGGCTTTAGACGAGGGTGGTTGCGCGGTCGAATTCCAAACATATCTGACATTGAACGCTCGAACCAGTGTGCTTGAGGAAATGTTGCCGTTAGGGAGGAATAGGAGCTCTCGGAAATGGAACTTTCCCACAACTCGCCAGTGCCGGCAGCCGGATTCAGCATCAAGCAGATTACTTGGTCGCCGTCTATTGAGGTCAATAGGCCTAATCGACCTTTGTTTTCACTTGTCCATGTTCTGAAATTTTGTGGGAGACTTTGGATTTCAACTGACTTTGCTGTTGGTTTCATTCTTTCACCATCATCACAGAATACCGAATGTCTTAGGACCGACGAACAGCCCTAAAGCGAACGATGCAGCCAATAAAAGTGACGGTATGAGACTTGCTTTTAAAGGATTTAGAACTTTGATGATTGGAACTGGCGCACCAAAAATCACTCCGCCCACATGTGCGCATATCGCAACTAGGCTAAGACTGAGGGCTACCAACAGAAGAACTGCACATATCCAAAATGACGATTTAATGGTTGCATTCAAGATGGAAACTTCACTTGTGAAAGAACCAAATGGTGGTAATCCTGTTACCGCCAGCGTGCCAACCAGCAACAATCCTGCGCACGCTGGTGATGTTTCTAGCACTCCGCGCAGCTGATTGAGGCGCTTAGTGCCGCACAATTGAATGATGTTTCCCGATAGGAGGAACAATGCGACTTTAGCCACACTGTGATTGACGGCCTGCAAAAAGAACAGAGTGCCACTGCCCAAGCCAATAGCCATAAGAATAATGCCGACATTTTCGATACTAGAGAACGCCCACATTCTCTTAAAGCTACGTTGGCGAATGAGGAAGATGCTCGCTGCTAGCGCTGTTATTGCACCCATCCAAACCATCAACTCCATGGGAAAGGCTCGTCGGTCAGGAGTAAACAGTTGGTAGAAGCGCCAGATTCCAAATAGTGCGCAATTTAGAAGCGAGCCAGATAACATCGCTGAAGCCGGAGCCGGTGCTTCTGAGTGTGCATCCGGAAGCCAGTTATGCAGTGGAAAAATTCCAGCTTTGGTGCCGTAGCCTAACAGGCAAAAGACGAAGCCGAAGCGCAAAAGCGCTGGATTGAGCTGATCAGCGTGTTTCATCAAATTCGAGAAACTGAGCGAACCGTGTGCATCGTTGCCGTGTTGACTGGAAGCAAAGACGAATGCTGTTCCTAATAGAGCGAACGCAATACCGACACTGCAGATGATGACATATTTCCACGTTGCCTCAATAGAGTGTTTTGTGCGATCAAAGTAGACCAGAGCCGCTGACGAGAGAGTGGTAGCTTCCATACTGATCCACAAGAAACCCATATTGTCTGACACGAAAACGGCAATCATGGACAGAAGAAAGATCGCTGACGCCCCGTAAAATACTTTCAAATGCCTCAGTTCGATTCGTGCCTCATTGGAAAAGAAAAAGTCAGCCTGAGTCAAACAGCATGCAATTATTACTGTCGTCAAAATTACAAAAAGAGCTGCCAGCCGGTCAACTGCGAAGTCAGGCGTGAAAACCAGTTTTGCTGTGTCATCAAAGAGAATGGTTCTAAAAATTGAGAACTCTTGCGCGACCTGAGCCCAAGCCAATAAGAAGGCAAGCATCTTCACCGCTTTTGCCGACGGCAGGATCACTGTCAGCAAAATCATCGATATAGGAATTAGGGCGAGCAGCAAGATTGATTCCATTGGACCTAATCCTTCAAATCAGAAAGCAAAGTTACATCAATATGTTCGAAATTTTTCTTGATTTTGAACAAGATCAAACCGGTAACCATTACGGCTACAAAGACATCAAGCAAAATACCCATTTCGACCATCATCGGCATGCCGTTGGTCTGCGATACCGTAAACATGTAGATACCGTTTTCCAGGACCAGAAAACCGACTATCTGACTTATGGCTGTTCTGCGCGTTAGCATAAGAAGCATGCCGGTAAACAGCATCGAAAATGCCGAAGTGGCACCGATGCGGGGATCTCCTTCACCACCAAGCACAGTCGGAAGCTGCTCGACCAGCAAATAGCTTACCCCCAGAAGCGTCGTGCCCAAGCCCATAGAGATGGAGCAAGGCAAGAATGTGCCCGGATCGCGCATTACACCGACCTTTTTGTTTACCCAGGTTAAAAACAGAGGGGTAAAGATGGCTTTGAAAACACCAACCACGATTGCTGAGTAAAACAGGTGCTTCTCGCCGGTTACGATGCCTAACCAAAGAGTAAGACTAGCTAACAACAGTGTGTGCACGGCGTAGCAAATGAGGTTGGTGCGGACATGCATGCTACCGAGCATAAAGACTGCCATCAAGGCGGAGCTCAAAGTGAGTAAATCGTACGTATTTAAAGGAGTCAATCTATGCCCTCCAAATTGCGACAAACGCGCAAATTACCGAAATGACGACTGCATAGGCAACAAACTGTGGAATTTGGGTCCACCTGACCTTCACGCTTGATGCTTCCACCAGAGCAACCGCAAACAACATGCAAATGAGAGTTACGACGCTAGCAATGCCTTTTACCAGTGGTTCCGCTGTCCACATAAACTCAAAGGCGTGGAGCAGACACTGACTTGTAAGACCTAATAGAACGACCAGCTTCAAATTGTGGGAGTACTCGACTAAACCTAAATTGCGCCCAGAATTTTCGATGGTCGTTGCCTCGTGGATCATTGTCAGTTCTAGGTGGGTGGTTGGATCGTCGATTGGCATTCGAGATAACTCGACCAGGCTGGCGACGAAGAGTCCGGCGCCGCATAAAATCCACAACGGTGTTTCGTGTCTTAGTGCATTCTGGGAAAATGAGAATATAAGGCACATGTCACTGCTGTGAGCAATCGAGGCAAGAGAGGCCAGGCATAAAACGATTACCGGCTCCACAAGTACTGCTACTGTCACTTCTCTGCTGGCGCCAAACCCACAGAAAACAGAACCTGCATCAAGCGAAGATAGCGCACCAACTAGTCGAATCAGCGCGAAGAGGTATACGATCAAAAAGAGGTCACCACCGGCGATGTCAGGTTTCGTAGATGTCCAAGGAAGAAGAAAGGCAATGATGATAGTTGTGGCAAATTGAATGCTGGCAGCGCTTCTGAATATCCAGCAGGCCAAAGAGCTTAACACCTCGCCTTTGAGCGAAAATTTGTAGAGATCGAAAAGTGGCTGCAGAATGGGTGCTCCTCGACGGTTCTGCAGTCTTGCTTTTGTTTTTCTTACGATTCCTACCGCCAGGCTCGGCATGACTGCAATGAAGAATACGAATGTCAACCACTGTAGTGCGTCGTTCATCGCTCTGCCCCTAGACACATAAGAATCAGTGCAGTCACGAAGACGTAAAGAAGGTGTATGTGAATGCTGCCGGTTTGCACCTTTACTAAAATACGATTGAAATAGTTTGCCGTTGCCAAAAACGGGCGATACAAATATTTCTCAAGAACGAGCACAATTGAAGCTTCAACTTCGATGCTTTCAGGGAAGTGACGTCTATCTTTTCCGGCAATTCGGTTCGTCACCTTGAGCAATAAGAGAGGGCGAAACAATACTGCAATTGGCTCTGAAAAGCTCGAAGCCGATTCTTCTGCCCTAGCCGGAAGGATTCCGTAGCCACAGTCCCATGTGTCAAATCTCCTTAGATTTGCAGAACCATTTTTTGTCAAAACCCCATAGACCAAGCCCAAAAGGAGAAGCCCGAAAAGCGTAATTTTTTCTAGAGCAAAAGGATAAAGGTGGTGCGTCGCCGGCAGTTGGTACATTGACAGGATGGGCCCGCAGCAATACAGAACACCTGGCGCGAACAATCCGAGAGAAACGCATCCGGCAGCGAGTATAGATTGCGAGACAATCATCCCGCGCGAAACCTCTTTGCTGTCGGCAACTGCCCGTGAGCGAGGTCTGCCAAGAAATGAGATTCCTAGCGCCTTGGCGAAGCAGGCGATCGACATTGCTCCAACCAACGACAACACACCCATTATGGCGAATGCGAAGATATTGTCTTGTATGCAAGAAGACTGGAACGAAAACTGCAACAGGCTTTGGTAGTACAACCACTTGCTGCAGAAACCATTGAGTGGTGGAACGGAGGCGATGGCCAATGTACCAATGAAGAAAGTGACCAGTGTCCACGGCATTCGATTGGACAGCCCACCCAGAAGACCGAGGTTGGTAGAGCCGGAAGAAACTTCGATTGCGCCGGTGTTCAAAAATAATAGTGACTTATATATGCCATGGTTGAGGCAGTGGAAGAGTGTTCCTAAAAGAGCAATTGACGCCACTTCCTGCAATCCATGCATTCTGGCGAGAATCGTCAAACCGATTCCAACCACGGCCAAACCCACATTTTCGACGCTGCTATAGGCAAGTAATACTTTCAGATCATTTTGAACAAGAGCGAACAAAATGCCCCAAAGCGCTGAGATTGTGCCAATTGCCAATAAGACATAAGCAAAAGACTCGCCGATTCCGGGGTTGCCGATCAAGATTCGAATCATCATGTAAACTGCCACTTGCAGCTTTACCCCACTGAATAGTGCTGCCAGCGGTGGCAGGGCTTCATGGTAAACGTGAGGCATCCAAACATGGAATGGCCATAATCCCGCCTTGATCGCCAAACCAATCACGACAATCGCAACGGGAACCGTCAACGTTTTTTGCGCGTCGAAGTGCCATTCGCTAAATGACCAGGTTCCAAAAACTGAGTATATCCAGAGGAATCCGCCAATCAGGAATGCCGCTGAAACCACTGATGCCCCAAAGTAAATCAAGCCTGCCTTTCGCGCTGCCCGCCTTTGATGTTCGACCAACATCAGGGCAGCGCCGCTGATTGACATGAGTTCCCAAAACAACAAAAACGTGATGGCATTAGCACTGGTGACGACTTGGCACATGGATATGACAAACAAGTTCAAGAATGTCCAGAGCAAACCTTTGTGGATGACTCGCTTCGTCAGTTTCAAATACCCGGGCATGTAAACGGAGACGACCAGCGTTATCACACCAACCAGAAGAAGAAATATCGAAGCCAGTGAATTTGAATGTCCCGACAACGGTGTGAATGCCAATTGAATCGGTATTGAAACTTTCCAGAGTTCACCGCTACTTGAAGTTGGCAAAAGCGCTGCGCAAATCAATAAGGCGCTTCCTGTGAACAGAAGCGCCGAATAGAAGTTGTCTTTGACTTTTCCTCGACCGACTATTCCGACTAGCGCTCCTGCAAACCACACTGTGTAGGTTAAGGAAAGGACAGTTGCTGAGGTTTCGGGGCCAGGATGCATTTTTAACGGTTCACTCGTAAGTGATCGAGAAGAACGCAACAGTACAGACAGAATGTGATCGGTTTGTGATCGCGCGCTTGACATGTAAATTGAGTAACGAAGCCTGGAATACCCGATGGGTGTTCGGTTTTCCTTCCTTAGCGGATCTGGCAATTGCGTAATTACGCAATTATTAATATGCAATCGCCGATTAGCTGTTCACGGTACATCTGTTGAACTATCGGGTCTAGAGATTTTTCAAAGTTTCCTGAACATCAATGAGTTGATTGTTGAAAATGACCTTGGCGATGTCCAGCAGCTGAAAAATGGCGGGATCATTGCAAGAATAGTAGGTGTTGTTTCCTTGCTTCCTTGCGGCAACCAGGTTTTTCATTTTCAAGACAGACAACTGCTGGGACACGTTAGGAAGCTCGATCTTCAATCTGTCTCGAATCTCTGAGACCGTAAGCTCTCGGTCCCGAAGCTCATCAAGAATTCTTATGCGCAAAGGATTTGCCAAGGCTTTAAAAAATTGCGCCTTAAACTCTACTATGCGCTCAGCTTTTACTTTGGATGAGCGTGATCCTTGTCCTTTCTGTTTTCTTTGCGCCATCTAGCCGCGAGTTCTCCTTACAGCGACCAAATAATAGCAGTACTTTTGTCGCAGAAATCTTGCAAGATACGATCACAATTCGCTTACATAAATTATGTAGCATTGTAATAGAAGCCATCCGTGTATACTAGCAATTGCGAAATTGTGCAAGTGCATAAATAGCGTGGCAAACGATTTGTGCTGATAAATGTACAGGTACGTCACTTAAGGGTGGATGAACGGTTTCGATAACACGTCTCTTCAGTACATTCTGTTGGCACATGCAATTTTTGTGCTCGGCGCTGTCGTCGCTGCTATCTTGGGTCACAAGTTAAGTCACAAGATTTACAGCGCTACACTCTTTATCGCATGTTTTATTCTTGGAGTCGGAGCGACATATGGTTACTTCGCACCAATCGTCTGGCAAGCTCCGCTGCCGGTTTATCTTGGTTTGGCGCCGCTTGCCTTAAGAGTTGACTGCCTTGCGACGTTGTTTCTCCATGCATTATCAATCGTGGGCATTGCTGCTGCGATATTCTCTCCACGATATTTGGATCATTTAAAAGACCGAGTCAACGTAGGGTTCTATTGGGCATGCCTCTACGTTTTCATGATTGGTATGTCGCTGGTAATTCTTAGCGCAAATGCAATTACTTTCTTGGTTTTCTGGGAACTCATGTCGTTGAGTTCGGTGGCGCTGGTGGTAAGCGAACCGGCGCGTCACAAAGCGCAGCGAGCAGCTTTCATATATTTGGCGGCGACTAGAATCTCCACGGCCTTTCTGGCCGCCGGATTTATTTGGATGCACTCCACAACGCATCACAGCTGGGATTTTGCTGTTTGGAATTTATCTACTAATGCCGCACTTGTTCCTGCCTGCTTCATATTGATTGGTCTAACCATCAAAGCAGGGCTTTGGCCGTTCCATATTTGGTTGCCGTATGCGCATCCCGAGGCGCCTGCTCCAGTCTCCGCGCTGATGAGCGGAGTTATGGTCAAAGTGGCAATATATGCGATGATTCGTATATTGATTTTGGGTGATTGCTTCAGTCCTCTCTGTGCATTCCCGCTTTTGGCGCTGGGCGTAATCTCTGCTGCGTGGGGTGTTCTCTTTGCGCTTATGCAAAGGGATCTGAAAACTCTTCTTGCATACAGCACGGTGGAGAACGTCGGACTGATTTGCTGCGGTTTGGCGGGTGCAATTATCGCCAGGCAGAATCATATGAACGCAATTGCAAATCTTGCCCTTGCAGCATCGTTAATGCATGTTTGGAATCATGCTCTCTTTAAATCTCTCCTCTTTCTTTCGGCCGGTTGTATCGATGCGACAGCACACTCGCGCAATCTTAGTGTTCTTGGCGGACTTGCTAAAGGAATGAAGTACACGCTTCTCTGTTTCTTTGTTGGTTGCATTGCGATTTGCGCGATGCCGCCATTGAATGGATTTGTAAGTAAGTGGTTGTTTTACAAGAGCTTTTTTCAGATGGCTTACGAGTTTGACTCGCTGCCAGAAAGAGGAATTGCGCTTGTGATTGTTGGAGTTTTTGCCTTCGTCGGCGCCATGTCTCTTGCGGCATTTACTAAAGCGTTGGGCATAGGCTTTCTCGGCAGACCGAGATCAAACGCTGCCGCCAAGGCGAAAGAAGCCTTCGATGGAATGGTCTTTGCGCAAATGTTTCTGGTGTTGCTTTGTGTGGCTTCCGCATTAGGCGCTCCAATGCTATTTCAATGGATTGAGCCGATGGTGTCTCAAGGCGTAGATGCGAAGGTCAAACTTGATTCGATAATGACTATACCGCTCGTTCCATTGTTCTTGTTGTCGACAATTGTGCCATTGTTGGTTTATGCAACAATGCTTCGGCCGAAGAACAGCAAGTTGAAGCAATACATCACCTGGGATTGCGGATATGGTGAGTTGCCATTGCGAGCGGAAGAGACAGGCACGAGCTTCTCGGAGCCCGTGGGACGAATCTTTAGGCCACTGCTTCAATTTAAATTGGATACCGAGATTAAGGGGCGAGATCGCAGGCATTTCCCTGAATTAATTAGTGTTGAAGCAAGAATGCTCTCGCATTTGGAAACCCGGGTTTATCGGCCCGTGGTCGAAATCTTCAGAAGTGTGAGTATTTTCCTTGCTCGTGTTCAAACAGGTAGCATTCACATCCATCTCTTGTATGTGTTTCTTACGATGGTATTGGTTGTCTGTGTGGGTACGCTTTTGTGAACGAAATGATTGTCAGATGGCTGCTTCTAATCGTGTGCATTCTAATCGTGCCGCCAATCACTGTCGGTATTATAAGAAAGCTGAAGGCTCGCTTGCAGAACCGCATCGGCCCGCCGATATTGCAGCCATTCTACGATCTCGTAAGACTTCTATCCAAGAGTGAAACAGTCAGTCGCGATACGAGTTGGGTCTTTCGTACAACCGCTGTAGCGAATGCGGGAATCATGTTGATACTGGCAGCTTTGACTCCGTGGCTTAGTTTTAGACCGGATACACCATCATTGTCGGATGTTTTTCTGATCGTTTATCTCTTTGCCCTCAATCGATTTTTTACTGTGTTGGCTGCGTTGGATGCAGGCTCGACTTTTGGTGGCTTTGGTGCCTCTCGTGAAGTGACTCTGGCCCTATTGGTAGAACCCGCGATCGTGCTTTGCTTGGCGTCACTTGGTGTATGCGGGCGTACAACCGACCTTAACTTGATATTCACCACCGGTGGAGGGGCTCTTCACACACAGTGGGTATTGTGGATGCTGGTCGGCCTCGGTTTATTTCTTTCGGCTCTTGTTGAACTCTCTCGTATGCCGGCCGATGATCCGACTACTCACCTCGAGCTGACAATGGTCCATGAGGCCATGATTTTGGAAAATTCCGGACCCAACCTCGGCTTGGTAGAGTATGCGCACATGTTGAAGATCGCCGTGCTTTTGGGATTGTCGGGGCAATGCATGTTGCACGGAATTCCGATGTTTTGGCAGCTTTCTTCAGTCGTAGCTGCCGTATGCAGTATTGCCGTTATTTTTGTGCTCGCCATCGTGATTGCGGTTATTGAATGCACTCAAGTCAAATTGCGCTGGACAAAACTTCCGGAGTTCATTGCGTACCCGGTTGCGATGAGCTTATTGTCGATGCTCGTAGCAATTAGCAAATAGGTGATTGCATGAACCTTGATGTATACGAAATTATCGCGGTATGTTCGGCAGTGGCTGCTATCCTCATGCTTGGGTCGATGAATTTGAAGGCATCGCTTGGATTCTATGCTCTGCATGCCCTCGGACTTGGCATTGTCACTGCTTGGGTAGCCAATCTGATTGGCGAACACCATTTGTACGCAGTTGCGGCAAGCGTTGTCTTTCTTAAGGCGATTGCGATTCCGCTTTTTTTAAGTTGGACGATCGATAAACTTCAGGTGCAAGGCGATACCGGAATGTACATTCCCCCAGCACTCTGCATGCATCTTTCAATCGGATTGCTTGCTTGCAGCTATCTGCTCAGCGAGCAGCTTCCCGGATTGCATGGCGATAGTGATTGTCGTTTTGTTACTGCCGCTGCTATGTCGATTTTATTTTCGGGCGTTTTGATGATGCTCACGCGGAAGGTCGCAATAAGCCAAATCATTGGTTTTTTGGCGATGGAAAATGGGGTGTACTTGTTCGCACTCGCTCAGACAAGAGGTATGCCGTTCATCGTTGAGATGGGCTGCCTTCTTGAAGCATTCGTAGCTTCGATGATTGCTGGATTGTTGCTTTTCAACATTCAGAAGAGCTTCGAACACATAGATGTCACTCAGCTCACTGACTTGCAGGAGGGCGATAGGCAGTAATAGCGCCTGGTTATGGCAACGCTACTTTTTCTCACAGTCATACCATTCACTCTGGCGGTGCTGAGCCTTGTGATTTTGCGTACTTCGATAACGCGAATTGTTGTTCCAGCCATGCTTTGGGTGCACCTGTTTCTGGCGGCAGCGATACTGTTTCCATTGTGGGCTGGTTTGCAAGATCAAGTTTTCTATGCAAACGGAATCGGATTAGATAGACTCGGTGCTGCCTTTGTTCTTCTGACGATTTTCGTCGTCGCATCTGCCACCACTCACGCAATTTACTATTTCGATGAAGAAGAGCGCAACGGAGAAGCAACAAATCACTTTCGTTTTCGCCTCTTTTACGCTTGCATCAATATATTTCTGATTGCCATGACTAGTGTCTATTTCTGTGAAAATCTGGCTTTCCTTTGGATTTGCATCGAAGCTACGACACTTACGTCTGCAAGTCTGGTTTATTACGATCGCACGAGATACGCCCTGGAAGCCACATGGAAGTTTCTAATCATCTGCAACGTCGGGATTGTGTTTGCATTGTTAGGAACTGTATTGATCTTTGCATCCACGCAGCGCGGAGCTTTTCCTCATGGCAGTCTCAATGTGGCGGAGCTGATCACCCATGCACAAAGCTTAGACTATCCACTCTTGCGGTATGGCTTCTTCTTTTGCCTTATTGGTTATGGAACCAAGGCGGGGATCGTACCTATGCACAGCTGGCTTCCCGATGCCCATTCTGAGGCACCGGCACCGGCATCTGCGATGCTTTCCGGATCGTTGCTCAATTGTGCATTGTATGGGATCTGGAAGGTGTTGTCGGTTCTGCTGGCAGCAAAACCAGGCGCAGCCGCCAGCCAGATTGTTATAGTTTTGGGAACAATTACTGTTTTTGCGGCGAGTCTATTTTTGATTAGACAGTTTAGCCTAAAGAGAATGTGGGCCTATTCAAGTATCGAAAATGTCGGATTGATGCTTGTTGCAGTCGGTCTGGGATCTGGTCCACTGTTTTTTCTTCAGGCGATTAATCATAGCCTGGCGAAAGTTGCACTCTTTCTAGTTGCCGGAAACATCACACAAGCGGCAAAAACGAAGAGGCTTAATAAGTTGCACGGTGTTCTTCGTGCCTGTCCAAGCTGGGGGGCAATTTTGGTATTGGCGACGCTTTCAATTACGGGGGCGCCGCCGTTTGGTCCGTTTATCTCTGAGTTGGCAATTCTAGTGAAAAGTGCAGAACCATCACATTGGATCATTGCCTTGTCATTGATTGCTTCAATTTGCATAACGTTTGTAGCCGTATGCGCACACGTTGGCCGTGTAATTGTTGGAGTTCCAAAGTCTGAGTTCAAAGTATTCCTTCCGTTTCAAACCAGCATCGTGCCTGCCGTTCTAATGGTCATATCGCTCGCCCTTGGTTTGTTCGTTCGTATCGATTAGAGGTTGCTAAATGAGAGTAGAGCGCAAGTCTGTCGATATTCACGTGCTGGCGGAAAGCCTCGTTCACACGCTGGCACCGCATGGCAAGAGGCGGTTGGGACTGCTTACCTCGATAGACGGAAGTCAGATAATTGCCTTGGTTCTTTCGCCGGAGACTGGGTTAGCGGAGCTCTGGGATGCAAAGGTCACGGACAACAAATATGGTTCATTGACTTTGACTCTGCCTCAGGCGCACTGGTACGAGCGTGTGCTTTTGGATATGTTCGGCATTGTCCCTGTTGGGCATCCAAGGCTCAAGCATGTTATTCTTCACGAACAGTATCCACTCGACTTCTACCCCTTGCGCACCACCGCTGGTGACATCGGCGAACCTGTCATCGATCGAAAGTTTCATTTTTTAAATGTTAGGGGTGAAGGAGTTTATGAATTGCCAGTCGGTCCAATACATGCTGGAGTCATTGAACCCGGTCACTTTCATTTCAGCTGTTTCGGCGAAACAATTCTGAACCTTGAAATTCAACTCGGTTGGGTTCATCGTGGAATCGAAAAGCGAATGATTGAGGTGCCATGGCGAAAGGCGCGCTTCGTGGCTGAAGCAGCTGCCGGTGATAGCGCGGCGGCCAATGCATTGGCTCATGCGATTGTTGTTGAATCACTTTTGGAGATGGAAGTGCCTGCAAGAGCACAACATCTGCGATCTATCGCCTTGGAGATCGAACGTTTGGCAATGCATATCATTGACATAGGCGGACTTGCAGCGGACATCGGCATGGTTGCTATCGCAGCCTCAATGAGCCGATTGCGTGGTGTGGCACTTGGGATGGGAGACTCTTTGGCGGGTTCTCGGTTTCTTAGGGCTTTTATCATGCCCGGTGGCGTGAAAAAGGTCGAAGATAGCTCATTGAGCTCTTTGAAAAGAGCAGTAAGCGAGTTGCGTCATGAAGTGCAAATCGTAATGGACATGTTCTTTAGCTTGCAGGCAGCAAGAGATCGCATGGCAAACATTGGAAAGATATCGAGATCACTCGCGGTGGATTTCGGACTGGTCGGAGTAGCGGCGCGCGCATCAGGTATTGACTATGATGCTCGAAATTCTTTCCCGCATGGGGCGTATCCTCAATATGCATCCCCGTGCTGCACAGAAAAAGGTGGTGATATTCTCGCAAGAGGAAAAGTACGCGCCAGAGAGATAATGAGCAGTCTCGATATAGTCGAGAATCTGTTGCATACGCTACCGGAAGGAGGAGTCTACCGCTCACCTCCCCAATATCTTCCAGCTAACGAGACAGCCTGTGCAGTGGTAGAGGGATTTCGAGGAGAAATTGTCCATCTCGGTGTCACGAATGAGGATGGCAAGTTTTCCAGATATGCCATAAAAGATCCGAGTTTCAACAATTGGACCGCGTTGGCAATTGCGATCAGAAACAATTTAATTGCAGATTTTCCGTTGTGCAATAAGAGTTTTAGCCTTTCTTATAGTGGAAACGATTTGTAAGTATGCTCAAGCTTCTCACCTATCTATTGTTAAAAGGCGTAGTCACATCAAAGGAGATCTGTCCGCCGCTTGCTGATGGTGTTCGTGGATTGCCCGGGCTGACAGACTCGCCATGCGCCGGAAGCGAGTGCAACGCATGTGCGGATGTTTGCCCCACGGATGCAATCAAGGTGATAACAACGAATGGTTCAGGACGGATTGCGCTCGACCTCGGAGCATGTATTGCTTGTGGACTCTGTGTAGAAAGTTGCCCAACTGGAACGATCGTGAATGATCCAAGTACAAAAATTGCAACTACCGTCAGAGATGCGCTTGTCATTAGCAACGGATCGCCAGACGGTAGTACACCGTCTGACGGAAACAGTGTTAGTGAGAAGCAAAGCAAGAAAACTGAAGAGGCGCCATACTTTCGAAAGTCAGTGGCAGCGCGTGTTGTGTCAACTGGATGTACTGGGTGTGACTTGGAAATCGGCGCCTCAGGAAACCCGATTTTTGACATAGAGAGATTCGGCGTACACATCGTTGCGTCACCACGATTCGCAGATGTGCTTATGATTACAGGTCCTGTTTCTAAGAGTATGCAGGCAGCGCTCTTGAGCTGCTATGAGGCAATGTCGCACCCACGCCGAGTGATTGCTGTCGGCACTTGTGCCATCTCTGGCGGCGTGCATCGCAATGGGTACACCGATGCCAATGGAGTCACCGATTTGCTGCATGTAGACGTCTTTATTCCCGGGTGCCCACCACATCCTTGGAGCATCGTGCATGGGGTGCGCGTCGGAATGGGCCAAGACGTTGCGCGGGAATACAAGGTGATTTCGAGTCGCAAGTCTGACTGATCCTTTTTAAAACGAACCTTGAAGCACCGCCTTTTGGCGAGGGTTGATTCGTTTGTTAACAGAGGCGCATGTGGGGTTGACAACCCGTGGCTGTCATTGCTAAATATAATATATAAGGAATTGCGTAAGTGCTGAAGTGTTTGGGTGCTGGGTAATGAATAGGCGGCTTCTCATTGGAAATCTGTCGCTTGAGTCGCAAGAATCGGAATTAGAGGAGTTATTTTCCAGAGCCGGATCCGTACACTCGGTAGAGATTGTTTCCGATCCGTCCACTGGAAAGAAAAAGGGCTTTGCTTTTGTCGAAATGGCAAATAGCGCCGAAGCTGCGCGAGCAAGAGAACTCTTCGACGGCGCAGATATTGACGGCCGGCGAATAATCGTAAACACGCTAACTCGAAAAAGTTCATCAACGCTGATTAGCCGAATTGTTCGATTGCTTCGCCCGTGATCGTTGTTTCGCTCTTTGGTGGCCTTCGTTTTGAGCCAGGCTGCAGGCAAGGAGTGGTGGTAGAAAGGGTGCGAGCCTCGCACCTTTTCACCGCATGGAGATCTTTGGTGGTAGAAGACGATTTGGACGTGCACCAAATATGGTGCCAGGGCGTTTTTTTGAATCTTTTTTTCAACCTGTGATAACTATAATTTCGATTTTTAAGTTTCGTCTCCAAATGTTGAACATTGCAGCTCGTCTCTTAACACTCCCTATTCTGAAAGTTGGACAGGACCTATACTGGCTGCAGATTATGATTGGAGATGAGCAATGAAAACGACGGCAACAAAAAGAGAATCCGAGCCAACCAAACGGACGGCTGCAAGCAGTGCAACGGTTAAGAAGACCAGCAGCAAAACGAAAAATACATCGCAGTCGGCCGAGACAACATCAACGATTTCATCCAACTCTAATTTGACTGAAGCTAGTTGCGGCTCGGTAAAGATTGAAGGTGCGTCGGCAGAAAAAAGAATCGGACCGAAGCAGATTTCCGAACGTGCGTATGAGCTGTGGCTAGGGCGTGGATGTGTTCATGGTTTTCACGTCGACGATTGGCTGGAAGCAGAAAAGCAACTTGCACAGGAGGCGCCGTCCGAGGGCAATTGAGTAGTCACGGTTTGAAAGAGGAATGAAGCAATGTTGCATGGAGTGTTAATTGTAAATCTCGAGCCCTCTTACATCGGATTCAAACAATCGGACTCACCCTGCTTATGGAGAAGTTGTTCGCAAGACGAGATAAAGGAGCTTCTAATCGAATTAGGACTAGAGGTGGAAAATCGATGGCCGCTGCAGGAATTTATAATGCGGCTACCTGGTGAGTTCTCTCTATCGACCCTCAAAAGACACTTTCTAATGCCTGAGTCGGCAGCTTGAGCGAGCTGATCTTTCACCAGGTAGTCCTGAGCCCCCAACTTCAGCGCTTCCGAGGCTGTCTGTTCTTCACTTGTGCCAGTCAGGACAATGGTAGGAATGACAGGGCGTGCCTCTTTGATTGCTTTGAGCGTGTCAAGACCCCTGCTGTCCGGCAATCCGAGGTCGGTTATGACGATATCGACATCGTCGTCTGCGAGCCTGGCTAATGCATCAGCAAGGTTGCGACCACATAGTAATGGTAAATATGAATGAGGCTTTGGCGCTCAAAATGCGACTGACAAGCTGGGCAAAGTAGTCAGTGTCTTCAACTAGTAGGATTTTGATGCTCAAAACAAATTTCTTCTACACTTTGAATGAATATCACGGCTTAGTGACCGAACACATCACTCAGAATAGCGAAAAGAAGAGCGATTTAAACTTTTTTGGCATAATATCGAGAGTTAGGTCTAGGGACGCAGGATGCCTGAACCAATCCAGGAAAACAGTTTTTCGAACGCTCTGAGATTTCCCAAGCTGTTGCCGGAAGATAATTTGCCCCGCGTGTACATTGAGTGGCGCGGTTTAAAACTTGCCAATCCGCTAGAACTTGAGGATGTGGGCGAGCACAAGACCGTTGCTATCACCAGAAAATGGGTTGAGGGTAATGGAACTTTCCTTAAAATGGTCCATCCGAGTGCAAACAGCTCGTGCGATTTCGAGGTGCTTCGGGTACGCAGTGGAGATGAAGGAAACATTGCAGTTTTAAAACTTGCAGATGGGTGGCCGGAAAGACAACAGGCAGAGTCTTTGATTTTGGTCCGAGTCATGGATGAGGAGCATGTTCGTACATTGGACTTGGGTGAATTCTTGCGGGCACTTCAGTCCATTAACTTGACTCCTTACGAGCAGAAGAATTTCGATAGATTTTTCGGCTCTATTCTTGGCATTAACTCTGCCGAGTATCGTGCAATCGAACAGGCTTCAAAGACACTCAAGAAGGAAAACCCGGAGCTTTTCTGTTTTTATTGTGAAGCGCAAATAGTGCCTGAAGACAACTCCTGCACGAAGTGTGGAAAGTCGCTTGTAGCTCCAAAGTGCCCTTTGTGCGGTGAACTCGTCTCAAATGCAAAAGATCGTCGCGTATTTTATGACGCAGAAAATGGGCACTACCCGTGGCACTATACATGGGACGAGCGTTGCCAGAACTGTCATCATCATTTCAGTAGTGCATTGACTGTTTCTTCCGGACATCATTTGTTTTTCTCCCATCTAAATCCGGATGAACTGCTGAAAGCTGCCAAACCAGGGCAAGACCCATTCGAAGGCAAGGTCGAAATCAAAATAACTGCAGGTGAAAGTGTGCGTACCGCATTTGATGATTGGGACTATCGACCCACGATTCACATTGAGATAACTAGACATGTCGATGGAAACAATGATTCATCACAGGGTGCACTTCTGAAGCAAGCGAGCATTTCGTTGACAGAAGAAGAGTTCGAAGCGATCAAAAATGAACTAGAAGGGCCGCTGTCCGTACTTCTCGAACGCAAGAAGTGGAGTCGCGATACGACTTGACCAGAACGCGCGGCAAGCCTCGTCCTTCAGGGTCCTTTAGGGAGGGGAGGAGGTCAAGAAGAACTAAACAAGTGCCTTTCATTGCAATATCAAAGTCGGCGTGCGTTCAACAACGTTGGGAAGATTCATTTTCTGAGTTTCGCCGCAGTTCCAAAAATACCGCGTGATCTTGAAGTAGAATTCGTGTTTCAAATCGCATTAGATGTATGTCCTCCAATCCTTTCGAGCGCAACTAGTAGTGCAGTCCTGTGGGGCTATAACGCGCGTGGCTGCGTGATAGGATAGCGACAAGGGCTGGGGGTGGTGTTATGAAGCGCATCAGAAGGCGATCTAACGGAAGCATTGCCGAGTTTAGCCCAATTCTTGTTCTTGGTCTGCTTCTGCTCTTTCCGTTGATAAATTTGTTTGGCATCGTCTATGGTGGCGTCACAGGTTTTCTTGTTACCAGGCAAGCCTCATATGCAGCCGCCAATTCCACCGGTTACTACGCGGCTCTTACAGGAATGCAGCAAGAAGCGAACCGTCTTATGTCGGGTGGCATGGCTAAATTTGCCAAGCTTAAGCCGGTTGGTGGTTTCGCAGATTGCGGTATCGATCTGTTCGTAAACACGATGAACACCACAACTTCCGCAACCTCCAGATACGGTCCTAATAGCCCGGCTCCGGGACCGATCAATATAAGCACTAATGTTTACGAGTACGAAGCGGTCGGCTACTTTGATGTGCAGCCTTATCTGAACCTGTCAGGTGTTCCCTGGATCGGCTCGATTCCAGGTGTTGGAGTTCCGATGCGCCTCACCTTCAACTGTCCACGAGCAGTCGAGCACCCAGAAGGGTTGGCAGGCGGAGACATGAGCCAAATCACGGCGGCTCTTGCCAGTGGAACTTTGCCGGGCGTCGGAGTCGGAGGAGGACCATTTGGGTTTGGAAATGTGACAGACACTACGACACAGAATCCAATAGCTCACTATATAGTCATTGTTCCATCAAACGATCCCAGTAGTCCAGGTTACTTCATTATCGAATTGGATTGGTCCAAGTATGGTGGCAACTTGAAGTACGGAATGCCTGCCATACCTAACGCGAGTAACATATACGCGGATGATTATTCCATGCTTTCATGGCAAGGCAAGTTCGTAAGTCAGACAACCAATTCTCAAGTCGCCATCAACAATCAGTTCCAATCAGGTAGCAGCACGGGTAGTACCACCACCACCGGTGCCAATCCAATTAGCGACATCAAACACTGGGATCTGTATGGTCCGTTCAACGCCAACAATACTTTTGCCAGTCAGACTTCCGATATGCTGTACAACATCAACAATTACGATATGTCACCTTGGGGTTGTGGTCTCAATCAAGCACAAAAGGATGCCCTATCCACAGCTGTACAGCAGATGGCACCATGGGCTGGAAGTAACGGATTTTAGTTGCGCGTGTCTATGGACTGGATAGGTTTAGCCGCCTCAAAATCGCGCCGTACTTCATTGCGCTCAAGCGTTCTGCTTCAGTCTCTGTTTTGGCAGCTTCATCCATTTTATTGAGGTTTCTCAAAACATGCGCTTTTAAGTTCAACGCCCGTAGCGCGGTACCCTCTAGGAAGTTTGGTGATTCAGACAAAATCTCGTTTAATTCCGCCAGTGCGTTCTGTGGGTTGCCGGCCCGCTCTTGAGCCTCACAGCGCAAAAGCTTCAACTCACTCACTCGCCTGGTCTCAGAACTGGACAGCAACAATGCCGATTTTGCACAGTCATCACATTTCTGCCAATTGCCGATGTTGAAATAGCAATGGCTTAAGAAATACATGGCATTGAAGCGACCTTTGCTTTCTGATGAGAGACAACGTTGTAACACTTCAGCTCCATCAAAATAAAACCCATGCATGCACAGGCATGTGCCGATCTCTTCTAAGATGGCGGTGTCGGTCACATTCTTGCTTGCAGTGATGAGCGCTTCTTTGGCTTTCTTGAGTGATTGATCGTCATTTGCTCGACTAGACCACTCCACCAATTCGTTAATCATGAGGACGTCATTGGGCGCACTCTGAGTAAACCGCAGCGCATCCTTGATTGCGAGCTTGATGTCCCCAATGTTGTAATACACGTAGGCCCTGACTTTATACACATCTACATCATCGGGATGATCGCGTAGATAGTCACAGAGCAAAGGCAATGCTTGATCGTACCGTTTCTGCGCGGACAGAAGGCAAGCTTTGCCGCGAAGCGTCATTGCACCCTTTGGTCTAAGCGCATTGGCGCGAAGGAAATATCTAGTTGCCTCTTTCTGCTGGCCAAATAGCGAGAGATACTGACCTCGAAGTTCGTACATCTCTGCCTTCGGATAAGTGGTGTCTTCTAGTGCATCAACACTTGTCAGGCAGTCTTCGCGCATACCCAAATCTGAGTACACTTTGGCAAGAAAGAGATACGGCTCCGGGTTGCCAGGGGCGCTTTGGGCGGCAAGCCGATAGTACTGGATTGACTCACCTTTGCGCCTGGTGGCAGCCAGAATATGAGCGATGTACATATAACAGCCGTAGATCTCGCAGTCTTTGCTTGCGATAGCCAGCTGAAATTGTTTTATCGCTTCGTCTGGTTTGTGATCCTTGTGAAAAAGCGTCTTTCCGAGATTCACATGTTCATAACCGGTCATCTGCTTTTCCTTGCCGGCGACTGCTGCGCAAGTTAGAAACAGCACGGCGGCAAAGCATAGATGTTTGATTGTGGGCTGTCGGAAATGCGTCATACTTATCTGTTGGGAGGCAGCAGAGTATCGATGAAACTAACAATCGCGAGGACTGGATGGATTCTGACGCTTTTGCCAGTCATGGCAGGAACCATATTTGTGGTGGTCCTCTTTTTTCTATTGACGCGGGCTGAAAATGAGCTGAACAACCAACTGCATGCTCGAGCAATTGTATCTAGAGCAAATGATGTAAGCAAGGTGCTAGCAGATCAGTCGGTATTGTTGTTCATGGCAAGGGAGAGTGGTACGCAATCGTACTTTATTGCTTTTGATAAGTTGTCCACCTGTATTCCACTTCTGTTGAATGAGCTTTCTGCGCTGTCTTCTGATGACCCCATCATGTCTTCCAAGTGCAAAGCACTTGTCGATTCAGCGCACAGTGTTACGTCATTTCTCAATGAGATTCGCACTAAAACAAACAGCGATCTCGCTGCCGGTCTCGCGTTGAGGCTCAGAGGAGAGCAGCTAATCTCTGATGCATTTGGAAAGTTGCAGTCTGTCGTCAGTTCAGAAACAGATGCAACGATGTTGAGGGAGAAAGCGTTTAGCGAGTCGCGAAATCTCGTTGTGTACTTCCTGCTTGTTGGAGTGGCAGGAAATATTGTTCTTTCTATATTGTTGGCGAAAATGTTCGCGAGAAACATTGGCGGCAAAGTTGCAGTATTGACCACCAACATGCACAACTTGAAAAACGAGCGACCTCTAAATCCTGCCTTGGAGCCTGACGACGAGTTGGGGCAACTCGATGTGCAATTCCACGACATGGCGGCCGCGCTTCAGGCTGCCAAAGAAAGAGAGATTGAGATCAACCAAATGAAACAACGGTTCATGCAGATGGTAAGCCACGATCTCAGAACGCCTTTGGCTTCAATAAAGGGAGTGCTCAATCTTCTGAGCCTTGGAGTTGTCGATTCGACAACCGAGAAAGGAAAGAATCGAGTATTGATGGCGGAAAAAGACACCGAGCGCTTAATTCGCCTTGTCTCTGATCTTCTGGATTTCGAGCGTCTGAATAGTTCTTCCATGCCACTCAACCGTCAGATAGTAGAGCTGAGTGAGTTATTAGATCAAGTCATCTCAATTATGAAAGATCAAGCTGAGGAACAATCAATTGAACTCGTGGCGACAGAGACATCTATGCAAGTAGAAATTGATGCAGAAAGAATCCTCCAGGTTGTAATTAACCTGGTGGCTAATGCGATAAAGTTTTCTCCCAAAGATTCAAAAATTTGGCTCAAGGTTATTGATCTTGGTTCAAACGTCAGGCTTGAGGTCGTAGATCGAGGGCGTGGGGTACCAGAGGAAGTGAGAAAGCTCATTTTTGAACCCTTCAAACAGACGTCTTATGCTGATGCGAGTATCGGAAGTGGACTAGGACTGGCAATCTGCAAGCTAATCATCGACCAGCACAAAGGCACAATTGGAGTTGACAGCGAGGCGGGGGTGGGCAGTACGTTTTGGATTACACTGCCGGCACGCAGTTCTCAGTGAGTGATGAAGGATTAAATGTGGCACAAAGGGAGAGCCAAGCCTAAGAGAGAAATATGGCCAAAATTCTCCTTGTCGAAGACGATGCGCTTTTGCGGTGCTCTATCACGGACTTGCTTGAGGCCGATAACCATGTAGTCGAGTCAACTGATGATGGAAGCGATGCATCGCAGCTGCTATCGATGAACCAATACGATCTTTTGATCGTTGATTGGGGGCTGCCTGGTAAAACAGGAGTAGCGCTGTGCGAAGAGATTAGGAAGCGATCCGATCACACGCCGGTGCTCATGCTTACTGCTCGATCGGCGATCGAAGAGAAGGTTACAGGCCTCAATGCCGGAGCCGATGACTATCTTGCAAAACCATTCGACATGCGAGAACTTCAGGCACGCACCAAGGCTCTTCTGCGCAGGTCGAATCGCATCACTGAAGCGGTGTTCAAAGCGGGCAATCTAGTAATCGATATGGACAACCATAAGGTTTTGCTCAAAGAAGCAGAACTTGAACTATTGCCGCTTGAATTTTCGCTTCTGGAGTTTTTTGTGAGAAATCGAAACAGGGTAATGACGACCGAAGAGATTCTCAATGGCGTTTGGAAATCCGACTCTGATGCCACCCGCGGTGCATTGCGGCAGTGCCTCGTAAGGCTTAGAAAAAAGCTGGACGATGACCATAAGAATGTAATTCAAAGCGTTTACGCAGTTGGTTATAAGTTTGTTGTGCCCGACTAGCATGGCGCGCTTTGCATAGATATGGTTCAATAGTCGGTTTTGTAGAGAGTCTCTGAGTTGGCTGCATCCAGAAGTCGAGACATACGTGCAGTGCGTTCGGCATTGAACATTGCGCTGCGCGCAATTATTTCTTCGCTCCCGCTAGGAGCAATCTTGACGAGACTTTCGCCTGATTCACCTTTTGCCGGATGTGCAGCTTGCCTGTATTCGTAGCGGCCATCCGGGCCGGCTTGAGTGTCCCAATATGCTTGTCCGGTGGCAAGATCGAAGAGCTGTCCCGAAGCATCACGCTTGTCGACACCTGATTTGCGAGCCTCGTCGTCGAGCCGCAAGCTGTCTGTATGCACTTTGGTTGCACTCTTTTCTGAGAATGCGGCTTTGCCTGTGGTAGCAATTGACGCAACTGTTTCGCAGTATGCTGCTGGAGTAGAGTCAAGAATCTGCTGTGCTTTTAACTCCATTGGGCTGGTTGCATGAAGTCCTTGATTGACATTCTCGACTGGATTGGCGGATCTGCGAGCCATGCCTTCAACGATCAAGTTGTGATCTTCTTTGCTATGAATTTGTTTCCCATCAATTTTTCCATCGCTGGATAGGACGCTGTTCATGGCACCGACCATGCGCTCTAACTCCTTGCTGGGATCTTGGATGTATGGATTGTCCTTGATACGATCGGCAGCTGCGTTGAGGTTGTCTTGAAATTCATGAGCACGTTTTGCATTTACGCCGTCGCGTGAGCCAAATCTTGTCGCTAACTCCTTAATTTCGGATTTTGTATTTGCACTGAGTTCGCGCACAGTTGTCTCTGTCTCCTTCTTAATAAGTTCGCGATATTTTTCCAAAGTCTCTTTTTGTTTTATAAGGTCCGCTGGTGACAGCACCTTTTCTATGATCACCGTATTCATGCGTGGCGCTTCTGGTTTAAATACGGGCTTGTCCATATCCAACTGTTCACGAAGTGAACGCTTTTCGTCAGATTTTTGTTGACCATACGTTGCGGACTTAGCGCCTGTCCACGAGGAATAGTCCGGCGGTGACATATCCAAATAGGATGGACTCGGATCGCCAGCCTTATTGTATTTATCATCTGAATTAGTCTTGGTTGCCGACCAGCTGTACTTCGTCTGCTTCGGGTCATATGTGTGCTTTGCGCAATCCGCCCAAGCTCGGGATTCACGATTGTTATTCGAAGACTGACGATCGCTTACATTTTCGGTTTCTCTGCAAATTTCACCAGGCATGGGGCACTCCTTGATGCGTCGCTCAACAGCACTAGTCTGCCGGCCGACTGATCACAAACCGATAACATGGCAAGCGCAAGACATTTAAGGTGCGCCTGTTTTAGATTCCGTAGAATTGCAGCGCCACAACCGTTGGAGTTAATGATGAAACCTAAAATCCTTTGTTTTGCCGGGAGTCTGAGACGCGAGTCGGCTAATAAGAGACTCGCGCACCTTGCAATGCAGGCTGTGCAAGATAGCGGGGGCGAGGCGACATATATTGATCTCAAAGACTACGCCATGCCTATTTATGACGGTGATCTCGAGGCACAAGATGGGCTCCCCGAGAATGCGGTCAAACTCAAGAAGTTGTTCAACGAACACCAGGGTTTAATCCTTGCCTCTCCAGAGTACAACAGCTCGATTTCGGCGGCGCTGAAAAATGCCATCGATTGGGTTTCTCGTCCACAACCAGGTGAAAAGCAGTTGGGGTGTTTTGACGGCAAAGTGGCTGCACTTCTATCTGCGTCTCCCGGCGCTCTTGGAGGTTTGCGTGGATTGGTCACGCTGCGTTCAATTTTGGGGAACATCAAGGTGATTGTGTTGCCCGATCAATTGGCAATCAGCAAAGCCAATGAAGCTTTCAATGAGGATGGAACATTGAAAGACGACAAGCAAGCCGCTACCGTCAAGGCGATCGCGAAGCGCTTGGTTGAGGTTACCGGCAGTTTGATGGCGACTTCTGTGGCGAGTCGATGAGTAAAGTCATTGAACCGGTGACGAGTGAACTGGGCGTACCATAATTAGAAACGACCGCCCATCGAAATCGAACGAATCAATTGTTTCAAGCCCAACTTTTTCATGGGCTTTTATCGATCGTGGATTGCTGGTTGAAACGAGCACAGTAATTAAGTCATATTCTTTAGGAACAGTCTCGATCAAACAATCATACATTGATTCGAAAACCCCCATGCCACGATGGCCTCGATCGACGCACACGGGGCCTGCCACTACCGAACTGTAGTTCGATAAAGGCTGTCCGTTGTAAGAAATATCCTTGAATCTCGCGGTCATCGCAGCAGGCAGTCGAAAGTTCTGATTGAACGCCACAGAGCTGGCGCAGAGGAAGCCGACCAGATTTGGACCGTCAAGACTAACGATCACTGCCAAATCATCATTCAATTCTTTGAATTGGCTAGCGGAAAATGAGCCGGAAAGAAACCCTTGCTGTTTCTCTTGCTCGGTGAGTCGCGTCACCAGGTTTGCATTTTGGAGTTCGACCATCAGATCGAAATCTTGCGATTGCGCACGGCGGCAAATTACTGAAGACACAACGAGTTACCTAGTCGCAAAAGTGAGGCACCACATGTAGTATCTTCAACAAAGTCTACTTTGCAATCTGAAGTGCTTTTATGATTATGTCTCGCGATTGGTCGGACGAGACACCGCTGACCGGTGCCGTTTCACTTGCAAAACGATCGACTGCATCGTTGATGCTGGTTTTCCACTTTCTGAGCGTGGCGCCGACATCTTGAATTTGAGATGGTGTCAGCTTTACGCCGGTGTCGGTTTGTATGCGATTGACGAGTGCGGTTTCATCTCCTTTTAGTCCAAACCCGCTTGTCTTGATACCTTCCCACATCTTATGATTGTTCGTGCGAGTGAGCCCCATCATGTATGAAGCACTGGATGCGTTTATATCGGCTATCTCAGACTTGTATCTATCGAAAGCTCTTTTGAGGGTGACTGTCTGATTTACATTCATTTCCTCGCCGGTAATCTTTTGGAAGCTTTCAATCATATTGTCGTAGTATGGTCCACCGCTCTGCGCTGAGCAGAACATGAATTGCGACTGAGCCATCAAAGCAATTGCAACGAGTGGGGCAATAAATTTGCGCATATTAGGTTATCTCCTGCCTGTGCTTAATCTCGCTTCGTGTGCTACCTAGGTGCTTTATACCAATTTTTTCATGCATTCCGCATGAGTTTATCTGCAATTCGAGAAGTCTCCCTCCTCGCCGCCTTCGATGTTATCGTCATTTGCGGGTTTGGCGGGCGCTGGCTTCTTTTTCATTGTTGTGGTCGCCCGCTTTCTCTTTTGAGTGCGGATCTTTGTCGTGTTTTTCTTGGTTGGATTCTTTGCCGGCTCGTTAGCGGAGACCATTGAAATAGAAGTAATTGCAACAAGCAAAAGCGCATTAAATTTCAGCATATGAGACATCCATCGAACTGCCAGTGCAATGATATCTGCAATTTGTGTTGCGAGTCCATGGGACCGAGACCCGGCAAAAAATATTGGTTTTTTACCCTAAAGCGCCCAAATTTCCATAATTTCTCCATGGTCCTGTACAAGAATGTAAAGGGACCAAGAAAAGACGGAGAAACGACATGAACAAACCACTCAAAACAACCACACAATCAACAGGCTCCAAGGACCCAAAAGTACTGAGAAAATTGCAGAGAGTGAAAGTGTTGAAATCGACGAAATCAATGATTAGAGCGACCGGCGGAGCCTGGGTTTATGAGAAAGGGCTTCACTACACAGGGTAGCCTCAGTTATTGGATTTCATAACAGTTTTGACGACTTCGACAGGGCAGGGTGCTTGCAGTACCACTTCCTGCGAAACGCTTCCCATCAAGATTCGCTTCATTGGACCATGCGCTCTGCTGCCTAAAACCACAAGACCCGCGGGCAAACTTCGAGCTTTCTCGAGAATCGCCTCTGCCGGACTTCCTTCGATAAACTCCGCCGAGCATCTGTCATTTCCGAAGACCTGCCGAAAGCGTGCGTGACTTTTTGCAAGAAACTCTTTTGTGATGTTCACTTGCTCGGCTCTGAAATTTGAAACGCCGCGAGTGTGCAGCGCGTCGAATCCATTTGCAAAAGAATCTACCATCGGCGGTAAGACCGACAACAACGTAAACTTTGTATCGGCATGCCATGGAAGATTGAGAACCCAATCCAGAGCATTTCGAGAGTGCTCTGAGTCATCGACAGCAACGAGTATGTTGCGATCGAATAACGGTACGCCTTCATGTGCGGTTTGATACCGCGCAATCAAAGTCGAACACTGACCATACAGCAACACGGTTTGCGAAACACTTCCAAGAACAATTCGCGGCAGTCCTTGCCTTCCGCGCGATCCCAGTACAATCAAATCGGCAGGCCATGAGGAGTGTGCAAGAATCATTTCTTTGCTGTTACCAAATTTTGCCTCGCTAATTGCAGTGCAATTCGGAAATGTGTTTTCGATTTGTTTTGCTATTTCGGCTGTGAAATTTTGAGCAGCCTCTAAAGCTTTTGTTTGAATCTCCTTAGCCTCTTTGGCTTGCATTACCGCAAAAATCGGATCGCGGCGCTCAACCGAGCAAAAAACCTTAAACACAGTGCCATTTGGCCATGTGCGATTCATAAGCACATCGACCGCCACCCGCGAGTGGGGAGAATTGTCAATTGCAAGGAGAACGTTCACTTGCCAATCTTCATCGAACGGTCGCCCGTTCGAAATAGCCCTTAGGCTTTCAATTATAAGGCGACTTTGTCACGAAACAGGAAGTGGAAGAAAATTGGAAGATTTGGTTTTGGAACCTTGTGAAAAGTTCCGAAAACCTCAATGGCGTACCCTCCCGGCGATCGTTAAAGCTTCTCGCCTCTTAACCGGACCTTTAACTGCCAGCGGCTAGGATGGAGGTATCGAAGAGAAGACAAGAAGAAAAAAGAAAGAATCAGAGGAAACGGAAGAAGGACTATGGAAAGCTGCATTCATTATTTAGCAGGATTGACAATCACAGCGACAACAGCCTTTATCGCACTGTGGGTCGATGACACATTTGCATTCGGCGGCGAATTGCCCGAAGAAACAGCCGAAACGCTCAGCTCAGCGCAACACTAGCTAACACTAGGTACTTAAGCTAATACCTTCGCACAGCATCACTTCTGCGTACGTTTTATCCGGGCACTGTCCATATCGGAGCCCTTCAAACTCACCTCTTTCATCTCGCACGACTCAAGTGTCGCCTTGGTCAGATCTGAATGATCGATTATTGAGCCTGAGAGAATGCAATTATTAAAGAGTACATTTATGAGATTTGCATGTGATATTTTGCAGTTCGGCAATGCTGATCGCACGAATCGACTATTCGATAAGTCAGCCTGATTGAAAATGCAAGCTTCAAAGGTGCCTGCACTAGCTAATAGCCCATGCAGGTTTGCTTGCGAGAAGTCAGTATCGGAGATCATACAGCCCGAGAGATCGGCTTCTCTCAGATCGGCGCGATGCATGCTGGCCGTAGTCATTTTTACGGCTTTCAAATTGGACTCCGATAGGTTGATACCGTCAGCAGTGGCGCTGCTTAGATCTGCACCGCCGAGATCCGCCTTCGAAAGCGATGCACTCGATAGAGTCGCATTCGTCAGATTCGCATTGCGCAAATCCGCACCATCAAGATTAGCTCGTCTGAGATCAGCATGGCTGAGATTAGCGTTTCTAAGACTGACTTTCGCTTTCACCGCTTGCTCAATTGCTTCGCGAACAGAGGTGGCTGACGCCTCGTAGATTACTTGATTATGGTTTGATTTGATAACGTATTTAGGTTCACTTATTGTGCCGCCAACTCTTGTCTGCTCTGATACCGAATCGACAGTCTCTGGGTAGGCAGAGACGATCGTACTTGAATCAGTGTTTGGGTCGTACCTGACAGGCTCTGTCAACTGATCGATTCCTGAACGCAGAACTCCAAAGGAAAGAGAAAAGAGTACCAGCAGCACCATCAAAGGAATGGTGACTGCTTGCGGCAGGGGCTCAAAAGAAACCAGGGACTTTTTGACAGGTCTAAGCTTTCCCGTCACCTTGTTTATTGTATCGAGGCGCAGTGTCGGTGTGCCCTTGCGAATCGGTTTGCGACAGTGCACTGGTTGCTTTCCCGCCTTTATGAGCAGTAGGTCTTCTTTGAGGGCTGCCGCGCTTTGATAACGCGCACCGGGATCTTTCTCCAACGCGCGCATGATCACCAAATCTAAACCATCTGGAACTTTCAGCTTTGGAAAACGGCGTGTCAATAGGCGAGGACTTTCCCTGAGAGTTTTTAGAAATATTTCTGTGGGGCTGCCTTTAAAGACTGTGTATCCGGAGAGCGTGTAATACATCAGGCAACCCATCGAAAACAGATCTGCTCGGTGATCTATTCTCTTGCCGAGGCAAAGTTCAGGGCTGCTGTAGTTGGGGTCGAGGAGTTCCCACAATGCGCCAGTTGAAAATACCGTCTCACGTGCTGGGTGCGGAAGCGCCCGAGCGATTCCGAAGTCGGTTACTTTGACGAATTGCGAGTCATTGTCCGAAGGAGCGACGATAATGTTTTGTGGTCGCAAAGCACGGTGAATCACGCCTCGCTCGTGTGCATAGGTGAGCGCATCGCAAATCTGGATAAACATGTCGATTGCTTGCGCGGCAGCAAGCGGACCATTCTTATCAACGACTTTTAGCAAAGTGTCATTGGTTGTGAAGTCCATGGTCAGATATGGAGCACCGGATTTGGTGGTGCCATGCGAATAGACATTGATGATGTTTTGATGGTTTAGTTGTCCTGCTAATTCCGCTTCTTGGAAAAAACGCTTCACTGTTCGAGGGTTTCTCGATACATCATTATTCAGGGCTTTGAATGCGAACAGCTGGCCGGAAGACGTGTCTCTTACTTTCCATACCGTCGCATACTTGCTTTTGCCTATGTTATCCAGAAACTCG
>CAZCZI010000034.1:0-1668 GCA_964503045.1 uncultured Candidatus Obscuribacterales bacterium
GAGTTCTTTGAAGGGTTACCTGAAAGAGGGCGGTAAGCGCCAGATTTGAAACCGCGAAAAGCGAACCTGTGACTTGATGGCGGGTTCCTGGGAGTTGGCGCTTACCCGTGTTGTTCAGGAAGAGTTCTTTGAAGGGTTACCTGAAAGAGGGCGGTAAGCGCCAGATTTGAAACCGCGAAAAGCGAACCTGTGACTTGATGGCGGGTTCCTGGGAGTTGGCGCTTACCCGTGTTGTTCAGGAAAGTTCTTTGAAGGGTTACCTGAAAGAGGCTGGTAAGCGCCAGATTTGAAACCGCGAAAACTGTGATTCCGTCAAGGAAACGAGACCGGCATGTTCGGCGCTTACATGCTTTGTTCAGCAAACCGAAAAACAAAAAAGAGACAACCGCTGAAGTCCAGATCCGACCACTCAGCCCTTGAAAACGCGTGCGATCTAGCTGCGCCTATTCGGAATTGAAAAACTAAATTCGAGCCAGACTTCCGACGAAGTCCGAAGTCCAGTTAAAATGTGAAGTTCCATTAGAACAGCAGCGGACCTGACGACAAATAGTTTTCCAGCTTCCCAAAGCTCTGGGAAGTGAAAAAGTGAGAGAAGCTCATCAACTTTCCGCGCAGCGCAATCGCTAGTTTGAGAGCCTCATGATTGCATCCCGGAATCATCATGCTTGTTTCGTCACTATCGGTGGAGTTCAGCGCCAGCTTCAAGATCGGCTGTGCATGCATGCTATCGAGCCACGCTACCGGTCCGAAGCTTCCTTTCTTTGAATAAAAGTATCCGACTGTACGACCGTCGCAACTCACCGAATAGCCCTTTGTGTCTGGCGCTGCGAGGAAGAACTGGTGATCGACAATCCTGCCGGTTCCCCTCACAATCTCATCGATCTTCGCGGCAACCTCCGCTTTGAGCTCGGTCAGAACGTACTTCGAGTCAATTTCAATGTCGCGCGATGGAACGGCGTAGGTGAGCAACTGATAACCCGGCAGCATTCCGAGGCGAAGGTACTGAGCCATTGCTCGCATGTCGATCGAAGCCCATACGAAGTAAATCTTTGCGCCGCACTCGGCTGCATCGTTCCAAACACGCTGAGTGAGCTGAGGTCCGATGCCTTGTCCTTGTGCTTCAGGCAAAGTCCAGAAGCCCGAAAGAAAGAAGATGGTATCGCGGACAACACCGTTGCAAACGCCGATGAGTTTACCGTCTTGCTCCGCTACGTAGAAAATTCCGGTTTTGAGTATGTGCTCGTAACCGCGTTCCCACGGCTCCTTTGGCATTGGAGTGGATGGGAAATTCATGCGCACCCGCAAATCTTGCAATGATGTCAGAAAGACGTCCGTTGCTTCCGACACATCCGCCTGCGTGGCGGGACGAACTTTAGTTTGCTGTACGCTTGTTGTCATCGAAGCCTCGAGTCGCTGATCCGTTGCATTGTGCAGTTTTGCTGACGAGCTTCACATGATAGCGCTGATGCATTTCGGGTTCTAGTTTTGACAAGTGATTTTCTAGATCTCTGGTTAATCTCGTAATCAGGCCAAAGAGCGGCAGCGCGACAGCGCCCTTGATGCCCGGGAATCATTATCAATAATCTAGCCTGACAGCCAATAACGAACGTTGGCTACCACCACATCTCGACGTGACAAAAAGGCAAGTTTCAGAATCAAGCCGGTATT
>CAZCZI010000034.1:1768-4732 GCA_964503045.1 uncultured Candidatus Obscuribacterales bacterium
ACATCTGCCGCGTATTTGACCCACTCGCTCTCGAGAGCCTGTGTCCAAGCTGGTTCGATCTCTACATACAAAGCCGTAACCCTGGGACTGATTGATTTTGCATAGGCGAGTGCCTTTAGAGTTCCTGCATGCATTCCTTGCACAAGCACAATGACATTATTCTGGACTTTGTCACGAACCATCTCGGGGACAATCGTCAAATCTTCCTTTACGCGCTGGTAGTGATCGAAAATCTTCGAGAACACGAATATCAATGCTGCGATCATCAAAATCACAAACCAAGCGCCGTCAAGAAACTTCTCCGCGATTATATCGACAAGTACAATGCAAGTCGTGATGGCGCCGAGTCCGTTGATTGCTATTTTTCGCTGCCAACCGCTTCCGCGAGTGACATACCAGTGTCTTACCATTCCGCACTGAGAGAGCGTAAAGGCTAGAAACACTCCCACGGTGAAAAACGGAATCAACAGGTCGACGCTTCCTCTTTTGGCGAGAATGAACAGAGATGATACCAATCCTAGTATCAAAATTCCGTTATCGAATGCCAATCTGTCGCCTAGGTTTGCCAGCTGTCGTGGCATGAAACCATCGCGTGCGAGGATTGAGCAGACTCTTGGAAAATCAGCGAAGCTTGTTTGGGCAGCCACAAGTAGAATTAGTGCAGTCGAGATTTGTGTCACCAAGTATGCCCAGCTCGTGGCGCCGGTTTTGCCGAAAACGGTTCCCGATAGCTGATCGATGACTGCCGGAGCGCTAGCGCCGTTCAATTCCCAATAGACGATGTGAAACTTGACGGCAAGCAGCGACACGCCAAGGAAAATAGTGCCTAAGACTATTGCCATCCAAATCAAAGTGATTGCGGCATTCTTCGATTTTGGTTCTCGAAATGCCGGCACTCCGTTGCTCACTGCCTCAACGCCCGTCAATGCCGAGCAGCCAGTGGCAAATGCACGAAGCAACACTGCCACGCCGACTACGCCGACAGCTGCTGAGCCCGCGTGATTAGGTGGAAGCGTCTGATTTGCATATTCCAAGTGATATTTCCAGCCAAACGAATCACCAAACAGACCAATCAAAATCATTGAATAGCACATGGTGATGAACGTATAGACTGGCAGTGCAAACAGCATTCCGGGTTCTTTCAATCCGCGCAAATTGAGCAGGGTCATCAGAGCTATGCCGGTCAGGCAGTAGGCGACGATGTTGTCACCGATTTTAAGTGGTGCCAGCGTCGGAACATCTTTCAGGTTTTGCATTCCGGAAGCCATCGATACGGATACGCACAAGACATAATCGATAAGAAGAGCCGATGCCGCAACCAAACCTAGCCTTACTCCAAGATTTTCTTTGGTGACGATGTACGAACCGCCGCCGTTTGGATAGGCAAAGATTGTTTGCCAGTACGACATTGCAACCACCACAAGCAAAACGACGATGACCCAGGTAATTGTCATCGTCGAATTAGCGTATGCTTGTTGAGTCTGCGGAAGCCAGAAGCCGGCGAGGCATAAGGCTAAGAGAATCTGCTGCCCTCCATATGCGACCGAAGAGATCGCGTCTGAACAAAATATCGGTAGGGCGAGCAACTTTGGCAGTAAAGCCACCTGTTGATTTTCGGTAGCTACCGGCTTTCCGTAAATCAAGTGTCGAACTTTCTCTACTGATGTCATATCGAAAACCTAATAAAAACGCATCCTTACACTTGTAATTTAGACCAAACTAAGCCGGATTTGACATTGTCGACTTAGTGGCGTAAATCGGCATCAGTTGTCGTGTTCGAGACAAATTTGACGTTTCGTTAACGCCCGAAAGTGCAATATTTATGCTTTTTATTCGGGCTCCATTGCACTATTGAGATAGACACGCCTGGTGGCGATGAGGCTCATGTAGAGCCGGTTTAAGCACTGTAAGAAATTTGACACTATCTTTACGATGGTGTTTGTTTGCTTTGCATTACCGATACATTCCGTTTGCTTCACTAGGATTGGAATGACCGATACAGGATTTCAGAGGCGGAAGGTAACTATGAAGAGAGTGTCTTGTGATGCACCCACTTTGGACGATCTGCTGAAGTATGCTTCATCGTTTGACGACGCTAAGATTTCGCTTGATGCCTACCAAGTTCACCAGTTGATGGGTACCCTCGCTACCGTTGCAAGGGCTCGGCTTGGAGCTGGATCCGTATTGCGATTGGGGTCGGTGTCTTTGCGCAAAGACCTCAATGGCGTAGTGACCGTATACCTGAAGCACAAAGGTATTTGTTTTCTCAGCCAGGATGCCCCGCAGGATTCAAGTTTGGCGGGTTGAGCGAGGAGAACGATTGTGTCAACACCGATTGAATTGCAGAAGATGATGCGCGACCCGGCATGTATTCTTGATTCAAAGGTGCCGAAACGTCTTTTCATCACTATTCTCGTTATTGTAGTTCTGGGACTGTTTGTGTTGAGTTTTGGCGAGAGCTCTAACGAACCTCGCAAATCAACGTGTGCTGCCTTGGCCGGCCTCCAGGTTATTGATCTTTCCGAGCTTGGTCCCTGGAGAGTGGGCGCCGATGGGGCGCTCGAAGCAATTGACTCGCGCAGCAGCGCAGACGCAAAACGTACCGTAGCCGAAGTGATGAAACAGAAAGAAGCCGGTGTTGCTATCACATCCGGTAGCAATGTCTTTCCCAAGCTAAAATTCATTGTGGAGTTTTCCGATCAATCGACTATCCCGATTAGAGGTCGACACTATCCGAAATCAGCGAGATTGGTTCTCGAAGATCGTGTGAGTCTCGATCGCACACCTGCTTTGATTACAAACGTAACGACCTGGTCTTCCGAGCGAATCAACACATACGGCTCGAGTGTTAACGAAACTGATGGACAGTTGCGGTTGCTTGTCAACGACTTTGTTTCCGACATCAAAAACGAAAAGCAAGCTCTCAATCGAAACTAGTTCGAGCTAAGTCGAATCCCGGTCGCT
>CAZCZI010000034.1:4832-12344 GCA_964503045.1 uncultured Candidatus Obscuribacterales bacterium
CTGTTATCTCTTTTGCGCTTTTTTGACATCGAAATTTGTCTCGAAAGCTGCTACATGTGTGGCGACCGCCCGCGGTTGCGAAGACGGCGTATACACCGTTTTGACAGCGACGCTGCGCTAGGTTTGCGCGAGCTGTTTGCTTGAAAAGCTGGCGGGGTGAACATTTCGGGTGATTTGAGCATCAGACGTTTTTTGATTTGAGCGGATAGTCGAAGACCCTAAACTAATGACCTTGTTTCTCTTTCTTTCTTCAGGGATTTGTCTCACCAATCAAATGCAGCACGACAACAGCGATAAACCAGCGCCGAAAACAGGCGTGTGGGCTTTTTTGTGTTTGCTCGACTCGTGCTGTTCGGGAGATTGAAATGTCAACTGACGTGATTACTGTAATGCCCGGCGACTTGATTCCGTGTGATGGCGAAGCTATCGAAGGCTTTGCCCTCGTCGATGAAAGTGCGATTGCCGGTGTTTCTAGTCCTGCAATGATCGAGCCTGGTTCGGACCGTTCACAAGTTTATGCAGGTGGGCGCATTGTGGAAGGCACACTCAAAATTCGTTGCCGCACACGATGCAATGTGAAGTGAGTTTGCTCCGGAACGGCAACTATGGAGAGCCTTATGAAAAACGGGGTCAATAAAGACAGCCGGTCCTTCCTCATACATACCATCAGCGTCAACCTGTCGATCCTCAAGGCAGAACTTGAAGAGCTCACTGCAATTCAAAAGCAGGATGACTCTCAAGCTTCGCAAAGAGCAGCAGATTTGCTGTCCGCTGCTTCAAATGTGGCGGCATCTGCAGACTCACGATTGAACGTTGCTTCGGTCGATGAACTGCAAGAGCTCTTGAGTGAAGTATTTGGCGCCATGTCGAAAACCACTGATGCTCGGCGATTGCTTGGAGCCTGCAGGCCTTTCGACGAGTTGAGCGGCTAGCAAGCACCACGGGATGAGGGCGGCCTAAGGGTCGACCCTCGTCTTGTGTTTTTTTTTGTTCGCAGAATAATAGACCGGTCAACTATTTGAACGCAAAAAGTAATGGTCGCACAGCGCAGGAGTTAGCATGGTTAGCTAAGTTCCGCGCTGCACGCCATCACTTTCGGTTAGTAACGACTGTTCCAATGTTTATCACCCATTAGAAAAGAGTCTTGGTCAGTTGCTCTCGGCGAAGAGTCCTTCCAGATGGTTCCAGAGGGGCTCCAGCTCTTTGTCGTTGAAGTCTCGCAGCTGACGCGACAACTCCGCCTGTTCCTTCTTGTACATCTGGAACTTCTTGGTGTTGTTGGTCTTCTTCGATTCCTCGACGTTGGCGATGCGGTCGCAGAGCTTGACGATGATGGCCTTGCGAATCTTCGCGATCTTCGGAAGGGTTTTGGCCTTCTTCTCTTCGCGAGTAGCGCCGTCTTCGTCGGTGACAGCGTCGGTGATGTCAGCCACTTCCACAGGGAAACCTGCGGTCAGGAGCTGCTCACGCGTGACACCCCGGTCTTCTTTGGTGTCGTGCGTCTGGCACGACATGCGGATGATTTCGTCATCCGCGAAGCCGAAGCGGACTGCCACACCCTCGACTGCATCGAGATGGTAGCTGTACGGATGGTCTCCGTACTTCTGGTCGCCGTGGGCACGCTGACACCAGATGCGTGCCTCACTCAGGTTCATTGTGATTCTCCCTTGGGGATTTGTGCCGGGGTCGCCGGCGGGTTGGACTTGAGAAGTCACCGCAGATGGTGCGTCTGTGGTGTCCTCCCCGTTCCGGGATGCAGGCGGCACCGAGCGTTTGCTCAGATACCAGACTGCAGTTGAGATGCAGATTGCACTCGCGCCGGCAATTGTCCAGTTGACACCAACTTGCTCGACGAGCCAACCGATGGTTGGTCCGCCAAGCGCGAACATGCCGAAGTACGAGTACATCCAGAACACGGTAGAGACTACGCCTCTCATGCGGTCATCGGTTCTGTCTTGAATGAGCGCATGCGATCCGATAAGCAGAATTGTCATAGACAATCCGGTCGGAACGATGAGCGCAAGCGACAGCGGAATGCTGCGCGACAGAGCGAAGGCAAGGAGGCAGACCCCATAGCTTACGCCGGCGAGGCCGACGTAGCGTTTGAGCGGGTTCATGAAGGCGGCTTTGGCGGTTCTGTTCGCCAAATATACCGAGCCAATCATGGCGCCAATCTCCGAGGCGGCGATGAGCAAACCGTTTAAGCGTTCGGTGCCGCCAAGCAAGGTCGTGAAGACCGGCATCAGCGGAACATAAACACCAAGGAAGCTGAACACCGCTACGAAGATCAAGATGCGCCTGACCTCCGGCGTGCCGTAGGTGAAGGCGAAGCCCTCTTTCAGCGTTGCGCTGACGCTCTGAGGACGCGGCGCCGGACGAATCCGTGCCAGCGTCAGAAGCTCGAAGACGTAACTCGCTGCATTGAGCGCGAAGCATCCGGTGGCGCCGATTGCTGCCAGCATCAAAGCACCGGTCGCAGGACCGAGCACTCTGCCGCTGTAAAACAACAGGCTGTCGAGCGAGAACGCATTCATGCAGTCCTCGTCCTTCACCATCTGCGGTATCATCGCGAATCTGGCGGGGATCTCGAACGCCACGATGCAGCCAAAGAAGGCTGAAAGCAGGTAGAGATGCCAGACCGCGAGATTTCCTGTCGCCGATAGCGTAAGCCATGTCAGCGAAATGCCCAGCGCCAGAAACTGCGTCGTGACTATGATGCGCTTTCGGTCGAAGCGATCGGCAGCCCATCCGCCCAACACACCAAGCACCAACATGGGCACCTGATAGCTGAACAAAATTGAGCCCAACACGAAGCTCGAACCCGTCATCTTGTACGCGATCCACGCTACAACGATCTCCTGCATCAGAGAGCCGGTGAGCGAAATCAGAATTCCCAGGCAGTACCAACGGAAGTTGGAGCTTCTGAGAGACTGAAAGGTCGCGCCGAAATACCGAGACACCGCGCCAGCCAGGCCGGTGCTCTTTGGCTTGTCATTCATACATGCCTCCGAAAGCACCGGGCCGTAAGCATCTCCATAACCGGAAGTGGTCATGGAAGTTGCTTATGAGCGCAGGTGGTTATGTTTGGTTACTTTGGGGAGCTAAAAGAAGAATTGAAAACTTGACATCAACCTATGCTCCCACCAATAGCCAGCTCAATGAGATTGTGTTTCATTTTGTGGTCTTGATAACATCCTGTGGCTCATACAGAGTTTTAGACTGACATCGCGCAGCTGTGAAAGGATCCAGACCTAAGCTTCTTTTTGGTCTGTTGAAGCTGTTTTGATGGTGATCAAATGCCAAATGCCTCCGGATCGCTTAACCGAAGACATCGCATTTGATTTGAATGTTGCTTACTTAGCCGGAGCGGCTGAGGGTCTGGGCGGAAGCACCGACATGCGTTTGATGTTGCAACCGGCAGCTGCGTCCATAACTGCAACAACGTGCTTTTGAAGCGCATCGCCATCCGATGCAAGAATCAAGGGGATATCTTCTGTTCCAGCCTTTTGTTGCTCGGCTTTGATTGCCGTCATAATCGCGGTTGTCTCGGCGGGATTGATTGGAACGTTGTTGATCTTGACGATACCACCGACGATGACATCAGCATTGATCTTCGGCGAGTCGTCTTTCTTTGGAGGCGGGCTGTTGCTCTGGCCCGGCGGCTCGACCTTAAGCACTGCCTGGTTGACCAATGGCGCAATCAAAATCATGATGACGAGTAATACTAGAAACACGTCGGTGAGCGGAGTTACGTTAATCTCCGTGAATACCTCACCAGCCTTTCCGCCCAATGCCATAGGACAGAAACCTCCATCGTTTGCGTCATTTGCTCAGAAATCGGATTCGTCGAACTCGAATACCCGATTAGTCGGTCGTATAGTGCTAATAGTAACCCGTGTTCGTTTGCCAAGCCACCTCCTAAACCCTAGAGGTTTAGTTGTTTGTAATGTTGTCAAGCGCTGTGCACAGCTGCGCTACGTGGTTTTGAGCGATTTCAAGTGTGGGCTGTTTTGTGTTGAGATTGCAAGGCGTGACTGTAATATCCGATCTCTTGGGCTTTTCGATAGCCTCTAGCTGGTTCCTCTCAAAAAGAGAATGTCGTGCCTTGTTTGAGCCACAAAGTCATGAAAACAGTTATACGGCTCTTAAGTTCGCTGATAATGTGTGATTATGTGGTTTATCTCATTTGAATATGTCAAGCAGCCATCGATAGGGTTTAGACGTTCAGTTTTACACACACGTCACGAGCGTCATCAAAAGTCCGGTTTCATTAGCCCGACATCTATCGCAAGATTTTTACCTGCTTCCCGGAGGCAGGTGCTCGTGACCGCGATTTTCGCGTAAGGGGGTGTCTGGTATGGTCCGGGCGCTCCTATTGTCTATCTAACTCGGATAACCAATCCGAAGAAACACAGGCATAACTATGGAAAGAATCTCTCGCAAGTCCCCAAAGCTTCTCATCCACGAACACCTCGACTGTTCTCCACGCCCGGCAACGATGCTGGAGCTGTGGGAGGAAATCGGGTTCGAGAAGGCTTCTATTCCGCAGAACATTCTTGCCACCTGGCGCGGTGACAATGTCACCACGACTGGTGTCGGCCGGAAGTCTGCTCTTCTTGCCAGCCGCAAGCGCGCGGCCAAGAAGTACCAGCAGTGGCTCGTCGGCTTTGCCAGCGAGTCGCTCGCCAACTACGTTGAAGCGATCGTCAAGCACATCCTGCCTTTGATGCAGACCGAGAAGAACCTCGAGCGCATCACCCGCGAGCGCATGGAAGACGCCATCGCTGATGGTGTCATCGGCTTCGAAATGCGCTTTGCGCCGCAGCTGCACACCTGGAGCGGTCTCACGCTCGAGCAGGTGATGGAGGCGGTTCTGGCAGGTGTTCGTTCCGGCTGCGCCGGTTCGGACATGAAGTGCAAGCTCATCATCTGCGCGCTCCGGCACGAGGATGCGAGCATGGCGATGAAGCTGGTCGACCTCGTCGTGAAGTACCAGGAGTACGTTGCCGCCTACGATCTCGCCGCCGATGAGCATGCTCGTCCTGGCGTTCTCGCCTGGTGGTTGTCCTCGTTCCTCGTCTTGCTCGCCAAGCTCGAGCTCGAGAACAAGCCCTTCATGGGTCGTACGATTCACCTCTGGGAAACCGACGCTCCCACTGCCGGCGACATCGAGATGCTCGAAGTCTTGGAAGGGTTGAACCCGACCAAGCTCAAGGAGCTCTTCGATGCGGCATTGGCGGAGCATGGCGTCGACCTCGGTGCCGAGTACGATCGCGTCTTCACCGGCGTTTCTCGCCGCCTGAAGGAGCATGGTGCAAACAGCCGGATCGGTCACGGCATTCGCGGCAACCGCCAGAAGAACCGTATCTGCGAGGTGTCGCCGACGTCCAACGTCGTCACCGGTCAGGTGAAGTCGATTCGTCATCACCAGATCGACAAGATGCATCGCCGCGGCAAGCGCGTGTGCGTCAACACCGACGGCACGCTCTTCACCGAAGTCCAGCTCACCGACGAGTACAACAAGCTCGTCGAGGCGTTCGGCTGGACGAAGGCTGACTTCCTCGCGGTCAATCTGACTGCTCTGGAGGCGTCTTCGTTCTCGGCCGAGGACAAGAAGCAGATGGAAGCGAAGCTGCGCCGGGCATACCGGTAAGCGGCTTGGTGCGCCGGGTTGCATGGGAAACGAAAGTTCTCCCTGCGCTCGGCGCACCCTCACTGCACTTTGAAGAACGCGCGCCTTGCGTTCTTCATTTTTGAGGTTTTGTTACGATATGAAGTGGTAGATTTGTATCGAGAAGCTTACAGTAAGCGCAACTTGGCCATGCCAATGTTGTTACATAGTTTGCTCAACTCTTGAGAATGCATCAAAAAACAACCAAAGGTTAGGTGTCTGTTCCTTCCATCACTGACCCCTGAGAGCTAACTCCAAAAGATAGCCTCCCGAGCCTTTTGAGCCCTTCCTTTCTCCACGCTCGTGGTGTTGGGTTCAAACAGTGAATGGAACAGTCCTGTGAATCTTGACGGCAAAACCCTGATGGTGTCTGGATGTACACCAATGCTTAGTGTTCGGCGCTGGTGGTCTGCGCTAGAGCATTGGTGATGCAGTGGCATGGGCACCCGTCGGAGATGCCGTTTACACACGATTTCTGCAGCGGCTGAAACTGCTGCAAACCACCACAAAGGACCATAAACGAATGAATACGAAAGAACTCGCCACGGCAACCAACGGCTTCGGTCTCAACATTCTCCGCAGCCTCTGGGCCGAGGGCGGTCGCAACCAGACCGTCTTCATCTCCCCGACCAGCATCTCGACCTGCTTCTCGCTGGCGCTCAACGGCGCCAACGGCGAGACTCGCGACAAGATCGCCGCCGCACTCGGTGTGCCGGCCGACCAGCTGGACGCCGTCAACGCGGCGATCAAGGAGCTCACCACCGAACTCGAGACCGCCGACCCGGACGCCAAGGTGGAGATTGCCAATGCGCTTTTCGGCAAGCTCGGCTACAAGTTCGAGCAGAGCTTCATCGACACCAACGTCGCCAACCTGCGCGCCGAGGTGAAACCCCTCGACTTCGCCGGTGACCCCGATGGCTCGGTCAAGACGATCAATGCTTGGTGCGCCGAGAAGACGCACGACAAGATCACGTCCATCATCAGCCAGATTCCGCCTTCTGCCGCCATGTTCCTGCTCAACGCAGTGTACTTCAAGGGCATGTGGGCGAATCCCTTCGAGAAGGACCTGACGGCGCCGCGCACGTTTACCAAGCTCGACGGCTCCACCGTGGATCACCCCACGATGCAGCAGTTCGACAAGGTGCCGTACCTCGAGACCGACACGTTCCAGGCGGCGAGCCTGGAGTACGGCAAGGGCCGCTTCAAGATGTACTTCTTCCTGCCCAAGGAGGGCACGACCATCGACGCGCTGGTCGAGTCGCTCACCGGTGACAACTGGCAGCAGTGGATGCAGCAGTTCCGCAACCGCGACGGCCAGCTGTTCGTGCCGAAGTTCAAGATCGAGTACTTCTCGGTGCTCAACGACACCCTCAAGGCGCTCGGCATGGAGGTCGCGTTCGACCCCGATGCCGCCGACTTCTCCAAGATGGTGCCGGCGCCGGACCGCGTCTTCATCGACGAGGTGCGCCACAAGACCTTCATCGAGGTCAACGAGGAGTTCACCGAAGCCGCTGCCGTCACGTCCATCGGCATGTGCTTCGCCACCTCGATCGGGCACTTCGAGCCGCCTTTCACGCTGGACATCAACAAGCCGTTCGTGACCGCGATCCGCGACAACACGACCGGTGCGGTTCTCTTTATCGGCGCCATCGTCGAGCCGAAGTAGTTCTCCGGTTCGCGAACTCAGGGACTTAGCGCCTGACCAAATCTGCTAAGAAGCGGCAGCCCGGCACATGCACCGAATGCGGTGCCTCTGTGCCGGGCTGCTCGCCTTTTTTATCTCGTTGTTGTAGTAGACTGGTCTAATTGTTGATTTTTCTTGGCTCGGTTGTAGAAACATT
>CAZCZI010000034.1:12444-74052 GCA_964503045.1 uncultured Candidatus Obscuribacterales bacterium
TTCGTACTAACCGCAGCGGCCGCCACAATTCAGCCGTGTTTTGCTGGTCTATTGATTGAACAAATGAGTTTCAGCGGGTGCTGCCGATCGACTTGTAATATCCCGCTCCAACCAGAAGCAACAGCTGCATTGTCGTGCTGTTTGTTACCTCTCTCGCTTTCGGCAAGGCGGTGCAGCAGTGCTTCGTTTGGACAGTGAATTAGCGCTCCCGGACAGGTACAATACGCAAACGTATTCTTTTGATGTCGTGAGGCTCGAATAGCGCTTGACTCTCCTTAAAAAGGGCCTGATTCTTGCCACCATTCCCTTGGTTCTTGAACTCGTCCTGGTGTCGAGTCTCGCTTATTTGTATGGTGAGCTAGAGCGTGAAGCTTTGCTGGCTGATAAAGCAGCGCGCAAGTTGGACATTGTAAACGGAATCACTCGCGAAACCTTTTTGGTTATGCGAAGAATCAAGTTTATCGATCTCGAGCAAACAGGAAAGTTCAAAGCCGACTACCACAAAGAGCTTTCAGTCGCTCTTAAGGAGCTCGATGAACTGTTGGTGCTGGCAAAAGATAATGCAGGTCAGCTTCGACTTGCTCAACAGTTCAAAGACGGCTTGACGGCGATCGATCGAGATACTCAATTGGCATGCTTAGCATTCAAAAGAGGCGATATGCAGTCGTATGAAAAGCTCAAAAGACAGGCCGCCCAGAGATCGCGTACGTTGATCGATGCTGAGTTTGTGAGCATGGCTAAAGATGAGCAAGAGATTCAAGACAGGATAGAACGGCAAGAGAATGACCGCCGTGGGCAAATCAAAATGGTTCTGCTTGCTATTGTCCCAGCCAGTATCGCTCTGTCTATCGCGCTGGCTTTCTATGTGAGTAAATCATTGACTCGAAGAGTTCTAATTCTGGAAGAGAACAGTGCCAGATTGGCGAGAGGAGAGTCGTTAACCGACCCAATCTCCGGTTGCGACGAAGTGAATTCAGTCGACAATGCAATCAGGAAGATGGCTGCCAGCCTGACAGAAGCTGCAGCCAGGGAGCGCGCTCTAATAGACAACTGCAGGGCAGTCCTTTGCTCGATCGACAGAGCGGGCAGATTCACTTCCATCAACAAGGCTGCCAGTCAAGTTTTGGGCTACTCCGCCGATCAACTGCTGGGACTTCACTTGGTTGATCTCCTGTCTGTTGCCCATCGCCAACAAGCAAGTGAAAAGATCCAGGCAGTAGTGACGGAGCATAGACCAAAGATATTTGAAACACGCATGAACGCGAAAAATGGCAGAAATGTCGACGTTTCAGTGTCGGCTGATTGGTCTGAGAGCACTGAATCAGTGGTTTGCGTTGTGCACGATATTACCGAGCGCAAAGAATCCGAGCGGACGAGGCGTCAGTTTACAGATTTGCTGACAATCGGCTTGAGAAACCCGCTTTCGACGATCCGTCGGATTTATGATCGTCTTGAGAATGATATTGCCGATGGTGCCATATCGGCGGAGGCGGCTCCCTTCATGAGTCGAGCAAAACAGTCTATAACTAGAATGCTGGCGCTCACCAACGACCTGATTGACTTGGAGCAACTGAAATCCGGGAATCTTCAAATTGCCAAATCAGAAGTGCCCGTGGCACAACTGTTCGACCATTGCTTAAGCCTGGTTTCCGGTCTGGCAAAGGAGAAGAGCCTCAAAATTGAAGCGACTCCTACTGATTTAATTGTCTTTGCAGATGCGGATAGATTGTTGCAGATTCTCGTCAACTTAACCTCCAATGCAGTTAAGTTCTCTCCGTCAGGCGGTGTGGTATCGCTTGTTGCCGCCTCCGGAGAAGACACCCTCTGCCTGAAGGTAATTGACAGGGGTAGGGGCATCCCGACACATCTGCAAGATGCGATTTTCGATCGCTTCCAGCAAGTGAGAGCCGACGATTCGACAATTGGAGGATCGGGGCTCGGGCTGTCGATATGCCGAGCTTTAGTCGAACTTCATGGAGGAACGATTTCGGTCGAAAGCGAAGAGGGGCAAGGAAGCACGTTTATCGTTGCCTTGCCCAATTTTTCGGAGGAAAGCTTTGAGAGGGTTGCAAGAGTCCGGGACGAAGGTAGACAAAAGGAGCAATGAGCTACCAGTTTACATTGGTGCAGAAGGGCCTGGTACTCGTGATAGTACCGATGGCGTTCGTATTGATACTAGCTATGGTGCTGCTGCATCTTTCCGGCGAGATGGAACGCGTCGCTGTGCAAGCCTCTCAATCGAGGAAGCTCAGGGCTCTGGTAAACGATTTCGTGAAACAATTGTATGACGCAATCAAAGCGGTGCGACTGAAAAACGACAGTAACGGCAACTTCTATGACAGAGACGTGCACATCAAAGAAGCGATCATCCTTCTAGACAAGCTCAGGCATAATCTGGCGCATGACGAGAAGAAACTTCGACTTGTTAATGATTTGCAGCGTCATCTGATCATGGAAAACGAGGTCGTAGACAAAGCTAGAAAAGCGGTTGATGCTGGAAACCTCGATGAGTTCGAGCGCCTAGGCAAGCTTTCTCACGAGAACATGAGGCGCATAACAGACGGAGAAATTCTCGCCATAGGTGATGAGCAAACGGAAGTGGTTGAGAGGAGTCCGGTTTTGGCGTCGGAATTTCGTAATCAAATTCGTGCCAGTCTTCTGGCAGCAGTTGCAGGCAGTATAGCAATCACTCTCATTCTTGTTTTAGTGATCAATCGCGGTTTGGTAAGCAGGTTGCAAGCGATTGCTCGCAACGCTTCCCTTCTAGAGGAAGGCCGGCCGCTTTTGCCTATGCTTGGAGGAACAGATGAAATTGCTTGCCTCGATCGTAGATTTCATCAAATGGCTGAAGCGCTTGAAGAGTCGAGACGAAGAGAGCAAGCCATTGTCGATAGCTCTATCGATGTTATATGCTCGATTGGCCGGACCGGTGCGCTAGACAACGTTAGTCGCTCATCATCGACAATGCTTGGCTATGCCCCGGCTGAGCTAATAAGTCATGACTATACGTCGATCCTTGCGCGCGATTTTGTGATTCCAACGGTTGCAGCCTTTGATGAGATTGTTGCGGGTAAACTCCAAGCATTTGAAACACGGTTCGTTAGGAAAGATGGTGAAGTGGTAGATGTTCTGTGGTCAGGGCAATGGTCCAACGCCGAGCAGTCCATGTTTGTCGTGTTGCACGATGTTACCGAGCGGCTCAAGGCGCAGCGCATCAAGCAACAGGTGATTGGCATGGTCACACATGATCTCAAAACTCCTCTAACCACAATCTCTCACATTCACGAGATGCTAAATGATGGCATGCTCGGTGAGTTAAGCGAAGACAATCTTGCGTCGGTGAACGAGGCCGATTGCGCAGGCAAGAAAATGCTGCAGCTTATAAACGATCTCTTGGATTTGGAGAAAATTGAAGCCGGCATGTTAGAGCTTCACCCAAGACGTTTCGAGTTGAACGAAGTTGTTGAGAATTGTTTGATAGCTGTCTCGGCACCAGCAAACTGTCGGTCGGTGCGCATTCAGAGAGGAAGCATCGGCGCATCGATGTACGGCGATCCCCATCGTATTGGACAAGCTCTTCTAAAGGTTGTCGAATACATGATCGATGTCGCATCACCTGCTACCGAAGTCCTTATAGAAGCGGAGCAGAAGAGCGAAACCGTGGAAATCCGCATTCGTGATCATTCTGATGCGCTGACGAGCGAAGCGCAGGAATCAATATTTCAACCATTCGGGCAAGATGTCTACAAGCAGAGTACTCAGGACGCAAATGTAGGTTCGGGCTTGGGACTTGCTCTGGCTCGGGCCATCGTCGAATTGCATGGAGGGCGAATCGATATCGCCGCAGTACAAGGTGAAGGCAACACTTTTACGTTTACCATCGCAAGCGCCCAGCCCGACCTGATTTCGTAGTTTCATCATCACTCGCCATTCCTTCGCCATAACTTGATGCAATGATTGCTCGCAAGCAGGTGAGATGCACCGCTGATTCTTAAGACCAAGGCGAGGAGTTGGAGATGGATAGTAATGGAAAGCACCGAAAAGATGCACGAACTCCTCACGAAACCCAATTAGAAGCAAGCGAAATGACCAAAGCACATCTGGCTTGGGAAGCATGGAAAAGTAATGACCCGGCCGCATGGGATTTCGCACTTGCTGAAAGAGAGCGGATCATAAGAAAAAATCCTAAGGCTTGGAAAAAAGCGATGCATCAGATCGACGAGGACGAAGCAGATCAACGCGACAATCTGGTTGTAACTACGCCAAGCAGAGATGTGGAACCACCACGACCGGCCGCTGCACCAGTAACAGCCGAGATGGACGAAGCCAACATTGTGCCGGTGCCACAACCGCAGTCGTTTTCTGTGCCACCGGATGCAGTGCCGATTGATGATCCGCCTGTGCATCCGGGATATGCCCCATACAGCCAGTTTGCACCCCCTGTTCCACAAGGACCGGCATTTCGATCTGCATATGAAAATAGACCTGAGTTCTACGGTTTGGATCTCGGCATCCTCAGAGTAGGTGCCAATTCTAACGGTTCTCTAGAGTTTGGAGTCGATGTAGGAGTTGCCAGCACAAACGTTCAGGTGGGTCTGGAAAATCAGGTGAGAGCAGAATTTATGCCGCACGGAGGGCCGCTGCATGCACGGGGAAACGCTGGAATCGGCTTGAATCGAAATGGACTTCACAGTGAAGTCGGCGCAGGAGGCAACTTCCTCAACCTAGTACACGGCGACGCCGATTTCGGCGCGCATGTCGGCAGATACACCGGCGTCGCAGGCGACGTGCGAGGCCGGGTCTGGCCAGTCGATGTTCAAGCCGCCTCGGGTGCAGGAATCGGGTCTGAGGGAATAAACGTCTACACTGGAGCCAACACAGGCTTAGACCACGTTTTCGGGGTGCGTTCCGGAGCCCAGTTCGACCTGGGGCGAAATTCTGGTACCGCCGTTGGTGTCGGGCTGAACGCCGGCGATACAGCGATTGACTTCGGACCTAGCATCACTTCATACGGTGGTCGGGCGATTCAACCGCGCCTCAACTTCTACTCTCAACCCGCGAGCTATCCGGCCTTTTATCCAACCGGCAGACGTTATTTCTGATCTTTTCGACTATGCGTCAGTCGCCGCAACGTATAACGCATAAGGAGCGTCGTTCTATGTCTATTATCAACGAGTTTGAACTGTTCGATTCCAAAGATTCATCGCGAGCGCCCTCGCCCTATGCAGAGTTGGAGGCGGATCTTTGGCCCAATGTTTCTAAACTTGCCGGAGCAAAGGCCGGACAGGCAGAAGGAGCGATCAGCTTTAGCGATATTTATGCGGCGACGGATACGTTCAAAGTCTACCCGTGGGGCGAAGCGCCTTCACAAATTTCAATAGGCTTTGACCCGATCGACCGACTCTCGAACGCAGCAATTGAGCAAACAACACCGACGGTAGCAAACGCCGGTGCGGAACAGCCAGCATCAACGCCGGGGGGTAATGGTGCTGCGCAAACTGTGGCGCCGGATTCGGGAGCCGGCGTCGACCAGACTACGGCGCCGGGAAAGGAGGCTACTGACCAGGTAGTCGAGGGAAAACCCGGCGCTGCAACTGGTTCTGATCAACCGAGTGATTCGATCATCAATTCGATATCTGAAGCTGTTGGTAAGTCGGTAAAGGAGATTCAACCAGACATCAACCAACGTGTCGGTTGTGCCCTGGCGGTATCACATGTTCTCCACCAGGCGGACTCTAGAATTGTGGAGACGAATAACAATGCGAAGCTGGAAAAGAGTTTGATTGCCGCTGGATATGAGCGAGTCTCACTCGATCAAGCCAAAACCGGCGACGTCATAATCGGGCATCGGCCCGATGGAATGCCGGGGCATGCGGCTATCTATGCGGCACAAGGAATGGTCTTCAACAACAATAGCGAGACTGGTGTCATGCAACTCGACTCTGTCGATAAATTCAATCAGGGAATGCATGATGCCGATGGACACTTCAAGAAAAACGGCTTCTCAGAAGTGGTCGTCTATCGCAAGCGCCCACAGGTATTGGTTTAATCTAGGCACCCTGAGGGCGCTTTAGCTTGTAGCCCACTCTATGCACCGTCTCAATGATAGATTCGACGCCTTCATCATCGAGCTTCTTTCGAATGCGCTTTACTGATGTTCTCAAAGCCTCGGCTGTAGCATCCTTGTCGGAATCCCATACGCGCTCCAAAAGTGAATCGGAGCTGAAGACTTCTTCCGGATGCCTCATCAGGAACTCGAGCAGCGCATAATCAATCGGTGATAACTGTACAGGTTCTCCATTCTTCGTTACTTCACAGCTTTTCGGATTGAGTGTGATATTTCCGACTTTTAAAATGTCAGGAACCCATGTAGCGGGCCGGCGCATAACCGCTCTCAGCCTGGCAGCGAGTTCCTTCATGGAAAATGGCTTGCTCAGGTAATCGTCAGCACCTGTATCGAGACCAAGCTCCCGATCAACTATGGAGCCACGTCCGGTCAACATGATGATTGGCGTGGTCCCGCCCTTGGCGCGGTATTGCTTGCAGATCTCCAACCCATCCACTTCAGGCAAATTAAGGTCAAGAACAATTACGTCGTAGTGCCCGTAAAGAACTCTTTCCAACCCGTCTCGGCCATTGTTAACTACCTCCACAACGTAGCGCTGATCGACGGTGAGCCAATGTGACATGGTGAAACATAGATTTTCGTCGTCTTCGACCAGCAGGATTTTTGCCACTTCTTGCCAACTAAGGTAACGGTTTACGGTCTTCCGAGATTAACAGTAAGTATACCGAGACTTATAAAACCAGTCGCCAGAGACATTGAGCAAAGCGCTCGCAGCCGGCAATAAGGGCTTCTTCCTCGAGCTGCGCGAATGGAATCAGATATTCGCCCGCTTGCGGTTTTCCTTCATAGTAGCCGGCTGTGCTGACCACTGGAAAACCCGATTGCAGGCTGGCTTGTTCGATCGATTGTGCGCCTATTTCCGAGTGGAACTGAATGAGTATATGCATTGCCGAAACAGAAGGTTGTCGGCTCAAGCACCCGGTCAAATTGAAAGAGACCGACTCGATCAAGATCTCTCTTTTTCTGTCATACACGTTTCTAAGCCGCTTGATGTTGCGTTCAAAGTAGCCTTGATCGAGAAAGGCAGCCAGAGCTCGCTGCTCAATCAATGGCAATCCTTTATCGAGTAGTTTCTTGGCTCTCAAAAAGACACCACATAGACGTTTAGGCAAGACGATGAAATTCAACTTGGTGAGGTTGCCGAATATTTTCCAGAAAGATTGCAGATAGATTACCGATTCACTATCGGATGCTGCAATGGCAGGTAGTAGATTACCGCGATTGACGAATTCACCTTCATAGTCGTCTTCAACTATGATGGCATTTGTATCCCTGGCATATTCGATCAATGCTCGTCGCCTTTCCAGTGACATTATCGAGCCGGTTGGCTCTTGGTGGGAGGGCGTGACATAAATCAGCACCGGCGGTGGTGACAGTTTTTTGAGAAGGTTCGTCTGCATTCCTTGGTCATCTACTGGAAGTGTGGAGATATTCAGTCCGTGCGATTTGAAAATCCTTCTTGCTCCCGAGTAGCTAGGATCTTCACAGACTACGGTGTCACCTCTGTCTGCAAGCAGTCTGACGATGAGATCGAGTGGATACGAGCCCGAGAAGATGGCCACCTGATCCAAGGAGCAAGAGTGCGCGCGAGCACGATTCAGATAGGAGGCGACAGCCTGTCTCAGCGCATCTATGCCAAATGGGTGCGCAGTTTCTTGTTCAATTGATTCTGGTCGCTCGAATCTGCAATTCTGAGCCAAGAGCTGTCTCCACGCGGAAAGCGGCAGTTGATCTAGTGAAGGTTTGCTGTAGTCGAAGCCTGGACCCGAGAACTCTCCTTTTAGCTCTTTGCTGTCATGCTGGGCAAGAGAGTTTCCAAATGGTGTCAGTTGCATTTCTATGCTGTGGACCGTTCCATCTGCTTCCCTCATGCTGGAGACATCACCGGGTAGCCTCTGGGCTACGCAGCAGTTTCCACCTCTGTTTGTCTGGAGATATCCTTGACTGATCAGGTCTTCGTATGCGCGCCTTACCGTAAATCGCGACACTTCGAGCTGTTTGGCGAGCTCTCGGGTCGACATGACAGTTTGACCTGGCTTCAGTCGTCCAGTCAAAATGGATTGCCGAATTGATGCCGAAATTTGTGTATGAAGTGGTTGTTGTTTGATATTTTTGGTTTGTTTGGGTCGCATTTCGTTTTGCTGATCCAATTCACTCAACTTCAGTATAAGCTGCGCGCTCATCAATCGCTGCCCCCGTATCAAACTACGACTGTTCAAGTTGTCGAGCAAAAACTTCTACGATTTGTCCGATCGTTTCCTCCTCGAGTTGCGCGAATGGCACTATAAACTCCCCTCTGCAGGGTTCTCCGACCCAGTAGGCCCTGGTGCTGATGACTGGCAGAGATGCGGCTCTGGCGGATTTCAGAATCGCTTCATCTGTGTACTTGGGTTGAAATCGCACCATGAGGTGCATTCCAGCCGATGTCTTGGGTATTGAAAGTTGCTTTCCGAACTGTTTTGTGAGGTTATAGATCAAGGCCTGTCTTTGTTTGTTGTAATTGGCTCTTTTTAGATGTCTCTCTAAGTGCCCTTCTGATATGAAAGCGTTTAAGGCGACCTGCTCTATAAGGGGCAGACCTCTTTCCAAAATCAACTTGGCGGATCTGACCGGCTCGATCAGTGTCTGTGGTAAGACCATGAAATTGAGCTTCATATAGTCGCCGAAGATCTTCCAAAACGCTTGCCAGTAAATAACGCACTCGCCACTATCTAGAGCTTTGAGTGATGGGAGGGCTCGACCCTCATAGTTGAATTCATTATCGTAGTCATCTTCGATAATTAAGACATGGTGTTTCATCGCCCACGAAAGCAGTCTCTGGCGGCGAGAAAGAGACATCACCGCACCAGTCGGGTCTTGATGCGAGGGTGTCAAATACACGAGTCGAACATTTTCCAATTCGAAAAGCTCGTCGACGATGAGCCCGTCTTGATCTACATTCACGGCTTGCACGTTCATGTCGTGGAGTTGAAACAGCTTTCTTGCAGTTGGGTAACCGGGATTCTCTACCACGGCTGTATCGCCAGGTTTGGCGATCAATCGCAAAAGGAAATCGAGCGGATTGGAGCCCGAGAAAATGGCAATATGCTCGGGGCTGCAATTAAGGGAGCGTGCGCGAATCAAATAGTTGCTCAGTGATTGTCTCAACGGCAGATATCCGAACCTGTCCGATGCAAGAGAGAGAAGTTCGCCTGGTTCTTCCAACTTGCATGCTTTGAGCACGAGCGGACGCCACGTAGATAAGGGGATCTGGCTTGTGGGCGGCGCCCAAAAATTTGATTCCAGGGATTGATCGCAGGAAGGCACCATGCTTTCTTCTTGCTGCATCAAATGGCGGCTGAAGGCTGACAAACGAGCTTCCCGCGTTCTTCCGGAAATGGTTTGTCCTGTTTGTCCGTTTGTTGCCGGTAGCGATAAGTCAATATTCGGTCGCTCGCAAACCAGTGTTTTTCCGCCTTGAATTCCCACCAGTATCCCGCGATCGATGAGTTCGTCGTAGCTTCGGCGCACGGTCGATCGGGAAACTGCAAGCAGGTGTGCCAATTCTCTTGTTGAAGGAACGGCTTCACCAGGCTTGATCTGACCATTCAAGACGGCGGCGGTGATGGCGTCGCACAGCTGTTTATGCAGTGGGCGAGTTGTTGATTTATCTAAGACAACCACCAAGTCCATTTGAGAAGCCCGCTTCAGTTTTGATGCTGTGTCCTTGTGCTTACGCACAGATTGAATACTAGTCTAGTTTGAAAACAAGGCGAATTTATGGCGGGCCTGATTGACCTTAAAATTAATAAATAGACCGGTCGACTGTTACACTCAAAATTAAGATGGAGGTGAATTGAGATTCCGGCACCATCCGTAGTGCCGGGATTCGTTGCAATTTTTTTCTCTTTTCCTTTCCGCGAGACCTTGGCGCTTACCTCAAGAAGGCGCGAGTGATTCCGGGTGAATCGAGTCTTGTTGAGCTCTACTGTTATCCGTTATCGTTAGAGCGCGAAGCGCTTTGTCGAAAGTGCACTTCGCCTGCTGGGCGCAGATACCACAAGTGGTAGCGACTCCCAGTGTCCTCGCTAATTGCGCGAAGCTCTTGGTGCCCGATTGTACGGCAGCCTCGATCTCGCTTTCAGTAATTGCGTGACAAATACAAACGTACATGGAGACCTCCCGATGGCGTATTTCTGCAGTTATTTAAAGTGACCGTTTTTCGTCATTTCAATTAGAAATCTGAGCGTACTCCTGGTATGGCGCGGTTTTTCAAGGTAGCGCTAGCGCTGGTCAGTTGTAAAAGTTCCATCTGCCGACTTCGCTTGTTCGTGGCGAAGATGACTGCAGGAGCGGTTGTCGTGGAGTCCCGGATTGAAACGCGAACGATTGACTGACTCGACTGCGATGCCTATGGTCTCGGGATGTGCCATCACCGGAGGTGCCTCGAGTGGAGTGTATTTTTTATGCAGTATACTTTTGTCTCATCTGCTTATGGGTGTTTCTGATTCACCTGTGTTTTCGTGCCGAGTAGGAGTGAGTTGTGAAAGAGGCACCGGAAGTGGTGCCTCTCGTGTTTGGGTGATTTACGCGCTTTGCTGAGGCTTAGCGAAGAAAGCGACTCAGAGTGCGTTCTACCTCGATTTCGTATTCCTTCTTGCGCTGAGCTATTGATCGCTCCACACCATCGCTTTCTTGCTTGGTTTTTGCAATCAGTTCTCCGGCTCTCGTTATTGCTTCCGACAGTTGGTCATCGTTCCGCTGTGTGTTCCCTTGACTTTTTGACACATCTGGAATGACGCCGGACCAATCAACTGCCTGCCCACCGGCCAGGTACTCGAGGCAGATGATGTTTGCTACATAGCCGAAGGGCAGGGGCATAGTGCACTGTCCGACGCCTTTGCCTCTGGTTTGGGTGCCGACGATAAGAGCATGTCTTTGTTGTTTGAGTATTGCCGCCAGCATCTCTGCGCCGCTGGCGCTGTTTTCGTTTACAAGCACAACAATAGGCGTGTCCAGAGGTAGTCCAACGGCGAAATCTCTCTGTCTGACGGAGATTGAGTTGCCTTCGCGCATGACAATGCTTCCCGCCATCAAACCCACATCGACGCGACTAAACCCGTCGCCCGAGCGTTGCATGATCGTAGTCAGGTTGCCGTCATCGATGAAGAGTTCGCTGATTCCCAAAACTCCGTCCATCAGTCCACCCGGATTGTCGCGCAAGTCTACGATCAATGCGTTGAGCCGGCAGCGCGATGAAGAACCATTGCTCCGGCAAAGCGACTCAATGGAGTTATGCACGTCTTGAACGACTTGCATTGATTCGAAGTGGTCTATCTTGAGGTAGCCGATGTCGCCGATTTCCTTTTGAGAAACTGCTTTCAGCGAAATCATGCTTCTTACGACGTGCACGTTCTTTCTTGTGCCGCTTCGCATAATCGTCAACTCTACCGCGGTGCCTGCTGGGCCTCGCAATTTACCCATTGCCCAGCTGAGTTTTTGCCCGTTGAGATCTTGACCGTTTACAGCAATCAAAATGTCACCCGCTCTTATCCCTGCGTTAAAAGCAGGAGTGCCTTCCTCGGGGTTGGCCATTACTGTGAGCATGTGTGCGGTATCGAGTGTGGTGTCCTCGCTCTGCATGGTAAATTTGCTTTTTATTACAGCTCTGAGCTGAGGGGTCATGTGCTCCGGCAGGTCGAGCTCCGTGGATTGCTGCTTTTGCTCGGTTGAACCGCTAAGCCCGACGGAAATTCCGATGCCGGCTAACTGTCCACTTTCGATTATGGCATTTTGGGCTGCTTGCTCGGGAGCAAACACGTAGTCGAATCGACCATGAACAGAAAGCAGCATTTCCGTGATTGCTTGAAGTGTGCCGGACTCTGTTTCAAGGAGATTCTTGTCCTCATACTTGTCCTCCCATTGATCGAGCCAGGCGCTTCGAGCCTTGGCATCGGCGAGGCTAAGATGTGTTTGAGCTACCGTTTTGACAAGGCAGCTGTAGAGAACCTCGCCATCGAAGGGACCCCTGTTTTCTTGGTGGCACGGATCAGGTCTGAAGGCGATGTAGGCGCCGAAAACGACGGTGGCTAGGGCGATGGCGCAAGCCGCGATTAACCAGGATTGCGAGATTCGGAATCGTTTTGCTAGACTTTCGAGCATGGTGTACGCTCCTATTGTTTGGTCGGAGTATCGGAAGGACGCTCGTAGGAAGCGTTCATCTCGATAAACTGTCTGAGTTCTGCTTGAGACTTGATCTCAGGCGCTACTTGAAGATCGGCGCCCTTGAAGATGTAGAGCGGATAAGTCGGTTTGGCGATATTGGAGTATGGAACCTGCTCTCGTTCCCGCTCCAGGCGCTCGACAAATTCTCGGTTGTCTTCCGTTGCCATTTGCACGAATTTGACGCCGATGAAGCTTGTAGGCAAGCCCTCTAGCATCGCTTTGTCGGCATTGCAGTCTTCCGGCTTGCACAGCTGAATGAGAACCTGTCCTGCCATCTCCGTTTCATATTGCGAAGGCGTCACCATTTTGATCTCGCTTGTAGCTTGATTGGCAGGTGAAGCCAGCGCGGGATGTGTCCTGGTGTCTTTAACGTCTGGCGTCAGAGAGAGTATCGCGGCGAGTGCGATGACTGCCAAAAGTGTCATTAGTATCTTGTCTTTCATAGTTCACCTCGATTTGAATTGAGCTTCTGCACGAGTAGTAGTCGCGCAGAAGCTCAGTTTGTGACGTTTGTTTTGTGGCGATGGCGGTTATTGCTTCCAGTCGAAAATCGAAGAGCCGCTCTTAGCGCTTTGCTCCAAGGCGTCGCACGGAATGAAGTTCTTGCGCCAGTTGTTGCCTTGTGAGTCGTGCGTCTGGGCAACGTCTTTTGAGAGATCTACGAACGTTTTGACGCCGATTTGATCGATATGGGCAAGCGGACCACCAAGCGAGGCGGTGAAACCAGTGCTGATGACGAAGGCGAGATCGATGAGGAAGGCTTCCTTGACCACTTGCGCCTCGAGAATACGAACAGCTTCGTTTTCTATGGCGCCAATCAAGAAGGTCTGAATGGCCTCTGAAGACATCGTTTTTGTCGCTAATGCCGGGAGCAACTCTTTTAGGTCTGGATTGAGCACTGGCAGGCGCGTTTTTTCGTCACGTTGCAGCCGATCGTTTTCCCACATGTAGAAGCCGCGACCGCTTTTGCGACCGAGGTTGCCTCTTTCTACGAGCTTGGCGATCACATCACTGTCCGGAAGCGCCAAGCGAATACCATGTGCTTCCGACATTGTTCTGGCTACGCTCGCGACTATGTCGAGTCCGACATAGTCCATGAGCTCGATTGGACCCATAGGCATTCCGAAGTTGAGAATGGCTTTGTCCAGTGACGAGGGCGAGACGCCTTCGGACAACATGCAGCTTGATACCACCAGATACGGTGCCAGAATGGCGTTGACGATGAATCCGGGGTAGTCTCGACATGGAAGCGCAACTTTGCCCATGGCGCCGGCAAATGCGATTGCTGTGGCCATGGTTTCGTGGCTCGTTTTTTCGGTGGTCGGAATCTCCACTAGACCCATCTGGCTCACCGGGTTGAAGAAGTGCATGCCCGCAAAGTTCTCCGGATACTGTACAGCCGATGAGAGTTGGCGCAAAGAAAGAGCGGAGGTGTTCGAGAAGATGAAGTAAGGGGTTGCTTTGGCGCGTTGTTGCATGACCTCATCGATCATGCGGTAGCAGTTTGCCTTGGCGTGGTAGTGCTCGAGCACCGCTTCGATTACAACGTCGCAATCGACAAGAGCGCTGTAACTGGTTGCAGTTGTGAGCTTGGCTAGCTTGGCGCTCGCATCTTCCTCGGTGGTTTTGCGGGATTTGACTCGAGAGGCCATCAATGCAGCAATGGCGTTTCTTGCCTTTTCCAAAAACTCCTCTTTCACGTCAATGAGCAGCACCTGTTCGATTTCGTCCGAGAATATCGCCTCGAAAGCGATTTCTCGTCCCATGACTCCGGCACCCACTACACCAACCGATTTGAAGGGTTGCGGCGTGACACCCTCGACCAGCCTCTTTGTGCGGCTTCGGTTCAGAAAGAGCGAAACCAGATTGCGCGCTTCCGACGACATCGCCAACTTTGCAAACTCAGCCGACTCGAATGCTAGCGCCTCGGGCAAAGGCATAAGTAGGGTCTTGAGTGCTATATTGGCCGCTTTCCACGGAGCGCAATAGCCTCTCGATTTCCTTTTGATCTCAGCCACGACCTTTTGCGCGGTAAAGTTATGCAGCAAAGCGCCAAGCTTGCGCTTGGTCGCTTTTGGTTTGCTTTGCGCGATTGAGTTCTTTAGGTTGAGAATTCCGCCCACAATGCGTTCACTTGCAGGAGCGTGGGCGGTCTTTTTGACAGGCTTTCTGGCATGCCCCGGGTTCAGTGCCAGTCTTTCGGCCTGGGCGATTAGCTCGTCTTTCGAGCAGATCTCATCGACGATTCCGTTGGAAAACGCTTCGGCGGCACCCATGTCCGAGCCTGAAGCAATCATTTTCACGGCAGTCAATGTGTCAGTGATTCTCGGAAGCAAAACGCAGCCACCGAAGCCGGGAGCGACTCCCAACCTCACTTCTGGCAGACCCAATACCACTTTGATGTCGTTCGAGGCAATGCGACGGGTGCACCAGAGAGCAAGTTCCAAGCCACCACCTTTGCAGGCGCCGTTGATGGCAGCGACTGTGGGAACGCCCAACATTCGCAACTTGCCAAAAGTTTCTTTGGCTTTTTGTGTTTTTGCAAATGAATCCGTCGTCGACAGCCGTTGAAGCTCCTGAATTTCGTTGACGTCGGCCCCGGCTATGAAGGCCGAAGGTTTTGCCGAAGTTATGATCAGTCCTTTGAGTGTGGCATCATTAGCCAGCCAATTGAGTATCGCGTCCAGCTCGAGAATCACTTCCAATTTGAGAACGTTCACTTTTCCTGGTACGTCAAGCCACAAGACTTTTACACCGGATGCTAATGTCTCGATTCGGAAGAACTGATGAGTTGTTGTCGTGGTCTTTTCGTTCATGTCATACACCATATTTGGTTGCATTTGTCGAGCGCCTAATCAGACATGCTGCTCCCTGTCCTCCTCCTACGCACAACGTCGCCACCGCCAAGCCCTTGCTTTCAATTTCAAGCTCTATTGCGGCCGTCGCGATGATGCGCGCGCCAGTCATGCCCAGAGGGTGGCTGAGTGAGATTCCGGAACCATTGTGGTTGACCTTCTCTTGATCAATTTCGAGCAGCTTGATGCAGGCGTGTGCCTGAGCAGCGAATGCCTCGTTGAGCTCGAAGTAGTCGATATCTGAGATGTCGAGCGAGTTTTGAGCAAGCAGTTTGCGCACGGCGGCGACTGGTCCCAGCCCCATGGAGTGCGCCTGCCTGCCGATGAAGGCGAAGTCGACTATTTCGGCAATTGGCTCTATGCCGAGGGCACTTGCCATTTCCTCGCTACAAAGGACCAGAGCGCAGGCGCCGTCACCCATGCCGCTGGCATTACCGGCCGTGACGATGCCTGTGCCGGCCTGGTCTTTGAGTCTGGAGAGGGTTTCGATGTCGGTTTGTCGTGGGTGTTCATCTGTGTCGACAATGCCAGAGCCCGTTATCACAAGCGGTTCGATCTCGCGTGTGAAACGTCCACTCTTGATGGCGGCCAAGGCGTTAGACTGAGAGCGTGCAGCCAAAGAGTCGGCTTCCGCTCGAGTAACACCAGCAATGTCGGCCACGATCTGCGCTGTCTTGATCATGTTGAGAGTTGCCGGGTCGCCGGCCAGATGCCTGGGGCCCAGGGAAGTTTCTGCCAGACCGAAGAAAGGAAGCGGTCCATATGTTTTGAAGTACTTTCGCAAAAACTTCGGTGATTTCTGTGTCAACCACTTGTTTAGCCCCCGGTAGCGGGAGTGTCCTGATACCATGAGCGGTACCAGAGACATCGACTCGACACCGACGGCAATTCCCAGGCTCGCCTCCGCATTTCTAATGGCAGACCAGACCGCGTGCGTTGCTGTCATTCCGGAGGCGCACTGATGTTGAATCGTGTACGCTACCGAGCTGTCCGGTATCCCGGCAAGTTGAGCCGCTACCCGTGCTGTGTTGGGCTCGAAATATGATTGAACTGCATGGCCCGCCACGATTACGTCTATCTGACTCGCGTTTACAAGTCGTGCTCGCTTGAGAGCGCTCTCGATGACGTGTGCGGCCAACTGGCTGGCGGTGAGACTTCTAAGCTTGCCGCCCAACTTTCCAATCGGAGTTCGGCTCATCGAAATGAGCACGACTTTGTGTTTGTCTTGCATGGCTTTACTCGCTTTTAATATTGAGTTTCTTGTGGTGAGTCAGGGTGCTGCCTGATGACGTCTTAAAGACTGAGGCAGCGTTTCTGATTCGAGGTTGTGTAGATCGAGCTCAGTACGGTCTGAGTATCGAGCCGGGATGAACCGACCTTATTTGTCTGAAGTCGTCATTCAAAATATGGCCGGCTAAAACGTCGACTGCCAGGCGATAGCGTTTGGCGGTGCGTACCTCCGAAGACAAAAGACAACGCAGCTCAAGACACAGAAGATCAAGGGCGCACAATGTCGGTTGATCTTTCGACCACGCCGCTTGCCTGGAAGCCGCGATAGCGCACAGCATGGCGACGATGTTGGTAAGCGGCTCATACAGCCCTTCCAGCATTATGATGTCTTCGTCAGCCAATCGTTCTTGATTGACCAGCAAAGTTCGCACAAAGTTCTTTCTCCACTTAAACCAGGCTCGGTTGGCAAATTGGAGATGTTCCGAAAACCTGTCGTCGAGACCGACGAAAGTGGAATCGTTGAGGGTTTGAGTTTCGCTGGAGGCGATGAAACCGACAAGATCCATGAATTTAGCGGAGATTTCGCTGCGGTTGGCTTTGAGCTTGGAGCGCCTCGTCCACACATAGCGCAGAGTTTTTACTGTTGCACCCACCGAGCTCAGGTTGACCTTTTTCAAGTCCACATCGGACTGGGCGAGAACCTTCATCAGAGGCTTGAGCAGGTCTTCACCAAACGCCTTGGCCAGTGCCTTCACGCAAGCTTTTCCCAGCATCGGGTTGGGGCCTTCGTACACGCTCGATACGAGATCGTCGGCAAGGTTGTCGCCGATTGTGTGTCCTTGAAGTACGAAGCGGCCACCGTGGGTAAACATACCAAGCTCGGTGGAGCAACGTCTGAGCCAGTCAGTGGCTTTGGTTTTGGCGATCATCGACGATACGTCTGCCTGATAACCAGCGTCAATCAAAGAGGCCGACCAATCGACCAGGCAATCGGCTCCTGCAATGTACGCTGCTTGCAGAGCGAGCAGATATCTGATGTATTCGCGCTCGGCGAGCGGCTTGCCGAAGGTCTCGCGAAATTTTACCCAGGGAATGCAGCTCGACAAGATTTTGCGCATTCGGCATGCAGCCGTGGCTGCTACAGCGAACCTTCCGTCATCGAGATCGTGAAAGATAATCGACAGCCCGTCTCCTTCAAGAAGGTTTCTTTTGGGGACGCGCAGACCATTGAAGACAAGTCCTTTGTTGTGAATCTGCCTGAGTGCGTGAATTCCGTAGTTGACGATTCTGAATTCGGCGCTGTCGTTGTCGGGCAACTTTGTGATAAGCACTCTAAGCTTGTCGTCAATGGCCAAAAACAGGGCCACGACATGTCCGTACCAAGCATTGGAGATGAAAAGCTTCTCGCCGAAGACAACCACATCGTCTCCATCGATCACACCGTATGTTTTGACCTTGGTGATGTTGCATCCGACATGTGGCTCAGTACCTGCAAAACCAGACCGCAGTACTCCCTGAGCAAGTGGCACGAGAAATTCGGTTCGTTGCGCGTCAGAGCCTCTCAGGATAAGAGGACCGGCTGCTCCTATCAATCGCTCGATTGAGAGAAGTCCGCCCAGTATCTCGGCGCATTCACTGCCCATGGCCGTGATGGCGCGGCCTAGAAAAAACTTGGAAGCCGAGGCTCCGCCCCATTTCTTCGGCACCGGCAGTCCCCAATAGCCTGCCTGAGCCAAGTCACTTATTACTGCTTGGGCGACCTTGCCTTCCGTGTCCAAAAGCGTTCCCGCTTGCATGTGCTTGGAAGCTTGCTCGATGCTTGCCTTGAGAATCGCGGCCGCGGTTGAGTTGTGAAGCTCTGATTGGTCGGACTGACAGGCGAAGAGTCTAAGCGGTAGACGGCGACTGAGAAGAGCGATTTGAATGGCTCCGGGCCGCATACGCCCTTCGTCGGCGTTGGTCTGGGCTCTATCGACGGTCGTGACGGTGTCGATCTCTTCTTGGGTCTTGCCGGACTTTCTCAGTGCTTCTGCAATCAGATCGATATCGTGCGATGACGGGCTGGTGTCGTGTGTGTTCATTTGGAAAGTCCCATGATTGGGAGCAGGGCTTGCACTGTTTCAAGCCCTGCCGTGTTTGATGCTTATCGCATGGTCTAGGTCGCTCGAGGCTTTCTCGAAAAGAGCTGCCAGAAGGCGCTCCGGACAGTGGAAACCTGATTCCGGCAGATTAGGGGTTCGCTGTCTGACTCGTATTGCGCGAAGTCCAGCGCTTCCAGAAACGCGTGCAACCTATTTACGAGCGCTGCATAACCGCTTAAGGCGTTGAATTGGGAGACAATCAGAGTCATCGCTCCAAAGATCGCCTGGAAGGCCATGGTAGCGCGGGTAATATCACCGAATTCCATTCCTCCTGCAAAAAAGATGGGAGCAGCCAGTGCCGCTGGAATGATTACCGGCAGAAGGTTGAATCCGGTTGTGAAAAACGCTAAGTTGCGGTTGAGCATCATAATCGCTTCGAGATTCGCTATGGAAACTGACAGCGCTGAGACTATCTTGCCTTTCGCCTCCTGTTCTCTAGATGCTCCGCCTTGGGCGATGATATACGCGTCTCTTCTGACATCGAGCAGGCTCGAGCGGAAGTCCCCCTCGAGTCTGAGATGATCGTCGTTCAACCTCGGCAACAGCCTGCCAAACTTCAAGGTCAGGTAGCAGCCGGCAATTGAGTAGCCGATTACGACAAGCCAAGAAAGCTTTGAAATGTGCCAGAGCACAAACGAGAAGGTGATCACGTTGATGCAAGCATCAATGACGCTTATGGTCAGCCCGACAGACATGTTGCAGAACGAGTCTATGTCCTGCATTCTGGCGTCCGGATTGTCTATCTCCTCTTTATTGGTCAGTTTGACGTATGCCCTGTGGCTGAAGTACTTCTCTAGAAGATGTTCGGTGAACCACTTTCGCCACACTAACGCCAGCTTGGTTCGCTGAGCCTGGTAGAAGGCGATGATTGGGGTTGCCATAACGATGGCCAGGAGATAGAGAGCAAGCCAGCCATACGCGCCGACCTGATTTCGGTGCTCTAGTGCTGTCATGAAGTTGCCGGCAATGCTGTTGGTCCAGACATTTACCAGTGCGACAGCAACGAGAAGGCTGATAATAGAAAATAACAGCCTCTGGGCCCGAAAGCGTTGTTGCGAGACCCAGAAAGGCTTTCCGATCTTCAATAGCCGTGCTATCGGCTCTGATTTGCTTTTCATGGCAGACACCATTTGTAGTGGCACTCCGCGTCGTTGCGTCCTGCAAGGCATGGAGTACCAGCGCTCATGCGCTATTGAACGAAACAGTCCTTAGCTGGGACTGTGCTTAACGTATCTAAGGCATCGCGGACTCCTTCTCGAAATTGCCGTGGGTTGTATCGATCAGCTGTCACCAATGGTGAGGCTTTTCGGTGCAACCATGGAAACCGAGAGATAGAATTGGATTCCCTCCTCGATAGTCATGCCGGGATCTAACGCCAGTCGCTGAGGAATCAGAGGCAGCGCCTGAATACCGGTAGGAGGGTTGGGAATCACCGTTTTGAGAAACGTGGAGGATACCCCGGACCGGTCGATTATCTGGACCTTGCCAGTGACGAACGCCAAAGTGTAGACATCGGGGTAGGGATAAGGAACTAGCACTACGCCTTCGAATTTAGCACTTTCGGCATTTTCGAAAAAGTTGCTGATTTTTCTGGCGTTGCGATAGACGGCACCGACAGCAGGAATCCTGGCGATGGCGCCCTCCATGAGGTGGGCTATGGACTTGCCCCAGTGGAAGGAAACAAACGAGCCTACCAAGGCAAGCACGATCACCATCAAGACCAGGCTCAGCCCAGGCACGTGGCCGCCTGCAAACGGGCCAACCAAAAGGGCTTCCGGTGTAAAAAGGCGAACCAGCGCTCTTGCCACTGGTCCCATTACCGCGTCGGCGACGTTGAAGACCAGCCCGGCAAGCCAGACGGTCAAGACTAGTGGGATGCTCCAGAGCAGGCCCTTCCACAGAATGCCTTTGAAAGAGAGATTCATATTTGACCTCGAATAGTCGATGTTGATTGTTCACGAGCCGCGAACAAGTGTTGGTGGGATGTCAAATCACTCCATAATCAGACAACAGTTTTTCCATGCGTTGAGAGGAGTCCTCCTGGCCTCTCCTGGACTCACTCTGAATTGCCCTAAACTCGGACAAAACTGCACGCACAACGCTCGCGTCGCTTTGGGAGATAAAGCCAGCCTCAAGCAATGCATGAAAGGCACTTTCGTACCCGATCATGATTGCCTGCCACTTCTGATTGCAATTGAGATCGAATTGCAGCGAGCGAATGTGGGTTACCGGTGCCTCTACGAGAATCACCCCGTCTTCGCGTGGACCTGTTGGCGTGACTTTACGTACCCTGTAGATCCGGCGCCAGGCTTGACGCAATCGATTGAGCGTTGGTCCCGTGTCGTCTCCGACGTTGAGTGCTATTACAATTCCTCGATCGGCACCGTATATGACACCGGGTATGGAGGCGGGGCATCTCCCTTCGACTCCTAATCCTCCGTCGAAGAGAACCAGCTCCCTTTGTTCTAGTTGTATGACGGCAGCGTCGAGCACTCCTGGAATGGCGCAGCTGCCGCAGATTGCATCAGAGAGGTCGACAGCGGTGGGCGAAATTTTACTTGTTTCGCCGTTGTTTTTCAGTTCGATAACGGCGTCCTCAGTGAAGATTATGCTGCGAGAACTCTCGACAGCCATGGTCCAGTATCCGCTTGGCCAGCTTTCGCTAAACGACTTGATGTATTGGCCTATCTTCTTGGCGCTGAATACACCTTTTCTTGGACGTCTCGATGCGACAGGAGCATCTGTTGCTGCAATTAGATATGCACGAAAGATGGCCATCGTAGATCCGTGTCTGGTCAAAAGCTTGCTGAAGTCTACTTCCATAGCCTCTTTTACCAGCCGAGACGGAGCGAGATTCAAGGACAGCAATGCGGCAACTATTGAACCTCCGCTCACACCGCCAATAGACTTCAAGTTTGTAAGGCCGACTTGCCTGATCAGTAGGTAAAAACCGATCCCGGCGAGAATGGCGCGAGATCCGCCGCTGCCGAAAACCAGATGCAGCGGCCTTCGTGAGCCGTCCGGCTCTTGTGTTTGAGTTGACATTGCTGTGTTCCTAATCTTCGTGTTACAGAAAGGCTAGGCGCTTTGCGTCTAGCGACAGACTGTTTTCCAAAAGCGGTCGACCACGAAGCCGTCGTAGTCGATGACTATCTGCTCGACGTCGAAGCATCGTGGCGTGCGCCAGTGAGGAACGGCCCTCAATCTATAGCCGTTATAGTAGCCCTCGGCTACCCTGCCGGATTGAATCGATTGGTCGAGCAAGTCGCCGAGCAAGCCACCGAATATGGTGCCAGCAGCGCCGCCGATGATCGCTCCGGGCACATTGCCGGCAACGCCGCCGATGGCGGCACCAGCCAGTCCTAGATTTGCGCCGTATTGGTTGCCCAGTCGAGTGGCGCAGCCACTCAACAGGATGAAGAGAACGAGAATCGAGATTGTGCGTTTCATTCGGATTCCTCAACTAAGGCTAGAGGGCGGAACCTTTCCGTCCTCTATGCAGATTGCATTTCTGTGGTTACTTGCGCGTATTATCCGGAGGCACAAAAGACTTTGACGAGTCAGGTCCTGTGTCGACGAATCCCAGCCGCGGCCGACCGTATGGCGGCGGGTCTTTTGGCAGGCCGAGAAAGTAGTCGATGTCCTCTTTTGTTGTTACGCGCCAAGCCCGAAGCGTGGTGGCGTCGATGAATGCCGACATCACGTAGTTTCCGTCTTTGGCGTTGGGCGAATCATGAGTCACCACACCCCATAAGTAGTAAATTCCTCGTCCTTTTTTGTGGATGAGCTTAGGGTCGACCGGCAAGCTGTGCTCCCAGTTGCCCACGTCGGGATCTCCTTGACGTATGTAATCTCTTGCATTTCTTGGTCCACTCAGCTTGAGATTTTGGCTGTTCTTCCACACCCGCCATTTGCCTGTGCCCGAGTCCACCAAGACAACTTCGATCAACCCGTAGTTGCTCTTACTTGCTGGCTCGAAGGCTATCACCTCCTGTAGTCGCTCGAAACCCTTGAATGACTGCAGATACGGTGCCCTGTTTTGCAGCATCTCGTTGAGAGCGTGGTTGTGATCGGAGCCGTCTTTTGACTGTGCCGGATCTTCACTGATTTCAAGCTCACCGACTTGTGTGAGTCCTCTTCCAATAAAGTTGCCATGCCATTTTCCGTAGAGTTTTCCCAGCTCAGAGGCGAGTCGTGGCGGATAAAGTACGACACCAGGGAACCGTTTTACAGCTTCATCGACCGAGTAGTGTCTCAAAATCCCGTATTGACTTATGGTTTCCACGCCTGAAAGGTAAGGAACCATGGTGCCCCAGAGTGTAGGTCTGCGAGAAATCAGAGGCACGACAGCTACCCAACTTCCATCCTTGTTTCGCCAGTAGATGTGCTCGCCTTGGGTAGAGAACGGGTGTCTGGCTTTCAAGGCGCTTTGCATCACCCAGGACTCGCTGCCGCAGACGAACAATGCATGCGGAAATCCGATTTGATCTGTAACTTCAGGTTCTTTTGTCGTCTGATCGGCGTCTGTTTGCACTATCTGTTTGATACTGTTGCACGGACGTCCCCAAACTGTATCAACGTGGAAATGGGCTTGCCAAACCAAGCGGTCGAGTCTGACTAAATGAGGTTGCGAAGCAATCATCGGAACAGCGCTGTTTGTCGAGTCGAGGATATAGTTGTAAGCGCTGGCTCTCGGCAAAATTCTCGCTTGGTCCGCTTCTTCACTTTCAGGAAGTTGATCGATAACCTCGGCATCTACCGAACTCGCCCACTGCCATTCGACTATCTGTTCATCAGTGTTCGTATGCCAAAAAAGTGCCGACGCAGAGCTGGCCAGAATCCAAACGAGAATACTCTGTCGTAGTGAAGAAGCCGCGTTTCTTGTTGCAAGCCGCCAAATCCACAAACTAGTCAGAGTGCCGGCAATGACGAATCCGACGATTATCCATGTTTGCCACACATCTCCCACTAAAGCTTTGCCGGCAGCGCGGATATAAGGAAATACGTAGACGTATAGCGCCATCCAGAAGGCCCCGGCGGTAAGCGGGGCGACGAAGAAAACAGTGCTGTGTGCGATGAAGTGTTTTTTAGGACTCTCAGCCTCGCCGAATTTCCAGAATGCGATGGATGCAAGCGATCCAATGAGAATCGGTATCGCGACTGTGAGATAGTTGATGAGTGGAAGACTGGACTCATAGTTTAAAGGCACCAAGTAATAGAGCACTACCACCGCATAGATAGGCGCCGCAAGAAATGAAGCCAAGGCTGCTAACAGCCGAACAGCAAGACTCCTGTTTTTCAATGAGACAAATGTTGCCACCATTGCGACAATTGGTGACAGAGTTATGGCTGAGATAGGTTGAACTAAAGGAGCGCCAAAAATGCACAAGCATGCAAGGCTCCAAAAGCCAATCTTTACCAGTTGGTCTCGTTTGAGTTGATGATGATTTGACTCGGTCATAAGGTGTTTGTTTCAGTGCTCGAAGTTGAAGGGGCGAAGCAGCGCGCCGAACTCGAAACAGAAGTCGAGACAACACAGCAGCGCGTCGCGCATGCAAAAAATATCCAAAGTGGGTCGGGTTTTCTTGGTCGGCGAGCTATGCTTCGAATGTTTTGTTGACTAGGGCAAGTCACAGTTATCACAAGTCGACTTGAAATAACTAATCGCCATTATTGCTTGGTGATTTCTTGGAATTGGCTCCAGCTGTGGCTTGGAGTGCCGCTGAGCTTGGGTCGCATAAAGATACGGCTTTCTTTTTTGCGTCATTTTGATTGGCTCGGCTGGTAGTGGGCTGGGCGAATTGAGAGAATCCGGGCCTGTCGCCACAACTTCGCCCAGCCCAGTTTGTAGTCGACATCACTGCCCACCAAAGGCCGCGCTACGGCAATTCAATGATTTCTTGCACGTTGTTGAGTGGGTGCGGCTCGAATTTGGGTGAGCCTTCACTTTCGTGAACGAGTCATCTCGGCTAGGTTTGCGCGGATGCAGCAGCGAATTCGGCGACTGATGATGCCGGTTGCTTTTTCTTCGAAAATGGTGGCAGTGTTGCAGACGTTTCCAGCCACCCATATTTGAAAGCCGCACTCAACCAGAACAATAATCAGTTCGCGTTTCAAGGATTTGCCTCTCCTCTTGCCGAGGAAAGGTGATTGACGTCGTTTTGTTTCTGCAGTGTGCGCTCTGTTTCTGGGCTGGAGACCATCGAGTCCTTAACTTTTGGCCAAAAGAGGTTGGTTTGATATCGCAAATTAAAGAAAAAATCGCCCACGAAACCGTCTTTCTCTCCGTTCGCTGGCTCTTGGCGCCCTTGTACATGGTTTTGTTGCTGGGGCTGGTCGTAGCATTAGTTGCAATGGTCGGCGACCTGTATCACCTGTGGATGGGTGTCATGTTGAGCACCATCGGAAGAGATGATGTGATCTTATCGTTCCTCCATCTCATCGAGTATGTGATGATTGCAAACTTGGTTTGGACAATTGGAATGGGAAGCTATTCCATCTATGTTCACCCGGTTTCGCAAGCCAAGCAAGGCATCGACTTTCAATGGTTGGAACGTATAGACAGTTATGGGCTGAAAACCAAAATGGGAATGGCTCTCATTGGCGTGTCCAGCGCACATTTGTTGGAGGCGTTTTTCAATGTGGAGAACCTCTCGACGGACGACTTCCTGAAGCTCGTGTCGATTCATGCATTGCTTGTCGTCTCGACAATTGCTCTGTCTCGCATCGGCACTGATCACGGATGTTTGTCCAATAGCCGAAAGTAAGTGTAATCAACCTTTCAGGATTGAATGTATGCCAGACGAAAAACGAAACGAAAACTGCCACGGTTTTACCGTGGTTCACTATCCACTTCATCACCCGGCTTCAACCTACACTGCAGCCGAAGTCAACAATATGCGTCCGGGATTCGAGCTTAAGCTCGCGGACGGCTCTTCCGTCATACTGCTGGGTACCTGCAAGGTGATAGAGATTCCCTGTCAAAGAGAACTTGATCGCGGGCGCCAAAACACTCGCAAGCGGTGGCACGTGCTGTTCTTCACGCCTACAGGTGTCGAAGAATTTGCAGCGACCATGGTTCGATTCGTCCAGGGAGCGGCTATGCTTGTCACCGTGGATGGTGCAGTGGTCACGCTGCACGGCGACGTCAAAGCGGAGAATCTTGCAGATTAGCAAAGTGAACAACATCAACAACTGAGCAATTCCTGGAAAGGCATCCGGTGCCCAATTCGTCAGGGAATTGCTTCCGATCAACTTATATGCGTGGAGAACATGCTATGAACAGACGAAAGTTCTGGCAGTACCTTTGTGCTGTCACATTCGTTTTTGCAACACTGGACTTTTTCTTTGCTGGGCAACCGGTAGCTCCATCACCGGCAGTAGCTCAAACTCAACAGTTTCAGCCCCAGCCGCTCTCACCAGTCGGCTCTGATTCCGATCGGAGTTCTGGTGGCGGCCTAACCGACGAGCATTCAGCAAAAGGAAACGAAGCGCGTCCTGAATCGGACCACAAAACGCCCGATCTCGGCGCATCCGACCATAGAGCAGACGATCAAAAGATTTTGGATCAAAGACGAAACTCTTACGAGGTCGACAAACAAAATCAGCTGACTGAGCCGGCATGGACGCCGGTCGGCAGTCTCGGTTTTGCGGGCGCTCTAATCGGTAAGATCTTGGGATTTATCATCCCCATCGTAATTACGGCCTTCATATTTGTCTTTGTAATGAACTGGTTCATGAAAAGGCAAATGAATGGCGGTGGTGGCCCTGGCGGTCTCGGAAACCGCACGAAATCACCGGCTATCATGGTCGAGCCGGACAAGATCGCCGAGACCTTCGAAGATGTCGCCGGCTGCGAAGAGGCGAAGGCTGACCTTAAGGACGTGATCACCTTCTTGAAGGACCCGTCGCGGGTTTTGAAGATGGGTGGCAAGGCGCCCAGAGGTCTACTCATGGTTGGACCTCCAGGCACAGGCAAAACGCTCCTGGCCAGAGTGGTGGCCAAAGAGGCAGGAGCTAAGTTTTTCTTCGTGTCCGGATCAAACTTTGTCGAAGTCTTCGTCGGTGTCGGTGCCGCACGCGTTAGGGACATGTTTGCCGAAGCAAAGAACCACGCGCCGTCGATCCTATTTATCGACGAAATCGACGCGGTTGGACGGCATCGCGGAGCGGGTGTAGGCAACAGCAACGATGAGCGCGAGCAAACACTCAACCAGATACTGGTCGAGATGGACGGTTTCGAAGGGCGTGAGAACGTGATCGTGATTGCCGCCACCAACCGCCCCGATGTGCTTGATCCTGCCTTGTTGAGGCCCGGCCGATTCGACTTGCAGGTGACAACCAGCATGCCCGATCGCAAAGCCAGAATCAAGGTTTTGCAAGTGCACACCAAAGCGATGCCGCGGGCTCCGGGTTTGACCCTTGAGCTTATTGCCGATCGCACTCCTGGGTTCAGTCCCGCACAGCTTGCTGGTGTATGTCAGCAGGCTGTAATCGTTGCTCTGCGCCGCATTGAAGAAGCCAAAACAAGGGGCGAAGAGTTGGAAGACCTGGTCACGCTGGAAGACATCGATGAGGGTGTGGACCGCGTTCAAGGAGGCAACAAGGCTGAGCGTGTAATAAGCGAAGATCAAATGAAGAACACGGCTTATCATGAGCTGTCACATGCGCTCGTGTCAGAGTTGCTTGGTGAGCCGGTGCACAAGATCACGATCTTGGCTCGGTCACGCTGGCTTGGCTACGTGCAGTCCGGTGATGGTGAGCGAGTCGCCTATACCGACAGGCAACTGCTTGCCCGCATAACTACTGCGCTGGCTGGGCGCGAAGGACAGGAAGAGTTCTTGAACGTCATCGATACCGGCGCCTCCAACGACTTCGAGCAGGCTCACAAAATCGCTTACGACATGGTTACGCGCTACGGCATGAGCCGTCTTGGGCCTATGTCGTGGGTGCAGAACGCCGATCATCCTTTCCTCGGCAAACAGATGGCCATGGGCTCCGGTCCCGACCTTTCTGAAAAGCTGAAAGAGGAGATTGAGGAAGCCCACGAAAAGATCCTGCGTGAGTGCAAGGCGCACGCGCGGCAGCTCCTGGTTGAGCACCGTGATGTGATTGAGCGCGTCGTTCCTGTATTGATGAAAAAGGAGACGATTCTCAGGGACGAATGGCTCAGCCTGTTGAACCGCTGATCCTTAAATTCCGATTTGAGTCGGACTCGCCTTGCGGGTCCGACTCATTTTTTGCTTCAACCACTATCGGAGATCCTTATGGAGACTCAATCTACCCAAAACCAGCAATTGGTTTTTCGCGCTACCCTGTTTCTTATCTCGGTGAACTTTCTGGTCTTTCTCTTGCAGCCATCGGGCGAGTATGGGGAGCTACAGCGCCTGTTCTATCATCGAGGCCTCATACCGAAGGCATTTCTTATGGCTTTTGTCAGCGGTCCTTCGTACATCGTAGCGGCGCTTACCACACTGGTTACGCACATGTTCTTGCATGCCAATTTCTTGCATGTAGCAGGTAACATGCTTAACCTGTTTGTCTTCGGGCGCGTGCTCGAGGAGTGGCTCGGAAGTAAGAAGTTTCTGTCCCTCTACCTGCTTGGTGGTATGGCTAGTGTGCTAGTCGGCGTAATGCTATCGCCAATGCAAGTGACTCCAGCTATCGGAGCCTCTGGTGCCGTAGCCATTCTGATGGGTGCTGCTGCTGTCGTGCGCCCGCGATATGCCTTGATGTTCCTGCCACTTTATGTGTGGCTGGTTTTACCCATAGTCGAAGCAGGAATCTTTGGAGCACAGTCCGGCGCATTCATGGCCAATGTCGTGCACTTTTCGGGACTGGTTCTAGGCGCTCTTTTCTCAGCGTATCGTTTGGGGCTCTTGGGCTCTCACGATAAGCCCACTCAATCATGACCTCGAGGTTTCACATGGTTAAAAGAATCGTTGAATACATTCGGCGAAAACGCGATGACCTGGTTTTACCGGTACTCGTCGTGTTGTTCGTCACTACAATGTTCCTGACCTCGCCATTCTGGGTATTCTTTATCTTTGGCGTGGCATCGGGATTGGTATCGCTAATGGTGCGAAAGTATCAAAGGCTTGAATCGATCGTTCATTACTTCGTGACCGTATCGATTTTCATTATCGGGTTCGTCCTCGCATCTTTTCTAATTGTTCACCCCCCGCTCTTGCCGCTGATTCTTGAAGCGGCAGGGTTGATTGCAGGGTTGCTTTTGGTGTTCGGCCTTACAGATTGGCCCCAAAACAACTCGCTTATCAGGCTCGACTAGCACTGGGAATCGCCCAGGTGCCGGTCGCATTATCAATCGTTGCCGGATTTGCACGGCAACTCGTTCTGGAGACAGATCATGAAATTCAAAGTTGGAGAAATGGTAAGTGGAACCATCAAATCAAAACATGACGATGGCATCTATGTTTTGATTCAAGACACTAGAGAGAAGGCATTCATTCACGTTTCAGAGTTGAGAGGCAACAGCCCGTCCATTCGAAACTCCCGGTTGCTGTCGCTTGCAGTAGGCGGCGAGGTTGTGGCTGAAGTCGTGAAAGCGAGAGGGCGAAATGGTAACATCCGCCTGAGCGAGAAGAAAGTGCATGAAGACATAGTCTTACACCATTTGCCTCTGGATGAGCCTGTAGACGGCGTAATCTCCAATATCGTCGATTACGGAGCCTTTGTCTACTTGACGCAGTGGTCGGTGAGTGGACTCTTGCACGCCAAGGAGCTCCCCGGAGAAACCAGGGGTGAGCGCAATGAGTTTCTTGCTCAACTTCAGCCAAATAGTGACCTTTCAGTATTCGTCAAGGAGGTTGGTCGAAGGGATGGACGGCTTCAGATCTTTCTGACTCTTAACGCGTTCGATGCCGAAAATAACACCGTGACTGAGGAATGGTCAGACAGCAAGACGTGTTGTGAAATCACAGCTTGAGGCAATTTATGAGTGATTCAACTTTGCCCGATCTCAAAAAGACGGGCTACAGCCAAGAAGAGAAGTGGGCATATGAGCAGAACAAAAGGCTGATCGAAAGGATGAAGGCAAAGGAAAAGAACAAGGAGGGCCTTGGCTCTCAAAGGAACGATCCGAAATCGGACGATGCAGCATCTAAGCGCTGATCGGTTTTTTGCATGATCGATGAATCACACTAACTGCAAATAGAAGCCAACCCTTAGAACTGCAGTGGAGATGCCCATGAAAAGGAGATCTCTGTTGCAGTTCTATATTTTGTGTTTGTTCTGACTACTAAATGTAGTATAAAAATCATCGAAGATAAACCCGGAGATACAGTATAGAGTTCGGTGGTAATGCGAGGTGCTGCAGGCAGCAAGCACCTCGCTGGTTAGATCATCTCGACGAAGAGTCCTTACCCTTGGGCTTCTTTACCTTCATCCAATCATTGACAATGATCAGTGGCTCCAAAAGCTGTTCTAGTATCTTCTTTCCCTTTGACTTAGAATTGGGATCGTAGTGTGGTTTGTTTGTTTTAGAGTTCAATTAATACCTCGCTTTGTTATTGTTTGCCAACGGTGAACAGGCGCTAGTTCTGAGTCTCTTTGCAAGCCTTGGTTTGATCGACTTGATAGCGAGCGGCGCGCCGGCGTGATACCAAAAATAGTATCATTGCTGCCGGTGATGCCGTGTCTGTGACCGTTGGTTGATGGGATGGTGGACGCTTTGGTTTTGAGTCGTACCTGTCGAGCTGTGATGATGCGCCAAGTAGGTTGGCAGTAAAAGGTGGCGGTAAAAGGATGCTATTTGTAGGTGCCCCAATAGCTGCTGTCCAATCTGGTCGTATGTGGTGGCTCTTTGTGCTCGCGATCGTCCAAGAGTAACACTCGAATTACAATCAGCAATACCACGAACAGTGACACTATGATCAAGATCAACATCCGATCAAGGCAGTTGACGAGCATAAACAGAAAAATGCCAATATACATCCCATTTCTCCTGATAGATTGCGATGGTTCTGGCGGTGACCGATCTCTTAAACGCCTACAGAATCAGTCGATGCAAACGCAAACCCTCCGGCTTGCATGCGCAAGGTAGTTGTCACTCAGATGCCGTGCCGGTTTTCAAAGAAGTTGGCGATGACGGTGGACGGCTTGCAGCGTAAACTTACCGGAATAATTCTTGGCGCTAGCGGTCAGACAGGGGCCAGGCCAATTCGCGCTAATCGTTGCGAAGGACATGTTTTTCGATTTTTAGGTTTGTGCAATCGCTTTAACCTGATTTCTATTGCAAGATGTGTAAGATCGAGTCTGTAGCGCTTATCGAAGGAGCACTGGCAATGCCTGATACAATCGAGCGAGCGAAAGAGTTGCAGGCGGAAATAGTGGAGATGCGCCGTCACCTCCATGCCATTCCTGAAATTAGTTTCGAGGAGCGCCTTACCTCGAAGTTCGTTGCTGACCGTCTTGAACAACTTGGCTATCGCGTTCGGCGGAATGTCGGCAAGACCGGTGTTGTTGCTGACAAAGGAGCAGGTGTAACAATTGCCATTCGCGCGGAAATGGACGGACTGCCCCTATCCGAATTGAATCGAGTGGAGTATGCCTCCACGCACAAAGGAATCTCGCATGCCTGCGGGCACGACGTCAGTATGGCGTGCGTGTTGGGGGCCGCCAAATTGTTGGCGGCGGTTCCACCTAAAGGGTGCGTCCGCATCATCATGCAACCGGCGGCTGAGGAGGCTTGTGATGAGAAAGGAAAGACAGGCACAGCCCGCATGATCGACGAGGGTGCAATCGATGACGTCTCGGCGATTATCGCGTTGCACGTCGATTCGACGATGCCTGTAGGCACTGTCGCTGTGATCGCAGATCCACTTACGGCGGCACCAAATGAGTTTAGTATTTGCATCGAGTCGCCCGACGCGCAAAAGTTTGATGCCCTGCTTGCGGCCGTGAAAGTTGTTCAGTCATTGACATCATCAGATGTAGTGGTCACTTCCTTTCAAAGCGCCAGTTCTGAGTCGGACAGCCCGCCGGCTTCAGCACACGTGCAAGGTGTGCTTCGCAATTTCAGCAAGGATATGAGAAAGTCGCAAACCGAAGAACTACACCGAATATGTGCCTTTATCAATGCACAGGGTGGTAGTTACAAAATCGAGTTTGCTCATGGATCTGCTCATCCGCCCAGGCATCAAGAAGTGGTGGAGGCTATGCATCAAGCGGCAACAGCGCTGATTGGAGCTGAGAAGGTGAAACTGGTCAGCCGCAAGACGTGGACGGAAGACTTTTCTGGGTTCACCAAGCATCTTCCTGGTAGCTTGCTTCTTCTTGGCGGTGGGATTGCCTACGATCGCCGCACTCACCATAGCTCTACTTTCGACGTTGACGAGTCAAGCTTTTATGTCGGTTCGGCGATTCTTGCCGAGACCGTGGAGAAGCTTGTTATGGTATTCGCCTAGGGACAACTATGGCGGCTGCGCTTGTGTCGGCTTGATACCATATATGATATCGCGCGCGGATTGCATGTGTCCGGCGATTCTGGTAAGCACCCGTGGGTCGGTCAGATCTTGGTCGCCGAGCCGTTTTAGGGTGACTGATAGGTGGTCCAGTGTTCGAGCATCTCGGTTGCCGTGAAGCAGAACGTTCAGTGCAACCTTCTCGTTTACATTGGTTCCACCGGCGGCCACAGTAGCAATCTCTTGATTCCAGTACTGTCTGTATGTAACCAGATTGTTCAACGACTCTTGCAACGATTGTCGCGCTCGGCTCACTTTCTCCAGGCTAAACTTGCCCTGCGCGTTGAGGGCGACATTGTTGTAGTGTTCTGCCATCAAGAGTTTGTTGTAGTAATCCTGGCTAATCCCCTTTCCGTTCATTTGCGGAACAAGAGCATGGGGCAGGTCGCGCAAACTTACACCGAATACTTTGTGACCGACTTTGCTTCCAGCCGCACCCGCTAAAGACATAATCGCTGTGTCAAAGGCGAACTGTCCGAGGTGCTCTTGCATTGTCTCGACATTTTTATCCCAATTTTGGCTTGTTTTCCAGTTGTCTTGCAGGGCGGCTGCCACTTCACGCCCGTGAGCAGCAACGTCGTTTGCAAAAGCAATGCACGAGGCCGTGCCGATTGTCTTGGCTGTAATCGGCAACAAACCCCTGCCTCTCGATAGGTAAGCAAATCCAATTCCTAAGCCGATTCCCACCGCTGCCTTCGCGGATGTTTCTACAGGATGGTCGACAAATGCGCTTTTAGCTGCTGTTTTTGCGCCTGCGAATCCCTCGCCAATCAGAGCGGCTTCTCGCTGTGCTTTTTCTATCCATGACTCATGCAATGCCGAGGTATCGGCATTGGACTTCGCCCGCTCAATTGCGGCGAATCGCTCCATAAGGCAATCTCCGGGGCTGACTTTGCCTCTTTCATTAGAGATCTATTTCAATTCGGCTGCACTGGGGAAAATACGAAAGTCCAGTCCTGTAATGTCGCGCGCGATCCTCACCGGGTTTGCTGGAGATACTAAAATCAATAGTAAGAATGATCGAAAAACAAGAAACGACAGAGACCGGCTTGTTGAGCCGACCCCCATCGTTCTTGCCTGGGTGCCCGTCTGACGGTTAGACCAACACGATACCGGCGAGCCCTTCGAAGGACTTCCAGCAGGTGGTGATGTCGCCATCAGTATTGCAGGCTGTTTTCACAACCTCCACGGGAAGTCCTGTGCGTTCGACAAGACCTTTGGCGGTCTCGACGACGCATGCGTCGATGTTGACACCCACGAGCCGGTACTTGATGTTCGCGGTCGGGAAGCCTTCTCGCTCGCACCGAAGAACGATCTGCTTTGAGCCGTCGCACCAGCGCTTTCCTTGAACCAGAAAGCGCTCGTAGCCGGTAAGCAGATTCATGAGGCACTCATGCGTTGGAGGAAACGGGCAGGCGTCAAAGACGCTTTCGTAGGGAATCTCCAACAGCACGATGTGCATGCCAAGTCGGCGCGCGGTTTCGATTTCGCGCGCGACTGCTGCCAACGTCGCCGGGTCGCAGCTCGCCTTGAAGTTGGGCTGCATGTCGACGACGATGAGCATGTAGGTTTCGATGTCCTGCATGACCGTCACTTTTGGTGGCACCACTTTTGGTGGCGCTGTGAAACAAGATGGCCCGCAGGGCGCCGGCACCACTGCCGGTGCCCTGCGGCGTTAATAGAAACAAGCGCTCTTGCCGCCGCTTACGCGGTCGGCAGAAGCCGCGAACCCTCGACGATGTCCAGGTACTGGCCACGGATCTTGCCCCACTGGTACTTGCGCTGCCAGTCAGGCGTGTCCGACAACTCACCCTTGAACGTGCTCTGGCCGGTGGAGACCAGATAACGCCACTGGAAGTGGTTGTAGACGTCCATGATGTGCACCCAGTACGCGAGCGTGAGCGCGCGGTTGCCCTGGATGGCCAGCATCGTTTCGTCGTTGAGGCAGCCGGCCTTCAGGCCCAGGTTGTCGCTGGCGGCGCCGAGCACCCACGGATCATCACCGAAGGGATCGACGACGATCACCTTCGAGTGCGTGATGGCGTGAGCATCCGGGAGCTTGAGCAACTCCTTGTGCCATTCCTGCCAGCCCTGCTCCAGCGCAGAGGCCGCGATGATCGTCGGGAACTTCTTGCGGGGCTGGAAAACCGCCACCGGCTGCGGAACCGCGATGAGCGGAGCCGCAGAATCGGAAGCGCTGTCCGTCGACCGGGCCGCCACTTCCGCAGGGACAACGAGACCGGATTCGGTCAACGTTGTCATGCCTGCCGGAACGGCCGCCTGGACCTGCGGAGAGATGCCCGCTTTGGTACCCGACTTCTTCGTGCCCGTTCCCTTCTTCCGGGGCGGACGGGGCAGCGCTTGCGTGCTGCTGACCGTACCGAGGATGGGCATGCCCGGATGCTTGTACTGCAGCCAGGTGACCACATCCAGGAAGCTGGGAGCGCCGGGGTAGAACGCGACGAAGTAGATCCCCTGCTTGGCGCGCAGGAGGATTTCCTTCACACGCTTGGTGGAAACGGCGTAGTTCAGCAGGTCGAAGGACTTGCCACCTTCTTCCAGCTTCGGCTTCTCTCGCTTCTCCGAGGAGGGCGAGAAGATGGCCTGAACCTTGGTGCCGTCGCCCAAATCCACGGGCTTCATCACGTTGCGATTGGCAGTCCGCAACGCATCACCCTGAATCGGGTCTTCCGAGCTGTCGGCCTTGATCCGGTCGTAGTACGCCAGACCTTCGTCCGCCAGCGCCGGCGAGTCGATGTACAGGGCGTGATTCGCCTGTGTGCAGAAACCGGTCGGTGTCGGGTTGACGCTCTGCAAGAGCCACTTCTTGCCCTTGCGCGGGCCCTTCTTCTTGCCGTCGCCGGTGGCAAGAATCGCCGACTTGTTGTGAGCGATCATGTTGTCGCCCACCATGCGGTCGGTCACGTCGGCGCCGTCTTCGTGAAGCGCCTTGCGCGTCGCCTTGTTGGTGATGTCGTCCTTGCCCGTGTTGCCCAGCACCATGCTCCAGACGTCTTCGTTGGCGCGGAGGTACTCGACGAACGCAGGAGCCGACAGCTCGTAATAGAGCGCGAACACGTGACCAGCGATCTGCTTCGCCTCTTCGTACGGCAAGCGCACGAACTGGGGAAGACTGGAGCCGAGCCACTTGTAGATGGGATGCTCCGGATCGTTGATCGCCTTGACCAGCGCTTCGGGGTCGGGAGACCCGTCAGCCAGCTTCGGCAGAAGATCGGCAAGCTTCTGCGTGGACACCAAGTGACCACGGTTGAAGCAGGCCTTGACGTAGGGACCGTAGTCGACGCCCAGTTTCGCGGTGTTGGTTTTGACGCCTTCGCCACGCTTCAGGTTGCCGGGGGTGCCCAGCATCGGGTAGATCGTCCAGTAGTAGGAGCGACCTTCCTCGGCGCCCGGGTCGGACCACTTGCAGCCCTGAATCGGGTGCTCGTCGGTCGTGGTGCCCGTGGATTCGGTTTCGCCCTTGAACTTGATGTGGCGAGAACCGAGAACCGTGGTAACGCCTGTCTCGACGTCCGTCCGTTCGATGGAGAAGCCGAGACAGTTCTCGATGATGCCATCCCATACCCACGCGAGCATGGCAGTGGCATTGTTGCTCAAGGCAACAGCTCTGAGGTTGTACGTAGACATAGATTTTCCTTTCGGAAGTTTTGCCTGTGGCAAAATCGCCCAGACAGTGATCACGGGCTTGCGGCCTTGCACGCGCGCAAATCTGAGTGAAGGAGGAGATATCTGCCTCCAACGCTCAAATTCGAATTCGTGCAAAATCCCTACAGCCCGTGAGCTGTTAGGAGAGAGCCTTTAAACAAAAGAAACGTGCTTGTTTGGGTCGCTTGTGTTACTCGGGGAACGAAAAGTGAAGATACCTCCTGGTATCAAAATCAGATTTCAAAACCAAACGAAAATGACTTGTTTAATGGAAATAAGCTCAGTTGCCTTGGGATAAACCGCATGACTACTTGTTCGGAGTAATTAGCGAAGCTCCGCGCGTATATTTCCTTCTTCACTAGCGTAGCTGTGATCTCGTCTCATTTTTGGTTGAGATATTGGTGTTTGATTTTTCCGGGAAAATCAAACAGAGCTCTTCAACCTCCAGAAATAGGCTATTGCTCAGAAGCTTGGAGGAACATTCTGAGATGGTATAAACGGGTCATGCCTTGTAGTCGACCCACACATTTTGGTCAGCAGTCCAAGAAAAAGACCGAGCCTTCAAGAACCAGGGCGGTTGCGATGGCAATGGTTCTTTTGCTTTCTTGCTGCGCGCCGCTTTCAGGCTGTTCCACCACAAACACACGGACCGCACAAGTAGGTGCTCTATCAACCACGCTTGAATCGGTCAAACAGGCGATTGACCAAGGACATCTTGAAGAAGCCCACGTAATACTCAAGCGCGTCGATTGCAAACAGCTTTCCGCCACGGAGTCCGAACAGCTGCTTGACTCCTGGTTGAGCTTGGCTTCGTCGTATCAAGAGATGGGTAAGTTTGCCGTTGCTGGACCGGTGTTAGAAACGGCGCTGCAAATGGCGAAGGACCTCAACAATGCAAAGAGACAAGCTGAAATATTGCTGCGTCTGAAAACACTTGCAAAACAAGAAAAAGAAGAGTCGTCGTTGTTGGAGTCCGAGATCACTTCAAGTGAGAAAGAGCGTCATGCAGCAGGCAGAGCATTCAGAAGCAGAGCGCAGAAGCTCCAAGTGAAGTATTTGCACACCTCGAATTTCAAGGAGGCGGCAGAGGCTATTGAGCCATATCTTGAGGAAGCAAAAAATTTGCGCAAAAGAAGCATTAATGAAATGCAGCTCGTGATGCAGATTTTAGAAGAACTCTACACGAGGTTCAAGAAATACGATCGCTGTGTCGCCATGTACGAAGAACATTTGAAATCGCTTCCTGCTTCCCAGCTCGAAGGGCTTGATTCCGGCGACTTCAAGAGCATTGAAAACGCCCGCGACCTAATTGAAGATCACGCTGGAATTGCCAGAATGCGCATCTATCAAAAACGCTTCCAAGACGCATACGACCACGCCAGGCAGGCTTATGAGTTGTCCAAACAGATTTACGGACCTGGCACCGTTCAATTTGCACTCCGCTGTCACGATCTGGGAAACGTCGTCACCAATTTAGGTCGCCCTGATGAGGCAATCGACCTCTTCAAAGAAGAAGTCGACTCGTATGCCAGGAAGAAAGAAAGAGAGAACACGGTTAGGGCGCTGTGTGCTTTGGGGCGTGCGTATCAATCGTCCATGAGATATCGCGAGGCAAAATCCACCATGCTGAGAGTTCTCGCCATGATGCGACGAGAACAAGCTCCTGATGTTTATGCAAGAACACAAAGCCTTCTTAGTATCGACCTTTTGAAACTCAACGAAATTCGAAGAGCCGAGCAGTTGAATCGGGAAGTGCTTGAGGCGCTCAAACAGCCTGACTTGCACGCTGAACTGATACAGCATTTGACTGAGTGGCAGCAGGCGTGTCTCTTTGTTCCTGAGAAACTGCCGGAGGTGTTTTCAACTGGAAAGCGGTTGGTGAGCGAGTCTAGCCGAGACGGAAAGTCTGAAACTGTTTTGAATCGCATTCGCAATTCTCAATATTATTGTGCAAAAGCGCAATTGCACTCTTCTAGAATCGACAATGCTATAGCTGAGCTGAACGCGCTTCTAAAGGGTTGTCCAGCAACAGAGCCCTACCATCGTCGGCTTTTTTACAACGATCTCGCGATTTGCTATCGCTTCAAGGGCGATCTCAAAAAGAGTGAGTTTTACTATCGCCAACCAGTCGAAGGCACACAGGAGCCGGCAAGTATAGCGTCCTGGCAAAACGCTCTTGGGTGGTGTCTGCTTGATCAAGGAAAAACTCGAGAAGCGAAAGTTCTGTTTGAATCCATGAAAATTCCTGAGTGTTCTTTGGTTGCAAGCACGATGTTGGTGATCTCGAAAAACGCGGCAATGGTGATTCTTTTGAAAGAACTGGGAGAAGAGAAAAGAGCCGAAGAAATTTTGAAAGGAACAATCAAGACCTTCGATGATTTCACCGCCAAATACGAAGGCGTGGATGCGACCGGGATTTCCTTGAAACTAAGTCAGGCTGCCGGAAAAGTTAACGGCTACACGCAAGAGCAGAAGCGACTTGCAAAACTAGCGCGGGCTATGTGTGATCGCTACCTCGCTAAATCGCCTTGGCATGCGAAGGTTCTCGAGTACACACAAACTCTCTCGAAGGAAGAAGCGGGGAAGTAGCCTCGCAAAAAATCAGACACCATTGATTGGTCGAAAAACGCCTTATTGGCCTGCTTGCGCTAAGTTTGAACTTCACTTGGCAATTTCAAATGTTGTCTCGAGTCGGCACGGTGGAATGTCATGCGTTGAGAGGCTTGGAAGCTCTTTGCTAGATTCAGTCGTTATATTTCGTAACTCTCTTTTCCTTTGAATTTTCTGGCTAACCAAAAAACCCCAGAAACTCACCTACCTTCCCGGATGCTTTGCAAAACTGCCTCTAAAGGTGGTTAGGGCAAAGCTGAGGAGCTGCTTGCTGTAACGACTTGTCTGGTTTGCAAGTCGTCTGACTAATTCGCGCTCTCTGAGATCGGCTTCCGAACGCCATTGGAACCACTTCCAACTGCGTTCCAACGAACTACCATTCGGCGGCCTATTTCAGCGCGTGCGGAGTAACCGTCCGCAATCGAGAAGACGCCATGAAATCAAGGCGCAAAGGCAGACTGATTGTCTGCGTGTCCTTGCTCGTGATTCTGCTTTCTGCTTGGGTCGGGCTCTCCCCTCGGGTTTCACCCGGTCTCTACGAGTCCGAGCTGTTTCACCCTGATCGTGGGCACGGCTCTATGAGCGAGCTTCGCTCGTTCGATCAGGTAGAGAACCACGAAGTGTTCTTTAATGCTGTAAGCGGTGAACGACTGCATGGTTGGATCTTTATTCAGCCTGGCAGCAAGAAGATCGTTTTGCTTCATCCCGGAAATGCAGGTGACATCGCAAAGCACCTTCCGATCGTCAAGATGTTGCTTGACAGCGGTGTTTCGGTGTTCATTTACGAGCCTCGCGGCTTTGGAATGAGTGCCGGCAGCCCGTCAATCAAGAACATCTGCCAAGACGGTGAGTCTGCTTTCGATTACCTCGTGACCAACGGATATCGCAACGATCAGATTGTTCTTTACGGAGAGTCGCTCGGTGCTTCAGTTGCTGCCCACGTCTCTTCGGTGCGCCCCGCCGCTGGTATCATCCTGCAGAGCGGTTTCGCCTCGCTTGAACGCATTGGCAAGGAGAAAGTGCCTGCCCTGCGTGCGTATCCGACCTTCATGTTTCCCGTGCCGCGTCTGGATAATGCCCGCATCATGGAGGGCAAACATCAGCCGCTTCTGATTTTGCACGGCGAAAAGGATGATTTGATCAATATCTCACACTCCGAAGAGATTTTTGCTCGAGCATCGGGTCCGAAGAAATTCGTTCGTTTTCCTGACTCCGGCCACTCCGTGTTTAACGGAAAGGACCGACAACTCTTCGTTGAGACGGTGCGCGGCTTCATTACGTCCTTGCCCTAACAACGCAACAAGAATGATTGGAACCATTTGATGGACTCAGTAAATTCTTGTGCTGCTAATAGACGAAGAGTGCGAGGGCCGACAAAGCCACCACCCCCCCCTGAGAAACGCCCATGGAAAGCCAAGCTTCCTGGGCGTTTCTCATTTTGTTTTAAACCTATTAAAACGTATGGTAGAACATACGGTCAGTCAATCCATGATCCATCAATCCATGCAAAATTGGAACGCACCACATACGGTGATGCGCATTAGGTGTCGCCTCTTATCGATGTTTATCCTTTCTTGACCGCTGGTGCTTTCGTTGTAGGTGTTGGTTCAGGCTTGCCGGTTGTAGTCAGTGACTTCACTCTAGCTTGCACCTTGGCGGCATCGGCGGTCCTGTTCAACTTGTTGAGCACTTCTGCATAGCTATTGAGGCACGTCACTAATTGCGACTTCTCTGTCTTTTCGAGAGGTTCGCGCAAAGAAACAGCTCGCTTCAATTGAACCTCCGCTCTTTCGTATTTCTTTTGTTTGGAGAAACATTCCGCATACATCTCGAGCGTTGCTGCCAGCTTCGGGCTTGTGGTTCCGTAGAGAGCTTCGCGGTAACTTAGAGCCTCTCGTATAAGCGGTTCGGCCTGATCGTATTTACCAAGAGCGAGATAGCTTCCCGCCAAACTCTCGATTGGTTTGATCACTCGCAGGTGGTTTCTTCCGTGAACTTGTTTCCGCACTGATATACATCGCTTCAAATGCGGTTCTGCATCGGCATCTCGTCCGAGTCTTTTCAGAACCTCGGCCAGCCCGGAAAGCGAGTCGCTATAGTCAGGCGAAATCGGGGCCGACACTTCCCGAATTGCGATTGCTCGCTTGTAGAGAGGCTCTGCTTCTGAAAGTCTGCCGTTTTCGCGACACAGATCAGCGAGTCCTTCTACGGCGTTGGAGACCTCGAGAGAGGTTTTGCCGTAAGACTTTTCATAAATGCCAAGAACTTCTCGGTAACATTTCTCCGACAGATCGATTTTGTTCAATTTGTCGTAAATGAAGCCCATGCTCAGAAGCGTCGTCGCGTAATGCTTGTATTTTTCTTTGTCGCCGGAAGCGATATCCTTGGCTGTCTTGAAGAACTTCTCTGCTTCAGCGTACTTCTTGTCCTTCATCAGCTTGGTTCCGGCATCATTTGCATCGCTCCAATCATCAGCGAAGGCGGGCAACCAAAAAGCCATTGATGTAAGGCAGGCCGAGGAGATTGTCAGCGAAAGAGTTAGCATGCGAAATTGAGCGTTCAAAATTGTCCCTTCCTATTTGAGGCTCGATGCTCGGAAAAATGCATCATGTTACCGATGTCATTCTAAAACAGATATCGCCTAACGGCTTGACTGCAATAGATTTTCCACTTTTCGTTTGTATATAGTTCGAACACGCCGGAGGATTGTCATGCCAACGCAAAGCACGCAAATGTGAAGTGGGCATGGGTTCGGCAAGCATTTCTCAGCGGCGTTTTGGCAAGTGGTTAACAAGCGTGTCGGCTGAATCAATTCTTATGGTCAATGTCATCGTCAACAAAAGCGGCTCCAGCCTGCGGGATTCCAAGATAATTGCGATAACCTAATTTTCCCCGGGATCCCTTGAAAAAAGTAGTACAAAAGGACTTGGAATCCAGGCTGCGAATTTCAGCAGTCGCCACAATCACAATTACTCTAGGAGAATCGCTCATGACAGGAATCTTTCAAGATCTGGAGAGCTTTGGGCATGAACAGATTTCGTTTTTTCATGACAAAGAGTCCGGTCTAAAGGCGATTATCGGTGTGCATTCCACCGTTCTCGGACCATCTCTGGGCGGCTGCCGGATGTGGAAGTATGCAGACGAAGCAGCGGCCCTGCGTGATGTGTTGCGTCTATCCAAGGGCATGACCTATAAAGCGGCCGTCGCAGGGCTCAATCTTGGTGGCGGAAAAGCAGTTGTTATCGCTGACTCGCGAACCGAGAAGACGCCAAAGCTTTTGGCCTCGTTTGCCAAAGCCGTTGATTCTCTGGGTGGGCGCTATATCACCGCCGAAGATGTCGGTATGTCGGTTGCCGATATAGACCTCATTCGTCAGTTCACCACTCACGCCGTAGGCGGCTCCAACGAGGGTGGAAGCGGCGATCCATCGGTAATGACCGCATTCGGTGTTTTTCAGGGCATGAAGGCAGCGCTCAAATTCGCAGGGCTTGGCGAGAGCCTCGAAGGCATCCGTGTTGCTGTGCAGGGTGTCGGTAATGTCGGATATCACTTGTGCAGCTACCTTTCGGCAGCCGGTGCGAAACTGATCATCACGGACATCTACCCCAACCAAGTGGAAAGAATTGTTCAGGAGTTCGGCGCTGAAGTCGTAACCCCGGATCAAATCTACAACACCGAATGCGAAATCTTTGCTCCTTGCGCATTGGGATCTATTCTCAATACAAGAACCATTCCTCAACTGCAGTGCAAAATTGTGGCTGGTTCCGCCAATAATCAATTGGAAACTGATACTGACGGCTTTGAACTCGTGCGCAAGGGTATTGTCTATGCTCCTGACTATGCCATCAACTCCGGCGGCTTGATCAATGTCGCTGCCGAACTCGACGGCTACAACCATGAGCGCGTGTTGGGTAAGGTCTCACAGGTCTACAACACCATCATTGATGTGCTTACGAAATCGCAAGAGCAAGGCATCCCACCGCATATGGCTGCCGATGCGCTCGCCGAGCAGAGATTGGCAGATGCCAAAATTGCCAAAAAGCCAGGCACCACCAAGAGTGTTTCACTGAAGAAATAATCTCGCGTTTGAGCTGCAACACTCTACATGCCGACATCGAATGCCCCTTCTGCAAGGAGAAGGTGGCTTCTGGTGTCGGCTTTCGTGCAGGTTTGATTGACCAGGGTAACTATCACTTGGGCGACAAAGTGAAGTGGGAAGGCAACCCCTGCCGTCCGAAAGTTCGGCCGCCAGGGGGGTCTTTGAAGACGATTGGTTACTTCAACTGTGACAATTTGAAGTGTTCTTCCTGGCAAGATTGCTATCCCGACGTGCAGTTAGCCTTGGTCACCGTCAAAGATGATGTTATCGTGGATGTATCAATTTATAACGGTGAAGTTGGTGAAGAGCGGTTTGCCATCCTTGAACCCAAAACATGAACAGCCCTGCTTATGTTTGATTCTATTTGTGGGCTTCGCGTTTGCTTGGCTTCCGGCTTGGTCCCGAGAGGACGAGTTTTCGCGATTGGGATTGCCGTCGACGATCGAAGTTAGCAAACCATCGGGTAAGAGCTCGAAAGTGCTTGAAGAGGCGAATCGGGAGGTTGCCAAAAACCCGAACTCGCAGATTGGTTACATGATGCGAGGCAAATACTACCTTGATGCTCTTGAAGACGAGCTTGCAATCAAAGAATTCGATAGAGCAATCAAAATCGACCCTAAGTATGCTCCTGCTTTCTTGCATCGGGGACTGGCATACGAACACTTGGAAAAGTACGACGAAGCCTTTAAAGACTACGCAAAATCTGCTCAACTGAGCGCTCCGCAGACGGCGTGGATTCCTTACAAAGCCTCTGCGATTCTCCATTCCAATCTCGGGCATTATGCCGCTGCTATTGATGATTTCTCCAAAGTCTTGGATAACACCACGCAAGATCCGGTTAGCTACTTCAGAAGGGCCGAGTGCTACTTGCTTTCGAAGCAGTATGACAGCGCAGGTAAAGATGCCAGCCGGTTTTTGTTGCTTACCGGCGGCGACCACAGGGGCTACTGGGTGCGGGCGCAAGCTTACGCAGGTGCAAAGAATCCGAAAGCCGCACTCAAGGACATCTCGGATTTGATACACGTTACCGAAGGCGAAAACCCTGATAGTTGCTTTGAAAACTTGACGCGCTATTACCAGTTTCGAGCTCGTATTCATGAACAGCTTGGCAAGAAAGATCTGGCACTCAAGGATTCGGAACGTGCACAACTGGCAGCCAAGCACGCTTTGAAGATTGCGCCATTCAAGAATCGTTCAAAGCCGTAACATCTTCAAATTTGCAACTCCTTCTGGGCTATACTGATCGCCTTGTGATGGCTATTGGATAGGATCCGCCTTAATGAAACCCCGCGAATTTCTTATGATTCCTGGACCAACCCCCGTTCCTGATGCGGTTTTGGAAGCCGTGGCAAGGCACCCGATTGGACATAGAACAGCGGATTTTTCCTCATCTTTGATGGCTGCGACTGAGGGTTTGAAATGGCTCGGGCAGACAGAAAGCGATCCCCTGATTTTAACTGCATCCGGCACGGGAGCACTTGAATGCGCGGTGGCAAATACAGTTGGTGCAGGCGATAAGGTGTTGAGCCTAATTTGTGGTGTTTTTGGGGAACGGTGGGCAAAATTGTGCGAGGCTTACGGTGCGCAGGTTGAGCGCATGAATGTGGAGCCTGGAACTGCAATAGACGTCGAAGCCGTTGGCAAGCGAGTTTCCAAAGGCGATCTTCATGCAGTGACAATCACGCACAACGAAACATCGACGGGAGTGATCAACGACCTTCAAGCGCTATGCCGCATTGCCACTGAGAATGGCGCACTCACCCTTGTAGATGCTGTCACCAGCTTCGGTGCTTGCCATATCCCAATCGACAAGTGGGGAGTCGATGTTCTCGTAACAGGCAGTCAAAAGGCTCTCATGCTGCCACCTGGGCTGTCCATGGTCTTTCCTGGCAAACGCGCCTGGGATGCGGCGGCCAAATGCAAGAGTCCGAGATTTTACTTCGACTTTCAAAAGTACAAGAAATCGCTGGCACAGAAGACCACGCCGTTTACGCCAAACGTCTCTCTTGTTGCCGGTCTTGAAGTGTCGCTTCGTCTGATGAAGGAAGAAGGTTTGGATGGAATTTTCGATCGTCACTGCAAGTTGCAAGCGTCTTTGAGAGCCGGACTTAAAGCGCTTGAGCTGTCACTGTTCGTGGATGACAGTGTTGCGTCTCCTACTATAACTTCCATACTTCCGCCGAAAGACATCACAGTTGACGCCATTCGAAAGAAGCTAAAAGAGCGGTTTTCGATTCTTGTGGCCGACGGGCAAGAAGAGTTGAAAGGAAAAATTTTTCGTATCGGTCACATGGGTTACGTGTTCGAGCGTGACATCCTAATGACTTTGGCTGCTCTGGAAGCCGTTCTCATCGAGCTCGGTCATTCGTGTCGAGAAGGGAAGGCCGTGGAAGCGGCAATTGCAGCGCGAAAATAGAAGTGACTACTTCTGTTTCTCTACTCGTTTTCTACCGCCTGAAAGCATGAGATCGAGCACGTCTTGATCGCCTTCACCGACATTTACTTGTTCTGCTTGGTTGACTAACTTCAGACCTTTTGGCAGAGAAAATTCCGATAGAGGCACCTGTACCGATTTGCACTTGAATGTCTTGAGGTGATGCTTTTCTTCGTCATCCATGTCGAAGTATGTGCATTCAATCGGAATCCCTTTGGTCAGGGGAACTTCGACAACTTTCGATGCAGGTAGAAAAATTGCAGGTGGTATACTCAGGCTGCTTGTCGACGCGAAGTGCATGCGGCTCACGGCAGAGCCTGCGCACTCGTTAGCTGCTCGAACTTTGAGTTGCTGTGTGCGAAAAGACTCCGGTGACTCGTACCAGTCTGTCTTGACGCCTTCAATTGTCTTTGTTGTTTTCTTTATAAGCGGAACATCTGTGATCGAAATCCCGCTCACTAAAGACATGGGGCGGACGAGTGAACGATAGGACGCAACTTTGACTATGCAATATTTGCCGGTCTTGACGTTGAAAATCGACATCGCTGTGAACGGCGGCAAGCAGAGAAAGTTAAGTCCTGATTTGAGGTATGTCATTCGGAAGCCGCCAGGAGCGATCAAAGCGCGTACATCACCGTAGACACGGCTGTATTGATCGATGCTCCAAGCTTTTACTTTTGTTTGAGTGGTCGTTGTTGGTTGCGCCTGAGACTTTTTGGGTTGTGACAGTGCTGCATTTGAAATTGAGACAACGAAAAGAGCCGCCAATAGCAAGTTTGCGCTCTTTTGCAGTCGATGCAGAGGCGATTTCATTGACGTCTCCATTGGTGTTCGAAAGGCGAACGGGACAGTATGTTCCATTTCAACACAAAAAGGGAAGTGAGGGCTTTCAGTGGTGATCTTGCGTATATGTTTTGGTTAATCCGGTTTCACAAAACGGTTTTCATAAGAGAAATTCTGTTATTAAATTCCTGTTGAGATCTCGATGGAAGTTAGTTATGGACAGCAATTCCGTGGGTCGCAAGTCTGGTAGGGCAATGGCGAAGAAGAGTTCGCTTGGTGCTTGCCTGGTCTTGGCGGTTGGAATCGGGCTGTCTCAAACTGTTCCCGCCCAGGCCTACAACTGGGCCTATTCCCCGTTTTATTGGGGAACTGCGGCCCTATCGTCAATGCGATATCTGTTTCCTGTGTTTGGTGCACCGTACAATGCCAACCCCATGTACTCGGCAGCGAGCATGTTTCGAACGGTCGGACGCGGCGCCACAATGCTTCCGCCATACCGATATCCCTATCAGTTGGAGCAGTACCAGGACGAAGAACCGCTCCAAGACCCGCGCGATCGCGTACGCCCTGCCCGCAGCGGTCCTGATGGCGTCGACGAAATTAGCTATGCAGGATGGCGTCCTTCTACGATTCCGGCTCCGCAGCTCGGTTCTGTTTCGCAGCCTTTGTATCCGGGATACACAGGACAGCCGCTGACTCCGCAAGGAATGGCACCGCAAGGCGTCGCACCACAGGGCGCGCCCATTGCGTATGGCATGCCGCAAGTTGTTCCACAGTCTCAAATGCCACAGGCGGCCGGATCTCCGCAGGCCTATCTGCAACAGCCCGCGCAACCAGTTATGATCGGCGAGCAGGTCTCCGCCAAACTCGAGCCACCAACAGCTCCACCGGCAAATCCGCATTTGCTTTCACCGGCGCCGGCTCCATTGCCGGGTTCTCCCGCACCACTTGCTGCGGCGTTCATCAATCACGTCAATACCAAATTCGGTGGCAATATCTCAGAGGCCCTGTTCGATCCGGAGACCAGATCTTGGGCTCGGGTCTTGGGTTTGGTCAACCATGATGATATGTTCCACGCTGATCTAACCGACGATAGAATAACCGTCATTTCCAAAATCTTCCAAGACCCTCATCTCGACCCGCTCAGCAAGCTAGACGCGACAAGAATTCTATTGCGCAAACAGAACGAGTCGATTCAAGTTGCCGATACAGGCAAGACAAAGAAAAAGAAAAACAAGTAGACCAGGCCACGTTGGGTGTGAAATTCAGCAAGGCGCGCTAGTTGCGCTAGTCTGAAGTACCTAATAACTCCTTATCCGAATGACAACTTTCGCGTTTCTCGCGTGTGAATCGTGCATGAATAGAGGCTTTCGGCGGCGGGACTCTGCTTTGTAGGTTTCGCGCCTGAAGTGGTCGAGGGCGGGTTCGATTGAATGTGCATGCACCCGTTTCATAGGCTACGCGCACACATATTTGTTTTCGCATCTGGAGTAACACTCATCAGGCAGTAAGTTTCTTAATTTCCACGGATCATTGTTTCTGATTTCACTTCTGCATCGATGCAGTCGAGGAGAATCGCGATGAAACCGCGCGACTATTACAGCGATCTCGACAGCTTGAAAAAGGAGCTAGTCAGAAATCGCGATTATCGAATTCGCTGGTGCAACAGGCGAAGCAAAATCACGGTGATCGCACCTCACGGTGGATATATCGAGAGTGGAACGTCGGCCATCGCAAAAGCAGTTGCGGGGCGGCAGTACAACTTCTTCGATTTCCAGGGGCTGAGGCGAGAGAGAGTGATGGAGCTCCATGTTACAGCGACTCGTTTCCGTGACCCGGTTCTTACTGAGCTTTTGGAGGCAAGCGTCACCGCTGTCTCTATTCACAGCATGGGTGAGGAAGGCGACTTGACGATTTGGCTTGGCGGGCTCAATCGCGAGCTCAAAGAGCGCATTCGGCTGTCGCTTGTGGCGCACGGGTTTCTTGTCAATCCGGACAGTCCAAAGTACCGCGGAGAGCACCCGAACAATGTGGTCAATCTTCCTGCGTGCAAGGGTGTTCAGATCGAACTTCCAGGCAAGTTGATTGCCTCGATGTTCAAGGGCAACCGGTTGTACTCGACGAAGGGGCGTTGCTCCAAAACTACGGAGGTGTTCGATCGGTTTGTCAAAGCGATACGAGAACCTCTGGCAGCAAGCGGCGATTTGCAACTAAAATGCCAACGCGAATCTAACGATTCAGGGCGCTTGGCGCAATCCGGCAAATAGGCGGAGTCAAAAATGTCGAAAGCAAAACGATATTGGCTTCAGCTCATGAATGAGCTGAGTGTTCCGCCTGTTGTGGCGAGCAAGCGCTGGCGAGAGCTGGAGCTGCTTTACCGCGCGGACGGACGTTTTTACCATACGTTAAGACACGTCACGCACTTTCTCGATTGTCTTGCGCGTCTAAGCCCGTCTGGTTTAACTTCGCCTGCCATGCGGCTGGCGGCGTTTTATCACGACGCGATTTACGATGCCAAAAGAAAAGACAACGAAGAGTCGAGCGCAAAGTTGATGGTGGAGTTCGGCTTGGAAGCCGGGATTGCACAAAGTGTCATTCGTGACGCTCAAGCGTTGATTTTGGCGACGCGCAAACACAAAGTTTTGCGCGGCCGGCTCAACGAGGACAGCAAGCTCTTTCTCGACTGCGATTTGATGATTCTTGCGGCGTCACCTTCTGCGTACGATCGGTACGCGGCGAATGTGCGCCTCGAGTACTCTCACATCGCAACTCGTGATTTCAAGGCTGGCCGTGCCGATTTTATGGCGAGGTTTCTCGAGCGCAAGCGCATCTTCATGTCCGACGCTGTGCATCGGCAGTTCGAAGGTGCCGCCAGGAAGAACCTGAAGCGCGAGCTTACGAGGCTTAGAGCCTGAGTTTCATTCTCAACGACGCAAAGACCGGATGGTGTGCGTGAATGCACCGCGGTGCAAAACTGGCATGCCATCTCGGTCTTTGCGTTTTTGTGCTTGTAACACTATCATCAATAGTAGGCGATTGAATGAAAAAATACTGAAAAGGCGAAGCAGCGAAAACACCCAACTCCAATTGGGAGGATGTTCTCGCTGCTTCCCAAGTCTTGAACGCAACTACCTCTTTGTTCGTTTTTTGGGAATCATTGCAGCGGGTAGTGAATCGGCTGCACGTGTTGCGTTGCGTGTGGCGACTGCGGTATCAGAACCGGAAAAGGTGATGCAGTCGACCGAAGATTCCGACCGTGTCCGGGTGTTCGTTGCCCAGGTGACGTTCGAGAATGGTGAGAGCTTTGACGAAGTTCTCGCGGGCCTCCAGGGGTTTACCCATCTCTTCCTGCAAGCAAGCCAAGTCGGACAGCGCGTAGCCGTAGACCTGGTGGTTCTCGCCCAGATGTTGTTTGGCGAGATGCGTGGCTTCAAGCAGGAAGTTCTCCGCTTCATCGAGCTGCTTCCAGCGCCTGTGTTCTGCACCTCGTTTGATGAGGTCAGCCACTTGCGGCAGGATCAGATCCGATTCGGCAGAAGTGTGGGTGAGTTCTTGGTTCATGCAATGTTCCTTGGTTATCGGAGGGGATAGCGACTCAGTTTGCCCAGTCGGGCTCGGGCAAACCGAACCAAGCTGTGGCAAACCGAGTCACGCTCAAATTAACCGCAAAAAGGAATGGCAATGAAATTGCAGCCCCTGTAGATAAAGCTAGCGCCTGAATTTTCCCCGTTTTGCGGTGCGACCCAATGGAGGCTGGACCTTCTTTTTCGGGCGCGGTGTCGAGGCGTGCTGAGAAAGCACGAAACCGGCGAACTCCTTAAGGTCTTCGCGATCTTCGGCAGTCAACTCATCGAGAGGAGTGACGACCGTTATGCCACCTTTTTTGGAGGGGCGAATGATGCCGCGGGACAAAAGGCGTGTGTCGACCTGAATCATGTAGTTGCTCTCCCTTTTGGTGTTGTCGTTCGCTACACCGATTGATTGCACTGTACTTTGCTCTCTCGTTCTTTTGGTCTTCTCGCCGTATTCGTTGATCGGTAGATCTGTGCTGCAGTCCAGCACGACAGCACGAAGCTGAGGGTGGAAAGCTGCGGGAGCACGCGCTGTATTGGTTTGGTGGAGATGACCTGAAGAGACAAGAAAAACTGAGAACGCCCTATTACTACTCGATCGCGCGCGCGCGCGTGAGAAAAGAAATGTGTACTGGCGTTGCTTAGCATGCTGAAACAATTCAATTTTTTGATTTCACATATAGAATGCAAATAGTGCAACAGCTGACGGTTTCCGGCATTGCCCCGGTGCCTTCTGTCGCAAATCTCAAGTAGGAAGTCGCACTTGGTGTAATCGAATATGTTTAAGAGATCCTGTAGAAGCTTGCCTAGCGCGCTTCTGCGAGGTTGGCTGATATGTTTCGTGGCGGTCTGAGTCTTGATGCGATGTGAAATAGTAGAAAACCAATTTTTTAAGGTGGATCGGAAACGCCTATACAAGGCGTTTCCAATCAGCAGAACTTTAGTACTTCGGCATGAACGGATGTTCACTCAGGCCGAGGGCGGCCACAATTGGCCGCCCTATGGTTGTTGCTTTGTGACTCTCGCACAGCGCTATGGCTTTGCGATGTCCTGATTCGACTCTGCCGTCGAGGCTTCTTGTGCTTGACTCTTGCGGCTTGGTCGAATGCTGTCCAAGACTTGATCGAGCTCCACCAGCTTCTCTGAATCCGGAGTAGTACCGGTCCAGAGTGCACTTTCTACGACTTCGAGAACGCGTGCAACCTGCTGGTTGAGCGGGTCGCCAGTGGCAATCAAGTCGTCTATCGACGCACTCGGTGCTTTGAAGAAAAAGCGCAGAGCAGCAGCGATAGTGCGCAGGGTTTGCGGGTCGCGATCGCCGTCGAGCAAAAGTCGCCACGATTGGTCGATTTCCATCCATGGATCGAGAGGGACGGCAGCATTTTGTTTACGTGCTTTCGGTCTGCGGATGATCACACCGACACTGAATATGGTGCCGACCAAACCGGTGGAAAGCAGTGTGAAGGTCCAGACGGCATGAAAGCCATGCATGGCCTCCATGCGAGGATCTTCAGGGTGTCGCTTGCGGCCGTCGAAAGTCTTGGATGTGTACACTTCCAGTGTTTCAACCGGCAGCTTCTGCCATTTTCCTCCCTCGACGCGGTAAGAGACGTTGACGGTTGCGCTCCACTTCGGCATGTAAACCATGCTCTGGAGCTTCATCTCCACGCGAACGTACGTCAGCCCGTCCTCGCCGTTTTGCTTGGTGATGCGGCTCTCCACCAGGTTGAGGTCGCCCTGGATGGAGAGATTTTGCGCATCAATGGTGGTGCCTGGTGGCACCTTGAAGCTGATGGTTATCGGCACAAGATTTCCGGTGCGCCAGCCGAAATCACGGTCCTCGTATTCGACGACGTATGCCGGTCGATCTCCTTTGAGATCAGGGAAGCCCGGCCACTCTTTCGGGTTGCTCAGCGCCATTGCCGCAACGATGACCACGGCAACGATACCGGCGCCAGCGGTAACAACCAGCGCCCTTCTAAGCATCTTCATTGGTTTCTCCTTAAAGAAACTGACTGACTATCGATTGCTCCGGTGAAAGGCACCTTGCATTGCGACGATGATGAAGCATGCAAGAAATCCAAGCGCCGGATAGAAGAACAACTCTTCGCGCGAAACGCGCTCGACCAGCTCAAACTCGCTTTGACGTCGAGCCAGGCTCGCGTCTTTCGGTTCGGTTACGCGTTGGTATGCACCGCCTGTTGCTTCTGCAAGTTGATTGAGCAGTTGCTCGTTTAGGGCAGTGCGAATGGTTTGACCGTTCTCCTGGTAGAAGCGACCGGACGCGAGCTTCTGGTCTTCCTTTGACAGCTCGGACATCGGAATCTGCGCTGGTGTGGTTTGACCAACCCCGAAGACGACAAGCTCAATCGACCTTTCGTGCAATCCTTTCACGATCGCCTCGAGTTTCGTGTCGTCATCTACTCCGCCATCGCTCAAGAGCACAATCATCTTCTTGTGCGTCTTTCCGCTGTCGACGTCGAAGTACTGGAAGGCCAGATCAAATGCTTTGCCCATAGCGCTTCCGTCTCCAGACGCGTTAGACACGCTGAAAGCATTTTCTGCAAGCCAGGCGATGGCCTTGTGCTCGTAGGTTAGAAACACCCTGGGCGTCGCCCTGCCTGCGTAGGTGATGATGCCTACTTGGTTGCCGCCGAGAGCCGGAAGCAGCTCATCTTTGATGGCGGCTGTTGCAGTGGCTATACGGGTTTTGCCTTGGCAATCCGCTGCCGCCATGCTTCGACTTAAGTCGAGCAAGACGACACAGTCGACTGTTCCTGCAGGAAATTGCTGCCGTGCATGCGGACTGTACGGACGCGACAGTGCCACCACCGCCAGTGCAAAGCCCACTGCCGTAAGAGCGCCTTTGATGGCGATCGAACGCTTGCTCATGGGCTTAGTGTGACAGTGGACGAGGTGCTGGTCGCCCCAGCGCCTAACCAGCTGCCAGTGCCGCTTCCAGGCGCAGTATGCCAGTGCCGGTCCCAATAGCAGTGCCAGGGGAACCAGCCACAGAAGCTGTGGATACATGAAACTCATGATTGGTTCTCCTAGATGCGCTTACCGACACCACCTGCGCCCTTGCCTGCACCGCCTGACTTTTTGGCGTCTTGAAGGAGTTCGAGGTTGTAGGTGGAGATGATGTTGTTTGGGTTTAAGGTCAAGCTCAACTCGTACGCTGCGATGGCTTGTTCGGTCTTATCGCGATTGGCAAGGCAGTTGCCGATGAGCAACTGCAGGTGGCTTGCGAAGTGCCGATCGCCTGGCTGAATGACGCCGTTTGCGTCGGTCATTGCTACGAACGCCTTGTCGAAATAACTGCGCGCGCCCTCGAAGTCGTAGTCGAGATAGCGCTTCCAGCCTTCGTTGAACATGGCCAATTCGCGCTTTCCGCAGCTCCAATCGAAGACTTTGTTTGAGCCTTCGACGAAACGCTCGGCGACTAGCTCATCGATTGTCGGCTTCGCCACCAACGGGCCGAGCGAGTCGTCGTCAGATTGCCCTGAATTCTGGGACTTGGGCTGAGCCGCTGCTTGGAAGTCACCTTCCAGCATGGGAAGCGTGTAGTCGACGAAGCGCACCATGCCGACGTAAAGAGTGAAGACAGATGCGACAAGCAGCACTGTCGCGAACTTGCGCTTATGACTTGCGACCAGCTGAATCGCTGATTTGATCAGTGTGTTCATGGTTTCTCCTTTACCGGCCCAGAAGCGTTGCTTCAAGCGCCAACCAAATAATGGCGGCGATAAGAGCAAGCGAAAGCGGGTAATAGAACAGCTCTTCAGCTGTGAGAGCGGCATTCTGAGCAACAGGCGATGACTCGATAGCATCGATCGTGTCGAAGCATCTCGTGAGACCATCAGCGGTTTCCACTCGAAACACGCCACCGCCGACACGTTCGGCGAGCCTGATGATGTCGACGTCTTGATTGGCGAGTGTTTCGCCGACGCCCACGACGTAGAGTTTCATGCCGGCATCGCGAATGACGCGCTCCAGGCGTGCCATCACATCCGGTGTCATATTGTCTTCGCCGTCGGTGATAAGAATCAGTACGCGACTGGCAGAAGTGCCGTACTGCTTGAAGTGCTGAGCGGCGAGATCAATCGGACCTGGATCGACCGTGCCGAAATTGGTGCCGTTTCCGAGCCCCATCGGACCTGTTCCCTTTGGCACAAAAGTGCCGTGACGGCGGATTTGCTTGAGGTCGCGATCGAGCGGCCAGCAAAGCGTCGGGCGCTTGTCGAAAGCGATGATTCCGACTGAATCACCGTTGCCGGCGGCTTCTCGGCGAGCGGCAAATGCTATTAATGCCGCCATTGCCGCGTCGATGCGGCGAATCTCTTGCTTTTGTCCGCTGTCGCCGCCGCGCTCTTCAAGCGCCGTTTGCAGCGGGTCTTGGTTGCGAATTGCAGGCAAGTTGCCTTCGAACTTCCTGCCCATTGAAGCAGACCAGTCGAAAGCGACGATCATGTCTCGTCCTTTGACCATCTGCTGTGTCTCGCTGGTTTTTTGGATCTGAGGGCGTGCCAGTGCTGCGCACGCCAGAGTCATGGTTGCCAGCAAAAGACCGCGCAGAATCCAGGCGATCCAGCTGTGCTCGGTAATACCGTCGAGCATGCTCATCTTGGGATGCCGCGCGACTCCTTGCCTTAATCTGAGGCGATGCACCAAAAGTAGTGGCACCGCGATGAGGGCTGGCGCGAGCAGCCACCAGGGTTGAGCAAACATGTTACTGCCCCCTAACTGACTGAATGTCGTTGTGGTAATGAAAAGACTGTGAGAATTAGAGAAACGGCTTGCTGATAGTCAATCTCCAAAAGAGAAAACGAAATGAGAACTACAGACACCGTATGCTTAGTCTGGTTGTGAGTCAAGAAAGTTGGTAAAGCACTCAGTTAGCGCTGAAAGCTCATGTGGCAACAGTTTTTCTGCCTTTGTAAATACTCAATCAAGACTCGAAACAGAACTTGATGAAACACATGTCAGGCGTCGTTGCCTAGTTTGACTGGCATTACCGATATTGCCGGGTATCAAAAGCGGTGGAGATCGAACTTGATTGGAAGCTTCTATCTTATCGGTTTGGGCGTCTCTATCGTTTCCACTGTTGTCGTTCCATATGCGCCCCACAAGCCGGCCTGCAGCTTTTTGCCGCGCTTCAGTTTGTATTCGTGGAGGCGCTCCATCCACTCACTTCCATGAACGGCGTAGACAAACAGGATGAAGGAGCCGACAACCAAGAACAGAAAGATCATTGCGTAGGACCATGCTTCGAAGAATGGAACCAGCATGTAAATGAAAATAGGCATTTGTGTAAGCTCGCTTGGGACGCAGAGTGTTTTATGAACCGGGCTTCCCTTGACTCACGCCGTTTGCTTGGTTGCAATTTGAGCCGATGGCGACATTGTGCGCCTTTCCGGTTCAAATGCAATGGGGATTTCACGATTGTAACGATATGTAATAGTAGATTGGCGATTAAAACGAAATGAGCATGGCTACTGGGTTTTCTTGGCTGCAGTCGGCCGGGTCGTGTTTGGTTCAACATGAACCAATCCGACCCGGCCCTTGCAATTGAAGTAGCCTTAGACTCTCGGACCGCGCTTGGGCAGCTGAGTCCGGAAGCTGTTAGCCTGAAAGACGTGCTCGAGGTAGAGTCGCCGTGGCTCGTCCAGTGCCAGTGCACTTGCGTCCAGCTCGCCCAGCTTCACTCTGAGAAAACGGTCGATATCCTCAAGAGGAATCTCCGCCATCTCGACAGGTCGGCCACAGTCGGGGTCGGCTTTGCGGCTTGACTCGGTGACTTCAGAAGGAACGCCAATGATGTCGGCCAGTTCCATCACCTCACCCTTCCACATTCCGGCCACTGGCAGAAATGTCGCCAGTCTGCTTGCCATGCTGAAGGTGCCCATCACGTCTTCGGTGCGGTTGCGAGAGCCAACCAGCCAGCGATTCTCCTTGCGGCCAAGCGCGAGGAACTCCGTCCAACGCGCAGCTTCCTTGTCGTCGGCGGTCGGCGACGGAATGGTTATCACCTTTGCGACTGACTCGAACCACGAACGGCAGCGCAAGGAATTGACATCGCCGGCGTAGACGCCCACGGTTTTTTCGGGATACGCCTGATTGCACAGCCAGAAGACGAGGGCGCTGTCGCTGCCACCACTGATGGGGACAAGCAGGCCCTTCGCCGCGGCTGCCTCATTGCGAATCCAGTCGATCAACGATGTAAGACGCTTGTCCATGTTCAAGCACCTCCTGTGATAACGAGAGCCGTGCCGGACTGCGAAAACATCGCGCCCGATAAGACCGTCGCGACAACATCGGCCACCTCGGAGGCGGGGATGATGCGCTTCTGTCCGCTCTTCTCGAGAATGAGGGCGATGGCCTCGCCTTCCGACATGTTGCGATGTTTCATGACACCGGCAATGGTGCGCTGTGTCATGTCGCTTTCAACGAAGCCTGGGCAGACGGGCACGACCGTGATGCCGTGCTTGGCGTACTCGAGCGCCAGGCTGCGCGCCATTCCAACCAGAGCGTGCTTGCTTGCGCAATACGCCGAGTCGTACTTGAAGCCCTCGAGCCCGGCAACGCTGCTTATGATGCAGATTGCACCGGACTTGGCGGCAATCATCGAAGGCAGGCATGCTTGAACAAACCAAAACGTGCCGTGCACGTTGACGTCGAAAATCTCCCGCCACGTCTCTTTGCTGAAGGTTGTGGCGGCCCCGCCTTTGGCAATGCCTGCGTTGGCAACTAGGTTGCGCACAGTCCAGCCGTTAGCGGTTGCCTTTGCCACCGCCTGTGATGCGGTGTCGGGGTTGGAAACATCGCCCACCACGAAATCAGCACTGCCTCCGGCAGCGCGAATCTCATCCACGGTAGCGCGCAAGTCGCTTTCGGTGCGACCGACGACGAGCACAGCGGTGGTTTTTGCCATCGTCAAGGCAATCGCCTTTCCGATGCCGCGGCCGCCGCCGGTGACTATGGTGGCAAGAGTGGGCGTCGACGCAGAAGTAGAACCCGCGCCGTCGCTGTCAACAATCGAAGTATTTGAAGACATTCAAGCCTCCCAAGACATCAAAGTCTTGCTGAGTTGTTGTTGAGATGAGAGAGTGACAGCCCAGGAAGACGAGCTCCCTGGGCTGTCAGGTTGGTTTTGCGAAGATGCCTCTAGCTCTTCGTGGTGTCCGTCGCGGGGCTGGCCTTGGCACCGGCTTCCGGCTTGGGCCGGGGCTCGGGCTTGCGGTAGGGCTTCGCCGGGCGAATGCGGTGCACCAGGAAGTGCTCGTGGCTCTCCGTGGAGGGACGCAGCACGACGAGCTTGCCCTCGTAGGGACGGGGGAAGCCGATCTCATACAGCATCTTGTGCATGTCGCGAATCACCTGCTCGGGAACCTGCCGCTTGCGCAGCTTGTTGCGCCGGATGCACTCCTCGAGCGGCACGTCCATGAGCAACACGACGAAGTCGGTGTAGCCCTTGTCGAACGCCCGCACGTAAGTGCCCTTGCGCTGGTCCACGGTGGTGTGGGTGTTGTCGGCGAGGATGATGGCGCCTGCGTCGCAGCCCTCTTCGAGCCGCTTGTAGAGAACGCCGGAGACCTCGCGGTAATCGCCCTGCACGGTCGCATCGCCGTACAGCTCCTCGCGAATGGAGTCGCGGTTGAGATACACGACGCCCTTCGCCTTGAGGCGGTCGGACAGCGTGCTCTTGCCGGAGGCGGGCAGACCGACCAGAAGGATCAGTCTGTGCGTGATGCCGTCGGTCAGCCATTCGACCAGGCGGTCTGCGTGAACTGCCGTGCCCGAGCGGATGCCGGGACGGCGGGAATGAGCTTTGCTCATAACTCGATTGCTCCTTCTCTCGCGATTTGAACTGTCTAAAAGCGGCTCAAATCGGGGATCCTCTGCGGAACCCTTACGAGGCGGAATTTCTGGCGGGAAAAAACTTTTGCCGGATTAAACAATGAGGGGAAAGAAACGGGAATCAGAAAAACTGTAGGTCTCAGCCATAGCCAAATACAAGCACTGGTCGGAGAGTATCTAAAGAGTGTAAAAAAACTAACTTGGCTAAGGTCAAAAGCTTATCGAAAAAGATGTAGACAGGCTCTCAACTTTTGCTGATTTGCAATCAGTTCTTGAGCGCTGGAAATTATTCGCGCTAACCGCGCCAATCGATCAATCAAGCGATCAATCAAGCAATCAATTAGCTGACCTGGAAGCCAAGAGCTTTCATAAGCTTGGTTATCCACTGCGATTCAATCTTCGCGACTCGCTCATTTGCTGCGTTCAGTTCCTTCTCAATGGCGAGAATGCGTTCATCCTTTGCGTCCAACAGCGCATCTTTACTCTCTACGAGCTGTTCTTTGTCTGTCAGCTTATCGTCGAGTTTATTCAACGCATCTTTCAATTCGCGATTTTCCTTTTCGACAATGAGGCTGCGAGCCGCCCTCGCTCGAAACTCGTTCAGTGCTTTTACGCGATCTTCCAAGTTCTCGACTTGATTTTCGAGAAACCCGATTCGATACATCGCACCTTGCAGTCTCTCATGCGTAAACTCGAGGCCCTCCAACAGTTCCTGCAAAGTTCTTGCTGAAACAATCTGTCTGTTGAAATAACCTTCGGCTGGTCTTGCGTTAATTGCAATCGGCTTGATTACTGGCGATATCGGTGGCAACAGCGGTCCGTTATTAGAGTGTTCGTGCGGCGGTGCCATGTCTAGGTACTCCACCGCATCGGAGGCGGTGACGGAACAGTCGAAAGGCGACTCGTCGAAAAGCCCGGTTTCGTCTATTTCCGGTTCTGTCATTCGATGCACCTGCGGTTCTGCCGGCATCTCATCTTCAGCCGACTTTGTCCACTTATCTTGTCGTATCAACGATTGAACGCAGGCGCCGTCGATCAACCACATGCCTGTGACGCTTCCCTTGGTGGCACAAATGTTGCCTTGATCGATTTTTTCTTGCAACTCGCCGGGCGTGATTCCAAGCAGGTCGCAAGCCTCCGAGGCGCTGAGGATGCTTGAGATTGATGCCGCACCAGAGTGGTGAGACTGTGCTTGTTGGGATAGTGAACCGCCTTGTGACTCCTGATTCCCATGTCTGTCCAGCATTTCGCTAAGCGCCTCTCTAGTGGTCGATGACTCGATTTGTGCCAGTGCAATCGATGCAATTATGGAACGAACGGAAGATCATGTCCAGTCGATGACGGTGTTGTATATGGTGTCAATATCCAGTCGGATATGTTGAGCTCAATCGAGACGCAATCCAACGCTCTCGAGCATTTTGCGCCGTGATTCGACTTGCGCCTGCAAAATGTCCGCTTGCCCTGATGTGACGCTTCGATATACCTTTTCGGCGCGCTCGAGACTGAACAAGAGCAAAGGCGAAAGAAAAGCTGCTGCGGGCGGCATTACCGCTTCAGCTGCTACAACGGCGGCGACCGGCAGCGCACCAAGCACAACGTTTCCTATCATTGTGCTGGTTTGTGCCAATTTGAACCGACTCAGGTCGCTCTCATAAGCTGACTTTGATGAAACGATGTAACTCGTAGCCGCCAGATCTTTTTCTGAAATGCAGCGAAAATCACCATCGCCGCCGAATCTTTCGTGAAACCAACTGCGTCCTTTTTCTGTTCCAAACATCCGGATGTTTTCAGGGGCGTCGATGAATGTAGCCATATTTCCTATCGTTGCGAAATTTCTGCGCATGAACAGTGCAACTGTTTTTCCTTCGGTATCAGTGTTTGCGTTCGATGCATAGGCTTCTAGTTCTTCTGTCGAAATCCTTTCGTCATGATTGGTGTCGATCTTTGGAGCATGCTTGTTCATCGCTGCAACAAAGTGTTTTCCGTCTCTTAGTGACTCGTCCAGCAAGATTTCTGATGTGTTTTCTTGAAGGAGTTCGTTTGTTCTATTGGTAAAGTTGCTATTGGCGTCGTCAAATTGCATAGAAAGCCTCCTGTTCGCTTTCAGTCCTTGCATATTTGTCATCCGCCATGACGAGTCGAATCTATACAGCGAACGGTTTTTTTGGACAGCAATCAATCGTTGTTGTACTATATGATAAAGTAATAAAAGTTGAAAAAGCAAATCATGCAACCCCGGGCGGGTTTAACCCCGCTCGAGGTGCATGAATGCTTTATCGAAGCGTTACTTGGTCTTCTTCCCCTTCGACTTGGAAGTGCGAACTCGCCGGTGTCGCTTAGTCGGCCAGGAAGCCGCGGGCGACGAGCGCGTTGCGCAGCGCCTCGGAGTTGTTGACCGGAACGATGGAGACCAGGCTGCGGTCCACCGACTCCAGCGTCTGCCGGCACTCCTCGTGGATGGCGCCGATGGCGGCGTCGATGGCAGCGGCGTCGAGCTTGCCCTTCTTCACGAGCGCGGCCTTCTCCTCGGCGGCGGTGGCCGAGAAGTCGCCGGTGTTGAACGCCTTGACGAACGCGTCGGCTTCGCGCAGCGAGCCCTCGACGACGATCACGGGGATGCCGCGGGAAAGCGCCTTGTAGATCTCGTCACGGGTGACCTTGCCGCCGTTGAGCACGATGATGGCCACGTTCTTGCCGATCTGCTTGTAGCCCTCCATCAGGGTCAGGTAGAGCTCCAGGTCGCCGTCCCAATCCAGGACGTTCGCCGGGTCGGCCTGAACGACCGCAGCCGCGTGCTGACGGTAGTCGAGGCGGCCGCCGTAGGCGTCGACGATGACGCCGCCGGAGCGACGGTCCATGTGCATGACGCCGGTGCGGGGAGTCGTGGACAGCGCGATGCAGGGGTAGGCCTGGGCCAGGTGAGCCGGCACGTTGGTGACCATGTCGCTCTTGATGCCGCCGTCTTCGGTGGCGTTCGCCGTGCCGCCCGAGAAGGCCGTGCCGCGGAACTCACGCCCGCCCGGAATGCGGAACGCCTCCAGGAAGTAGTTGATCATGTTCGCCTGGATGTCGGCGGACAGACCCTTGCAGCCACCGGCGATGCGGACGATCTCCGGAGCCACGCCCGGATGCGAAACCAGGCTGGTGAACTCGATGGGCAGAACCTGGCCCTTGGAGATGACGTGCAGCTGGCAGTTGCCCTTGTCGGCTTCGATGACGAGCTTCGGTGCGATGGTGTTGTCTTGCATTTTGTGATTTCCTTTTGGGAGATTTTGGGCCGTTGAAGATCTCTGTCGGCGACCCCTACCGCCAGAGCATGGAAGCAGTCGAGCGGAACTGCTCGACCGCGCTTCTTGACCGTTTCCGGTCTTGCCTGGTTGACTCGAAGCAGCTCGAGCCAACCGCCCATTCCGCGAAAAATCCATTTTCGTTCGCGGATTCGTCGACTTTACGGCTTGGGCTTCTGTTCGTCGGGGTTGATGATTGCACCCAACTCGATAAGCTTGCGCCGCATGTCGTCGACGGTGTTCTCACAGACATGAACAGTCGGATGCTCGGCGAGGAACTCCTCATCGTTGGCCAGCTCGTCACAGATGCGACCGCTGCCTTTTACGAGAAGCACTTGCCAAAACGGATCCGTCTGTCCCAACTTCGCCCAGGTGCGCACCTCTCTGTTAGTGACCCCGCCGCCGTTGTAGGCGAGCAAGAGCCCCTTCCAGTTCGCTTGCCTGAGCGAGTCGCAAATCCGAACGCATTCCTTCCACTCGTCGTCCCACGAAGCGGTCGAGTCGGAGCTCGGCTGCAGGATGACTGAGGACGTTTGCGTCGGATGCACGATGGTGATGTAGTCATTCTGCGGCTCGTCATGCACCACAAGCCCGTACGGCGTGTACCGGAGATGTCCCGCTTTCACGATAACACCCAGGAGCGCCGAATCGGTGCAGTACTTGGAGATGGCCGGGAAGACTTCAGTGATGCCGGGGACGATATGGGTGGGGTCGTCCTTCATGACCATTCGAGTGCCACCAAAGAGGCAGTAACCCGAGAAGCGTTCATGAGTAGACCCGTCGTCCGCCTGTCCGGAGAGTGCCAGCCTGAGGTTTCTCATGCCGACTGCATCACTTTCACTCATCAAGCCGCAACCACCGGTACCTCGCATAACGAAGTGGCGGCAGTCGCGTGCGAAATTCAAACCAAACATCTGAGACTTGTCCTCCCCCGTCTGAATAAAGAGGGAAGGCGTATCAGCAAAGACGTTTTTCTTAGACATGCCTCCCTCCTTTCTTTGTTTGGGGTTGAGGACGATGCGAAAGCGAGAAACAACCGGGCGGACTTTCTCTTGCGGCTAAAGAGCCACAAGAAAATACTCGGATGTCTTACCTGGTCGAGACTTGCTTGCGCGGTAACAAATTTCCTGATGAATCAAAGGAATCAAAAGATACTGTCTACTCTAGGTTTGTATAGAGATAAGGAACAACATAGTGATGGGTGTAATTACTAATTCGTTTAAGAATATGTACTCGCGCAGCTCTGATAGGTTGTCAAGTAT
>CAZCZI010000035.1:0-65569 GCA_964503045.1 uncultured Candidatus Obscuribacterales bacterium
GTCCCATTCGCTGCATTGATCTCGGGATCACATCATTTAGAGAACGACTTCTCCTCCGACTCGTCGTACTCCTTTTCGGTTGCTTCGTACTCTTCGGTGTTTGCTTTCACCAAGTCGGTCATTGATGGCTGAGCGGCTTGACCTACTTCCTGCATGATACGCATGCCTTCATTCATCCGACCTGACTGCATATAGATTCCACCCAACAAACTGGTGGCTATTTGTTTCTTGCTTGTGCCGGATGCGCCAGGAATTTTCTCTGCAATTGCAATCAGTCGTTTGCATACTTGTTCGGCTTTTCCCATATTGCGTGTAAGCATGAGCGTGGAGGCATAGCTTTGCAGCGTATGCGCCTGCAAGCTGTTGCTGGGTGACAGTTGTTGTTCGATTTCTACAGCCTGCCCAAGAACTCTTTCGGCTTCCTGATAGTTTTTATTCATTAGATAGATTATGGAAAGTCTAGCGAGGTTTCTAGACATTCCAAGCGTTTGTGTCGATTTCGATTCTTCGCGAACCTGAATAGCCCTTTTGAGTAAAGCTTCTGATTCTGAAGTTTGTTTTGCCCACATATATAGATCTGCCAAGTGAACCAGAGCATAAGCAAGACGGCTTCCCTTGTCCTTTTCGGCAGCTTCCACCGCTAACTTCCAATTGGCTTTGGCGTCTTCGACATTTTTGGCTGCGTAGGCTTTTTTCGCCTCTGCTATATAGGTAAGGAATTTATCTTTGGTCGGGTTAGCCGGAGTGCTCTGCGTCGAGGCACTGCTTGCGGTGGCAGTAGCATTGGCAAGAGTAATTCTCTCCAGTAATTTTTTCGCTTCATCCTTTCGATCGAGCTGTTCCAAAAGTCCGGCGTACTCCCTGCATGTAAGAAGAACCAAAGGTGCATTTGGTCCGAGTTTTGATTCTCTCAATTCCAGAGCTTTCTTGAATGAGTCGTCTGCCAGACCAAAACTGCGTTCAGTAACTTGGGTGCGTCCGGTGGCTAGCGAGCATGTTGCCATCTCGAGCGGATTGGTGCCACCACCGCCGGTTTTGCCTAGTATTTCCATTGCTCGTTCATTGTTAGACCAAGCCTTGCCGTTCTCACCCTTGCGTGCGTAATAACTGGCCAATCCACCCAACTGTTCCGCAAATTTTGGTGATTGTGCACCAAAAGCTTTTTCCGCCAACTTAGCCGCCTTTTCTCTGAGCGGCAGTGCTTCCTCCAGCCTGTCTTGTGACTCCATCAGCTCAGCTTGAGCTTGAAGGCAAGCGACAATCGCTTTGTCATCTTTCAAGCTCTCGGCATTTGCAAGAGCCGCCTGCAATTCTTTTTGCGCTTTCTCATTATCGTTTTTCAGTGCCTGAGACCGCCCGGAATCGATTAACTTACCCCATAGCTCACCAGGTTTCGCTGCACTAGCTGGAGCTGAACTGCGTGGCGCATTATTAGACTGGGGCGCAGCAGGTTTTTTCGGAGGATTGGATTGAGCATTTGCAGGCAGGCAGTTCTCGAGCGAATAGATGGAAGTTTCGACTGCAGCCGCAATAAGAATGAGAGTAAACGTCCTGCTCATACTTGTGCGTACTCTGCGTTTTGTATCCCGTGATTTCATAGTTCAGTCCATCTCCTGAAGCTTTCTCTAAACACACGGCAACCAGGATGTGCAGCTCTGAAAATATCGACTCCCTTTTCTGTCACCTTCGTTTTTGCTCCGATTGAAAGTTCAGTCAGGTTTGGCAGGCTGGCCGAAGCAAGAGTGCGCATCGCATTATCCGTTATCTTCGTTTCGTCAAGCCCAATGGCCTCCAGTGTTCGAATCCGGGCTAGTACCTTTAAATCTTCGTCTTCAACGTCGGTGTACATAAGATCGACAAACTTCAATCGCTTCAATGGAAGCAGATTCTTTATGCCACCTTTGATATGTTGGATACGGTGTAGAGACAGTTCTTCTAGGCGTTTCATATTGGAGAAACAAGTGATACCTAGTAGGTTCAACTCAGGGTTGCCGCCAATTCGCAACACTTTCAATGATGTCACTTTATCGAGATCGTTGACTTGTTCATTCTTGATGCCCATTCGGGACATGTCCAATTTCTCGAGATTTTTCAAGTTGGCGAAAAGACGAAACTTATGATTGAGACCTTGTATCGAGGTTTCATTTATCGACAGTTCATTCAGAGTTTTGATCTTGCAGATTGAGTCGAGCGAAGCATCGGTGATTTTGGTGCTGCTTATGTCAAGGTAGGAAAGCGGCAGGTTTGCGATGTACGGCACGCCTTTGTCCGTTATCAATGTTTCGCGCAAAGAGAGACGTTTCAAATTCCACATTTTGGAGACATACTTCAGACCCTCGTCGGTCAGATCCATATTTTCGTAATTGAGTTCTTCGGTCGAAGGTCTTTGCTCTGCGTCTTTTCGCGCTTGCTCGTCAGATTCTCTATGGTTGCCGGAGTGACTGTCCGAGAGGCGCACCGGTGGTGGTGGCGCGTCGGATTTAAGCATGAAGCAGGCCCAAACGACACCAATGATGCAACAACCGAGAAAGGCCAGTAACATCTTCTCCTTCACGACGAACCTTATTGCTCTTATTGAGAAAGGCTCCTTTTGCACCTTTTCAGGATTGCGAATCGCATGAAAAGCTTTTTTGATTGCTTCGATTGACTCGGGGCGATCTTCAGGTTCTTTCGCAAGAAGTGAGCGTATCAGGTTGTCTAAAGACTCCGGAAAGCGACTGGAAGTGGGTTTGTTTTCATTGATCGATGGTATTTCTTCCGTTTGATGCTTCATCAGAAGCGCGACTGTATTTTCGCCTATGTATGGTGGCTTTCCGGTAAGCGTTTCGAACATCAAACAGCCGAGCGAATAGACGTCCGATCTGTGATCGACTTTCTTTCCGGCTGCTTGCTCGGGGCTCATATAGAGTGGTGTGCCGAATACTTCGCCGGTTCGAGTCAGCTCGGGTGTTCCGTAATGTTCAGTGACTTTTGCGATGCCGAAGTCGATGATGTGCGAGTGCCAAGCACCGCTCGAGTCTTTTGTCAGCATGATGTTGCTTGGCTTGAGATCGCGGTGGAGAACACCACGTTTGTGCGCGTGAGTCATTGCATCGCACACTTGCTCGAATATGGAGAGCGCGGTCTCCATGGACAGTGGTCCGTCTTGCTTAATCAGTTGTGACAGCGACACGCCTTCTATCCATTCCATGACCAAGAATGGGCGCCCATCTATAGACGTTCCAAACTCATAAATCGAAACAATATTTGGGTGAGAGAGATGGCTTGTGGCTTTTGCTTCTTGAAGAAACCTGGCTTCTACGTCGCTTCCACTGAGAGCTTCGTCTCGAATCATTTTGATGGCGACAGGTTTTCCCAGCCGAAGATTCTCAGCCTTGTAGACAACGCCTGCGCCGCCGCTTGCTAAAACACTTATGAATTTGTAGATGCCGCCAGGAATCAAGTCTGAGGATGGGAGCTCCTCACCAATAGTTGCATCGGGATCCGAAGCCGACTGCGATGCTATTGCACTGTCTTCTTTTTCAGTCACGAGATTCCGTTAGATGGCTGCTCTAGTATGGTTCCCCGGCGAAGCTCAGGATAATCCGGAGCCTCGGCGAAAAGCTTATCCTAAACCAGCTACTCCTGCTTTGTCTCAGGTTTTTTCTCTTCTTGCGTCAAGACGATGCATGTCGGCAAGAGCTTATGAAAGGCTGTGATGTCGGTGGCATGAATTTCCGGGCAATCGGCGACCATGAGATTCTTGAGTTGCTTAAGTGTCGACAAGTGCTTCAATCCGGCCGATGTTATCGAGGTTCTATTTAGCTTCAGGTTCGCCAACGATTTGATCTCTGCGACGGCTTCCATATCGCTGTCTGTGAGTCTGGTTCCGGATAAATCGAGTGAGCCTAACTGTGTCATGGATTTTAGCGGTTCCAAACTAGACCTTGTCAGTTGTATATCGGCAACAGACAGAAGGCACAACGCTGGCAGCTCTTTCAGATGAGTAAGACCCAGACCAGAGATGTTGGTGCCCGGAATATAAAGTTCTTTGAGCGTCTTAATTTTGCTTATCGCCTGCAGTCCCATGTCGGTGATGACTGTATTGTCGAGGTGCAGCGACTCTAAAGGCAGGTTTTCCAATTCAGTCAAACCGTTGTCTGTAACTTTGGTTTTGGTTAGCGACAAGTTGGTTAGCTTCGGAAAGCTTGCAACAGAGTTCATTCCATCATCTGTAATGGCGCAGGAAGTGAGATTGAGTTGCCGCACCGACTTGAGTGGTTCGAGTACTGCCAGCTGATTGTCGGTGATGCTTGATTGTTCGAGGTCGAGGGAAGTTTGACTTTTCATCTGACGAATCAGGTCGATGGCTTCGTCATTGAGCTTCAGTCCGACATAGCGCCCTTCTTTGCGGTTTCGGCCTGTTTCAAAATCGATCTTCACCTTCTGCAAGTCGGTGGTGAAGGCATGTTCGGCATCCGGTTGCGCTGGTTTTGTTGAGTGATCGGCGAAGAACATCCACCAACAGCCCGCTCCCAGAATGGCAACTACAGCTATGGTGCCGACTAAAATCATGGGGTTGAAAGCCTTCGCTCCCGACGGACTTGGCTTAGTGCCAGGTGTTTTCGCTGATTTAGAATTGGTGGACCCCCCGATGTTTTCTCCAGCGTTGACCTTGAGCAAGTCTTGTTTCAAGGCCGCGGCAGTCTGATAGCGATCTTCCGGTGCTTTGGCAAGCAGTTTTGCAATCACTTTCTCGAGACCATCGGGATATTCGGTGCCTAGCGCCGCTTCTTTGAGGGTTGGTGGCGCCTCGTTCTGGTGCTTGAGAAGCACTGCCACGGTGCTGTCGCCCACATGCGGTGGGTCGCCGGTCAGGGTCTCAAACATCACGCATCCAAACGAATAGAGATCCGACCGCGTATCAACGCGCTTCCCAACGCCCTGTTCGGGACTCATGTAAAGCGGGCTTCCCATCACCTCACCGGTGCGGGTTAGTTGTGGAGTATCTTCGTCCGGGTTTAGAAGCTTTGCGATGCCGAAATCGACGATCTTTACAAGTCGATTTCCGTCCTGATCTTTGGTTACCATGAGGTTGCTTGGCTTGAGATCACGGTGGAGAACCCCGGTGGTGTGGGCATGATCGAGACCGTCACAAACCTGCAGAAAGGTGTCCATGGCTTCCTTCCAGGGAATCATTCCGCGCTGTTTGATTTCAGAAGAAAGCGAGTGCCCCTCAACCCAGTCCATAACCAGATAAGGGTCTCCCTTGGTTGTCAGCCCAAAGTCATGAACAGAGATAACATTGGGGTGATTGAGACTGCTGGCCGCTTTTGCCTCTTGATGAAATCGCTTGCCTGAGTGGTCGGTGAGAAGATGCCCTTGCACCATTTTGATTGCCACAGGCTTATCAAGAAGAATTTGGCGACCCTTGTAAATTACGCCATTGCCCCCGGCAGCAACCACGGAGAGAAACTCGTATCGCTCGCCGGCGATTGCGTCGGTGCCGGGCAGGTCGATGATTCTAATGCCGTCTGTGGGGCAGATGAGCTGAGACCGGGGTACCTCAATGCCGCACACATGACAGTTGTGAGTGTTTGTCAGTTTGACTTTGTCGGTTTTTTTCTCTTCAGGGTTCGACAATCGCACCACCGCTCAGGGCCGATCTTAGTTACATGATTGTAGCTTAGCGTTATAGAGCTACCTGTCTAGTCTAGTCACTATAGGTTTCCCTGAAGCGTTCTTTGTTGTCCTTTTGCTTTCCCATCACAGTCACGTCGACCCATGGATACGCCTTTTTGTAGAAAGCAATCTCTGATTCTTTCAAACCAGGGCAATCGAGGAGCAACAATTTCATCGGATGTTTAGGCGGCACCAGCTGATAAAGATCCTTCGCAACTATCGTTGGGTCACCACCTATCTCCAAACAGAAAAGTGTGGGGAAATTTTTCACTTCGGCAAAGCCATCGCCTTTGATACCAGTGCTCTTGATTTTCAACCAAGTCAACTTCGGCATGGTCTTTAAGAACGTCATTGCCTTATTGGTCAGTTGATCTCCCTCGAAATCTAGGATCTCCACGGTTTTCGATTTTGCAATGTAGGCGACGCCCTTGTCGGTCACTTTCGTGTGACGGAGATCAATTGACATTAGTGTTGGCATCGTAGATAGTGCCGAAAGATTCGAATCACCAATTTTGGTGCTAGCCAGATTCAGGGTTTTCAAAGATTTGATTTTTGCAATTTTGGGAACGGCGGCATCGGTAAGAGCTGTCTGATCCATCGAGAGGGAAACCAACTTATTGAGTTGAGCCAAAGTGTCTATGGATTGGTCGGTTATGCTTGATGTTCCCAACTCCAAGATCTTGAGATCGAGATCTTTCAACGAAAGGAACGCCACATCAGGTATCGTGCACGCTGAGAGATCCAACTCGGTCAGGGTGAAAAGACCTTTCAATGGCTCCAAACCTTTTTCAGTGAAGATGTTGCCTTTGAATTCCAGTCTACTTGCTGCGGGGTGAGCGCTCAAAAGCTCTCTAACATCGCTGTCGTCGTTTCCTTCGGGAGCCAGGAAGGAGTGCGGGTCTTGCTTGATTTCTTTGCTACCGCCCATCTTGTCGATTTGCTTGTTTGTTTGCAACATTGTGAGCGTGATGATTGAACTCAATGCAGCTGTGGCTAAAACTACGAACGGCCAAACAAACGACTTCTTGTGCCTGGGAGCATGGGCAAAAATAGGGATTTCCTTCGCACCAAGCAAGAGTGTCTTATCTCCTGCTCGAAATGCGGACAAGTCGTCTTTGAGGTCTTCGACTGATTGATAACGATTTCCAGGATCTTTTGCCAGAAGTTTTGAAATGATCTGTTCAACTTGCATGGGAAATGATTGTCCAAGCGTCGCTTCCTTGAGACTCATCGTCTTTTCGGTTTGATGTTTGAGCATAATCGAGACGATGCTGTCGCCGACAAATGGCGGATTACCGGTGAGCGTTTCAAACATCAAGCAACCAAGCGAGTAAAGGTCAGATCTGAAATCCAGCTTCTTGCCCATGCATTGCTCCGGGCTCATGTACAACGGGCTGCCGATGACCTCGCCTGTTTGGGTCAACTGCGGCCTTTCTTCATCGCTTTCTTCAACGATTTTCGCAATACCGAAATCGACGATTTTGATCGATGGTTTTCCAGCGAGTCGCCAACTTACCATGACGTTGCTTGGTTTTAAGTCGCGGTGGAGAATGCCGTGAGAGTGGGCATGTTCTAAGCCTTCGCAAATTTGAAGGAAGAGTTCGATGCAATCTTCCAAAGGCAGCGCGCCTTGCTTTCTGATGATCGATGCAAGCGTGTCACCGTCAATCCAATCCATAACGAGATATGGTTGACCACTGTCGGTGACACCAAGGTCGTGAACCGCGACGATGTTTGAGTGCGACAACGCACTCAGTGCTTTTCCTTCTTGTTGAAACCTTCGGTGCGCGGCATTGGTGGCTGAATGCTGGTGAATCATCTTGATTGCTACATCTTTTTGCAAGATCAGATGACGAGCTCGGTACACCACGCCTGCTCCACCTGAACCGATTGTCTCGATAAACTGATACTTGTCGCCGAGATTGGCGGGGGAAGGCTCTTCGAAAAGTTTGACTACATCAGGACGGCTGCCGGCTCCGGTTTGAATTTGGGTTCCACAATTGGGACACGAAACTCGCGACATCGCGGATGCCGGATCGACCCTATACGCTTCTCTATTGGGTGTATCCACGTTTTATATATGCCCAAAATGCTGCGTTTGCTCACCATCATGAGCATTGTAGCGAAATATCAAAAGCGTTGCGATGCTGGAATATCGAATTTTTCAGGCTTTTGGGTTTAAAGGATTTCAAGCGCATTCATTTGAGCTGGCCGCTGCGCACCAATTGTTTTGCGCCTTCGCGATAACTCAATGGTGAAAGCTTGGATTCGTTCTTTACCAAGAATTCCTTGACCTTTTGCGGGTCTGTGTAACTGTATTCGCGCAGCGCCCAACCGATTGCTTTGCGGATGAAAAACTCTTGGTCGGATGAGCGCAGCAAGCAATGCTTCGAAAGCTGCTTCCAATCAGTGCTTTTCTTGTGGTGGTTGTGGCTGATGATCGCTGTTCTGCGTATCCACATATCGTCATCTTCGATCCACTCTTCCATGGTATCTCGCGTGGTGCTTCGCTCATTGAGTAAAACTGTCCCAACCAAATCGATTGCAATTACATCTACAAAATCCCACCAGGCGCCGTCGCGTATTAGCTCTTCGTACATCGGCATGGAATCAGTGTTTACAAACTCCGGATAAAACCTCGCATACTCCAGAGCTGCATATTTTTCTTCTCTATGGGGCAATTTCCACAAAGCCCTGACGTTGCTTTGATACTCTTTTTTATTGGCGGGACGAAAGCGCCTTTTGATTTCTCGGTAAACCGGCAATCGATCGGGTTTTTGCACGCCGTAAAACGGCATATCAGTCTTCATGTAAGCAGCCATTTCGACTGCCTTTTGCGGATCTGACAATTTTCTGAAGTGGGCTTGAACAGTCTTGATCAAATCGCGTTCGGACATGCTTGAAAATTCCTAGCTTAAGAAATATCAAAATTCTAGCTACGTGCTTTTATCCTTCTTGAGTTTTGTGTTTTTCACTTTGCCCCAATTCTTTTCCCAACCATATCGTGGAGTGAGCCATTTGTCCTTCGCGCGCCCCAGCTTCAGTTGTTGCAACGCTTCGTTTAGTTGTTGTTCTGATTGATATTGCTTTGTTTCTTTGTTTTTTTCGTTGAATAGAAAGAACAGGTGATCGGCTTCACCGGCCACGTAGCCTTTGAGGTACTGCCAACGTTCGATGCGAACCACGTGCAATTTTGGTTGCTCGTTTTCTCGCGAAATAATCACAGTTTCATGATCCGTAAATGGATCGAAATGACCGATGTAGTTTTTGCCTGGCGTTTGCAAGTGCCATTCTTCCAAACCGACGCTGGAAAATGCGGGTGCGCTGAACCACGTGGCGAAAATCACAGATGCAGTGGCAAGGAAAGTTTTTAGTGCCTTTGGCATAGCAGCCTCTGATTGAGCAGAATCTATTCTATCTTTTATGGCTGATATTCTACCGCCCTGTAGGCACAATTGACGGAATCTGAATGATCGGTGGCTCGGAATCGTCACCTATTGCAAAAGAGAATACGATGAGCCCCGCGGAGACGAGTGCTGTTTTGCCGGCTACCCCTGAGCCCGCATGTTCGCCTTTGACGCGGTAATCGCGATAGACTTTCTCGGCATAACTGCGGCGCTCGGCGGGTGTGTTTCGCTTGAGATACTCATTACGATGAGTTTCCATCTCTTGTGCGAGTGCATGGTCTCCGGCCTTCTTAGCATTGGCGATGTCTGCCTCACTTATGATCTTAATTCTTTCTTCCATATACTCTACCGTGAGGCTGCCCACGGGAATCGGCTTAGCACGACGCACTCCATCTGCGCCGACAAAAGTTTCGAGAGCCAGGAATCGTTGTTTCACGGTCGACGGTCTGGCTTGGTCGGAATGCTGTTTTTCACCGGTGACCACTGGTTTTTCTTCGACGCGAGCTTCCGCCGGTTTGGCTTGCTCAGCGGCTTTGGATTTGTCTTGAGCAGCTTTCGCATCTGAAGCGGCTGTCTCAGTCGGATTGTTGAGGAACCCATTGATAAAGTCTATTTCCGGTCGGCTGCCAGCCGCTTCACTCTTTTGTTTGTCGTAGGCGACTTTCATTGCATCAAATTGAGCTCGCTGTTCTTTAGTCCAAGAATCACCTTTGAGTGCTTCGGTTTGTTCGAAAATTGTGGCGACGTCTTGGCTGTAACCCTCGCCGACTTTTTGACCTTGCATTTCTTTCCATGTGGAAGCTAGGTCATTGAGAACGCGCTGTTTGTCAGCGATTGCTTTCTCGTCGATTGGATTTGCAACAGGCTTTTGCTTTTGTTCGCCTGCTTTGTCGGCAGTTTCTTCAGCTCTTTTACCTGCAGTTTTTCCTGCTTCGTCTGCTTTTGTTGCCTCTTCGGGTTTTGGTGTCTCGTCGGCTTTTGTTGTTTCTCTTCCTGCAGCAAGACCGCGATAAACGGGCGATTTTGGAGTCTTCGCTTCAATGCCGTCTACCAACACCAGGAATTGCGGACCGTCTTTCATTGGTTGACCCGACGGTGTCAGCACACCCACCAGCTTGTAGATTTTTTCTGTTCCCGTTCGTCTGTAGTGAGTGCCTGATTCACCCTTAACCTCAACCTTGTGGAACTTCTCCGTATCAAACGCTTGCAACTCTTTCCCGTTGAGTCCTCTGTTTTCACCCTGTTTCTTGAGGATGGCATCGCCGCCATCGGCACCGACTACTCTCCAATCGTCGATTACTTGGCCCATTTTGATGTTGGGAAGAACCTCATGACCATCGGCGATTTCCAGAACCTTTGTCTCAGAACCAGACGTTTCTGATGGTGCCGGATTTGGTGCAGTCTGTTGCTTGAGTTTCGCTTCGGTCTCTTTGAGTTTCGTTGTAGACTGTTCTAGTTTCGTTTCAGCGGCGGTCTTATCTTGGTGAGCCCTTTCGAGTTGTTGCCGCAACTCCGTCAGCTGCTTGTTGAGGTCTTCCTGTGCCGCTTTCATTTGGGTCTGCGACTTTTCGTGTTCACCGCGAGCCGTGACAAGCTGTCCTTCCAATTCCTTCACTTTCGCATCTAGCTGCGCGGCTTTGGCGTCGCCCGACTTGACTGCTGCTGCCAATTCAGCACGTTTTTCAGTGAGAGCTTGCTCTGTCGTGGCCAATTGCTTTTCAAATGCGGCCTTGTCTGTTGCAGCTTTTTCTTGAGCCGCCTTCTGAATTTGCTCGGCTTGCTCGATCGTCTTAGTCATGGTGGCGATACGTGCTTCATTTTGAGCTTTCTCGGCTGCGGCCTTTGTTTCGGCTTGTTGCCGAGCATCTTGAGCGGTTACAAGTTGTTGGCGAAGATCAGCGGATTCTCTTTGAGCTTCAGACGCTGCTTTGCCTGCGTCGGTCGTCACCTTTTCCAGCTTCTGTTGCAACTCTTGAATTTGTTGCCCCAGCTTTTGCTTTTCTTGAGTAGCGGCTTGGTCTGCGGTTGAACTCTTGCGCCCAGCCTCTTCCAATTTCGCATTCAGATCTTTCAGTTGCTGTTCGAACTTCGCTGCATCGGCCGTGTTCTTTTCTTCAGCGGCTATTTTCTTTTGCTGAGCTTCAGTGAGTTTCCTTTGCAGTTCTTCTACTGTACCTTGCAGCTCGCCCTTGCCTTTAACTGCATCTTGCAGTTGGGCAATTTGTTTTTCTAATGCCAGTTTGTCTCTGGTACCATTTTCTTCAGCTGTTAGTTTTTCCTTCCGCAATGTTTCGAGCTGTTCGCGGATGGTGGTCAGTTCTTTCGTCGCCGCCGTCTTCTCTGTTGCAGCGCGTTCTTCTTGTGCAGTCTTTTCTTTCTGGGCCGCGGACAGTTGCTGCTTCAATTCTTGAATCTGAGTGTCGAGCGCTTTTGCATCTGTCTTTGATTGCTCGCCGGCGGCAAGTCTGTCTTTTTCCGCTTGCTCGAGTTTTCCTTTGAGCTCATCAACTTGTTTTGTGAGTGTCTCTTTTTCTTGCGCCGCCTTCTGTTCTTGAGCTTGTCTGACTTGTTCTGCGGCTTGCAGCTTTGTCGCGAGTTCCTGAGCTTGCTTGTCGAATGCCGCACGATCTGCAGAACCCTTCTCTTCCGCCGCAAGTTTATCTTGTTGCGCTTGAGTCTTGTCTTTCTCAGCTTGGGCTTTATCTTGCTCTGCTTCCTTTCGCAATGTTTCGAGCTGTTCGCGAATGGTGGTCAGTTCTTTCGTCGCCGCCGTCTTCTCTGTGGCAGCGCGTTCTTCTTGTGCAGTCTTTTCTTTCTGGGCCGCGGACAGTTGCTGCTTCAATTCTTGAATCTGAGTGTCGAGCGCTTTTGCATCTGTCTTTGATTGCTCGCCGGCGGCAAGTCTGTCTTTTTCCGCTTGCTCGAGTTTTCCTTTGAGCTCATCAACTTGTTTTGTGAGTGTCTCTTTTTCTTGCGCCGCCTTCTGTTCTTGAGCTTGTCTGACTTGTTCTGCGGCTTGCAGCTTTGTCGCGAGTTCCTGAGCTTGCTTGTCGAATGCCGCACGATCTGCAGAACCCTTTTCTTGCGCCGCAAGTTTTTCTTGTTGCGCTTGAGTCTTGTCTTGTTGCGCCTGATCTCTTTCTTTCTCTGCTTGAGTTTTCTCTTGTTGCGCTTGAGTCTTGTCTTTCTCAGCTTGGGCTCTTTCTTTGTCAGCTTGGGCTTTATCTTGCTCTGCTGTTTCGAGTTTGCCCTTCAGATCATCTACCAGCTTTTGCATTGTCTGACGTTCAGTGTCGGTTGCTTCTTTTGCAGCTTTGAGTCTCTCTTCGGCCTTTTGCAACTCGTCTTTGAGTGCTTTGACTTCAGCTTCTTTCTCGCTGGAAAGTTTGTCTTCTGGTTTGGTTTTGTCTTCGGTCTTCGTCTTATCTTCAGTCTTGGTCTTATCTTCAGTCTTGGTCTTATCTTCAGTCTTGGTCTTATCTTCAGTCTTGGTCTTATCTTCGGTCTTGGTCTTATCTTCGGTCTTGGTCTTATCTTCAGTCTTCGTCTTATCTTCAGCTGGTTTGTCTTCGGGTTTGACCTTGTCGCCTTCACCGGGCTTGTCTTCAGAACCGTCGCGTTTCTTGAACAACCACTTTCCACCTACTTTGACCAATTTGTATCCGGCTATGGTCATAAGCACCAATGCCCACGGATTACCGTTTAGCCATTTCAATGTCTCGGTCAACTTGTCGCGATCGATTTTGTCTTGCGGTTCACTTCCCGGAAGATGCTCGGGAGGCAGCGGCAAGAAAGTTGGCGTCTTGTCTTCCGGCTGCTTAGCAGGCTCTTGAGGTGTGTCAGGTTTCGTGGGTGTGTTTGGTTGCTTTGGTGAGGGATCCTCAGTCGGCGGCAAGAAGTCAGAGCCAGGCCGATTGCCTGGATTCTGCGGCACCTTGTTTGTGTTTTCCGGATTAACAGGTTGCTTATTGTCCGGATTTACAGGTGGCTTGTCGGAACCCGGATTCACCGGCGGCTTGGTTGGATTTACTGGTGGTTGGTCTGCACCGGGCGTGGTGCCCGGGCGATTTGGCTGAGGTCGTGTATCGGGATTGACCCCGGGTGTCTGCCCAGGACGAACGCCATTATCCGTGGTGCCCTGCGGACGAGCCGCTGGATTTCTCGTGTACGCTTCTTTGTACGCTTGTTGAAGGCTGGTGCGAAACTCTTGAGTGTATTCCATCTCTGGACGCAGTTTTACGGCATCTTGAATAAGCTTTTGTCCCTGGGCAACGTTGTGCGGGTTGCCACTGCCAATCAAAGCAAACGCCGCCGCCGCACGCGTGGTGGCGGGTGCCATGTACTGTTGATAAAGTTGCCATTCGCGTGCCACCAAATCTTGGCGTTGCCTGTACATGTCTGTCGTGTCTATTCCTCGCGCCTGCGCTCTCGTCATATCACGATCGAGACACATACGATGGCGAAATACTTCAGCACGATCTTCAAGAATCGCATCAAAACTCAAACGATCAGCGGCTTGAATTGCCTTTTGAAATGATTGAAGTGCGCTTGTGGAATCGTTTTGACGAACACTTTGCTTTGCCGCTTCCAGATGTTTGTACGGATTATCGAAAGTCGTCGGTTCTCTGTGATTGTTGAACTGTGCAGGAACTGCCACTGTTCTTGCCGGTTTGTCATAATCAACCGGTTGAATGCCGACAGGGCGATAGGGCAGACCGGCCGCGATTCGCCGGTTCTCCATAACTCCATAGGCTTCAAGCAAATGGCGTTGAAACTCGGCGTTGAACTGAAGCTCAGGTCTCAACTTGATGGCGTCCATAATCAACTGTTCGCCTTTTGCAATCATTCGGTCGTCGCCTGTACCTATATATGCAAGCCCCATGTTCGAACGAGTCGTCCCCGGTGCCAAGTACTGTCGATAAAGTTGATAGCTTTCCTTGTCCGCGTTCCTCTGAAGTTGCTCCAGGTTGCCGCCATTCACCCCTTGAGTCTGAGTCGCGAAAAGCCTTGCCTCGAGAGCACTTCGTGAATTTTGTTTAGTAAGGAATTCGTTGAGAACCGCTTGTGAGTTCATTCTGTCGGCAACAGCGATGGCAGCGCGATAGTCCGCTTCTGCCGATTCGGTCATCCCTTGGGCTCTAACTTTGTCGCCTGCCCGAAAAATAAGCTGGTATGGGTCCTCGGTAGCCGAACGCACCGGCGAATTGGCAATCGCTCTGTCAGAGCCGCTTTGGCTGCTAAGTCTTTGGTCAGCCGGTCTCCAAACCTCATCAGCAGCCCGCTGCCAGGCCGTGGACTCACCACGTTCAAACGCGGCATAGCGCTCGCCGGTCTGGCGGATGTTTTCGGGAAGGAAGCTAGGGAAAGGATCGTTTGTTGGCATGGTTACCGCCCGTGCCTTAAGCACGGGTTGTGTGGGAAGACTAAAGATGGCCCTCAGGCGTTTATATCCAAAAGCCAAGCTATTTGGACATTACAGGGCTTTTTATTGGTTTGGAACGATTTTGGGCAGGGTGCACGGCTGAGGTGATTTCGGGGTTTGGATATTGGGGCGGAGCCGAAAAAAAGTTTGCTCGGGGCGCAGCCATGGGACAGGGTCAAACCTGGAATGTTAAGCGCTGCAATGTGTGCGGGATTTTTGGGTTATCGATGAAGCTTGAGGACTTCGGCGATATCGACGAAATTCGAAGGAAAGAGAAAACTTGGGAGAGGGGTTGACAATACTAGACGACCGGTCTATTCTTTCAATGCGGTCTAGACGACTGGTCTATTAACCAAGCGACCCACCAACCCCAGGAGCAACAGGCAAATGACAGGCGTATCTTGCTTTCCACTCTCAATCCAAACCCAGCAGACCTCATCCGATTCCTTCTATGGCAATCGCTACGGTAGCGTCGAGCTCGAGCTGGTTGGCGATTTGCTCTCCGGAATGGCTGGTGTGGCGGGCAGACTAGCCCATGCGTTTGAAACCACCCTCAAAGCAAAAGCTACAGCCGATGCCAACAAGCCGCAAAAGAGCGAAGCGAGCAGCCGTGTAAACCAAGCAACCAAGAGACTTTCTGAAGTTCAAAAGCTTGCACTCGCTCGCGACCCGAACGCCGCTCCTGCTATGCTGGTGAGCCTTAGCCAAGATGTCAGCAGTGCAGTCAGAAACGAAGTTGCCCTTAATCCGTCGTCTCCAGCCTTCATTTTGAGAAAACTAGCGCTCGACAGCGACAAATTCATTGCCAGCCAAGCCAGAACCAGATTGTCTTAACCCCTTCATTAAAGTTTCGAGTCAAAGCAGATGTCCTCACACCTTCCTCATTGCTGGAGGGTAAAACCATAAACAGATGGCTTGAATTTAAAAGTTTGGGGGCGATGAAAATGTTCGGGAAACACATAAGAAACACAAACAGAGTCAAGATTTGTCTTGCGATTAGCATGATCGCAGGCGTCCTCAACATGGCTCCAGCGCTTGCCCAAGCCGCAGGCGCGAATCAGCAAATATTCCGTGATGAGGAAGAAATGCTGCGGATAAACAATGCGCAAGTAAATCAGATGGAACGCCAAGAGCAAAATGCTCAAGCGAAAGAACAAGCTGATGAAGAGAAGTATCGTCCGTACAGAGCTTATGCTGAAAAGAGGATTAAAGAACTGGAAAAATTGAAAGCAGCCGGCGGTTCACCAGTAAAAAGCATCGGTGAACTTCAGAATTTGAAAAACTGGCTGAAGAGAGATGATGCACTGCTGCAGTCAGATGAAAATGCGGTCGTACAAATAGAACAATCGATCGCCAATCTCAGGCAGACTACCCATCAAACCGTGCAGAACCTTGGCAATGACATTACTGCCATGCGCCAATCAGTGCAGGATGAAAGAGATGATGTTAAGTTCCAACAAATGATGCAAATCAACCAATTCAACGAACTGCAAAGCGAAATGGGAGCTGCATCTTGGGGAACACCACCACGTGACGGCACCTTCAATAGTGTTGGCGGATACGGCATGGGCGGTGGGTATGGCTACTCTTACGGTGGTGGACGCCGCTGGTAGTCGATAAACGCAACTTGAGTCTTGGTGCCTCGAAGAAGGAGTGCTAGCAATGAAGATTAAGATATCAACGATAACAACATCGGTATTAGCAGCGGTGCTAGCCACTTCCGTGACTGTGATGCCGGCTTTTGCGCAAGCTTCCGGTGCCAATCAACAGATCTTCCGTGATGAAGAAGATGTGATGCAAATACAAAATCAACAAATCAATCAATTGGAGCAACAAGAACAGCGAGCGGAAAATAAAGCGCAAGCTGATGACCAAAAAGATCGAACCTATCGTCTTTATGCAGAGAAGCGTATTCAGGCACTCGAGCATCTCAAGAATGCGGGTGGTTCAGCGGTGAAGAGCGTTGCGCAAGACAAAGAACTCTCCAATCTGAAGAGCTGGCTGAGAGCTGACCAAGCGATGCTAGACAGAGATCAAGCATCAATCAATCAAATCAATCGCTCGATTGCTAACTTGAGACAAACGCAAACCGAAACCACCTCCAACCTGGGAAGCGACATCACAGCAATGCGTCAAAGCGTTCAAGATGAGCGTGATGATGTGAAGTTCCAACAGATGATGCAAATCAATCAGTTCAACGAACTTCAAAGCGAAATGGGCGCAGCCTCCTGGGGAACACCTCCACAAGACGGCACGTTCAACAGTGTCGGAGGTTATGGTTTTGGCGGCGGATACGGTTACTCCATGGGTGGCGGTCGCAGATGGTAACCAACTGCTTCAACCCACCAATTGCTAGTGTGCAACCACTAAACAACTCAACTCAAATCAGCGAACGACCTCTTGCCACGGCAAGGGGTCGTTCGTATTGAGTCGAAAAGAGGTGACTAGAGAACTCGAGTTCACTTGTAAACCTGTAACGAAATTCAGACTCAGCCATGCAACAATACCCGCAAAAAGACAGCTTCTTGTTTCAGAAGAGACCCGCGGAACCTCAGGAAGAGTGCAATGACTGACACAAACATACCGTCAAACTCTGATAACGAACCAACAGTCAACGGTGACAAGCAACCGACTACCGACGCTGGCGAGCAACCGACATCCGACGCTGGCGAGCAACCGACATCCGACGCTGGCAAGCAACCGACTACCGACGCTGGCGAGCAACCAATACAATCCGCAGATAGTACCGGCGATGGTTCTTCAAAGAAATCAGGTTGGAAAAACTACTTTGTCAGGCACCCTAAACAAAAGGGCTTTCTCAAGATACTCGGATATCTCTACATGGTCTGGGTTGTCTTGGTGGTATTGGTGTCTATTCCGGCAATCAGGGCTCTTGCCTATCCAACTTTCCACTTGCCTAGATGCGAATACGACGCTTCCTTCTATGTTAAACAAGCTTCGCATTCGTACACTTCGAAGGAGTCTCCTGAGTTTACGCTCACTACCAGTTCATGTGGCAGATATTCACTGCAGTTGTTTAACCGCACAGACTTTGTGCCGCAGAAACATGAGGGTTACGAAGTAGGACGTGCGTGCAATGACTTCAACATCTGTCCTGGATTTAAATGGTCTAAATTCGAATCCAAGCTCATTAAGCCAGATGCCAAACCTGTTCTCGAGAAGAGTGGCAACTTTGACGCTCTTGATTGGAGTGATGCGCAGAAACAAGTGCAACTCGAGCCACTTCCGGTTGGAGACTATGTCGCTGTCTTTCGCGGATTCAATGACCATAAACCTGGAGAAAAGGGAACTGATTCAGATGTTCTCTCGTTGCGAATCACAGATTTGGGATTGGTGACGAAACAAGACAACAACCAGCTTCTAATCTACGGTGTGAATCTCGTCGATGGTTCACTGCAAGCAGATGTCGCGTGCACTGTGTATTACAGAGAGTTTGAAACTGTCCGAGACGACGCTAACTACAGGGGTGAGCTTACCGACTTCAAACACCATGTAAATCCGATAGTCACCAATCTTAAGACCGGATCAGACGGAGTCTGTATTCTTGATCGACCACAGGGGCTCAGAAATGAACTCTGGGAAACACTCAATATTGATGCGAACTTGAAAGGAAGTCGAGCCTATCAAGGACAGTGGATGGTCGATCCTTGTAACACTCTGCCGGAACAATCCACGTTTCACGACAGTGGTCTTGGTGAACAGAGTCAGTTCACAAGCAATTATCTTGCACCCAAGTACAAAACATTCGTAAACATCGATCGACCCATTTACAGGCTCGGTGACAATGTCGGTTTCAAATTCATTGTTCGTAAGATAGATGAAACAGGTACGAAAAACATTGGCAGTGGCCAGAAGGTGTGGATTGACATTGTGAATCCTGATGGCGAAGCAGCGCTTGAAAGGAAAGACTTCAAAACAGATAACTGGGGCGCCTTTGCCTATGAAGTGGCAATTCCAAAGGAGAATATGTCGGAAGGCTCTTACACCTTGACTGTGCACACTCCAGATGGTCAAAGTGAGAGTTTCAAATTTGAAGTACGCCAATTCCGAAAACCGGAATTCAATGTCAAAGTAGAACCACTCAATAAGGTCTCATTCTTTGGGGATAAGCTGAGGCTGAAGGTTGCCGGAAATTACTATTTTGGTGGTCCGGTGACCGGCGCGAGCGTGAAGTATTCGGTTAGCACAAGCGGCGATCACGAAGCAAAAAGTGCGTTGTTTCAACAACCAATGAGTCAGGACTCAGAACTCTATTATCTGGGCTCGCTCCAGGACGTTCATGGGATTGCCACCACTGATAGTACTGGCGAAGCAATAATAGAGATAGACACCAAGGAACTGAAAGCATCTCTGCCAAAAGACAAATACAGTTTTGGTGACGTCGATTACGAAGTAAAAGTCTCAATGACCGATCCAACCAACTACAGATCTGAATCAGGCAGCGCGCGCGCGGTATGCACGCCGGCTAACTTAGCGCTTAACTTGAAGGTGCCGGCGTCTACCGTTGGAGCCGGACAACCGATTACAGTCGAAGTCGAAGCTGGACGATATGAAGGGCAGTTGCCGGAACAAACTGCTGTGAAGGTGGACCTTTGTTCATTTGTCCAGACTAGTCCGGAAAGCGAGAAATCCACGACCAAAGTAGCGTCGCAAGAGGTGGTAATTGGAAAGGATGGCAAAGCAAAAATATCTATTCCCACAACAGCTAACCTTGCTGGTTCTTATCAAATTGTTTGCAAGGGTGTAGATGAGAAGGGGCGCACTGCCAGTAGTGTCACATCGGTCTACATCACTGGAAGTACTAAAACGAATCCACTGACCATGGCGTTTGAGAAGAGGGTCTATAAAGTCGGTGAAGAGGCGAAACTCGCTCTATCGACGAACCTCAAAAAGGATGAATCGGCTGATGTTTTGGTCTGTGTCGAAGGTCTGAAGATTTATGACTACCGGATCGCGCACATTACTGGTCCGTCAGGTACGGTGACCGTGCCTGTAAGAGGCGCTTACTCTCAATCACCGGCGGCAATCGTGACGGCAGTGTTCGTGGATAAGGAGCACACACCACATCTGACCAGTGAATACTTGCACATTGATCCTGCAAGCCATAATATAAGCCTCCAAATCGTCCCGGACAAGAAGCAGTATCGCCCGGCCGACAAGGCAAAGTTTTTGATAAAAGCGACTTATGACGATGGCAGCCCTGCAGCCAATGCAGCGCTCTGTTTCGCAATGTATGATTTACCGCTTGATGCGGTAGCAAAAGAGTACGGAATAAGCACTGATTATCGGATTGAAGACTCATTTTTCTGTGACACCTTCGAAAATTGTGTTTTGACCAGGTACTCATTCCAGGAGCCATTCGTTTCCAAACTCGACACCAGATACCCAGACTGGGGGGTCTGCGCACAAGTTTGCCTCGCCCCTGTTACTCTGCCGTTGTACATAATTTCGAACTTGAAGATGGGCTCGTCCTATGATGAATCAGAGTATTATCGTACCCACACACATGACCTGGAAGCCGCAGGTCCGGGAGGGGGAACGGCGGAGCCGGATGATAGAAAGGACGCGCCGGCAACACGCGCGAAGCCACAGCAACCAAAAGGGAGTGTAGAACAAGCACAAAGGTCCAGCGCACGAACTCAGTATGACTTACCTGAGCCGAGGCTGCGTAAGAATTTCACCACAGTGGCGGCGTGGTTTCCCAACTGCATAACCAATGACAAAGGCGAGACCCAAGTTACGGTTGCGCTTCCTGACGATGTTACCGCTTGGAAGTGTGACTGCCTGGCAATCGATACTGAAGCAAAAATCGGTAGTGAAACGAGCGCAGTAATCGTCGCGCAAGAGATAATTGCACGTCTTGGATTGCCCAGATTCTTTACGGATAGTGACAAGACCACCATTGAAGGTTCTGTACATAACTACTGCGATCAGGCTCAAACAGTAAATCTCACCCTCGCAGTTACACCCCAGCTGAAAGTAGGAGAACCGCTCACGACAAAACTTACTGTTGCCAAAGATGGTGTTGCGACATACAAATGGCCTGTGGAAATTGTCGGTACTGGTGAAGCATCAATTACGCTCAAAGCTGTTGGTCAATCTGCCGGTGATGCTCTTGTCCGGAAACTGCCTTGCAAAGCATTGGGATACCGTGTTTTCCTCACAAAATGCGGCTCCATAAAGGAGGATAAAGGCTCAAGGAGTTTCCCTCTGAACATTCCGCCTGAGGCAAAGCTTCCAACCGGCTCCTTCGAAATGACGCTTGCATCGTCTCAAATTGGTCCGGTATTGGGGAGCTTCGAGTCGCTGATTGACTATCCTTATGGATGTACAGAACAAACCCTGAGTCGACTGATACCGTCGGTAGTGGCGAAGCGATTAGAGCATGACTTGAAGGTTCCTCTTTCTAATGCAGCGCGTGACAAGTTTCAGCAGGTATTCGATATGTCGATGCCTAAACTGGAGAAGTATCAACATAGCGATGGAGGTTGGGGTTGGTGGGAGACAGATACCAGCGATAAGTTTATGACTGCGCAGGTGCTCGAGGGTTTTTACCTCTTGAATAAACTGGACTATTCAATAGATTCCAGCCGTACAGACAGGGGGGTCGAGTACTTGTATTCGGCAACGAATGACTTGTCAAGCCACCAGCAATGGAACGTTGAAAGTTCAATTGACCACGCTAAAGCTATTTACGTACTCAGTATGTACGAGAAGGATTTGTTGCCTATTCAGAAAGCCTGGCAGCTCGCGAAGCTTCAGCAACTACCGCCTGAAGCGCTTGCCTATTTGTCTATGGCATTCAAGAAACTGGGGGATGAAGAGACCGCCAAGATGTATTACAGCAGGCTTCTTGAGCTTAAAAACGAATCAAGGGACGCGAGCGAAATAAATTGGGACCATACCAATGAGATGGTAAGCAAGTTCTATACCGCAAAAGATCGCTCAGGTGACTACACTTATCGCTTCTCCGGCGTGGAGACAACGGCACTTGCTCTGAGGGCAGCGGTCGCCATGGAGCCAAAAAAGGAGGAATTGATCAATCCTATTGTCCGCTGGCTCATTGCCAGTCGCGATGAAAACGGTTGGAATAATACGAAGTGTACGTCCCAAGTGTTTGTGGCGATGCTTGAGCGAGAGCTTGCGGCAAACCCAACTCAGAAAACCAAATATACTGTTCGTGTATCCAGCCCAGAAAAACTTTTGTCGATGCTGCAATTCGACAAGCCAATAGAAATGACGACGCGCTCGGTAAGAGCAGGCATCAATCCTGCTCCTGCATACATCAAGATTGAAAAGGATGGTCCCGGGCTTCTTTATTACACGAGTCTATTGCAATACGATCGAACTCTTCGCAACGGTCAAGGATCGATCGCCACATCCAAACCAGAAAGATTGAAGATCGAAAGAGAGTTTTTCCGCCTGGTGCCGTACGATAAGGACAAGAAGTTGTTGACGCGTGACCAAGCGGAGACAGGTGTCAGCTTCTATGTAACCGAGCCAATGGGCGGCGAGCCGCTCAAGGCCGGCGATGTCATTCTCATGAGAGTATCAGTTGACAGTCCTATCTCTGTTCCATATGTATTGATTGAATCCGCCCTTCCTAGCGGCGCAGAAGTATTGCGAAAACCCGTTCAGGTAATCAACAAGGATGAGTTCAAGGCAGACTTCAAGCCTTCCGAAGAAGATGCGCGCACGTGGGGATGGTGGGACAGTCAACAGGTTCTGGACGATCGCATGGGTTTCTTTGTGAGGTCGTTGATGCCTGGCAAATGCAGTGTTGATGCCTTGATCAAGATGGAAAGACCGGGCGAGTTCGGGGTCAACCCTGTTTCACTACAGTCAATGTACTCGAAAGAGATTCAAGGTTACTCGACGGCTCATTGGTTGAAGGTGGTTGATTAGAACGGACGCTTTGTCACTATGTGAGCACTATTCTTCAGTGGCATGAGCGATCGCAATAGCCGTCCTAATCAATCCGGGGGGACCGCCCTCGTACACGAGAAACCGTTCTTCCCATGCCGGTTCAAACTTGCTCTTGTACTGTCTCAACCCTTTGTAAGAAAAGAACCTGTTCATGTGCTCGTAAATCTGATGCATCGCTTTTTCTTCCAAGGAGTCATTAGGACTTTCACCAACTCCCGACAATGCAGCCAGTCCCAAACTAAAGTGCGTGTAGCCCTCGTCTTTCAGCATGGTAAGCAATTTGCAGAAGAGGAAATCCATGGTTCCACCAGGAACTTCCACACGATGCCGCATCATGTCTATTGTCGCTTCGCCTTTTCTATAGTCGGTAATCTGATCGACGAATGCGATAATTTTCGAATCTTTCGACATCACAGCGAAAAGAACATGACTTTGAATTTCATGCCTGTCAAACTTGCCCAAGCTAAAACCACGCTCTCGCCTGCCAGGGAGCGACAACCACTCATGAGAAACCTGCTCGACTTCATCGATTAGTTCATCTGCATGCGGAGGCGCGAATCGCTTGAGAGAGTATCCCTCCTTCTCAAATTTTCTCACAACGCTTTTGAACGATTTTTTCGCAACTGTCTTTTCACAAAACTGAGTCAAATCTACAACTCCGTCTTCGCCCACTTTTACCGAGGTCAAACCCAGTTTTTCGTAGGTATCCAAAAGATCTGGCGTCGTTTGCAAAAACGCGACTGTCCAGCCATTGTTGTGGCAGTGCTCGATCCAACTCTTTGTTGTGCTAAACAATTCGTCTTTAGGTCCAACCGGATCACCAAGGCTGATTGCAACATCCATAGTAGTTTTGTACGCAACGACTGAAATGTGCGATGGCGCGAAAAAGTACGACTTATCGGGAAGCAGTTTGAAAAAATCTAGTGCGTTGTTGCCGTATTGTTCCAATATTTCCCTGGTGGCGCTTCGTTCTAGGGGCAGCGTCTCGAGCGTATATCTGACAGGGCGGAACAATGCATACACTGCCATAACCGCCAGAAGTGCACCGGAGAAGTGCAATGAATCCAAAAACCATTCACCAATTCTGGTGCGGGGTGGTCTTCCGGGATCACCAGTCATCGTCAACTCATTGAGCGCTCGCCGAATGGATTGCTTCCATGTGAAGTCCAAGCCAAAGTCGCGTTTGTCGAGAAGCCAGAAGCCTAGCGTGCCGTAAAGTACCGCCACCAGCAAACAACTCACAAATTTTATGACACCTTCTCTTAGAGTTATTCCTTGACTGGCCACAGTGAAATGTTTTCTTGTAAACCAAAGAAGCAGTAGCGATATCACAGATGGTGCGATCGAATAGGTGGGTATTGCCAAACTCAAATCGAGATCGGCTATCCATTTAACATGTTCCGATCCAAGTCTGGCAGCCTGCAATGCCACTGAAGCCAGCGATATGACGAACGCAATCATCCATGCCACCCTCTTTCGCCAAAACAAATTGATCGAGAGGTAGATAAGCAGAAAACCAAATCCCACTGTAAGGGATCTGCTCCAGTGGTAGAGGTAATATGGCACAACTAGTGAGAACAACTTCGGGTGTTCTGACACGCGCACCAAAAGTGGTTGTATGACGCCGACGAGACCGCTTAGAAGTGTCATGAGAGCGACTGCACGCACAGTCCAATCAGCCGGCGCTGGCAATTTCCGATACGCGATTCCTAAAGTTTTTTCTGAACTTTCCGGTGATTTTTCCTGCCGGTTGTCTGTATTTTCGGACGTCATGTTTCAAAAAGTACTCTGATAAATCGGATGCCAAGCTATACCGCGCAATTTCTGGTAAGTATATAGTATGGCTAGAGCAGGGCTCTCAAGGATATTGAGCGCCACAAGGAAGCGCATGCGACTTTCCAATCACACTTATCTTGGCAAAAGATCAACTCGTTTGGCCGCGAAATTATCATCAATTTTGTGTGCTTGGTTGGTAGTTGCACTGATTGCACCGCCAAATCAAGTACATGCCAAGCCCGCCAAAGATTCCGGAACCGTGTGGAAGTTTTCTTTTGAACGCGGATTGTATTCCGCTCCCTCTACTGTCTACATTGCAAAAGATGCTTTGAAGATCGTCACTCAGGGTGGCTACGAGGTCGTCGCCAAGGCGCCGGATTGGACGGCAACTGTATATCGCTGCAACCAGAAGGCCTACTGCTATCGCACCATGAAAGAGTGGAAGGCTGCGGGATTCTTTGTAAGTCAGGATGAAAGTGGTGATCTTGATCCCAGAAAAGCGATAACTGACGTCAAAACGACTTTTATGGGCTTGCCCGCCCGCCGCATGTCTTGGAAAACAGTGGAGCAAGACGACTACTACCAGCAAAGATCAAAAGCGCAGCCCGCCACCACACAGATGGTGCAAACTACCGATGTTCCCTGTACACGCAACCAGATTGATTTGCTGACGGCTTGGTATGGATTTCCTTACCTTACAGGAGTCCCACTGCAAGTCCAGAGACGCACCGTCAGTAAGGTCATTTATCCTCACAAACTCGAGTTTGCAGAGAAACTGAAGGCATCGCAAGTGTCTTTCGATTTGGATCTGAAGGGATGCAAAAAAGTCGCACAGATGCGCGATCTCATACCACATCAGATCAAAGATACGATGTTGATGATGTTCGGCGAAGGCGAGGAAGGAGAAAACAACAAAAAGGGAACCAGCCCAAAAGCTTCTACTGGAAAACCACCTAAATCCGGTGTGAAGTGATCAGTATCCGAACCGCTCATAGTAGAAGAGCTTGTTGAGTCCTTGACCCTTGTTAGCTGTTTCTTGAAGCTTTCCGCTGTTTGGATCTCTAATCCACTGTTGAGCAATGCCAATGCTTCCGTCACGCGCGCGGGCATAATTGACCTGCATCAAAGTCGTTGTGTTGTCTAGATTCGAAACCAACCGCGCCGAGGTAAACATCCTGGCTTTGGGGTCGTAAACGTATTGCGTTCTTCCTGTAAATATGTCACCGACTGGGCTAATAGTGTTTGCGTTCTTCACTTCAGCCGTTTGATCGGCACCATAAAAACTCGAGACGTTTACGTGCAATGTTCCATCTTTTTCGTTTGGAACATAATCAAAAATGTATTGCCGATAGTATTTCGGATCGCCGCGCTTGTCTTGATAGTAGTCGATGACGTCGATTACGTTGCCTGCTTGATCGAATCCGATTGCATAGAAGTGACCCGGATTTTTTTGAGCAAACGGTCTAAATGGTCTGCCTTCAAACTCTTTTCTTGGCTCCAGCAATTCACTGTCGCCAAGCATCATCCACTTAACCGCTTGTTCTCTGATGCGTGGATGAATCTCGTAGAGCTTTATTTGATCCGGCTTGATGTTTTCGTTAGAGCGATCGTTGTATGTGCGCTTGAACATCTCCCAGGCAACGCGCGCAGTGGCTCCGGCAGCATTATTGAGCGGAAACTTCTCGACGATCGGGTCGATGACTTTGACGTCTTCCTCTCTGATTCCACCAGGATACTTCGGAGGTGGAGTGCGGTTGTCGCCTCTTACAATGGGTGGATCGACGGGTTTCTGCGTCTTCGTAGTGTCGGTATGCGCTGCCGGTGGTAAACCAAGCTTAGACTCGACCTGTTTTGGAGCCTGCGGTGGGCGTTGCATTATGTCATGCAAAACGCTGCTCAAATCAGGCTGGTTGCCGCCAGCCTTCTGCTTTGCCAAGTCTCCAAGCTTCGTTGTATCGCCCACTGACGGTTTCGCCTTTTGGCTGCTTTAAAGGAAGTCTTGAAATAATAGATCTGACGGCGTCCGTGGCGAAGCGTAGGATTCCCATCGTGTCTGGGGGAGTTCCCAATGGGGTGCGATGGCCATTATGGTGAACTGCGTTGGGTGAACTGCGAGGCGATCTAAATTTTGAAGGCACACACCAGGTCCCAAACTTCTTCCAAAGTTATAGGCGGCCTCAGACTCTTCAATACATCCATGATTTCCTGCGAAACGCATGCGATTGTTTGATTCGATTTGGTGTTGAGCAGCTTCACATGCCCGTTTGCGTCTTGAGGGGTTGCTGCTATGGCTCCAGCCTCATCGCCAAAAATTCTTTGCAGCTCAAGCGATATCGGGTCTTGCCCGCCGCTGGCTTTCGGCGCTGCCGGGGATTGGTGCAGTTTGGACTTGGCCGCCTTGATTGCTTCATTGATGAAACTGTCGCGCTTTGCCTGGGGCACTGAATCGAGAATTTGCATGGCTTCGTCATCGGCAACGTAGACAATTTGATTCTTGGTCATCGTCATGCGCCTTTTCCTCGCGGTCTTCAGATTTTTGTCTATTCTAACCTCTTATCTGCCCGTCGAGCCGCACTGGAAGTCAATGGCGGATAAATGAACCAGGAGATTTAATCTGCAGGAACGGTTGAGGCATTTCGCCGGGCTAAAAGGCTCAAACCCTCAGTTGGATTGGCTTTTAAGGGCTAATACATGCATATGTATGAGTGATTGATATCTGCATAATATCGTATGGCGCAGGGAAAGATATCGCTACCTGAGCCAATCGGGCATGTTTTTGGTTCGTTTCATCTTTGTAAACGGCATCCGAGACATGAACCAAATATGGTGGCTCATTTCTGAAGCTATGCGGGGTAGTTATGGCAGCGAGAGCAATTTGGAGCGGAGTCATTACATTTGGAATGGTCAGCATTCCGATCAAGCTGTATTCCGCCACTGATAACAAGGACATTTCTTTCAATCAGCTTCATCGAGATTGCAAGTCTCGCATCAAGGAAATGCGCTTCTGCCCGGCATGCGATCGAAAGATTGAATACGAAGAGATTGAAAAAGGCTATGAGTATTCGAAAGGACAGTACGTCATTGTGTCCAAAGAAGATCTCGAAAAAATGCCGTTGCCCAACAAGAATGTGATTGAAATCAGTTCGTTTGTAACCAACGAAGACATCGATCCCATTTATTACGACAAGGCTTATTACATCATGCCTGAAGAGGCTGCTCGCAAGCCGTTTGCATTGTTCATGAAAGCTATCACCGAAAAAGGAATGGTGGCAGTTGCGAAGTTGGCAATCAGAAGCAAAGAACGTTTGTGCTGTCTAAGACCATACGGAAATACGCTTATGTGCAACACGCTTCTTTATCCGGACGAAATTCGTGTGGACAAGGAGCAAGGCGGCACAGATGTGCAAGTCTCCGATAAAGAGCTGGCGATGGCATCTAGCTTGATCGATTTAATGACTCAAGAATTCTCGCCGTCCGATTACAAAGACAACTATCGCGAAGCGCTGATGCAGCTAATCGAAGCAAAGCTCGAAGGGAAAGAACTGGTCGAAGCGCCAGTGGTTGCGTCAGGCAATGTCATCGATTTGATGGAAGCCTTGCAAGCCAGTATGGAAAGCATGAAAGCGAAGAAAGCTGCAGACAAGCCAGCTGAAAAACCAGCCAAGGCCCAGAAAACTGCCGAAGAACCCAAAGAAGCAGTCGCATCTGCCGCTACCGGTGGTGAAAAGGCTGCTAAGAAGAGAAAGACCGGCTAGGCAGGTAAACCATCGCATCGCGTGATAAAGGCAAAAGCGAATCCTCACCCGAAGTCAACTTTGATGCGATCGCGGGTGTCAGGAAGGCGGCTTTTCCTCAGACTTTCATTCCAATGTTGGCGAGCTTGCCAGAGAGTTCTTACACGAAAGCGGGCTGGATTTACGAGCCGAAAATGGACGGCATTCGTGCGATTTCAATTCTCAACAAAGGCACATGCCGGATTCTATCTCGTCGCGGGTTGGAACTCACCAATCAGTATCCGTCGCTTGCAATGGAACTTCCGCAGTTAACCACAGGCGACATGATTCTCGACGGAGAAATCATTGCGCTCAATGAACTCGGACGACCGTCGCTTCAACAGCTGCAACAGCGAATGAACTTGATGCGCGCTGCCGATATTACTCGGGCTGAACAGAGTGTGCCCGTATACTATTTCGTATTCGACATCGTGTATGCGAAAGACAGCAGTCTGACCGGTGTGAAACTATGCGACCGAAAGCGTGTGCTCAGAAGCCTCATGAAGGAGTCGAAGACCGTCAGACATCTCAACTATTTTGAAGATGATGGAACGCTTGCCTATGAAGTCTGTGTCGAAAACGGATTCGAAGGAATCGTAGCCAAACGTCTCGATAGTCTCTATGAGGCGGGTCGCCGATCAAATGACTGGCTTAAGGTGAAAGCACAGCAGACTGACGAATTTGTAATTGTCGGATTCAGCCAGGGACAAGGCTCTCGCTCTCCTTATTTTGGTTCTCTCTTGCTCGGTGCGTATAACGAACAGAACAAATTGGTCTATTGCGGAAGTGTCGGCACCGGCTTTGATGAACGATTATTGAAAATAATGTGTATCAAGATGGAACCGTTGAGAACAAAAGATTGTCCATTGGTGAAAAAACCTGATGACGAAAAGAAGTATGCAAACTGGCTCAAACCACAACTAGTCGCAGAAATCAAATTCATGGATTGGACCTGGGATGGGCATCTTCGTACTCCAGTGTTTATGCGATTGCGCGATGACAAAGGACCTGAGGAAGTTCGGCTCGAGAAGCGAGCACCAAAAGCGGTGCAGATCGATGCTCCCGATCGTTCCAAAATGAAGCTTGATGAGACCGTGAGTGCGGCACCGCCTGCGAAGGCAGTTGGTTCCATCGAGCCGAAAGCGGATTCACCTGCAAAAACTAAAAACTCACCAAGAGTTGCTGTAAAGTCCACAGACAAGTCAGGTCCTTCAAAAGGCAAAGAGGCTGCAACATCGGCACCGCCGACAAGCGTGCAGGAAAGAACTAGAGACTTAATTCAACAATCCAACAATCTTGCCGATCAGTTGCGTGGTAAAGAGGTGAGTCTCGAACTCGTTGTTGACGGCGATGCAATTTCATTTACCCATCTGGACAAAATCATCTTCCCCGGTCCACCCAAAATCACCAAGCGAGAGTATTTGCAGTACATTGCAAAAATTGCACCATATTTGCTACCGTTTCTCAAAGACCGTCCTTTGTCAGTCGTCAGAAGTCCCGATGGTGTCAGAGGAAAAGCTTTCTACCAAAAACACTGGAACTTTCAGGTGCCGGACTTTGTAGAGACATGCTTTCTGCCGCCGGACAACGATGAAATGATCTTGTGCAATAACCTTTCTTCGGTAATTTGGTTTGCGCAGCATGGGGTGATGGAGTATCACGTCTGGCCATCGCGGGTGGTGAGCGATTCTGATGAATGCGATGCAATCGCTGAGTGTCCTCACGAGTATCCGGACTACATGGCCTTTGATCTAGATCTTCATTTTGATGACGAAAATAAAGCGAAGAGAGCTTATCGACAAGATGCCTTCAAGCGTGTTTGCGAAGTTGCGTACTGGCTGAGAGAGTCGTTGCAGGCGGTGTCACTGCAACCGTTGCTCAAGGTTTCCGGAAGAAATGGACTGCATGTTTGTGTGCCGCTAAAACGATCGTTGAATTTTGAAATGGTTAGAACTCTGGCGACTACGATCAGCCAATTTCTTCTCGTGAAACATCGTGACCAAGTCACTATCGAACCTGTTGCCGCCAAGCAAGAAGGAAAGGTCTTGCTTGATTTCAGCCCGAACACAAGAGGAAAGACATTGATTGCTCCATATTCGGCTCGCCTAATCAAAGAAGGCACCGTGTCGATGCCAATCTTGTGGGAAGAACTCGAGCTGATAGAGCCTACACAGTTTACCGTCTTGAATGCCGGGTCACTTATTGAAAGCAATGGCGACAGGTGGCGTGATTTCTTTGCGACTAAGTATGATCTCGAAACGTTGTTGACTCGGAAGTGAGGACATTTATGCAAGCTGTTTTTGCTCTCTTTCTTGCGATTGTAGTTGGCGTATTGCTTCCTACTGCTGCTAAAGCCGCCGACGTTAACATGCTGTTTGCCACGACTAGATTCAACGAGCAACCAGGCAAAGTGAGATATGGTGCGTTGCGTCATTTGGATCTCAGTGGCGCGGGTTCAGTTGAGTATGGAACTTGCAAGCTCAACCACCCCGGCAAACTAACCAAGCTTGACTCGATTTCCGGGATGCAACTCTATAGAGCGGCGACCAAGGCAAACTACGATCTCTGGCAGAAAGCGAAAGGTGATATGTCGAGGCTTAGCGAGCCTGAGTTTCTCCGCACAATTAAGGAGTGGACTGGAAACATCTGCATATTTACACACGGCTACGACGAGTCTTTCGAAGAAGCAATGATGGACGGAGCCGCGCTTGCTGACGAGGTGACCAGAAGAAACCCGTCAAAGCCTGTGCTTTTCATTGTGTTTACCTGGCCGTCTCTCGGCTCGGCTTCGGAATACAACGCTGACGAGTCCAACGTAAATTGGAGTGCCGATGCATTTCGCAAATTCTTGTATCTGGTTGCTTCTGAAAAGAATGCAGCTTCGAACATTGATGTAGTAACGCACAGCATGGGTGCAAGACTGATCTTCGCTTGCCTTGACGGACCTGCTGCAGGACGACCCATTTTGAGAGATCTCATTCTTGCATCGCCAGATTTTGATTTTCACACGGCCGAAGGAAGAAAGTCCGACTTGCAGAAGTTGGCATCGCGCATGGTGTACATTCTGGTTTCAGATCGAGATGGACCTCTAATTACATCGCAACTGTTGCACGCGCAACCACGTCTGGGACGACCGTTGGATGCTCCGACTACGGCCCGCAGTTTAACTGCGATTTCCAGCAAGTCGTTTTGGCAGCAAATGTTGGTAAATGCCGGCGAGATAATCGTGCAAGACGCACTTAACGATCCACCTGACGTAAAGAGTTGGCTCGCTGCGAACCCGTCTTTAGAAAGAGATTTTGGACCAACCGCCAAGTTTATTGATCTCAGCGATGTCGCAATTGGCGATTTTGGCCATCGCATGTCGTTTGGTGTTGTTGCTGGATTGATGATGGATCAACCTACGTTTGCACCGTTTGGAACTGCAGTTGTTCACAAACGACCTGATCGGTTGACGTTGACTCAGATGGGCGGTCGACCACAGTACCTATACAAGTTCTACAAGCTGATACTCGGACCCTGATATTCAAATCCGTCTGATCGTATATGCGTTCGAAACCAGGTACCAATCTTAATGAGTTGGAACACTTGGCACTGCATCTATCTCCACCGGTTATGGCGCTGATATCTCAGATGGTGACTCGCCTATATATGTCGTTGGAAGATTCTCTCACAAACAAAACAGCTCATTGACTTTGATTTGCGCGTGAATTTAGATCATGGATGTTCACTGAAGCGCGCTATGCACAAGCTATCGATAGATAAGCAATGCATATCGTCTCGTTTTTCGAACTCCTCTCGCAGGGCGTTTTGTTTGGACCGCGAAAGCGGAATGGTTGATGAATCGTCAACCTGTAGCACTTACGACTCGCCCGAGATACGCACTCGCCTCAAGCTGCAAGCAGCTCTTCAGCGCCTACGTACCTCGTTTAGATTGAGACCTTAGGACTCCTTTGGTTTTTAGCAATCAAAACCGCCCTGCGATCCTTTATTTGAAGCAGTCTGACTTTCTTTGTCGGTCGAGAGAAAATGTGCAAAAACAACTCCTCTGAATTGGATCTCAACGATGTAATCGAGTCCCTGGAAACATCAGAGTTAGAGTTGAAGCGTTTTGTCTATCGCAGCGACAAGTACTATCGCAAACTCTCGCAACCCAAAAAAAGCGGTGGCACAAGATCTATATGTGCACCAAGTGAAGATCTGAAGGAACTTCAAAGAAGAATTGCAAAGGTTCTCCTGAGTCGATTGAAGCCGCATGATGCTTGTACGGGGTTCCGCAAGGGACGTTCGATCGTAACCAATGCAACTCCTCATGTGGACAAAGATTTTGTACTCAACATCGATTTGAAGGACTTCTTCCCATCGATTGCGATGCCTCGTGTGATTGGTTTGTTTCGCACATTAGGCTGCGATCAAAATGCCTCGCATGCGCTTGCGAAGATAGTTACGTTCGAGGGCAAATTGCCACAAGGCGCTCCAAGTTCGCCCGATGTAGCAAACTTGGTCTGTCGTACGCTGGACAAGAGAATCTCCGGTTTTTGCGAAACCCGTGGATATCACTACACGCGATACTGCGATGATATAACCATATCTGGTGCCGGCGACGGCTCAGGAATCATGAGCGTGCTCAGCCGAATCATTCGCGAAGAAGGCTTCACGATCAACGACACCAAGACGCGAGTTCGCACCCGTAGCCAGAGACAAATGGTCACCGGCGTTGTTGTGAATAGCTGGGCGAATCTTCCTCGCGAAGACCGAAGGAAAATGCGTGCGATATTCAAGCAAGCCGAATTGAACCCAGAGCAGTTCAAACCACACCAGTCTACTCTAGCCGGCAAAGTGGCGTTTGCTGAGATGATTCTCGGTGGCGATCACGAGAAGCTCAAACAGTATCGCGAAATTCTCGATAAACTGAGATAGCGGACCTGAAGCTGCATGACGTTAACCGGGTGGTAATGGGTCAAGAGGTCCGAGACGGCATTTCTACCATTAAATGAGGCAATCGGGCTGCTCCGTCCGATAGTTCTCAATAACCCCGGGTATGACTATAATTATCAGAGCCTCCCAACTACAGCTTCTAAGTAATAGGGTGCAAAATCTCCACACAACACGAGTGATACCGCTGGCAATGCCCTCGGAACGCCAGTGGTTTATTCTTGCCTGTCTGATGGTGGTCTTTTTGTGCGCACTGCTAGCGGGACTTGCACCGATTTGGTTTACGCTTGCCGCCTTTTGCGTTTTCAGCGCACCGCATAATTTTGTGGAGTTTCGATACTTTCTTGCTCGTTTGCCCTCTCGTCTGGGCCCTTTCAGGTCATTTTTCGTTACTTCGTTTACCGGCCTTGCGATACTCTTTTTCATGCAAGTGACGGTAATCACTCTGACTCGTATGCGTGTGCTGTTGCCTGCTCAGCTAGAGCCGATTATCTGTGTTTGGAATGAACTCTTGATCATTTGGGTAGTTGCACTGTCAGTTGCCAGATATCCGCAAGAGTGTTCACGGCTTTTGCCAGCCAACTTGTGTATTGCAATTCTTGCGTCGATCGGGAATTTTTGTTCTCCGGAGATATTCAATCTGTGTGTGTCATATGTGCATGCGTTGATTGGAGTCTGGATTTTGGACAGAGAGTTGATGCGCACCAGAAAAGATTGGGTTCGACCCTATCGATGGTGTCTGTTGACCGTGCCACTGTGCATAGTGTTTCTCATCATTTGGTTTTACGGTCAATCCTCACTTGTCGGTTCTGAGATGACCCTCAGTCAAAGTATCGCGTCACTTATTTTCGCTCCTTCCATCTCCCCTTTGTATTTGGGGCTCTTTGCATTTTTGCAGATGGTACATTACGGAGTCTGGGTGTTTGCGATGCCGATTGCGGCTCAGAGCTGGAAGCGCTGGCGCTTGAACAGAATCGCGGTTATGAGAAACAGACAGCCTTTGAGTAGGGTGATGTCGGTAGTTTTGATGTTTGGTTTGGCGTCGGTGGGGCTGTTCTGGATCGGCTTTCGAGTGGATTTTGCAACAACCAACCAGGTTTACGCTACGGTCGCCACCCTGCACATATTGGCGGAAATCCCTCTGTTGTTCTGGTTGTGTGAGAGCTGATTTCTAATCTTGAGGTGCGAGGTCACCTTGTCTGATCATCTGCCCTTTTTCGATAGGGTATTTGGCAACACGTCCAGTGATAAGACTCGTACTTGACAGCGAGTCTTTTTCGACTTTTTCGACTGGTACTTGTCGCTCCTCAAGTGCATCGGGGGGTATTGTTTGTCCTTCTGGAATGGCCGTGATTGCATAAACAACGGTGGACGTGGGCACCGGCGGTGCAGCCGGCTTGATGTTCAAACCAGCAACCACACATGCCGTGACCACAATCGCTGCAACTGCAAGGATCATCGATTGTTTCTTGTTCATCATCGGGCCTCATGGGGTGTCACGGTTTCGAGGAGATAAAATAACACGATTTCGTGTATAAGTGGGGCATTCGACTCGATTTAAAACCCTGCGATCGTAACTGCCAATCATGTGGACAGAATTCGTCATCATTCATAGCGTCACTTCTTGCCGTTGGATTTTCCTTGCGAACTCCCGCGCATTTTGCGAGCGCGATCCTCGTCTTTTTTCTGCAATTCAGTCTTTCCGAGTTTTGCGTAGGCAATCGCTCTACACTCGTATGCAGAGACGTTGCGTTCAGGATCTAGACTGATGGCTTTGGTGAAGTCTTCGACAGCCTTTATCCAGTCTCCCTTCTTCAAATGAACATCTCCTCTGCATTTGTATGCGTCGTCATCTTTATTGTTCATTTGAATGATGTGTGTGTAGTCGGCAATCGCATTTTGATGATCGTTCAGTCGTCCGTACATCTGGGCGCGCAGAAAGTATGCGCCAGGGTCGTTGGGGTTTTGCTTGATCAACTCGCTGCAGTCGGATATGGCTCTGCGAGGATCTCCCAGTTGTTCGTAGGCGCGTGCCCTCGCCATATAGAAGTTCCAATCTTTCGGATCCAGTTTAATCGCTTGTGTTAGGTCATCTATTGCAGATTTCCACTTTTTCAATGACGAGTGCGCCAATCCGCGTTGATACCAGGCTTGTACGTCAGTCGGATCTCCTGCAATTACAGATCCGAAATCTTTGACGCCGGCTTCTAACTCTCCTAACGCCAAATGTGCTTTGCCGCGCAGGTAATAGACATCTGTCACAAAGATTGGCTTTTCGTCTTTGCCGCTAAACTTTTCCCGTTCCCTTCCAGTTTCTGCAATCTGAAAATATGCCACCGTCCGTGGGTTCAACTCAATTATCTTGGTGTAGTCTTCAATTGCCTTCTTGTAGTTGTTTTGCTCGGTGTAGACGTCGGCGCGGAAGTAATAAGCTGACGCGAGTCTGGGATTGATGCTGATTGCTTTACTCAAATCGGCGATCGCCTTTGGGAAGTTCGACAAGTGGTTGTACATGATGCCGCGCATTTGATAGGCATACTTGTTTTTTGGAAAGCGCTGAATGACGGTAGTCAGTGCGCGAACAGCCTCTTCGAGCCTGCCTTCCTCTCTTGCCTGTCTTGCCGATTTGACGAGCATGAGTGTTTCAAAGTCTTTTTGATCGATTCGTGCTTGTTCGCGATTGCCAAGAATTTTGTATGCCTTGCCTCGATTTGTGTATTCCTGATATCGGTGTGCAAAAGAGTTATCCGCCTCTTCCGTGTTCATGGCGCGCGTGCAGTCATCGATGCCCTTTTTGAATTCGTTCATCGTCATGTAGAGGTAGCCACGCATGACGTACGCTTCGCGCTTATTGGAGTCTAGTTTGATGGCAGTGTTGCAGTCGCTGAATGCCTCTTTATTGCGGTCCAGCATGACATTGCAAAACGCTCTTTGCGCGTATGCATCCGCATCTTTAGGGTTTTCTTTGATTGCTTGCGTGAAATACCGCATCGCGGCATTGTAGTGGCTATTGTTTTCGGCATTGTCTGATAAGACAAAGCCCTTGTGAAAGGCATCTAGTGGCTTTGCATATGCAGCATCAAAACCTGTCGACAAGAGAAGACAGGCAGCTGCAGCCAGAAAGGAGCGATTGGCAAGCTTTTTCATCTGGTTATATTGTAGCGGAGCTGAGTGTCTGATCACAAAGCGATCACAGGGCGATCACATGATATTGTTTGAGTAGGCCAATAGCTGACCGGGGATCCATGGCTAGAATTTTGGTAGTCGAAGATGAGAAGGAGCTGGCCAAGCTCGTCTCTGATTGGTTGAAGCGCGACCATCATTTTGTAGAGACTGTTTACGACGGGATGACTGCCGTGCATCAACTTGCGGTGGGCACCTACGATGTTGTGGTTCTTGACTGGATGCTGCCTGAGCTTTCCGGCATCGAGGTCTGCAGACGCTACCGAAAGGCGGGGGGCAACGCGGCGGTTGTGATGATGACTGCCAAGCATGATTTGGAAGATAAGGAAGTCGGTTTCGAAGCGGGAGCCGATGACTACATAACCAAGCCGTTTCAGCTGAAAGAATTGGCGATGCGAGTCAAGGCTATGCTCCGTCGGACTGCCTCTGAGCACCATACAGTTTTCACAATTGCCGATTTAGAGATAGACTTTCAAAAGTATTGTGTTCACAAGGCGGGCAAGGAAGTTCATCTCCTACCAAAGGAATTCAGGCTTTTGGAGTTTTTCCTGAGGCATCCCCACAGAGTGTTCAGCGCAGATGAGCTTTTGAGCAGCGTCTGGGAGATGGAGTCCGTCGCGCAGCACGATACGGTTCGCGGGCACATCAACCGTCTTCGCAAGAAGCTGGACTCGCCCGGGAAGCCTTCAATCATTTCAACTGTGCACGGAATAGGCTATAAATTGACCGATGAAAATGCTCAAGAGGATGCGAGTTAGGCTCGCAACCTACTTCGTCTGTCTAGCGCTCATATTGCATCTTCTGGGTTCGGCAACGTCAATCGTTCTGCTGAGTTCGATTTTAAGCAACGCCATGGATACGATGCTGCTCGAATTGCTGGCGGAAATCAGACCGTCTGTGCAGATTGTCGGGGACCATCCTTCACTGGTGTCTTGGGCAGATCGCGCCAAGCAACAAGAGTTTCCGATCTTGGCAACGATTCAGCTCTATGACTCCAAACGCAATCTGGAGGAGGAGTACGGTCCTACCGGTATTCCTATCTTGAAGAGCGGACAACTCGAAGATCACGGCAAGGGCGAAAACAGGGTGGTTCGGTCGACTTTCGAACCAGTCGTCAAAGAGGGGAAGACGATTGGATTCGTGCAAGTACAGGCTTCCGCCGCGACAAATGATCACGCACTCGAGCAGGCATTGAAGTCGGCACTTCTGGTAATGCCTCTGTTGGTGGCCTGTGTTGCCGCAGCCGGATATTGGTTTGCAGGCGTGGCCTTGCGTCCCGTGGAAGAAACCATGCGCCTTCTGCGGCGATTTGTTGCCGATGCCGGTCATGAGTTGAATACGCCGATTGCCATTATTGAAGCCAGTTTGGAAACGTTGCATGAGGTTTTGAAAGAGCACGATCAAGATAACCTTGTCGATATTATCGGCAAGTCTGCATCGCGTATGAGCGAGCTCTCTTCCGATCTGGTGTTTCTTGCCCGTGTCGAAGATCCAATATCTGCCTATCCCATGACACCAGTGGACGTAAGCAAATTGGTAATTGAGGTGGCGAAGGATTTTGAACCTCTTGCCAAAAACAAGCAGATTGAGCTGAAAGTATTGCAGCAAGCCGAATTAGAAATCATTGGCAACGCCGAATTCCTCAAGCGTATGCTGGGAAACCTCCTCAGCAATGGGCTCAGATACACCGATTCTGGTGGACAACTCTCAATTGCGACAGAGCAGCGCTCCGGGCTGCTTGATATCCACGTTTCGGACACCGGTATTGGCATTCCGCCAGAGAGTGTCGACCACGTTTTCGACCGTTTTTACAGGGTTGATAAGGCCAGGGCGCGTGCTGCAGGTGGAGCCGGGTTGGGACTTTCAATCGTTAAAGCCGTGGTCGATGCGCACGGCGGAGAGGTAAAAGTCACAAGCGAGATCGGCAAAGGAAGCAAGTTTACGGTTTCGCTGCCCTTGGGGCGGCGCTAGTCTTTGAGCCCGTCTCACTTGCATCGATAGTGATTAATTTGATTCGACGGCAAGCGGCAAACGGTTAAAATGGCCCTTGTGGAAGTTCTAAAAGGAGCAGTTAAGAGTTGGCCTCTGAGCAGGACAAAACTACCAAGGTCTGTCTTACTTGCACGAAAGTAGTTGATTCGGAATTGGACTTTTGTCCGGATGACGGCGGCGAGCTGAGCATGCTAGCGGCCGACCCGCTGATTGGAACCATATTTGCCACCAAATATGAGGTTATGAGTCTGATCGGACGTGGTGGCATGAGCTCTGTCTATCGGGTGCGGCATGTGTTGGTCGAGCAAGTCTATGCCTTGAAGGTCTTGCATGCGCACTACACCTCCAACCCAACTGTGCTTCGGCGGTTTCAACAAGAAGCAAAAACGATTGCGGCATTGATGCATCCTAACATCGTTACGCTGCAAGATTTTGGTATCGACAACGATGGAAAACCTTTTTTGGTGATGGAATTTTTGGACGGCATGACGTTGTCCGATCTGATTTCCACCAAAGGAAGAATGGAAGTAATCGAACTGCTCAATATGGGAAAGCAGGTGTTGAGCGGACTTTCTCACGCGCATAAAGCCGGCGTCACCCACCGTGACCTCAAGCCCGGAAACATAGTGATGGTTGGTTCTACTCCAAAAATAGTTGATTTTGGAATTGCCAAAATTGCTTCTGAAATGGGAGACCAACTGACAAGAACCGGTGACATGTTTGGCAGTCCCCTGTACATGAGTCCCGAACAATGCATGGGGCAACCGCTTGATGCTCGCAGCGATATCTACTCTCTTGGCTGTGTTTTGTACGAATGCCTGACAGGCAAAGCGCCACACAAGGGCAACAGCACGATGGAGACGCTCAACAAACATTTGACCTCGCCGGTAGAAATGATCGATCGAGCGGCACCGGATCTGGTGAGTCCGTGGCAGCTGGAGGAAGCTATCTTCAAAGCACTGGAGAAAGATCCTAAACGCAGATTTCAATCAGTCGATGAGTTCAAGGCTGTTCTCGATGGTGTTGATTGGTCGCCTGAATCACAAAAACGAGTTTCGAATTGGCGTCGAGCACTCAAGCGTTTCTTCCAACCAAAGCCTAATCCAACAGTATCGGATCGCTTGAAACAGTTGGCTGTGGTGTGCTCATTCTATCTTGTTGTCGGAGTAGGGATAATAGTATTCTTGCCGCATTCGCGTGACGCGTTTATCAATCTTGTTGATGAGTTCGAGTGGGTGTACAACGATCACAGTGCTCACGTCGCAATCACTCAAGCTAAGTCCGCTACTCCACAGGAACGTCAGGTGCTATTTGAAAGAGCATTGAAGTATCAACGTGGTGCAAAAAGAAAACTAGGAGATCGAAAGCAAAATATTTGGCGCTATTACTACTATCACCGAAATATGGCTCAGCTCTATAAAGATATGAATGACCCGCGACTTCAACAAGAAGTGCACGAACTGTATTTGGTGATGAGAGAACTCGGTTTCGACGACTTAGCCACCAACCCTTCGAGTGTTTTAAAGCCTGCTGGTGCGACGAGTGCGACGGGCTCCGCAGGTGCGACCAGCGCGGGCGCGACTAGCTCCGCGACGAGTGCCGCAAGCGGTACGAGCGCCAAGTAATCTACTCGTTGGGCGCCGACAGCTTAAACCAAAAAGTGCTGCCTTTGCCGGGTTCGGACGTGACACCGATTGCGCCGCCGTGTTGTTCTACAATCATTTTCGAGATTGGCAAGCCAAGCCCGGTGCCACCCTTTTTGGAGGCGTCAGTGAGTTCTACCTGTTGAAACCGCTCGAAGATTTTCGTCTGCATGTTTTTGGGAATACCTCTGCCCTTATCAGTGACGCTGACTTGCACTTTGTTGTCGTCAGTTGAAGTCACATTTACCTGAATGTCACTCTCCGGAGGTGAAAACTTGATGGCGTTGGAAAGTAAGTTGACTACGACTTGAACAATGCGGTCTTCGTCAGCCATGATTTGTGCAGGAGTCGACGGCACGCTCACGGTAATTTTGTCTCGTTCTGCCACTACGGCAACCGCATCTCTGGCGGTGGCAAGTATTCTGGCAACGGCAACCGGTCGCATTTGTAATTCAAACTGGGCTGTCTCCATTTTTTGCACGTCGAGGAGATCGTTAATTAGGCGCAGCAATCTGTTTGCATCTTTCTCTGCGGTTTCGACACGCCCTTTTGCCTTTTCCGTGAGTTCGCACAAGATTCCTTCAGACAGCAAATGAAGAACACTTCTGACATGTGCAAGAGGTGTCTGCAACTGGTTGCGGACTGTCACCACTAATTGTTCTCTGAAATGATCGACCTCTTGCAGGTCTTTTGCGGCCGAGTGGAAGACCGAGTCTAGTGCGGCGATTTCATCGTTTCCGCCGATAGGGGGCAAAAGAGGTTTTCTGGCAATAAGGCGCTCGGTATTGGTTTTTACGACGCTTATTCGCCTTGAGATGCTGTACGTCAAATAGAACGCCAACAGCAGACTGAGGACAACGTTGAGCACCAAACCTGTGAATACCGCAGATTGAAGGTTTGATTTGATTGTTTCCAACTCAACTTGGTCTTCTTTGTGCAAATCGTGTTCTTCGGTGACGAGTTTGTCTAAAGGGTCGAAGACATCCAGAAAACGCTGAGCGAGTCGTTCGGCGTCAGCATCGGACTTCACATAATCTTGGACGGTCAGATCTTGATCGATGGAAGAGAAAAACTTATTGAATCTCCAAATAAGTAACTCGGCTTCTGCCTTTATCTTTTTTGCGTGCGCTTTTCTTCTGTCGTTAGTCGCGCAGATCTTTTCTAGGTTTGATGCTGCTTGGCGCAGATCTGTGGCTGACTGGTAGTACCGATCCTTAAGTTGAGGAATTTTGTTGGCATTGTAGAAAACGCTGGTAAGTTCAAGATCGACAACGATTCGAGTAATAGTTGCGCATACAGAAAGTACCTCCTTCGACTCGACTTGAATTTCAATCGTGTTATGCGCTCGTTTGAGCAAGAATGTAAAGACGCCCATAAACACGAAAATGAAGATGAGGGGGATGGCGATTAAGACCAAACCTTTATTTGCTAAGCCGCCTTGTCTCCCTGATATGATCATGCCTTCACCTTCTCCGCCGGCAGTCTGAGGCTCAGCACGTTCTTCCCATCATCATCGGCTGTTGCAGTCAAATTTCCATCATAGTGCTCGGCGATGCTGCGGGCGAGAGCTAGTTCTAAACCATTGATTTCTGCAGGTGCGAATTCCAGGTCGTGAATGTTGTAAAACGGCTCAAACAGCTTGTCTTTTAGCCAACCGGACACTGCTGGACCATCGTCACTAACATCAATGTAGAGGTTGTCTAGTCGCCAGACTGCGTTAACTGTTACCACCGTATCTGGTTTCGACCTTCTCACACAGTGTGAAAGTATTTCGGAAAACATCAAAATAAGTTTTTCGCGATCGCCGACGACGATACCGTCGACGATGGTGCTCTCCACAGCGATGTGCTGAAACTCAATCAGTTCTTCCAGGTTTTCTATGGTGGTGTCGACGATATCATGGACGTGCACGCGATTCTTTGCCCATTCGGCCTTGCCGGCCTTGAGGCGTTCCAAATCAAGCAGGTCGTTGACCAGGCGAATCAAGCGTTTGACGCTGACTTCAGCTTCTTCTACTTTAGCTGTGCCGCGATCTGACAAGTCACCCAGTGCACCTGCAGATAATAGTGTCAGTGTGCCTTGAAGAGCAGTAAGAGGTGTTCGCAGTTCGTGGCTGGCCACACTTATCAATTGGCTTTTGAAACGTTCAAACTCAGAGAGTTCACTCGCGGTTTTATGCAACGCCATGTCCAAATCCGATATTTCATCCGTACCACCGACAGTCTCATTAAGAGGCAGTCTCAGCGACCATCTAAACGTGTTTGCCATGACATACTCGAGTCGCCGAGAAATACTGTGACTGAAATAGAATGCCAGCATTGCGCTTGCTCCGGCACTCAGGGCCAAGCTGAAAATCAATGTTTGTTCGTACTGCTGACGTATTTGTGTGCGGGACATCGAGCCGCTTCGCTCGATGCGTCGCTCTCTTTCAAGCAGTGTTCGCCCAGGTGAACCCAGGTCGTTGAGCAAAAACATTTCATAGGTCAGATTGTCTGGAACGGTAAAGAAGTCGCTCATACGCTGAAGCGGTGGCGCGCGCATAATGAAGGATTGTGTGGCGAGCCAGTTAGTGTCTATCGATTCCCAGAGGCGTTTGACTAATAGCTCTTCCTCGACGTCACCTTTAACCATCTCTTTGAGTTCGCGATACGTCGCTGGAATGCGCGCCCTCAGCTTTGCGTAGCGAACTTTGAGGTCTTTGCTTTTTGAAACGTTGTATGTGATGGCAGTGACAGTCGCTCTTGCGACATCTCTCAGAAGACCTTCGACGCAAGCGATGATCGCCTTCGATCGCGCTTCCTTGCGAATTTCGTGCGATGATTCGTCAAGCAGGCTGCTCAACCGAAACATGATGATCGATCCGATGATCAAAGGCACTGATATCAGGATCAGCCCCCGTTGAGTAATTCCGAGTCGAAGCGTCATGTTTTGTTTATGCCCGACAAACATCCTGTAAGAATTCTAATTACACTAATCCCTACCAGGTTAGAAGTTGACCGGAAGAGCTAAGTTTCTCATTAATATCATCTCAACAAGCCGGATAGGTTATCCAAGCATTGGATAATTCGTTTTTGGCTTGGCTCACAGGCCTTTTAGTAGGAGAGGTATCAATGTTTAAGGACCTTAGACTAGTCGCTGCCATCATGTCGGTTGCTTTGACTGTTGCGCTCGCCGCTCAACCGGTGTTTGCCGATTCGGAAGGCTCTTGTTGCGGATTGAAAGACAAGACTTCGACCACATCCTCAGAAGAAGGCGCCAGAAGACCAACAATCGCACTTGCTCTCGGTGGCGGCGGAACCCGTGGCGCAGCCCACGTCGCCGTACTCAAGATTTTGGAGCAGGAAGGCATTCCAATCGACTACATCGTAGGAACTAGCATGGGCGCCATTGTCGGCGGCATGTATTCTGCGGGAGTTCCTATTAGTGACCTCGAGCGTCGCTTCAATGATGGCTCTTTGATGAAGTCTTTCATGACGGTACCATTGGCGGTGCGCATTCTCGTTGCTCCCATCATGGTTATTCCGCGTCTTTGGTCGCATCCGTACGATGGGCTCTATAAAGGCAACAAGTTTCGCAACTATGTTTTGGGGGCATTGCCCACACCGGAGCACAATATTGAAAACGGCAAGATTCCTTTCCAGGCATGCGTAGTCAGCCTGATTGACGGCGAAGTACATGCCATCGACAAAGGCAACCTCGGCTATGCGCTGCAAGCAAGCTCCGCTGTTCCCGGCCTCAGAAAGCCGGTACAGGTCGGCGATCAACTGTATATCGATGGTGGAGTTCGAGAAAACGTGCCGGTCGAACTTGCTAAGAAGACAGGCGCCGACATCGTTATCGCCGTTTGCGTCGATGAGGGTTTGCCGAAGCTGCCTCTTGATCACTTCCGCAAGGTCGGCAGCGTCAGTAAGCGTATGGTGTCTTTGGAACTTTGGGCGAATGACAAGCCGTATCTCAAGAAAGCAGACGTTGTCATCCACCCCGAATTGACCGGCATTGGCTTGGTTTCTACCAAGATTCCCGACGCTCAAAGAGCTTTGAGCGAAGGCGAAAAGGCGGCCAAGGCTGCTATTCCGGACATCAAAGCAAAAATAGCCAGCTTCTCGGCGCTTGCCTCCAGACAAAGCACCACCATCAAGTAGGTCTCTTTCGGGCAGGTCTAGACTGATTCCGAACCGTGCTGGGTCTGCATTTTGGCGTTTCTAAGGGGTGTATGTTGCTTTTTTTGACAAATGTCAAAGGCTCTTAGGCCTTGCCTTTGAGCCTAGATTTATTGGAGATGATCGCCTTTGTGGGCAAAGCGTGGTGGAGACTTTTCGCCATGAGCGTATAGTGGTAGAGGGATGAGGACGAACAGACGGAACACCAAATGGCTGGAAACTCTGACAATAAATCAAACCGGTCGCAAATGAGTGACGCAAAAGCTGATGTCAGTTTGTCCGGCTGCGAGATTCTTTCTGCACTGAGATTTGCCGCCGACAGGCATCGCAACCAACGACGGAAGGACAAAGAGCACTCGCCCTACATCAATCATCCAATTGAAGTGGCCGAATGTCTGTGGCGAGTCGGAGAAGTTCGCGAACTGGCAGTTTTGATGGCAGCAGTTCTGCATGACACTGTTGAAGATACTGATACGACGTTTGAAGAGTTGGAGACTATTTTTGGTGTCGAGGTCAGTGACTTAGTCAAAGAAGTCACCGATGATAAGAGTCTGCCGAAAGCAACGCGCAAGAAATTGCAAATTGAACATGCACCTCACATAAGTTCTGGTGCCAAGGCGATCAAGTTGGGTGACAAAATCTCCAACGTTTGTGATATCGGAAGATCTCCGCCCTCTGATTGGTCGATGGAGCGTCTTGTTGAATATCTCGATTGGACAGAGAAGGTAGTCGCCGGCTTGAGAGGTGTCAATGCCGGGCTTGAAAGTCGATACGATGAGGCCTTGAAGGAAGCTAGACAAAGGCTCAGCACGGTCAATCGAGACAGGGAATAAGCGTGGGCTATTGTGTGGTGATCACGCAACACGTGATCACGCGTCACGTGATCACGCGTTGCATGGCCACCACATACGATGCAGAGTCACCACATACGATGGCCACGCGGCGCGTGATCAATCAAATCAGCTATGCCATTGGCCGCACTTGCAAGAGTTTGTGCTCGAGCAATAGTGCAGCGCCGCGCCACTTTAGACTCGTGTTTACTCCTTCGATTCCTTCGAAGAGTTGAGTCATCGTGATGCTGCCAGTCGATCGCTGGCGAATTAGTTCCATCATTTGTACCTCTGCTTCGGACCACTCTTCTTGCATCTGAACTTTGAGTTCTTCCCATTGAGCTTCGGCATCGGGAGTGACTCTGACAAACAATTCAGTGGTTGTGATGCGCGCGCGCGCCGCAATCAGATGATCTTCTGCAAGTGCGGCATCCATCAAGCATTTGTGCAGTGGTGGCAACTTGTCACCATATACGAAGATGACTTGGCTGTCCGACGATCCTATTTGTTGTCTGAAGTCAAATTTTCCTGACGAGAACGTACCTACGAATTCGATGACCGCATGTAATCCTGACAAACTTCCTAACCGCGCATAAAGTGGTCTGCCGTCTTCCCAAGAAAGTTGAAACTTCCTTCCAAGCTTGTCCTCTACCGAGAGAAGACCTGATTTCAGGCTGTTTGAAATTGACTGGAGCAGACCAGCTGCATCGAGCACACCCAGTTCTCCTTTCATTACCGATGCCTTGCGGGTTGGAGTGAATCCAGGTGTGACTTGTGTGGCATCACATACGGAGCGACCGCCCATGCTTTCTTGCGCAAAGGATAGAGCCAATCTGGCAGATTGAAGAGTGCTGTCGACTTTGTCGGAAGAAGCGTGGTGTGTGGCGTGACCGATTGAAACCGTTATGTGTTCGGCACTTTGAGTGCTTTCGACCGCCTGCTTCACCCGTTTAGCAACTGATGACACTTGTTCTGCATCGCTGGCTTCCATAACCACTACAAACTCGTCACTGGAGTAACGCACCAAATAGTAGTCCGGTTTCGATTGCTGATCGAGAGTCGTCTTTACACGAATGCATGATCGCAATACATGAGCCAACTCTTGCAACAGTCGATCTCGTACGTCCGGACCTTTTGCCTCTGCCACTTGTTCGGTTTGATCCGCGCCTATGAACATCACCGAAAACTTCTGAAGCTCTGGATTCGCTTTAGCACGATTGGCAACAAACTCCATCAACTCATTGAAGAATTGCCGGTTGCGCAAGCCGGTAAGTTGATCCGTCCATTTTGCCTCTTCCGCCTCTTGCTTCATGAAGATTTCGTAGAAGGTCGGACCCAATGACTCGATAAACTGTTCGATCGCTTGAGCGTTGTTTGGAGAGAGTGCATCTTCCGTTTTCAAAAGCAGTCCGACAATAGCAATCAGTCGTCCTTGATAGTTGCAGTTGAAGTAGGCAACACGTCTTACTCCCTTCGAGTCGGCCAATAGACCAAATCCGTGACGCCGCAATGAAAGAGGACCAATGTCGGCAAACTTGCCTGTGTGAAGAAAGGCTTTGGCTACACCGTAATGATCGACATCTTGCAATAGGCGCAACAACACATCATCAAGTCCGATAGAACTTTCAATTACCGATTTTCCTTGTTTGTCGACTCCAATCAAGACGCCGTGACTGGCTGCATCCGGATAGAGTTCTTTTAGACCTTTGAAAAGAAGATTGCCGAAATTTTTCAATGATGGTGCTCGCCGCAGCTCATGTCTCAACGCCAAAAGCAAGGGATCAACCCTTCTTGACTCTTCGTCGGTTTGCTGCACTTGCTGCACGGCTCTGAGTTCTTGCGAATCCATCTTCGTGCGAATCAGCTCGCCGGTTTTGTGCGATTTCGGTGTTCGCCATCTGTCAACGCTGTCTCCCTCGATGATTACGTCGTCAGCTGATTTCTGCGGTTGACTCGAGGATAGTTGAATCGCCTCGTAAGCAGTTCTTATTGTCCGGATTTCCGCTGGTTCGAGAAGTACTTCAAGAAATCCCTTTCTTGTTGCGGCAGCACGCATATTTCTTGCGAACTCCTTAACAGGAAGGGAAACAAATAAAAGAGTCAAAACAGAACTCATTGCAATCACAGCAAAAAACGGCAGTATTACATAAGCCGATCGAACCGGTTGTATTAACGCGGTATCCGGCGAACGAAGCGCATCTAAGACGCTCGTCTCTTTGAAGGGAACAGCGGCGTGCAGAAAAAACTTTCCTTCTTGCAACGGTTTTACAGCTTCGTAATAGGGTTCGCCGTGCACCGTCACGACGCGCGACGTTTGATCATAACGCCTTAGCCTTGGTGCAAAGGGTCTGGTTGACGCGACAACTTGGCCATCGCTTTGTGTGACGTAGAGCCAAGCAAGATCGTTTTGATGAATCAACTTGAGAGTCTTAAACTCGGTCAGATCGTTTGCATCAAAATTGGCGCAAAGCTTCGATGCAAGAGAGTCTGCCATCTGTGGTGCATGCGATGTTATCGTATGTTCCACCCCCCAGAGCATAAGGCAAAGAGTTGCGGTGCTGATCACAAAGACCCGCATGGGAAGACCGGAAAACGTGAACCCGACTGCTTCGATTATTCTGCGCAGCCAAATGTTTTCTTCGGTTTTGAGTTGTCTGGTCGTCGTCATGAACGGCTATTTTTTCTTGCGGGCCTTGAATTTTATGTCGTCCGCCTGCCGCTTGAGCTCGTCAACATATTGGCGATTGCCAAAGTGAACAGCGCTATAGGACTCCATGAAGGAATCGACCATTGTGTATATGGTGGGATCCACAACTTTTCCTTCTTCACTAAGTTCTCTGAAAGCATCGTTTATTTTTCTGGCAAGATCGGTGGCGGTATCTCCTTTCGATCGTTTGATGTTGAGGAAGGTCAAGTCTTGCATCAGCTTCCGTAAAATCCTGGCAGCTGGATGAACATGTGCATTTTGATGTCTCCAGGCAGCAATCATTCGTATGATTGCTCGAACAACAAAGACGAGCAGAATGATGCTCATAATTGCGGCGACGCCGATCAACACCCAGCGCACCGGGCTTATCTGCTCCATCTCTAAATCTTCTAATCCGCCGGCACTGCCAAGACCGACGTTTTTCTTGGAGAGCGAGCCAAAGTCGTAAGAGATCTCTTTGGGTCTGTCAGGCAGAGTTCCACTCGGAGTCGCGTCGAAAGGAACCCAGCCATGCCGTGGAATGTAGACCTCAGCCCAGGTGTGCGAATCTTTGACGCGAATTTCGCGTTGTCCTGTCATTTTGTTGAATTCGCCAGGCGCATATCCATTCACAACCCGTGATGGAATTCCGACAGCGCGTGCCATCATCACAAACGTGGTTGCGAAAGTCGAACAATTGCCGGACTTTTCTGTCATGAACGTGTCTACAACATTTGTCGTTCCGCTCATCGGACCGGAAAGTGTATATTTGTAGTTTTTGCGCAGGTACCAGAGAATTCTCTCAGACTGGTTAAACCAATTGCCTTCCTTCGCGACCTTTTCTGCTGTCGAGTACATCTCGAGAGTTTGATTTTCTGGAATTTGCAGATTGTCTTCCAGCTCTTTGCGCAGCTGGTCTTCCATCTCCATTCCTATGTTTGGTTCTTTTCTCAGCGCCTTCAAATCGTAGACGGGCACTTCTGAATCTACTTGATACTTGGTGTTTGCTTTGATCGGCTCCTCTACTTTGAGAGTGCCGTATGAATCGACTTCAATTTTCTTCCAGTTGTCGGTGATCCTCTTTGGAATCGACGCGGCAGGAATGATTCTACTCAAGTTCGAGTCACCGACAGTGATGTCTTGAGTCAATGAAATCGAGTCGGCTTGCGGCTTAAGGCTTGGTGCAGCGTCGAGGTGGTAGAAACCTTGATCGCTTGTTGCGCATACCGTCGGCTGTTCCTTCTTCTTCGAGTGCCACCATGTGGTGCCATCGAATCTGTCGAGACTGGTTAGTTTGTAGAACAGCGTTCTGCGGCAGTTGACAGTAAACAGAAGTCTCTGAATGTCGAGGTCTTCATCTACCACCAAAGGCATCTTGTCTGAGTCGGCACTGGGATCACCAGAAGCACCACCTTTGACGCCCTTGCCTCCTTTTTCTCCCTTTTCTCCGTTCTCTCCGGTTCCGTCATCGCCGTGCGGTCCCTCGGTGCCGGGACCAGCTTTTTCTTTCGGGTTTTTGAGGTTGGTCTTTTTGTCTTTTTTGTCTTTGTCTTTTTGGTCAGTTTTATTTTTGTCCTTGGGTTCTTCTTTCTTTTCGTCCTTTTTATCTTCCGGTTTAGGAGGCTCTTCTTGCTTGTTTTTGTTCGATTCCGGTGGCGGCTTGTCTTTGTCCTTAGGATTTTTTTGCGGGGGTTGAACCTTCTTATCTTTTTCGGGCTTGCTGTTTAACTCGAGGGCTTTCTTATCTTTATCCTTTTGTTCTTCTTTTGCTTTTGCCTTGTTTTTGTGTTCGTAGTGTCTTGCTGGGCGATTACTTTCGGCAGGATCGCCTGAGGGCATCTCTCGCGATGGCGGTGCTTTTTGATCTGTTAGTTTTTGAACGTTTGCCATCATCACATCGATGATGTTATCGAAGCGAGGAATGAAGAAGAACAGTCCGAGCGTGAGTGCGGGCAATAGTGCAATTGCAACTACTGTATGACCGCTTGCTCTTCGCCTTCTCTTGTGAGACAGCTCTTCCAATGGAGCCATTTCCATTGGTTTGGGAAGCCAAGCTTGCATGGTTCGAGAGATGCAATCAAAGTAAAGCATGATCGCGCCGAGCATAATGTAAGCGAGTACGGCGATACCATATAAGATGCTCTTTCCAACCGGCGCCATTAGGCACAGAAGCAAGAGTCCAAGCGCCGAAGACATGTTGATGTCCGATCGAGTTTTTGCCTCGAATGAGTGCATGATAAATGTGCCGGCGACAAAGTGAACTATAGGCGCGAACAGTTGAAAACGTCCGGTACCACATCCGGTGAACAGTTCGTGTCCGGCATTGATTGCTACCGCCAACATGCCGATGGTGACAAACACGTGCAACCACTTTGTCTGTTCGTGACGATACTGGTAGCTCAAATAGCAGCCGCCGAACGCGAACAGCAGATACAGAGCAGTCATCAATGGTGGGGTGTCAACAAAGAAGCATCCCGAACCAATACAAATGATCGTCATCAAGAATGTGACGATTCGAAGCGGAACCGAATCTTCCGCCGGTTCTACCGGTTCTGGTGGCGGCGCCGGCTTGGCCTGCTTTTGCGCCTGTTTATTAGGGTTGGGTTGGTCGCCCGGCTTCTTAGGATTTGGTTTGTTCATAATGGCTCCAGATCCGATTCACTGTCGAGATGAGCGATTGTAAGGCTATCCGGAGGGCGTCCAACCGTGCAGGCGACACGCTTTGGTCTTGGCGCTTGACCCTGAGGCCGCGCCGACTTGAACTGTTGTTTTTCCTGTTTTTCTTTCTTGTTGATTTCGCTCTCTTCTGCGAGCAGTTCGGCTATCTCGCCAAATTCACGAGGAATTACAGCGAGCTCAACAGGACTGACTAGACGGTCTCCAAGTTTTGGAATGAACTTCATTATTGTGTCTTGTGAGGCAAAAATCGTCAGAAGCGGTCTGTCGGGGTTGCCGCTCGTATCCGGAAAATGCTCCGGGGGCTCTTCATTATCATCGCCTCCGGCACGTTCAACAGGCAAGTCCTTGAGCGGCTCGACCCGTGCCAGAATCTCTGCGATAAGGTCGAGTCCCGGCTCCAGCTGTGGAAGATCAAACATCAAATCTTCCAGCAAAAGTTTCGAGTCTAATGATGGGCACAGGTACAACTCAGGGGTTGTTCCCAACCTATGACCCAAATGAATCAGAGAATGCACCAGCGTCACTGCAAGCTCAAATTGATCCGGAGTCTTCCAGTTGGCGCGAAGATCGAGCACTACGTCATAAACGGGCAGCGTTTCCGAATCGAAGTCGCGCACCAACAACTTGCCGGTGCGTGCGCTGCTTGGCCAGTGAATGTGCCTTATGCTGTCGCCGGTTTTGAACTCTCTGACTGTTCTTACACTAGTCGATTGCACCACGATTTTTGAATTGGAAGCCGACAGTCCCATTGCGGAAGTGACGCCCTTCAAATGGAGAAGGAAGTTGCCTGAGATTGGATAGACTCTGGGCAAAACAGTGAGTGTTGATTGACCACCCTTAAGGTTGGTTTTGATGCGACGTCTCCACCAGACCAAACCGAATGGAAAACAGCAGGTCAACTCGATGCGTTCCAAATAATAGATTCCGCGCCGCAATTCAGGAGTGGGGAACCGCAAGAGAGAATCGAAATCCAATGACTCTATGAAGAGTGGGTCGCTATCTAAAATCTTTTCGACAACGCCACCGCGTGGCGCGCGCCTTACCATCGATACGGAGATGCGAATGGCACGGGTGGGAAATAGAAATGAAGCTGGTCCAAGTATGTTTTTTCGAAAAAGCTTGATTACGAGATCAGCGGTGTCTGATTGCATTACTTCTTTTGGCAGTGAAAACTCAACACCGACGCTTGCCAGAGAAATCCAAGGCAGAAACAAACTGAGAACGCCTGCAATCAAGAAGCTGCAAGAAAGCAAATACATCCACTCGTTGCCGATAAAGGCCGCCAATAGATACATCACAATTCCTGTAATGCACCAACTGACAAATCTCGGCTCGACCAAAAGTGTCCAACCAAATCCAAATGGTATGTGGACAACAAACGCCTTCTTTTTCTTGACCGGTTTTGCTTCCGGTTCTGGGGCAAGACCAGGCCTCTGGGCAGCGGGTTGAGCGCTGCCGGGTGAGGATGTTCCAGGTCTGGCGCCGCCTGGCGGACTATCCGGGAACTTCGATTGTTTCGAGGATTTTCTCGATAAGGGGGGCATGGCTTATTCGATTTGACTTGACTTTGGGGATGATGCGGTGACCGAAGACATGCGGTGCAAGTGCTTTTATGTCTTCAGGGCGGACAAAATCTCTTCCATCTACGAATGCGTTGGCCTGAGCGGCGCGCATCAGAAGTTGGCTTCCCCGAGGGCTTACGCCAAGGGTGATGGACGGATGACGTCTTGAAGCATTCACGATTGCAACCACGTAATCGATCAGTGCTTCGTGAACGAAGACGCGCTTTGTGGCTTGCTTAGCCATGATGACGTCTTCCATCGTCAAGACGGCATGCACGTCGAAGCCGCCTTCCACCAGTGTCTTCTTCAAAATAGTCGCCTCTTCCGGCTCTTTGGGATAGCCCAGCGAAAGACAAATCATGAACCGGTCCAGCTGGGCTTCAGGCAGAGGAAACGTGCCGTGCTGTTCGATTGGGTTTTGGGTTGCCATAACGAAGAACAAATCGGGCAGCTTGCGGGTAACGCCGTCGGTCGTGACCTGCTTTTCTTCCATCGCTTCAAGCAAGCTCGATTGTGTACGTGGGGTAGCGCGGTTGACTTCGTCGCACAACAAAATGTTTGTAAACAGGGGACCCGGCACGAATTTGAATACACCCTCGCGTTGGTCGAAGATGTTGACCCCGGAAACGTCTGATGGCAGAAGGTCGGGAGTACATTGAACCCGCTTGAAGTCAGATTTGATTGAATTGGCGAGACTCTTTGCCAGTAGCGTCTTTCCAGTTCCCGGGACGTCCTCGATAACGACGTGACCACCTGCCAAAAGCGCAACAACTGCCATTCTCGATGGATTTGGCTGCCCCACCAGAACACTGTTAATGTTCTGCAGAAGTGCTTGAACCTTCGGGCTTAAGGCTGTGATTTCACTTGGCTGCCTGACGGCAGTTTCCCTTGATTGCACAGACTGCTCCTTTCTTCGTACCTGTTGACTATGCGACCCGTTGCGCCCTGCCCGTGGCGAGGTTACTCATGGTTTCTCATGGAATCTCGTGCTTGGCTGGTGCAACCAAAATTGAATATTCCCGGGGCCTCTGCCTTTTAGTCAAAGATATTTAGTATTCGGTGTATAAGGCCCGAAATTCATGGTTTCACCCCCCAGACTTCGTCGATATCGCCGAGGGACTTGAGCTTCATCGATAACCCCTTGGCTCCGTTTGCTTTGTCCTACTTGGAGTTTCGGGATCCTGGGTGATCCGACTTCCTTAGCTCTCTCAACTTCCGATAAAGAGAAATTTGCCTTCAAACGAAAACGTGGACGAAACTTGGCAGGTCAATTTTATGGCGAGCAGACCAAAAGGCTACCGCCTATAATGGGCGCTTACCGGTTTACTTCGTTTGGGTTTGAAATCATGCAACAGAGATTAAATAGCCGCCTGCGCCTTTTCGCCGTTGTTGCCAGTGCGGTGGCAGTCGCTGCCGTCGGCGGTCTGCCAACAGCTTCTTGGGCCGGCGCGACTGCAAAGGACAATTTCATCGGTGTTGTCATGGAAAAAACCGGAAATTGGACGATGAAAACGAGCACCGGCACGCAACCCGTTAACGAAAACGACTCTGTCCCAGAGGGCGCGGAGTTGGTACCGGCAAGCGACACAGACACCATTCGCGTGCTGCTCGTCGACAAAACCATCATTTCGCGAGTTGGCAGACAAGACCGACTGAAGAAAGTTACGCTGTCGGCAGCGCCGTCTCCACTCGACCGCTGGTACAAAGCTCTCAAGTATTTGCATGAAAACCCGGAGCGATTCGTCTTCACCATTCGAGGCAGCGTCGCCAAGCTAACTGATGGTGTCGCCCAATTGGATGGCGGCAAAGTCGATTTGAAAAACATTCTTGCTGAAGCAAAACCGGGAAGCTATCAAATTCAAATGAGAAAAGTTGGAGAAGATCTCACCACTTTGGGACCCAAAACAAAGATTGCATCAATCGAATGGGACGGCAAGCAAGGAACTGTCGCGATTCCGGAAGCAACAAACGGTCTTTGGCAATTAAGAACAATCGATCAATTTGAAGAACCTCAAGATGCAGGCTGGGTGCTGGTATGCGGTAAAGACGCCTATGGCAGCAACGTCAAACTTTATTCCGAAGCAGTGGCGATGATGAAGGCGACTCCGGCAAATGATGATGCACGCAAACGCCGCATTTTGCTCAACTATCTGGCCTCTCTTGCAGAGCCGAACACCGAGAAAAGCGAAACGAGATAAAGTGGCGCAATCGTGAGAGTGAAGGCATGGACGCGGGCTCTCGTTAAGTGGGTATTCCCGCCTCACAACGATTATGACGGTTTCCTCTTATACATCGCAAAACATTTGCCAATCATAGGCATTTGCACCTGTCTGACATTCGTTCTGCACGAAGCCGGCTTTCTAAGCGCCTTTGAGACCATGGCGCTCGATATTTTTATTCGCGCCTTTCCAATTGAAATGCCAAACACGCGCATTATTGAAATCGGCGACAAAGATTTCGACACCATGTTCAAAGGGCAGACACCGCTTGATCCAATTAGGTTGAGACAGCTGATCGAAACAGTGCTCTCTGGTGAACCAAAGGTTTTGATCGTCGATCTCGACACTGCCAGGCCCGATTATCAGCTGTTGAAGGACGTCAAACGGGAAGGAACGGCAATAATTTGGGCCCGCAAAGGAACAATCCTTCCTCACGAGCAAGAGATTGCCAGTGAGCTAAAAGAAGATCCCGCTGCTGAGAGCGGTTCTACAGGCTCTGCTCAACTGGAAGAGAGTGAGCATGGCACCGATCGCACCACAGATGATAGTCACCCGCAAAGCACCGGTCATGGTGGCTCTGCAGATGAGGGCGACACCGATGCGAAATCTGAATCATCACCCTCGACGGAGACTCACACCGAGCCCGATGGCTCAGACGAACATCATGAAAGCGGTCACAACACGCTGCCTTTGATGCGACCGCTGCCAGTGCTCGGCGGCTCGCCCGAACAATACAGAGATCGATCTGCCATGGCCGTGATGACATCTGATCTCGATGGAATGGTGCGCAGCTATCGTTTGAGAGTGAAAGTCCTTTGGGACGACATAAAACACCCCACCGGAGAATTCACTGACACTTTGCCTTGGGCTGCTGTTAAAGCTTTCATGGAAAAACCGCTCGAAGCAAGAACTGAAAAGGCGTTGTTCAACTTCACATTCACTCCCGACCGCAGCTTCTCTGCAAGCCAGGTCGAGAAGTTCGCGAAGGGGACCGGTTGGCGCGGTTTCGCCAAAGACAAGATAGTCGTTTTGGGTGGAACCTATGGCGGATTCGATACGCATGCAACTCCTGCCGGCATGTTTTCCGGTGCGCACTTGATTGGTGTGGCAATCGAATCTCACTTGCAAGACAGAGTTTCATATCCAATCGATCCGGTTTCGCTGGCCGAGATTGATATTGTATGTGGTGTTGTTCTCGTAGCTTTCACCAGACTCTTTCCCTATAGATGGGCTTTATTGGCCGCTTTTGGTGGGTCGATGATTCTCGCGCCTTTGGCTAGTGTCTTTCTCTATTCGCGATTGTCCATGTGGTTTAGTTTTGTGCCCGTACTTTTTGGTGTCAACCTGCACCTTGTGATCGATCACTTTAGAGATGTAAAACACATGGTGCACGAAATCGAAAAGTTGCAAGAAGAAAACGACTTGCTGCGAGCGCAGCTTTCGGGTACGCCGCAGGTTGAAGGACACGAGTCCGAACAGAAGATACCTGCTGACGAACCTATGCCGGATTGAGACTTGTTTGATTGATGTTGTCCGGTTCAATCGTTGCGATTCAACGTTAGCTTTCCATAACGCGCTGAATTGTGGCGGCGCTTACTTTGCATTCCTTGCCTTTTACTTTAAGCGTTTCTTTTAGTGCTGATTGGAAGCCGTCAATTACTCCTGCTTCTTTTGCGACTTTCATTTGATCGAGTAAGTCGCTCCACTTACTCTCGTTTGCTCCACAGTCGCCGACTACTTTAATGGCAGCGAGATATTCAGCGACAGGATCAAGGGTGAAACGCACCATGTCTGCGGAGGGTCCGACGGCTTGCACGATGCGAACGCGCTCTTGCAAGTATCGCAATCTTGTATTTGCAGCGTCGGCGTCGGGCAGGTTGAATTCTTTGGTCATTTGCTGCAATACATCGACGGTTCTTGCACTCATCGGTCGAAACGTATCTTTCAAACACTCCCAAGCGACAACTTTCAAATATTGATGCAGGGTGTAATTGTCATATCGCTCTTCTTGAAAGTCTCGATTCAGTTCATTGATATAGCGAAGCATCAAATCGGGAATGTTATCGGGAAGTCCCGAATCACCTAAGTTGGATTGGTCAGGTTCTCCATCTTTGATGGCGATCATTTGTTCTGCAAATAGCTTTGCCAGAAGAATCGTCGTTGTACCTTTGCCGACGATCAGTGATAGTTTTCGGCACGAGTCAAAGTATTCGGGATCGTCAAAGAGCTCTCGTTTGCCGCGTTGAGTCAAGTATGCGTCCATGAATGCCGAAAGACGATCGCCTTGAATTCGTATCGGTTTAATTGTCGATTTCGACGCGTCGTCCAACTTCTCTTCATTGCGAGACGTGACCAACAAAAGGTTGGCAGCAAACGCGGGTGATTCGGGACGAATTGCTTTGCGTGTTTCTTGGCTCAATTCGGAGAAGTGATCGAGTAACACCATCAATCGTTTCTGTTTGAGCAGCTGCAAGACGAACTCATCTGTGATGCCATCGGTGGTGGTGCAAGTTAGTGAGAGTTGGCCGCGAATCGTTTGAAGGAATGAATCTTTCTTTTGTGGATCTATATACAGATCGTGCTCCAACAAAACAGGCAGCACGATATGCTGCAAAAGTCTCTCGTCGCGAAGCGGGCTCATAGCCCAGCGAGCTATCTGGCAACCAAGAGTTGTTTTTCCAATTCCACCTTCACCGCAAATGAGAAGAAACGTTCTCGCTTGCGAAAAGATTGGCTTAAGATTCTCCGGGGTCAGATTGCCGACCGATTTTCCATTTAAGACAACCGGCATCGGAATGTACACATTGCGTTCTTGTACAGTATTTTTGCTCTCGAACTCTTTTCGCACCGTGTCTATTTGCGAGGCAACCCATGCATCCAATACTTTAGGGTTGTGGTGAAAGAAACTGATCAGAAAGAAGTGCTTGATCGGCATTGATTGAAGGGAAATATCAGCGATTTTGTCCAGTGAATTGCTGACCTTCAAAATCAAAATCGGCTTCGTGTTGAGAATTACAGTCCAAAGAAGAAGAAAAAAGACAATCCAGACAATGGGACTAAGGGCGAGTTGATTATCCATGCACCACTTCCACACGTCTTTCAGCATGGTAGATGCGTGCGACTCGAGCGCAAAGTTGAGGGTGGTAATCGAGCTGTCTAGTTCGGAAACTGCCACGGTCGAATCCGGAATCGTAATTGTTCCGTCGGCGATCATGGCGCGCGTCGCCTTCAAAGCTGATAAAGACTCGGCGATTTCTTGGGTTGAGAGTTCGCCGGTTCCTACTGAGTTTTGCAGATACTCTCCCAGTTTTACGATGGTCAGGGCTGCAACAGTTACCGTGTCTTCGTCTTTTGATTGCAAGAGTTCAACAAGTTTTGAAACAACCATGCCCGGTTCGTCTGAGCCTGCTCCTGCCAGGGCGTAAATGGCAAACCGTTTCACATCGACATTTTCGTCTTTCGAGTCAATGCACTTGAGCAGATCCGGAATGGCCGGTGTCGCATCCGCGCCCATCTCGCTGATTGCGGCAGCGGCTCCCTTGCGCGCTGTGACGTTGTCACTTTTGAGACTTTCGAGAAGTTTCGGAAGCGCTTTTGATCCTATATGCGCAAGTGCGCGAGAAGCGTCGAGCGCCACATCAGGATCTGCCAACTTATCGAGCAATGCATTGGTTGCCGGCGCCGCATCCTCACCCATCTCATTCAGGGCCACCGCGGCTAGTCGCCTCACTTCAGAGTTGCGATCGCCTAGTGCGGCCGTAAGCGCAGACAACGTATTGGTAGCGTCCGGAGGCAGCAAACCAAGACCTTCTGCTGCCGAGATCCTCACTTGATCGATTGGGTCTTTTAGAAGGCTAAGCAACTTCAATTTGACTTCCGGCAGATCCATGCGCGTCGTGACTCGCGACAGAGCTCTTACTGCAGCGGCTCTGACCGGTGCATTGACGTCTCTGGCAAACAGCGCCTGCTTGCCGGCCGCTACTCCAGATGGTGGCATCGAAGATTTGGTCTCGGTACGAGAGGCGGCTTTCAGCAGAGGTTTGACTGCGCTGGATGCGGCGTCGCCTATGCCGGACAGAGAATCGGCAGCTTGCGCTGCAACGCCAGGATCGGTGTCTAAAACTGCAGCAGACAGCGCACTGACAGCGGTATCAGCACTGTTGCCAAATAAGCCGATACAGTGTGCCGCATTTGCGCGGAGCTTGTTGTTTGGATCTTCCAATTGCTTTATCAATATCGGAAGCGCTTTCGATCCGGCAGCGAGAATCAAAGTATCTGCCTTGTTTGCTTCGCTCAGATTGTCTGAAAGAACAAAGGGAAGGTTGGTTTCTATGATCGCCTGTACATCTGAATTATCCGCGGCGAATGCCGGGATTAGAATTGGGATTGTGCTTGAAGAGAATACCGTGAGCACAAGTGCGCCGGCGAGAATCCACATATGGGTACGGGTACGGGTACGGGTGCGGGTGTGGATATGAGCTCTAACTTCGATACGCGACATCTAGAAACCGGCCGGGTCAGGGTCGTTGGATGGTGCAGGCTGACGCACAGCCGGTGCGTATCCACCGGGTTGCCCATATCCTGGTTGTCCGCTTGGAGTTCCATATCCATATCCGGGCTGAGGGCTGGAAGAACCTGATGGATTCAAGAAATCTGGGTTCGCATTGCCTGCGCCGTAGGCAGGTTGTTGAGGAGCCCATTGCGTATATGAAGGCTGTTGATATGAGGGCTGTGATTGCTGATAGTTAGGCTGCTGATATGTGGGTTGTTGCGCAGGCTGTTGGTCTGACGGTTGTTGATATGCCGGTTGATAAGCCGGAGCTTGCTCGCCTGAATTTCTTGCATACGGTGAATAAGTTGCGGGGCCGCCTGGACCGCCCACCGCATATGGTTGGCTTTGTCGTCTCACGGGAATCAACGGATTTGAAGATGCCGAGCCGGTTAACTTCACGTTTAGGTTGGCTACGACCTTCATCATTCCGTTGGGAATGTTTCTACCGGTAAATGTGTGTTGTGTTTTCCCGACGAAGTATCTGACACCCCCCATGGTGCGAAGCACGCCTTCGAATTCGTCGGCAGAACGGTTCCATGAGCCGCCGGCTTGCTCGTACACTACGGTGCCCTTAATCAAGACTCCATCAGGAATGTCTGCTGGCACCGGGCACCATTGATCCCATTGTGCTTTTAACGGACCTATGAACATTTGAATATGTTCCTGCCCAAAAAGCCAAGCTCCCCGATAAACTCTGTTGGCAGCATTGAGGTCGTAGTATCGCCTACCTGTTCCCGCATCTAACTTCATCAAGTTGTCGGACGAGGCTGCGGAGGCATAGAGAGACTCTTGCTGTCGAGGCAATTCTCGTGTCGCATCTTCTTTGACTTCGCCGTTGAGTAAAAGTGAGGTCATTTGATTGTTGATTGACCTCCGTGTTGATGATGAAAGTGAACATGCAAATATTTTTTCGACATCTCCGCGCTTTCATCAGCGCGTTTCAGTTCCTTCAACATGTCCGAGTATGCCACAGGGAGTTCATAGAGCTTTCGCTGTTCATGCCGGTTTAGGTGTTCGAAATTTTGAAGTGCCAATTTAAAATACTTCTCGGCTTTCGCGTGCTCTTTGTGGCGTTTATAGAAGTGTGCCACTTCCAAATAGCACTCGACGGTTCGATAGTCTGATTTTTTGTCGTTTCTGCTTTCTTCGGCAACTGCAGCCTCTTCATATAGCTTGGTCGCTGTTTGACGATCGTTGAGAGCGTCATAAGATTTTGCCACATGCAGTAGATGGAAAATTGTTTCTTGATCCTTTCTGCCGTGTGCTCTTTCTTGAATTTCCAGCGCTCTTGCATAAGCGACGTGCGCTTGCCGCTGGCGTTTTAGGCGGACGTTGCACAAACCGATGTAATGCAAGGTTGAAACCAATTCCGGATTGTCCAATCCGAACAACACTTCTTGTTCTTTCAAAACTTCAGTAAGTTGATCGAGAGATTTCTGCGTATCGCCGCAGTGGTAGTAGAGAATCGCAAGATGTGCGCGATCGTTTATGGTCGTTTTGCTTTTATCACCGTAATTCTTCGAGTCTATTTTTACGGCATCTTGGTAGCACTTCTCGGCTTCCTTGCATCGTCTGTGATCGGCGTACAGGTTTGCCAGATTTACTAAAGTGGTGGCAGACTCTTTTGCATCTTTTCCAAACAATTTTTCTTTGGTGGCAAGCACGCTAAGCAATAATTTTTCGGCTTCCTCGTCTTCACCGAGTTTGTGTTTTACTAGTGCGAGATTTCCCATGGTTTCTGCCGTTGGCAGCGTTTCATCACCCAAAATAGCTTTGCGAATGGTCAATGCACGAGTCAGTGCCGTCTCCGCTTCGTGATACCTCTTTTGTTGCATAAACAAATGATTCATCTGGTTGAGAGTTGTCGCAACTTCGGCCGACTCAGCGCCAGATTTCTCAGCTTCTGTCAGCGCGTCCTTCCAGAATTTGTCTGCTTCTTCATATTTGTGGTCGATAAATGCTTTCTCGGCTTTTAGTTCTGCCTTTTCCCATGGGGTCAACTTTTGTTGCGGTTGAGATGGCTCGGCAGCCAAGGCGGCAGTCCAAGAAAACGCAAGTATCAGGAAAACAAAAACGATCAGCGCGAGCTGCACCTTTGCAAGGGGTTCTTTTGTGTCACCTGGCACAATCATCTCCTGGTATAAAGGAACTGTTGGGATTATAGCGACTGGTTAAGTGAATTGAGAGGGAGCAAAAAGTGTGTTGAGATTCAAATTACCGAGAGCCGTGAGTTTGGCAGTCGTGTTAATTTCGCCGGCAGTGCTCTTGTGCGCAGGAGCAGCGTTAGGCGACGATAATCCCACTGGTGGCGCGTCCAAGCCCGGCTCTCAAACCGCGACAACCGATAGTGCCAGCGCCGACAAATCGGCGAAAGTGCCGGTCACGGACATGCACCGAGCATTAAAAGCGATTGGCGATACATCAAATCACATCCGGCGCACGGCCCTAGACATTATCGGTGAAGTTGAAAGACAAGATTTGGTGGTCGTTTCAGAACCTGATATGTTCGGGCCAATCGTGGTTCCGGCAATACCGATGCCTGACGGGATAATGGCAATGGGTGATTTCTTGCCGCCTCGCAAAAAGTGGTTGGATATCTTCATCAGCCAACTAGACCAGCTTTTGCCTGTGTTGCATGACGAAGCGAACACCGCGGCGACCGATTCCAAGGAGTGGAATGACCTCAAGAAACTGGTTGACGATGCCCTGCACGATCTCCAGGTTTTAAAGGAGGTCGCTGGTGCCGACAAACCTGACCGGTTGGCGGTTGGCAAGCAGGCACTGGGCATTTATGACGATATGGCAAAAATCGACAAAGAGCGAAAAGAGATTTTCCGTCAGGCCGGCAGGAAATAGGTAATTAACACTTTGCAATTTCGAAGCGAGGCGCAGCCGATAAAATAGGCGCGACTTGTTGTTATAGGAACGCGAAGTTTAATGAAAACCGACTCAGCCAACCCCACTTATGGGCCAGAGCGCAACCAAGCGATCATCTGGGCTCGCTATCAACTCGACTCCAAAGATTGGTTAGCCTTGGCCACGCGGGTCACGAGGTTGGACGGGGTGGAGGTTTTGTCGGCTTCCGTGCTTAGTGCAGATGGAAAAACCGTGTTCGAATCGCTGATCAAGCCACAAGGCGAAGTTTCATCAGAGATTTTTGCGATGCATGGCGTTGACTACTCAGTTGTGTTCAATGCTCAGGAGCCAACTGATTTTCTGAAGTCAATATTGAAATGTCTTGAAGGTAAGAAGATCTTGTGTTGGAACCTTGAAGAAAGTTTGGCAACAATCAACTCATTGTCTCGGCGCGTAGGTGGAGGCGATCTCCCAATTTTTGGAGAAAGTGTCAAAACACAATACAAGAAGTTCTCAGGTGATTCATCACAGCCAAAAGCCAAGGGTCCGAGTCCAACCGAGGAATGCAGGGCGTTGATTGCAATGATCACCGAAATGGCATCCAGCAGCCAGAGGCATGATTCAGAAGATGTCGCTCGCCAGGGCTGGACCGCTGAGTTTTACAAGCCGACTAAATCGCCCGCGCAGAAATTCAAAGATATTTTGGGAATCTAAACTCTTGATAGAATTGGGATCGCAGCATAGCTATCCGGTTTCAATTCTCACTTTCGATGTTTAGACCAAATTCTCTTTTGCTCTTGTGTATCGTCCTGCTTGGGCTTGCTTCATGCGGACATCCGCCGCTGAAAGTGTTACAGAGTCGCAGTGACGAGTATTTTGCCAAGAAAGAGTTTCAACAGTCGCTTTCATTTTCCGAAGAAGCGGCGCAAGTAGCGCATGATATTCCGAATCCCGAACAAGAAGGTCTTTGTCTCGAGCGCGTTGGGCGCGCCAGTTTGGCGCTGAAGCAATACGACAAAGCGCTTGAGGCATACAACAAAGCGATAGAAATCTGGGCGGCAAATCCAACAATGTGGGTTGGAATGCCTCGAGCGCTTAATGCAAAGGCAAGCGTGCTTATCGATATGGGACGTTTGGACGAGGCCGAGGAGGCACTCAAAAAAGCTGTTCGCTACTGTTTTGGTGAAGGCAATAAAGAACCGATTTTTAGAGAGAAGTGGAAAGATTTTCGCAACATCTCGTATCGAATCGAACGACTCGCGCTTGTTGCCCGAACGAAAAGGGAAGATCCAGCGAAGTGGTATGAATACGGAATCGACGAGATGAATAAGGTTTTGCCTACCAACGTGCAAATGACCTATACAGTTCGCACTCACACCGCGCATATTCTTGCAATTTGGAGAAACGGTTTGGGTGAACATCCTGATGCTGAGCGATTAAAGCGATACGAAGCAGCACTCGATGCAGCAAAAAAGAGAGGCGTCGATCCAAAAGGTGAAGGTTCTGAATTTCCAATTCCAGACCCTCAGTTTATTCCACCAGTCAGAAGTGATGCTGGGGCTTGAGTAGTCAAAACAGCATGGAATCATCATCATCATCATCATCGCAAGCCGGGAAACGCAGTTTCAATTGGAAGTTTGTTCTCACGAGAGTAGCGGCAATAGTGGTTTTGACACCGCTGATTGTCTATGTGACTTTTATGCCGTACATCAATGAAGGATTCTATGCTCCGGTTATTTTTGCTCCGCAGAAGTATCCGGGTGGTTGGTACAACGTCTCCGAGGTTAATCACTTCCCTATCGAACAAGTCGAATTCAAAGGGAAGCAAGGAATGCTGCACGGTTGGTTTATCGCCGTGCCCAATTCGAAATACACGGCATTGCTTAATCATGGAAAAGGCGGCAATATAAGTTGGGTGCAACCTGAAATTTCTCTTTTGACTGCGCATGGAATGTCTGTCTTCGCATATGACTACGGCGGCTATGGACGCAGCGAAGGAAAGCCGTCCATAAACAATATTCTTCAAGATGCCAGTGATGCATACAAGTATTTGGTCGAACAGAGGCATGTCGACCCGGCGCATCTCATTCTTTTTGGAGAGTCGTTAGGAACATCGGTGGCAGCGAATTTATCTTCCAAGTACCCTTGTGCCGGCATCATACTTCAGTGTCCTCTGGCTTCGTTGCAACGCCGTGGATGCGAGTTTATTCCAGCTGTAGCGATTTATCCCGAGTTTATGTGGCCGGCCAATGGATTGAATATGGAGACCATATTCAAAAAGAAACATGCGCCACTACTTATGGTGGCAGGTACTGTCGATGACATGATTCCAATTCAGACGCATGGCGATTCCATTTTCAAAGTTGCGGTCGAACCGAAGTATTACACTCGTGTTGAAGGTGCAGGCCATACAATGGACGTAAAACTGCTGGGGTCGAAGAAGTATCACAAGGCTGTTGCCGATTTCATGCTCACTTTGAATTGAGTGAGTGGCCCAGTATAATTATAGTTTCGAATCTAACCAAATCGCGCATTGTCTCTTTACTTCTTCGCGTTACCCGGTTCTAAACATCTAATGATTCGGTACCACTTCAAAGCTTATCTGCCTGTATTTGCCATGGTTCTTCTGGCCTCTCCGGCATTGGCAAACGACATTCATAAACTTGTCAGCGATGTCGAGGTGAAGAAGGATGGGTCGTTATTAGTCAACGAAACCATTCAAATGGATGCAACTAAGAAAGCTGCTCTGATTCGAATAATTTCCGCGCATTGTCCGGACAAAGCAAAGGCGCACGAGTCTAGCATCAAGGTGCTTGGTGTTACCGATGAGAATGGCAATAAGCTGCCTGTCCGTACGCACTTTGATGGACATGAAGAAACTATCAGGCTTGACGATAAAGACATCATCAAAAAGTCGCATACTTACAATCTGAAGTATGTGGTTAGAAAGGCAGTCAATTTTCTCGACGATCATCCTGAACTGATGTTTGATGCAACCGGCACGGAAATTCCGGTGCGCATCGATCTTGCACAACTCAGAATCAAGTTGCCCGCGCATGTGGATCCAAAGACAGTAGAAGGAAAGTACTACATTGGTAGTACTGTTGATGGCACACCTCAAAAGCTCAGCGTTGTCGGCGATCAATTCGTAGTGGAAAAAGTAGGTCTTTCGCCAGGCGAGGGGCTGATTGCAGAACTGGATTTCCCTAAGGGATCTATGAGTCCGCCTTCAATGCTCGATCAAGTGAAGTGGCTGTTTGATGATTGGTATCTGGCAATCGTTCTTCCAACTGCAGCATTTTTGATTTTGTGGTTGCACAGACAAATTCTTCAATGGAAGTGGAGAAAGTATGCTGAGGAAACGCTTTGGGATACCCCCAAACTCACACCTGCCGAATTAGGCACGTTATTGGATGAACGTGTAGACATGCCCGACATCACTGCATCACTCGTCGATCTTGCCCAACGAGGTTACATTCAGATGAGGCGAATTCCGAATATGGGTATGTTTCGCCTATCAGAACACGACGTTGAATTTATTCGCAATCCTGACCCAGTGAATGTCAAACCGCTAAGAGAGCATGAGAACTTGTTGCTCAAAGCAATGTTTGTGGATACACAAAAGCAGTATCTGGGCAACTTGCAAGGCTGTATGCGAGACATAGTACCAATACTGAAAAAGGCCGTCATGTCCGGTCTGGTCAGAGATGGTTATTTCTTGAGAAACCCTGAGACAGACCGAGCTATTTTTTACACACTTGCAGGGTTGATAGGTGCAGCTGCCTTTGTCGTTGAATATTTCAATTTACTCGAAGCGCAATCCAAAATGGTTGGACTTGGTATGATTTTGACTGCTGCCGTGCTGGTGATGGCAGTGCAGTTCATCCCAAGACGTACGGAAAAAGCTGTGCATGCACTCGCTCTTGCCGTTGGTTTGCGCGATCGCATGAGCAATCCAGACAAGCACGGCATTGATGAAAAGTTTGCGCAAGAACCAACAGTGTTCTACCGGCTTCTGCCATATTCAATTATTTTGCAGGCGGCTGAACCTTGGGCAGAGGCATTCAAAGACAAACTTTATGAGGCGCCATTTTTCTATCAAGTGTTCAGAGGTAGTGAAGTTGAGGAAACTTTCTCCTCAGTCGAATTTATGCAAGACCTTTGGGTATCGTTAGGCGCAATTCAAGCGACTTTCAACGCGCCTCCACCCAGAGAGTATTCTTCTTTTACTGCAGGGCCGTTTGGCAAATATCAAAAACACATCTAGTGTGTTTTCGCTTAATTCT
>CAZCZI010000035.1:65669-69488 GCA_964503045.1 uncultured Candidatus Obscuribacterales bacterium
ATTTAAAGTGTTGGTTGATGCCGGGCTTCGGCATGCAGACGACATCAGGAGCACTCTCAAAATGGATTGATTTCAGCAATAGTTCAAACGATGCAACACAGAGCAATGCGTCTAATAGACCGGGACTGCAAGCCAATTCCTTGAATGGTTATTACGCTGCCACCTTCAACGGGACGTCGCAATTTCTCGATCTCGTCAGTGGCTTAACTAATCTCACTACAGGCTGCTCGATTTTTGCAGTCTCCAAGCCACAAAGCACCGGTAGTGGTGTCATGGTCGTATCTGGGAACAGTGGCCCATCAGATATGGTGACCTTCGAAACAAACAACACTCAATCGAAAATCCAAGCATATAATTCAACCACCTCGAGCAACCTCACGAGTCCGACCAGTTCAGTAACTGTAGGAAAGTATCAGTTATTGGAAGCAGTGCACAACGGTTCAGGAAGCGGAACACTGTATGTAAATGGAAAAAGTGTTGCCACCGGGTCACTTCAAAACCTAATGAATACGACCCGGACCAATAACCATGTGGGCGCCGATCTGACAGCAGCAGCGTTTTGGCAAGGAGAAATTGCAGAGTTGCTTATTTTTGCCAAGGGGCTGCCCGCAGCAGACAGGAGCAATGTAGAAGCATACCTCTTAGCCAAATACCAGATTGTTCCTCTTTCAGAAACGGCAACACCAATTATCAGTGTCGATTCTGGAACTCTTACGGAGCCGCAACAAGTCGCCATCTGTGCACGTGGAGATGCAAAAATTTTTTTCACACGGGACGGATCGACGCCAACGACATCATCGGAATCTTACTCCAAGCCAATACAAGTGGACCATGACCAAACAATCAAAGCAATTGCAGTTTTAAATGGCATCTCAAGTACGGTTGCATCTGAGAGCTATTCCATGGCGCCATCAGGCAAATGGCCGGCTCCTGATGCCGGAGATACGAGACCTTTGAAAATAGATATCACCCTCCCAACCACATCACACTAGGCTAAGGAATTATGAGAAGCACAATTCAGTTGACGCAAAAATTCGTCTCGTCTTTGATGGCATTATTGGTGCTCTTGTCAACATGTCCGTATGCAGCTTTTGCTCAATCCGTCGAGCGCAAGACGAAATTGCCGGTTGCGCAACCACTTGCGGTGCCGATCAAGAAAGGGCCTCTGGACGTAAAGCTTGTTACGCCAAAGTCCACTCTCTCAAGTGACCCACCAGACTTTGAGATTGAAGTCTCTCGCCTTCTATCAGAACCACTTTTCCCAACTTCTGCCTCACCCATCAGTGGGGAAAATGCGGCGCTTGCAAAAGCATTGAATGCCTTCAAGGCGATCCAAGATCCCGAAAATGTGAAGGATCTGACTCAGTTTCTTTCGGCATATCCGAAATCACGGTGGTGCGCAGTTCTCGAATTGAATCTTGCGCGAATGAGATTTGAATTGGGACACTTCACAGAAGCACTCGATCTATGGAAATCTGCCTGGAATAGAACCAAAGCCGAATCGGAAACACATGCCCGAGCAATTGCCAATCGAGCAGTTGCACAGCTCCTGCTGTTTTACGCGCGCTTAGGTAGAACCGAGGATCTTGCGTCTCTTTTGCAAGAGGTTGATAAAGAGAATCGAACATTTGCCGGTTTCGATGAGCAAATGGTCGAGAGCGCACGCGGTGGGCTGGGAATGCAGAAGTATGATCCCGGCTCGTCCTTCAAGTGTGGACCATTTGCGGTCAATGCTTTGCTTATGTTGAAAACAGGCAGAAAGGAGAGGCACCCGTTGGTCGAAAGTGCGAAGTCGACAAGCACTGGGACCAATCTTGTACAAGTGCGAGATCTGGCAAAAGAGATCGGGCTTGATTTAGCCATGGTGAAGCGGCCGGTAGGGGCACCGCCAGTAGTGCCCTCGGTGATCCATTACAAGCTAGGACACTTTGCAGCGATCACATCTGAAAATAATGGTCGATACCTGGTAAATGATTGCACTTTCGATCAAGACGGACTGGTCTCCGTAACTAAGGAAACGATCGACCAAGAATCCGATGGCTATTTCCTCGTAGCTACGAACCACGTGCCTAAAGATTGGCAAGCTGTCAGCGAGGAAGAGGGAAAGACGGTTTGGGGCAAAGGTGCTGCGTCTTCGTTTGACGATAATCTGAGAACGGATTGGGGTGTCCGGGTCTCCGGATGCGGTTGCAAGGTTGGCAGTGGAATGACGCAAGCCTCGATTTGGAAAATGCAGGCTACGCTGAATTTAAAGGATACGCCAGTGGCCTATTCTCCTCCGAAAGGACCAGCTATCTCTCATTCGATCAATTGGAATGACATGGAGACCAATCAGCCTGGCACCTTCACTTTCAGCAACTTAGGGCCCAACTGGTCGTATGGATTTTTATCTTATTTAACTGTCGCCTCAGGGACAAATACGGCAACTGTAAGAGTTCGTGGTGGCGGCTCGGAGGTCTACAAGCTGTCGGGCGGGGTATACCCACCTAATCTGATATCGCTCGCGGTGCTAACCAACTTGGGTGGTGGCACTTATAAGCGGACATTGCCCGACGGCAGCGAAGAAATTTTCAATCAGGCAGATGGAAGCTCACCACCTAGAATATTTCTGACACAAGTGAAGGACCCTCAGGGCAACACGGTCAGCGTAAGCTATGATGGCAACTTCAGATTGACGAGTGTGACTGATTCGCTTGGACAAGTGAGCACTATTTCTTATGTCAGCAACACGGTTGGCAATGTTGGTTTCTACAAAATAGCGCAGATCACGGATCCGTTCAACCGGTCAGCCAGCTTCACGTACGACAGCACCACGACTGATTTGGTGTCCATCACCGACGTGATCGGAATCACGTCAGAATTTCATTATGAATCCAGTGGTGGATTCATCAATTCAATGACTACGCCGTATGGCACGACAACTTTTATTAAGTATGTACCGGGGGCAATCGGCCCATACTCCGCGCGCGGGCTAAAAATAATGTATCCGGATGGCACGAGTGAGGTGCTGGAAACGTGGCTAAATGAGCCTAAGGCAACGTATTATTGGGACCGGCACGCGACTGAGCTATACCCAAACGATGCGGGTGCTAAGAACTATACTCGGTGCGATTACACCAAGTGGACTTTGGATTCCGCCACCGGAGTAATGGAGCCAACAAAACAGAATTCCAAAACTCCCTTTTCAGACACCATGCTTTATTATTATGGTGGCATAGGGAGCAATTACACGCAACCCATTAATCGTCCCCTATTTACAAATGTCTTCGGCATGAATCAAACGGCGCTTATGACAATTGGCGGTACGGTGAACCCGGGTGATATTCTCAAGATAGGCATAACGACTAGAGGGTTTGCCTCGTACACTGTCCAAGCCGGAGACACCTTACAAAAGATTGCTACAGGCCTTGCCACTGCGTTTAATGCAAATAGCACGTTCGTGTCGACATACCTGACAAATGCCGCTGCATTCGGCAATGTAGTTGTCCTTAGCAGCAACTATCCCACACAGAATTTAAACACGTACGACTACACGACGACACCAAGTTCAGTATCAGAGACAATAACACCAAGCTCTCAAATCAAACAGACCACTACGGTAAATGTCAGCGGGACCCTCACTCCTGGGAGTGTCTGTAACTTGTATGTCGATCCGCCAGCGTTCAAACATCTCATTAAGCCTCCACTTGTGTACACCATTCAATCCGGCGATACGTTAAGCTCAGTTGCTCAATCCCTGACAAATCTAGTGAACGCCGACACGGTTGCACAGACTTGGGGTGTATCAGCAGTGTACAACGGCGGAACAACTTTCACTAT
>CAZCZI010000036.1:0-62371 GCA_964503045.1 uncultured Candidatus Obscuribacterales bacterium
TAAGACCAATGATAATCTCGCCCCAGGGTGAAATGTGAGAAGATCCATCTTCTATTGATTCCCGATTCGAGGCACGCTTATGAGTTCAATTGCGCGGAAAAAGCCAAACCTGTCGGCTCTCTTGTTGGCAGGATTGCTGTTGGCGTCATCGTTTTGGAATCAGGCAGCTGCTGTTGCCTCACGCATCGACACGACGGATTTTTCGCTGAAGCTGTTCAGGCTTGCGACAAAGGGTGCAAAAGACAACGTTGTTGTTTCGCCATATAGCGTGCAAACAGCTCTGTCGATGACGCTTACCGGCGCTGAAGGTAAGACCAGGACTGAGATGCAAAGTTTGCTTGGAACATCAGGAATGTCGCCTCAAGCGATAGCTGATGCCTGCGCGAAATTGTGCTCAAGCTATTCAAATCTTAGTTCCAAAACACAATTTCAAGTTGCCAACGCGATATTTGCAAACAAACTGATCAAGCTGAAGCGGACCTTTGTTGATACCAATCAGCAGCGTTTCGCCGCAAGGACAGAGTCGCTCGACTTTGCAAGTAAGGCGGCTTTAGGCTCGATCAACAGTTGGGTCAACGATAAGACCAAAGGAAAAATTTCGTCGATTCTGGATGCGCTTTCTCCGGATACGGCACTCTGTTTGATCAATGCAGTTTATTTCAAGTCGGTATGGAACGACCCATTCAAGGAAGGCGACACGAAAGAGGCGCGGTTCACGCTGCTTGATGGAAAGACAAAGTCCGTGAAGCTGATGCGCAAGTCTAACGACATGCTCTATTTTAGCGACGACAAGTTTCAAGCCGTGCAACTTTCGTACGTCGACAGCAGATTTCAGATGTACATTTTCTTGCCTGAAAAAGGTTCAGATTTCGAGGCTTTTAAAGCGAGTTTCACGACGGAAAATTGGCGGCAATGGTTGAATCAATTTCGCAGCCGAAAAGGTATTCTGCGTTTGCCACGCTGCAAAGTCGAGTACAAGGAAGATCTAAAGAAAATCCTGATCAGTGCTGGCATGCCATGCGCTTTTGATAAGGGTTGTGCTGATTTTTCCGGAATCTCAACAACACCTACATACATTTCAAAAGTGGTGCAAAAAACATTTTTAGAGATGAATGAAAAAGGAACCGAAGCTGCAGCAGCCACAGCGGTGGTTATGGCGCCTAAAGGAGCGATGATGGGCATGACGCAACCCGAGCCGTTTGTCATGGATTGTGATCACCCGTACCTGATTGCGCTTCGTGATGCTTCCAACGATTCCATTCTTTTCATCGGTGCAATCGTTGATCCTCGCGATAAATAGAGGTAATTTCGGTAACAAAGTCACAACAGGCGTACTGGCTAGCTTTTGAATGAGGCGAAAACAATGAGTCCAATACTGGGAAGAAAGGCTTCGTTCTTGCTGTTAGCGGTATTGCTACTGGTTCCATTGTTTTTTGCTCAAGCACTGGCTGTAGTATCAAATCTCGACACGACCGGATTTTCTCTGAAGCTGTTTCGACTGGCTGCGAAAGATTCCAAAGAAAATGTCGTGGTCTCGCCTTTCAGCGTGCAATCCGCACTTTCGATGGCTCTTACCGGCGCTCAAGGACAAACGAGATCCGAGATGCTCGCTTTGTTGGGCTCGCCGAATTGGACTGCAGATGCAGTGCTTGGTGCCAGTGCAAAAATATCGAAGAGTTTTGGAAGCCTGAGTGAAAAAACACAACTTCAAGTTGCGAATGCCATTTTTTCAAACAAATCAGTCGTGTTGAAGAAGCAGTTTGTTGACACCAACATGGCACAGTTTGGAGCGCAAACGGAGTCGGTGGATTTTGGCAATCCGGCAACAGTGACGAAGATCAATGACTGGGTGAGCGCCAACACGAAAGGTAAGATTTCTTCGATCGTAGATAGACTGGATTCAAGCATCGCTCTATGTTTGATCAATGCAGTTTACTTCAAGTCGGACTGGCAAGACGAGTTTGACGCAAAGAAAACCATGCAGATGGATTTCACCTTGCTCGATGGAAAAACCACGCAGTCGAAATTGATGTACAAATTCGGTGGCATGCGCTATTTGAAGGGTAGCAAGTTTCAAGCGGTATCGCTGCCGTACGTCGATACCAGGTTTCAATTGTTCGTCTTTTTGCCCGATGAGGGTTCTGACTTCGAAGCCTTCAAAGAAAGTTTTACGACCGAAAATTGGAAGCGTTGGATGGGCGGTTTCAAGAATCAGGAGGGAACGCTTTGGCTTCCTCGCTGCAAGGTCGAGTTCAAGCAGGATTTGGTACAGCTATTGTCGGACGCAGGCATGCCTTGCGCATTCAACGGGGGATGCGCCGACTTCTCAGGCATCTCCAACACGAAAACGCACATTACCAAAGTGCTGCATAAAACGTACATGGACATCAACGAAAAGGGCACAGAAGCTGCTGCGGTAACCTATGTAGAGTCTTCTAAGGGTCTCGAGTTCAGACCGCACCCACAGCCCTTCTTGATGCAATGCGATCATCCCTACGTCATCGTCCTGCATGACTCAGCTAACGATACAATTCTATTTATGGGAACAATCGTTGATCCTGGCAAAGGCAATTAGGTGCAAAAACGAGATAGTTTAGAAAACTTGTCTCGGCAACGGCGTCAAAGCATGAAGAACTTCGTAATGCCACTTTCCATAGCGGTGTGCCTGGTAGTCAGCTCTTTGGCGACTAAAGCAGAGCATAAACACGGTGGATTGACTGCGAATCCAATCATTCCGAAGAGTGCTGCCCAAGGCAAGCCGCGGAGCAAAACATGTAAGGCGTATCAATTTGCGCAGACGCATTTTTTCCTTGGCGATAACAAAGTGACCGTGTGTCAGAAAGGTATGTTATTGCAGAACACTGGAAGGTTAGGTTTCTGCGTCGTCGCAAAAGCTCCTGATTGGAACGTGACAGTCTTTCGCAAAGACGACAAGAGATACAAAACCCAAAGCCTCAAGGAATTCGAGGCTACTGGACTGGTTTCCGATTATCTCTATGGTTTTCACGAGCGGAAGCTTTCTGTGACAAGGCGAGTGCAAGCAGTTGATTTTCATGGAAAGACCGCAGTGAGGGTGAGCGGCAACGGAGAGCGACTGGAGTATTTGCCGGTTGATGGCATCTGCGCACCACAGGTAGAAAGAATTCTCTACGTAATCTACAAGTGCCCAACATACGGTGGGGTGCCAATTCACTTTAGAATTGCCGGGCAAGGAAAAGACTGGATGACAGGCGAAGACCAAACGAACCGCAGAAAGTTCAAGCTTGATACGACGGCGATGAATGCCTTGTCTGTGCCATTGACTCTGTTTGACGCCCCGATTGGCTATGGTAAAGTCGCTTCAGTAGTCGAAATTGTTTCGGGCGATAAGTTGAAGGGTAGAGACAGTGGCTTGGAAGACCTGTTGGATGCTGGACACTAAGCTGGAGATTCTGCGCAATTGAAAAGGTTTAGCCATTCTTTTTGTATCATCCTATTTTTGCTGTCCTGTTATCAAATCGCAGAAGCAAAGCCGGCACAGGTTAAGGCGCTTCGGCTGAATCAAACTCACTTTTTCTTTGGCGATACGCAACTGACTGTCGCACCAAATGCACTGCTAATGGAAAACAAAGGCAACCTCAGCTTCACCTTAGTGAGCAAGGCACCAGACTGGAAGGTCATAGTTTATAGAACAGACGAGAAGGTTTGCATGGCTCAGGACCTCAAGCAGTTCGAGGTGACCGGGCTCGTGTCTGATTATCTTGTGAGACTGCACAATCGCAAATTGGTGACCGAGTATCGAACCACTTTTGAGTTTTGCGGAAAGAAAGCTGTTCGCTTGACTGGCGGATCTGGCTCTACGTCTCCGCATTTAGAGTATCTGCCCATAAGAGGCATTTGCGCGCCTGAAGTTGAAAGAATTCTCTATTCAGCTTACAAGTTTCCGACCTGCGGCGGAATTCCTTTGCGATTCTCAAAAGCTGCCAAAGGAGGCTTCATGCAGGTCGTAGAACACAAAAAGGGAGACAGAAAGACGCTGCTCGAAACGAAATCTTTGAAGACGGTAGAAGTTGATGAGTCCGTGTTTGATGCGCCTTTGACTGGCTATCACAAGTCGACTTCGATTATCGAAGTCGTCTCGGGCAACAAAGGCAAGTCAAAAGACAAAGGATTGATGGAGCTTCTGGAAGCTGAGCACTAGACTTTTTGGCAAGTACTTTGCGAGATACGTTGCACTAGTTTGTGAGGTACGTTGCACTAGCGGTTGCTTGGTCCGACTAGTGATTGGCGTGTCCGACTTTCATGACTGTATAGCGCACCGGCCAGCAGTTGCCGAAGAATCTTGAGTGCGTGATCACATCAACCGTGGCATTGTCTGCGTTGCCGCAGTTGCTCAGCTCGATTCGATGTGCTGCGCTCTGTCCGAGGCATTCGTTGACCATCGGAACCAAGGTTTGGACTCTGTTTTGTCCCAGGCGCTCTACAACGACCGCAAGGCGTTGTCGAAACAGATCTGCCATGCCGCCTTTGAGCAGTGCAGCGAGTTCAATCGCCTCGGCTCTGAGGTTGGTTGCGTCCGGCGAAAAGTTCATATCTGTGATCGAGTCTGCGATCATGGTCTGGACCTCTAGTCCCAAATTGGCGTGCGAGAGTGAGCACATAATAGGTTTGGCCGACATTAGTGTCTATGGTGAAACCACCATCCGCAACAAAGTCGCAAAAGTCTATATACAGGCGCTGGCGACCCTGATAGCTGTTGACCGGGCTCAGGGTTAGGAGCTCACAGCAAGAACATGTCCCTTGCCATCAGCCATTAGGTTGAACCAAAATCTCAAAGCAATGCCTCAATCGCCTTGAAAAGCTGAGATACGGAAACCGGCTCTCCAACTGATAAACGCACAGTGCAGGCATCTTGGACGTTTGTAGTTTTGCCAAAAGTTTGAGAATTGCCAAAATCCGCTTTCCAACAGGGATGTTTCTCTGTTGACAACTGTAACAGTTCCTACTAAAGTGGTAAGTAAGCATGCAAATCAGCTCTAAGTGCAGTTCTTCGAGTTTAAACGGGTTTGATGCTTTAGGTGATCGACAAATGATGAAACACATCGAACTACTCGCCACGATTCTTATGATGATTGGTGGCATTAACTGGGGTCTTGTAGGTGCGTTCAACTACAATCTAGTAACCAGTCTGCTGGGCGATGGCACAGCAACACGTGTTATTTACGGATTGGTTGGACTTGCCGCTGCGTACCACGTGCTTCAATTCATGAAAGCACGCTGTGCAAAATCGTCAAGCTAGCACTTTCAGGCTTCGACAATTAGTAATCGCACTCCGTAGGCATGGTTAGCCTTATGGCTGGCTTGTGCCGGGCGTGAAAGCGCATGTTGCCTTATCTCGACATGCTGTGTGACAGCGCCCTCAAACGGTGCAAATTCGGCGACGATTGAAGTCGCCCGGCGGAGATTGCGCTTTTTCGCTTCGGCGCGCTGACGGATATTCAGCGCGCTGACATATCCGGCGCGCTGACACATGCGCGATGGTAGTCAATTGCTTTTAGGTCGGCGACCAGGGTTTGCGGACAGGCGGTACCGCGCTTTCGCAGTTTGTTCAGATGAGACCCATGGAAAAAACAAACTAGAGCATGCCGTCGGCCCAATCACCGATCACCGGAAGTTTTGTCATTTCGCCCTTGTTTACAGAAAGCATCATCCGGACGCTCTTGTACATATAGCCGCCTGTAAACATCAGGTTGACCATGGCTGCCATTATTGGATTGATCATCGCGACAACGAAGACCACAATGATACTTGCAAACATGGCCCCGATAAAGAAGAGGGCTTGCCACGCATGGAATCTCACGAACTTGTTGCTTATCGGTTCGGTGGCTAGCGTAGCTATGGAGGAAACGACTGACACGAACGGTAAATAGCACATGATAGCCATCATTCGAAAGGATACTTTCAAGAGTTGCGTTGTGCCATCAACCACGATTGGCTGGTTTTCGAACGAGTCGGAGGCCGGTTTGGGTGGTTGTGACTCGGTCAACGCGCTATCCCCTTTGCCAAACGAAGTTTCCACTGAAGTATCTCCCAATTGTAGACTATCCAACTTTGGTGAGACGTCTTAGTTCGGTGCATGTTCCTATCGGGTGCAAAGGTGTAACCCATTGTCTCCGGAACAATCTGTCACCTATGTGTCAGGCCGCTCAATCGCGATCTGGTTTTGAAACCTGTCCAAACCTATTTGGCGCGATGCGATACTTTGGTTTTTATCGGATACAAAATGCGAATTGACTCTTTGTCTTTCTCGGTCAAATCAGGTGCCATCGATTTCCAATACATAACGTCGGGACCATGTGGAGAGTGCTGCAGCCCAAAGGCGTGTCCAGCCTCATGCATGTTGAGCCCGCAGAGATCCTTTTGGTCGTACGGCGCCATGCCTTCTCCGTTGTAGCTTTTGCAAAACATTAAGATGCGCACCTGATCGAGAATTTTTGTGCGATGGTTGCCGCGAAACTTGTAAAACGAGATCGTCCGCCCGCCTGAGCCTGGTGGAATCTCGCGGTATTCCTCGACGCGTTTGACGATGACGTCTGCATCTTCATGGTTTTCGACGAACCTGCATCGCAAGTAGCTGTCTGGAATGTTCGCCCACACGTCAAATCCATGCTTAAAGCAGCTCACAAAGCGGGGTCCGAAGCCTGATTCTTTGCTTTGGTCGATGAAAATCTTAATCGGCATGCGCGACTTTTCCCAGTGAGAGGCCGGCAGCGCATCGACGTAGTCTTTGCGGCTTGGCGGACACGTGCGTTTCATCTGAAGCTGCTCTTTCATGTCATACTCCATGAAGGCGATCCAGTCGAGCCAACCTTTATCGTCTGAGCCCTGGTTTATCGCCTCGCGATAGTACTTTGCCGCTTGCTTGAAGTCCTTGGAGGCCGGTTCGCTCTTGTTATTCAAGTCTTGAACCAGCGCGCGGTAGTAATACCAATCACCTTTGATCTTTGGAATCACATCCGGATATTTTGCAATCATCAAGCTGTACTGATCTCTTGCGCCATCGAAGTCTCGCGATGCTTGCAATTGCCAGGCTAGCCCCCAGATGTCGTTCCACAAACCGCTGTATTGCTCTGCGTCAGCCTTCTTGACGGCGATGACTCGTCGAATCACCTTGATGGCATCTGCAGATCTCTTCTGTTCTCCCAATACATCAACCCATTGCTGAAGGAGGTCGGCAAGCCGCTTTTGCCCAGTCAGCTCGTTAGGTTTGAGGGCATCGACAGTCTGTTTGAGAAACTCGTCGACGTCTTTATCGACAAGTTCACTGTCAGTTATCTTGGTGTTGGTGGCTGGTGATTTGGCCCTTCCTGCATTTGCGCAGGCTCTAGCAATCGCCGACTTGGCGACGAGTTCGGCATCTCGATACTGCTTACTTTCTCGGTAAGCACGTGCCAAATGCTGGGCTGCCGAGAAGGCGGAATCGGAAACAGGATTCAGGGTCATGCGCAAGGCGAGCGCGCGTTGCAGTGGTGCAATTGCCAGGTGCCATTGCCTTTTTTCTATGTATGAGTCGCCGATGTTGTACCAGCAATCGGCAAGCTTTTCAGTTTGAAACCCGCATGCCCACAAGACCGCGATTGCACTCAAGTCCTGGCTTATAGCGAGGTCGAAGCAATCGCGGTTTCTGCTGATTTTTGCCAGTTGTGCCAACTCCTCGCCTGTTTCAATCAAGGCGGCGCGAGTCTTTGTGTCGGTTTTCAACCCCAGAGCAGATTTTGCATCTGTCGTTATTGGGAAACTGGAGGAGTCTATTTGACAAATATTTGATGGCAAAAGCGGTGGCAGATTGTTTGGAACATTCAAGTTGTTTATTTGAAGAAGACCGATAGCTCGTGATTCCAGGGCGGCTTGCAGTTGCATCGAAATCGTGTCGACCAGGCGCTTTTCCAACTCACTTTTGCCGATGCTGTACGATGCGTGGCGCATCGCGTCCATCGCCTCTTTGAGCTTTGAATTGCCCAGGTGATTGCGGCTCTCTTCCAAAAGCGCAAGCAGAATATAGAAGTCGCTTCCACCACCTGCTACCTGCATTTTTGAAACCGCCTCGCTGAGCAGTTTTGATGCTTCATCGGGACGCCCGCTTTCGTTCATCAAAATACCTTCCGCCAGAAGAGAAAAACTTTCAATTGTCGGAAGTTTCCATCTTTTCTTTTCGGCAAGGGCAAGACGCACCGAGTCGGAGAGGGGCTTTGCACCTGGCTTTGGCTCTTGTTGCGAGCCGGAGGTCGGCTCGGGCTTGGCTGGTTTCAGCGACTTGATCACCACATTTACCTTTGCAAGCGTCGACGACGCCTGCTCCAATTGCCCCAACTTGGCTTCATCGAGGGCTTGTATAAGCAGAAATCTTGCTTTCCAATCACTCTTGGATGGGTCCGGCAGTTTTGACAGTTCCACCAATAAATTGCAAATTCTTTTGCTGTCCGCAAAGTGATGGTTGAGGCAGTCGCCGAGCGCCTCATCATATGCAGTTTTGACGATGTCTTGTGTCTGGGCTTTTGTGCGCAGCAGCCTCAAAGTCGACAGAAAACAGCTTTGGGCTTCGTGGCGCCGACCGAGTTTGTCGAGCGCTTCGCACTTCAACAACATTGCCGTGACCAACCGCTGCCCGGTTTTGTGCTGCACTTTTGACAGTTGGGCGATCGCTTCTTCGGTTAGGGGCAGGCTGTCTTTGTACTCGCCGCGTTCGCTGTGAAATCTCGCAAGATTTATCGTGGCGTCAATTTCAGAGAGTTGATCTGAGCGACCAAAAGAGGAATCGTTGTCTTCCCATGTGATTGGTTGAAGCAATTCATTGTGCCAGCCGGCGAATGACGCACCGTGGCTGCCGATGATGAGTCCCATCGCTGCGGTTAAGCAAGCAAAAGTTCTCCGCCGCGACTTCAAATTACAGAAGTCCTTCTCGCATGGCTTTCACGGCAGCTTGCGTTCGGTCGGACACCGAGAGCTTCTCCATGATGTGGCGCATGTGAGTTTTAACTGTTTCGACACCCAAAATCAATCGATCGGCAATCTGTTGATTGGTCAAACCTTCTACAACCAGTTTGAGAACATCCAATTCTCTTGCCGTCAGTTTGACTTTGTTTGCAGGGGGTTTGGTGCTGCCTTCTTCGTCAGGCATGTCGCAAACTTTGAGAACGTGACCGGCGATTGATGGATCAAGCCATGCGCAACCGCTTGTCACCGATTGAATGGCGGTGATGAGCTGGTCGCGTGCAATGTTTTTCACGCAGTACCCGTCTGCTCCGGCTGCCAGCGCTGCAAAAATGTTCTTCTCATTGTCGAAAGAAGTAAACATGATGACGTTGATGTCCGAGTTGCGCTTTTTGACTTCCCGGGTGGCTTCGACGCCGTCAATTCCAGGAAGCCCAATGTCCATAAGAATGACATCCGGATTTAATTTTGATGCCAAGTCGACGGCCGTGTTGCCATCTGCGGCCTCTCCTACAACCTCTACCGAAGGGAGTTCTTTGAGCATCGATTTGAGACCGAATCGCATGATTTCGTGGTCTTCGACGATCAACACTCTTATTGAATTACCGGCGGTCATAGCACCCCCAACTCCACACCTACCAAACGGATGGAATCATTATAGGGAGTTATATGGATTTTGGCAGCGCAAGAAGAGAAGCAACCGCTTCTCTTCTTGACGTCTTCGATCGGCTACATTAGAAAGTGCATTTGTCCAGTTTTGCGTTGACTACTCCTATCGGCGGAAACAGCATGAACTCGGTGGTTGCCTTAAGCGGCTTGTTTTTGAAGTAGTTGTATACGTCTGTGGGAACGGACAAGATTTCGTTCATGACGTCTTCAGCGGTTTGGGGCGCCTTGCACTTTGGCTTTCCGTCTATAACCATGTCGATTGCGCGCATCGACTGTTTCACACTTTCTTTTACTACTTCGTTGGCTACCTCGAGCGGCAAGCAGGCTATCGGTGCGGCCGCGCAGAACCCCGCCACAACTACGTCTGAGACGTCGAGCGCGGAAACTTTCGGAGGCTGGGCTTTTTCCTTTGCCTTTTCTTCCGGAGACTGAGACTTATCCTTCTCCTTTTCTGCTGGTGGTTTTGATTGTGCTCTTTGGGCTGCGTCTACGGCTCCTTTCATTGCGCCTGTGACAGCAGCTTGACCAATACCGACGAGTGGGGGCAAAAGTAGAGCTTCGGCTATTTCAACCCAACCATTTTCTTGTGGTTGGTTGTTGGAAGAAGTCGATCTTTTCTCTGTAGTGTCTGGTTTGTCAGGCATTATGTAATCCTCTCTTAGAAACTGCTTCAGCCATTTTCGATTGGTGTTGACTCAACCGCTCGTGACTGCATCTATACGCCCCGCAAAATTTTTGGACACACCAATTGCGGTATCATTTTCTGTTGAGGAGGTATACTCAAAAGCCTGTTTCTGAGCCAGAAACAGGTGATGACGATGTATTATCGGTTAAGAGTGTTTGCTCTTGTTGCCGGGCACTATATATGGTGCCATTTCTCTGCATGCAAACGACAATCCCGTGCTGACTGAGCGCGTAGTTTGCTTGCGGTTTCGTTTGTAAGTATGCAGTTTGCCCGTGACAAATTAGGGTCGGCACGCTGGTTAACAAGGGGGAGAGATCTTATAGTGATCCTCTTGAATGTAGAAGCGCATCAGTTTAGGCTTTACGGTGGTTCCGCCTAAATGCGTCTGGCGGCTGTGGCGTCTCGTTGGATCGCCAGGAGGAGAATGTGCGGGCAACACTGACAGGGCAAGTCCTCATGAATCGTTATGAGGTCCAAGAAGAGATTGGTCGCGGCGCCCTCGGCATCGTCTACAAGGGGTGGCATCGTCAAATCGATAAGCCGATTGCCATAAAGGTGCTTTTTCAGGAGACCGGGCAAAATGAGACCGGCTTTTTGCGTTTTCAGCGCGAGGCTGAGTCGGCAAGCAAAATTAGCCATCACAACGTCATCACCATTTTTGACTTTGGGCTTTCTGAGGACAAGTTTCCCTTCCTGGTCATGGACTACATAAAGGGACGCAATTTAAGAGATGAGATTAAACGCGAGGGCGGTCTCGATGTAGAGCGCGCCGTGCCCATCTTCTTGCAGATTTGCGACGGTATGCAGCATGCGCACAGAAAAGAGATACTCCATCGGGACTTGAAGCCGGACAACATAGTACTGACTGACTTTGGCGGCAATCCTGATTTCGTCAAGATTGTCGATTTCGGCATCGCCAAAATGATGGATGAGCAGCGTTTGTCCAAGCGCAAGTTGACCATGGAAGGGCAAGTGGTGGGTACCCCCGCCTACATGAGCCCCGAGCAAATCATGGGTCGCCCGCTTGATCCTAGAAGCGACGTATACACCATGGGAGTGCTTATGTTTAACGCGCTCACAGGCGTTTTGCCTATCTTGGGCGGTAACTCCACCGAGACCATGACCAAGCACGTCACCAACGATCCGCTCGATTTTGCGCGGGCGACGAAGCGCATGGTTCCCTTGCCGTTGCAGGCGGTGATTTTGACCGCGCTGAGCAAGTTTCCTGAAAATCGACAACAATCAATGGATGACCTGGCGCAAGACCTCCGCAGGTCCACTGGATTTTAAAGCGTGAACAAGAACTTCCTACTGATTTTAGCCATTGTCGTGATGGTCACGGTTCCATTTGTGGCGACCGACAGCGCCCACGTGGGCCCAGGCGGCATTCGCGTTTATCGTGATTTGTTTTATGTTCCTGGCAGTTTCAACAATAGGCAATCGCTGGATCTGTATTTGCCTGCCAATCGCAACGAAAAGCTGCCCTTAATCATTTGGATTCACGGCGGCGCTTGGATGGGTGGAAGCAAGGACGATCCGCCGATGCACGAGTTTGTCGATAACGGATATGCTTTTGCCAGCATCAACTATCGCCTGACAAATGAAGCGCACTTCCCCGAAATCTTTTACGATTGCAAGGCCGCGATTCGTTATTTAAGGGCTCATGCAAAGGACTACAACCTGGATCCTGAACGATTTGGCGTGTGGGGCTATTCTGCCGGTGCGGTTATTGCCGCTTTGTTGGGAACCACCGGTGATACCAGAGATCTAGAAGGCAATGAGGGTAATGCGGAACAGTCGAGTGCGTTGCAGGCAATTGTGTGTTGGGCTGGCGCAGGCGATTTGACGAAGCTCAATGATGAAGTGAAGGCTTTGCGAGCGCAAGGCGTGAAGGCGAAGCTCGATATTGAAACACCGCAGGCGCCGCTTACTCTCTATTTGGGGGGCAAGCTGGAAGACAAAGTGGAACTAGCAAAGCAAGCGAGTGCAAGCACATACATCACCAAAGACGACCCGCCATTTTTGGTGGTGCACGGCAAGAAGGATGATGTTGTGCCATTTGCATTGAGCGAATCGTTTGCGAAGAAGCTCAAGGAAGCAGGCGTCACGTCGAAATTTTCTGCTGTGCGGGGCTTGAAGCATTTCTTGTTTCATAAGAAGTATTTGGTCGAAGTCAAAGACTTTTTCGACTCTCAATTCATGAAGAAACAGAAGGTTGCTGGAGACGCGCAGAGTGTTTCGAATACTTCAAAGATCCGAAACAATCCTCAAGTAAACGGGGAGGGCAGTGAAGTCACTGACGATGTGAAGACGGAAAATGTGAAAGCAGAAGATTTGAAAGCAGAAGATATGAAAGAACCGGCTGAAGAACCCGACGAGGCTGAAGCGCACACTTTTGCAGGACCCACAAAGTCATCCAGTGGACCGAGCAAGGAACCATAGCCGCGATGTCCATTCCAGAACAAATCACGCCTGGAAAACTTGGGGACTATCTGGAGATCATGTCGAAAGCGATATTCCAAGCCGGTTTAAGTTGGTCGCAGATCGACAAGAGTTGGAACGGGTTTCTCAAGGCATTCGAACAATTTGACCCGGTGAAAGTCGCCAAATATGATGAGTCAGACATCGAGCGCTTGATGAAAGACCCGGAAGTAGTGCATAGCAGAAAGAAGATCGTTGCGACAATCGCGAATGCACAAATGATTCTTGAACTCGATAAACAGCACAATGGTTTTGCAAATTATTTGCGTTCCAAATCTAATTATGAGGAACTGAGCAAAGATCTCCGCAAGAAATTCAAGTTTCTCGGAGAGTTGAGCGTGTATTACTTCCTCTTTAGAGTTAAGGAACCGGTGCCGGTTTTCGAGGAATGGATCCAAACGGTTGAGGGGCACCACCCACGAATGCGCGAGATGGTCGAGCACGCGCGAAAGAAATCGAAGTAGCGTTGAACAGTAGAAGTATGAATCAGCCCCTAAGCGAAGTTGCAGAACATAAGAACGCGTGGAAAGAGATCGCGCTTTCAGTTTCGCGCATGAATCGCGATGCCGCCGCATCTGCAATCACAGATTGCTATCGCAATGCCGGACTCATGCCTCCCAAAACTTTTGTATTTCTCGGCTCGCCGGTAAAGGGCACGCTCGCGGCCGCGACGCTGGTCAAACAGCAAGTGCAAAGTGCATTTATTCCGGTGGTGGCAAATCTCAAAGCGACCATCGAAATAAAGTACGACGAACAATTCAAACTGATGTCATCGCAGCATAAGTTGAGAGCTGCAGCGCCTGAACTTACAACCCCAAGAAGCAGCATCTCGTATTTCAGAATCGGACCGAATCTGCGCACGGCCTTCGAGCGATGGTGCGCTACATACTGGAATATGGAAGGTTGGTTTGATCCCGATCCAGCCGACTCTCTCATGCAAGAGTTGTGCCATCAACTTCCGACACGTATCGTTGAGCGACTCCCGCTTGCACCGGAGCGTGGACAGGAATGCCAAGTTCAATTGTCGCGATGTGGCTTTGGCTCGCATGACGCATACTGGCTCCAACTCTACGACTATGCTGTCAAATCAGGTTTCCAAATCGACGAACTTGCACCTTTCGTCGAGGCGGCGAAGAACTGCGGGTGGTGGTGGCCGTTTTACGACATTTGCATCGTCACCGATCGGCCTAAGCTTCTGGCGATCGATTCGGAGGGGCGGTTCCATCGTGCTACGGGACCAGCCGCTGAGTACCGAGACGGCTTGAAAGTTTGGTCATGGAAAGGCGGCTTCGTGCCCAAGCGCGTCGTCTGGTTTTCTCAAAACATGAACATCTTCGACATCGACGATGAGCCAAACATCGAAGCACGGCGATTCATGATCGACATGTATGGTTTGGACAATTTCATTCGTGATGCGAAGGCGCGCAAGATTGATGACGACAGGTACGGCAAGCTCTACATCCGCGAACTTTTGGATGATGAACCAATCGTCTTATTGGAAGTTCTCAACTCATCTCCGGAGCCTGATGGAACATACAAGACATACTTCCTGCGCGTGCCACCCCATTGCAGAACCTCACGCGAAGCCGTAGCCTGGACTTTTGGATTGCGGCCGGAACAATACAATCCTTTGAAGGAAACTTAGTTTGCGGCGCGTGATCTCGCGGCGCGTGATCATAAAAGAAAGCCACCGCGTGAGGGTGGCTTTTAAGCACTCTATGTATAGAGAACGATTCTCTAGTACTTCTTACCTGCAAGGCGCTTGTAGGTTCCTCCCTAAAACCTTATCAATTGAACCGGGTGCCGACATTCGAAGAGATCAGATTGCGTTGGCTGCTGTTCCATCTGTGCTTCCTGATGGGACGTTTATTGAGATCTCTTTCTCTTCAGTCACGGTGTCTGCATCATTTGAGTCTTTCGAACCCAATTTCGCGTAAGCGAACGAAGCAACGAGAAGTACGACACCAGCAGCCATGAAGGAGATAATTCTGTAAATTGTCTCGAGTCCTGCGAGTTCGAACAGAAGCAATCGTCCAATCACGATGCTCATCATTACCAGACCGGAGACGCGATACAACTTGTCTTTGATCTGAAAACCGACAAACAGCAGCGCAATTCCTTGGAGGGTCCATGCAACGGTCAACCACTCTGGTGCTACGACCCGACCCAGCAAGATGGCGAGAATGGTCGTACCGGCGATTGCATAGGCGTTGTTGATTCCATTTTCGAATGGATCGAAGTTCGCTTTAGGTGTCGTGCGATAGAAGTAAGACATCACATAATGCAGTCCGACAATAATCACCGTCGGTAGTGTCAACCATTCTGGGAAAAAAGCTAAGAACCAAGTCTGGGAGCATATGATTCCAATAGTTCCAACCACTCTTAATGGAGGGAACATAATGATGGCACCAATTGCGATTGCGGCCAGGCACTGAAGTGTGAGCACCAGAGCGACTGATTGTGCAGGAACAAATGCCAAAGTCGTCGACATTGATGCCAGTGCAGCAAGCGCTGAGTAGAAGTAGAATGCCAGGCTGCCTTTTGGTGGCTGATGTGTCTCACGGGAAGTTTTGATCGATTGATAGACGTAAACAGCCGACGAAGCGCAAGCCGCTGCCAAAGCCGTTAAGTCGGTGATCAGAGTTTTTGAATCTCGTACATAGGTAAGCGTTTCTCGATCGAAGTGGAGACTAACGTTGCTCATAACTGAGTTGGCGCAAACGAGAGCGAGGAATGCCGCGAAACGCCGCACTACTGCCATGTCGAAGTAGTATCCTGCCCATACCAAAACAGGAACTTCCAAGCACCAGAAAGTGGTCAACGTATTGCCGTGCAGATTGAACGACACTGCATACGTTGCAAGCGAGAGTGCCATGACAGTGTGCAGTTTGAGAATCGCGTACATCGAATTTTGCTTAGCCGAGAATCCGGTGAGAGCATATGCTAAAGCGGTGGAGTAGAGGAAACTCGATCTCCAATCAGAGTGATATGAGCACATCAAACCAAACACGATCGGAACAAAGAACAGTGCATTAATGAAAGAAGCGGTGGCGACTCTGTTGCGCTCAGTTTTGTTTGTGTACTTGATCGAGAAGATGATCAGATTGAAGACTGCCCAACAGAATACCGAGTAGGCAGTCGAAACGAAGAAATGAGTGTCATCGAGCGACATGCCGAACAGTCTGGTTTGTTCCGACAGTATTTGCGGCAACAATATGGCTAGTCCAAGCACATAGGACACCACTTCCGTGTAAACAAGAAGAGTAAACCATCTCATCTTCCAAACAAGATATGCTGTTCCTGCAATAAGAATTGCAATCGCGGCTGCTGTGGCTGTGGTATCCGGGCTCATGCAAATTGCAATAAAGCCAAGCGTCATAGTCAGTCCGGTGACTGCCTGGGATTTGTATCTGAGTGAATATTTAACTGCACCAAATGCAATACCGGCAAGTAAAATCAAGTCGGCAAGAGCGCTGTCGATAATCCTGACGGATTGAACGTGGTGTGCGGCAAAGGCGCTGAAATACGCCAGTGACCAGCCGCCACCAATGAGGGCTCGACCATACCAGTTGAATGTTGGTTTGCGTTCAAACCATTCGCCGCTCAAGATGAGTGCGACACCGGCGAGAATGCCAGTGAGAATTTTGAAGAGCGGAGTAAAGTATTGAAATTGATAAACAAGCGCCAGACCAAGACCGATGACCAGAAAGCTGATTCCAATTTTGTTGAGGTTCTTTCCAAGCCAAACCTCCATACTTTCGGTTGGTTTTGGTTCGTCGATCGCAGATACGACGGCGGGAGTTTGGGGTGACTCTGTCAGCACTGCTTGTCCGAGATTTAGACTCATCGAGGGTGCTGCAAATTCTGGTTGCGTTGATGGCAACGGCTGAGGTTGCGGCAATGACTCCGGTTGAACCAGAATCGCCTCCTCTAGGCAGCCGACTGTCGCCGCGCTGGCGACTGCTTTGGTCATTGTCTCAGCGATCATCTCCAGTTGCTCTATACGTCTCATTAGAGCTGTAGCCGATCGCCTAACGTCTTGAAGTTCATATTGGAATTCGAAATTAGTCATATGTTCAATCCTAACAATCCTAAGCCGGCGGTTCCTCTTTTGAGGAGCCTCGCTGGGCGGGTTTTGTAAGCACAACTACCCGATGTTACGGCGAATTTCGCCCCATTAGACAGCCTGCCAAACAGTCTCCTAACTGTTTGAACAGCAAGAGCCGCCGGCTGCTATTTCTTTGTAAACCTGATTACGTTGTTGCGATCGTCAATCGTGAATTGCCAACTTTGGAAAAAGTTTTGACCCAACAATGGGCGCGATGTCAGAGCATCATCGGTGACGCCGCACAAGACGTTGTGGCGATCGATAGGCCCTAACTTCATGCTTTCCAAAAGGCACGTCGATGCTCGTGTGATGCCGCTTACGCCCTTGAGCATCATAGAAGGAGAGTTTGTGCTGTAGTCGATTCCCAAATCTCTCAGTTGTTGCGAGGTGAACATGCAAATCTCCGCGCCCGTGTCGAAGATCATTTGCGCGGGTTTGCCGTTGATGGATACGGAAACAATGATGGTTTCGCCTTGTCTGGTAAATGGAACGTTGTAAACATAGTTGCCGGCGAGATCGACTGTGAGGGCAGAGTTGGCGGCGATTGTCGGCGGGCCGGCCTCGCCTTTCAATTTGAATAGAATCGATTCATTCTTGTTGTCTACTGTGTAGTCATAGCCCTTGAAGAACTTGATGCCCAAAAGCGGATATTCCATAGGAACAGCACTGATGATGGCAGGAAAGTTTTTTCTTTCGATTCGTCCGACCGATAGATCGAGATGCTTCACCCAAATGGGCACAGGCTTGCTTTTGCCGACGCCGGCGCCGAGCCCATGCGGCTTTCCTTCGGGGACCGGTATTCCCAAATCTCTCAAATGATCGGTAGTGAGCAGGCATGTCTCGGCGCCGGTGTCAAAAATCATGCGCATTGGGTGTTTGTTGACGCGTCCCTCCACGACCAGAGCTCTTCCCACTTTGGTAAATGGAATCCAAGTCTCTCGCGGAAGATCGGTGGCTTGTCCGGTGCCTTGCACTGAGCGTGGAGGAGTCGGTTCTGTTTGATGTGCGCGAGCCAACCCCGCGGCCTTGCTTTTGGGAAACTGTTTCAACAGTCTCTGAATGGAATCTTGATACTTCTGCGACTCACCCATTTGCCGATAACTGAGCGCCAAATAGTAGAGCGCCATGCTGTCTTGCGGATCTTCTTTGATGTGAAGTTCCATATACTCGGCGGCGGATTGAAATTTGCCCTTGCCGAAGGCAGCCACGCCTGCATCGAAGTAGATTCCGTCAGCCAAAGCCGGCGCGCAGTGCAACAAGAACGAAGCCGCCAAAAGCAATCCTGTCGATCTAGTGGACTTCCAAAATGTGGTGTTGCTTGCCGGCTTCAAATCCACAACCGTTTTCACAGAGCCATCCATTTCTCTTTCTACCAGGAAAATGCTCCGGCAACCTGAGATAACTGGCTATCAAAGTTACGCGACAGTGATTTTTGATGTCGAGATGACTTGTTCGAGAACTGTTATTACTGAGTCGAATCCGTCGTCTGTGAGCCAGTGACTGTTGCTTATCATAAAGGAACGCTCAGCGAAATTCCGAGAGTGGCGTAAAAGGTGTCTGGACTCTGCAACGTCGTTTTTCAAGTAGTCGTAACCCGTTAGTTCGCACGCGAACAATCTTGTTACTCCCAGACCGCTGGTCCAGAGGCGTTCTAAAACTTTGTCGCGCAAGCTGTTGGAGGTACAAACAACTGAAATGAAAGGCCAACTGCCAGATGCAGATGATTGTTCTTCAATGACCGAGAATCCTTCAATCCGTTTGATTCGCTCAATGCGGCGCCTGGCGCGTTCTTGGTTGTTTTTTAGGAAGGAGTTGAAACGTTTGGCGGCATTGGCACCAACCGACTTCCTGTAGCCGCAGACGCGATTGATTTTTATCGGACCGGCGAGATCATCGCCGACGGCTTTCACGATATTGTTGGCTTTTAATGCGTTTCTCAGTGGCATTCCGTAAACGAATGACATGCCGACGGGGTTGTACAGCATCGCCAAGCCAAGCAGTTGAGACACTTTCAATAACTCATCGAGTGAGCCGCCTTTGTTTCGGATTTCCATCTTCTCCACAAGATCTTTCACGTCGTGAAGCGTGATGTGGTCCTTTGCAATGAGAAATCCTCCTTCGTATATCGACAGACCTTTACCTCTGGTTAGGCTGAAGACGCCGATGTCTCCGAAGGTTCCAACTGAGCGGCCGTTGACCCTTGCACCCAATGCTTGGGCTGCATCTTCGATGAGGAAGACGCCATAATCGCGAGCAATCTGAGCAATCGCTTCAATGTCGCAAGGCAAACCGCCCATGTGAGTTGCGATTATGCAGAGTGTATTGCGATTTAAAAGTCGTTGAAGTTCACTGAGATCGAGGTCGAAACTGTTTGGTTTGAGATCGCAAGCGATTGTTTTGAGACCGGCTTGCTCGATCGCGAGTGCGACCAAGGGGCAGGTGTAGCCTGCGACAATAACCTCGTCGCACCCGTTGCGCTTCTTGGTTGCATGAAGCGCAGCCAGCAAAAGAGCAGTCGCGGACGAAGAGACGATGATGTCATCGGCTGTGACACCCTTTGCACCGATGATATCAGCGAGGCAGGACTCGAGCTTGCGATCTGACGGAATTAAATCCGACCATTCAAGCGGAAGTCCCGCAGTTGGTGGAACTTCATACAACATCACTTTGAACTCTTGCGTCGTCCTTCTTTTCTTCAGGCAAGTCACACTGGCGGCTCTCTTTCTTCTCTTCGTCGTTCTTTCCGATTGCGAAAACGACGATGCCTGCGCAAATCAGAAGGCTCCCGACTACTTGCACTGCGTTGAGATGTTCGTGCAAAAATAATACGGAAACGATCAAAACGATGACGAGCTCCAAATGCGATACCGCAAATGCCGGGCCGATGGGAGCATGTTTCAAGAGAGTCATGTAAGTTACGAAGGCTCCAAGATACCCTACCAGCGCCAGGTACACCCACTTCTCGTTGACGACACGCATCAACCATGCAATATCGCAAGCGGCCGGTGCGGTATTTGTCGCGCCCAGTTTGAAAGACACTTGTGCCATCGTGTCGAATACCAGAAGAATGAGAAATCCTATTATATAGAAACGCCGCATTAGCCCCACCCGACCAGCGCTACGCCGACTGTAACAAGCACGGTGGCGATTACTCTCTTTGGTGTCAATGCCTCGCCGAAGAAAATCCTTCCAGCGATCATAACTGCGAAAATATTGACGCATCCCATAAGGGTTGCCTGGGAAAGAGGAACAATAGTGAGAAATGCCAGCCAGAGGAAAAACTCAATTGCGTAAGAACCAATGCCGAGCCAAATCCAAAAATCGCTGAGCATTGATTTCCATCTTGCCAGTCCGTCTTCTTCCGTCTCCTTAACCGCCGCGACTTTGAAAGACAGTTGTCCGCAGGTATCGAGGGCAACGTTGGCAATCCACAGTAGTGTCGCAAGTGGGGTCATTTGCTCGCTTCCTCTTTTGCATCCTCGTTTGTTTTGGACTTTGTCGCCCAGGTTTTGTCTGACTCGAGAAGAGGTTGAATCTTTCTGAGCACGAAACGCAAAAGCGGGTTGCGAACATACACAGCGTGGTTGGTCCAGGTAAATTCCGCTCCAAGGGAGGCTTTGACTTCAGGGTCGGTCCAGCCTGCGATGTAGTATTGCAACTGGTGGCGCAGAGCGTAATCCAAGTTTTGAAACCAACTTACGAAATACAAGTTGGATTGGTGCGCTTGCGGATATGCAAAGCCGACATACTTGTCGATCAGTGTATTGCCGAAAACAAAGCACAAATTGAAGCCGATTAGCTCGCCGTCTTTTCGATAGAGAAACATGATTCCGTTGTTGCTGCCTTCTTGGAGCACTTCTTTGAAGAAGGACGCCGACAGTTTGTCGAAGTGGTATTTACTCTGATTGTAGACATTGAGGTAGAGCTGATACAGCTGAAACAATACCAGAGGATCATCGAAGAGTTTGTCGCCTGTGCGAATCTCATCAATCACGAGATGTTCTTTGGCCTTGAGTTTGCGCTTAAACTCTTTGCGCCTCACCCGAGACAAACGCGTGAGGTACTCGTCGATTGATTGAAAGTTGACGGTTACGTAGGCAAGCGCCATGCCTGAAACTCTCGTAAAGCCGATTGAGGTCAAATGAGCCATAGTCGCGGCAGAGTTTCGCGCTGAGGCGTCGCTTATCAATGGCGAGCTTTCCGGAATATCCTTGACGATTGCGAGTCGAGCCTTATGCAGATCCATCTGAGTGACGACTGAATCGGCGAAATCTCGGTCGTCAACATCGTCTCTGAGCCAGCAATACTCAGACACGGTTGTTCCGACAAAGAGTGTCTTCTGCTTCAAAACGTGTGAAATCAAAGGCAACGAGCGCAACTTGTCGGCGATCCACATTTGATCGTCGTCGAGGGTCGTGAGAAGGTCGAAGTTTGCCACAAATGCCGGTGTGTTTTTCAAAAGCGTCACCGGCACGAAATTCTCCGGTGGGTGGCTCATGAAGGCGTCGACCAATTGGCTTGGTTCCAACTGGTTTAAAAAACCGCTATCGCCGACGCTAATGGAGGTTTGAGTTTGGCTTCTTTTTGCTTCGGTTTGCATGACCCCCACAGTTTACCGAGTGGCGCTAGTGGCGTCTTGTGAGAGTTCTAATGAGGTCTAGCCGGCGAGCTCTTTCAGGCTCTCTCTGGCTCTTTGGACGTTTTGTTTAGCCGCCTGCTCGTACCAATAAACCGCCTTTTTCAGGTCCTGCTTTACGCCTTTGCCCTGGTGGTACATGACGGCGAGATCGTATTGCGCACGCCCGGAGCCGCGCTGCGCGGCTTGTTCGAACCAATGGGCCGCTTTTGCCAGGTCGCGATCGACGCCCTTTCCGCTTTCGTAGAGCAGGGCGATATTAAACTGGGCATCGACGTCTTCCTGTTGTGCTGCTTTTGAAAACCATGCATGCGCTTCGGAAAAGTCTTTCTTGACGCCGTCTCCATACAGGTACATGGTGGCGAGATTGTATTGCGCTGCGGCTAACCCTTGTTGTGCAGCCAGTTTGTACCAGCGCGCAGCCTCGACAGAGCTTTGTTTGATCTTCTCGCCTTTTCTCAACTCCAGCCCCAGAGCTAGCTGCGCTTTGGCATCGCCCGACTCCGCTTTTTGAATTAGTTGCTGAATATCTGAGTTGGTCATTGTTTTGGTTTTATCCATCCGGCGGCGAGGTCGTGAAAGCTTCTGATTACATCCTCTCCACAGTATGCAATGGTGGTCGATTTTTTGTCGACAAGGGTTCCGGACTATCGTTCACCCGTGCTCAAAACCGCCCCCGCAAAGGCAGGTGCCACAAGCGCTTTCAGCACCAAAACCGTGCACGGGAGAACGAAATTCCGGAGACTAAAGCTTCCAGAAGTCAGGCTATCGACGTCGAAGCTTTTCGTGACAGCTCAGGTAAAATCGAAAATAGCAGCAGCCCACAGCCGCAGGCACAGCTACCATGCAAAGTCTCGATTTAGAAGAGTTGCGCAGCCGTTCCCAGCTGTGCAGCAGCATTGGCGACTGGGTCGGCGCCGAGCGTCTCTTGAGGCAAGCGATAAAGAAGGCGCGGGCGCAGAAATGCGAGTCCAGCGAGCTTGAGCAACTCCAGCTTCAGCTGGCTGAATGCCTTTCAAACGCCGGAAGACTCGATGATAGCGAGCGCGCGTACAACAAACTCATTGCCATGCAAAAGGAACGCCCAGGCGATTCTCAGCAGGATGTAGCCGCTACCTACATTAAAATGGCAGAAGCTCAATTGCAGGTGAAAGCCTTTGCTAAAGCCAGAAATCGCTTCCAAAAGGCAGCAGCTATTCAAGAGATGAATTTCTCAAAGGAGTCTCCTCGCCTGATTGAGACGTTGTGTCGGGTTGCAGTCACTCACGCCGGTCAAGGACGGAATGACCTCGCTGAGGTCACCGTCAAGCGTGCGCTCACTCTCAGCGAGGAGGTATTGAGTCCTTGGGACGCAGTCACAGCTAAGGTTTTGCGTTGTATGGCTGGACTCTGCCACCAAAGTGGGCATCCCCGAGATGCTGAGGCCTACCTGGAAAGAGCCGTGGCCATCATGGATGATCTCCCTCAATGCCGTCTCGATTCAGCGCTTGCATTGTACGAATTGGCAGATCTCTATTTCGAACGAGACGCGGTGAACAAAGCGGAAAAGCTTTACGGTTGCAGCATTCGCGAACTCGAGTATCTTAAGGGTTCCTGGTGCACCGAGGTGGCGCACGTCCGGCAGAAGCTGGCAATAATCTGCCGCAAGAAGCGCAAATTCGGACCCGCCTCAGACCACATCAATCGGGTTATAGAGATTCACAGGAAAACCAAGGGTACCTTGCACCCCGATGTAGCGAGCGCTTTGACCGAGTTGGCAGCAATTCTCCTAGACGGCCAGGAGTTCGAAACGGCTGAAACCACGTTGACCGAGGCGCTCTCCATTCAGGAAAATCGAACGGCAAACCCCACAGCGCCTGCAATCGAGCTGGCAGCCACACTCTACAATCTTGGGCGCCTCTACAATGCCACCTGCCGTTTCGCCAAGTCTGAAGAGTTTTATCGTCGCGCCCTTTTAATCCAAGAGGAACAGTTGGGGCAAGAAGCTCTGGACTTGACCGATACGTTGACTGGTCTGGCAATGGTGGCTTGGGCGAAACGCCGGCACGATCAGGCTGAACCTCTGCTTTCCCGCGTGCTCAAAATCAAGATTAAACACCTCGGCAAGGAGCACGAAGCACTTGTGGAAACTCTAAAAAAACTCGCAGGAGTTCACGAAGCGCAACTCAAGTTCGATCAGGCTGGGCTCTGTCTTGACAGAGCTCATGAGATTGAGCACAAGAAGCACAATCAATTCGCGCAGATCTGGGAATCATAATTTTATGGTCGATGGGAATCTCCCCATTTAGATCGTGAGCTTTATCTATTAGGATGTCAGCATCCCGGTAGCGAGTTGAGGTTAAAGCCATGCCTGGTGGAGACGAAAAGGATATCCCGGTACTTAAGCCGGAGATGCCCCTTGCCCTTCCTGGAGAGACTCAGCCTGGTCTCGATCAAGTTTCTCGCAAACTCTATGAAGCCGCGTCACCGGCGGTTGTCCAGATTGTCGTCAAAGGAAAATCAGTCGACTACCCCGATCAAAAGAGCCTGACTTTAGGCAAGGGTAGCGGTTTTTACATCGACGACAAAGGCACGGTAGTGACTGATGCTCACGTCGTACTCGGTGGGCGCGAGCTTTACGTCGTAGACAAAGAAGGCAAACGCTTCAAAGCTAAACTCGAAAAGCTCGATGACATCAACGATTTGGCGGTGCTGTCCACGGTCGGACAGAAGGTGTCGACACCTTATCTCCAGCTCGCAGACAACAGCAACTTGCAGAAAGACCAGCCAATCTGGGGAATAGGACATCCGCAAGGTCTCAGACCAGCATATATTTCGCCCGGCTATTACCGTTTTCAATCCACCAAAATTACCGAGTTGATGAATATCAACGAGCGACAAGCCGCAGAGTTTCTTTTCGCCGTCAGCGCCAGCAAGACTCCTGAAGAACTCAAAGAAGTGAAGGCCGCGGTTGAAAGACCATTGATGCACGGTCGCGTGCACCTCGAGCAAGGCAACTCGGGCGGGCCCGTTATTGACAAGGACGGAAAGGTCGTCGGCGTTTCAGACCAAGTTGCTCGCGAAGACTACTCTCAGTCGTACTACAACAGAGTCGAAGAACTGAAAAACCTCGTCGGCCAGAAAGATCCCAAGTTCAAATTCTCATACGGCTACGAACCTACAGGCTGGGCTCAGCAACACTTGATCGATTGGCAAAACGACAAACCCATGGCCGCGGCAATGCTTGGAATCGGCGCCGGCAGCGGCTACCTGGGCTACAGAGTGATCAATCGTTATCCCAAAGCCGGCCTGGTTGTCGGCTTGATGGGAGCTGTCAATGCAATCGACGATGGCTCGGCTTATCTCAACAGCACAGACTCACGCGATTCCTGGAAGTATGGACTGTCCACCCTGGCCGATTTGACAACCATTGCCGGCTCGGTTGCAACAGTGGTTCCCAAAGCCAAGACATTTGGACTTGTGGCAATGGGAGTCGGCATTGCCGGCAGAATGGCTACGGATTTTATCGAAAATCGACTGGTTCTTTCAGATATCCAACGGACGGACGGTACTTACAGACCGCCATTCAACATCGAACGGCAGCTTGATCTCCAGCGGTAATTAATCTTGGTTCCATCCTGATTAATCTTCGCTTTCGCTGAGTTCATCCTGAAAGCAAATGGATACTGGTCGCATAGCCAAAAGCGATTTCTTCTATACTTGCGAGTTCATCCGACAGGCAATCTCTTTTAGTGGTGCGGTTTTATATAAAGAAATGCGCAACTTTAGTTGGATCTGACTTGTGAAGGTCGTACTCTTAAGTACGTTAGGAGCTCAAAGAAAGGTGCATTTTGATGCAACCATCGGAAGCAGCCTACAATGCGGAGTTCTATAGATGTGTGGGCTCATAGCAGTGACCGGGACCGTAAGTTCTGCTTACGATGTGTTTGGTGGGCTGCTCAATCTTCAGCATCGCGGGCAAGACGGCGCTGGAATACTTGCTGTAGATTCTAAGCGAAAGAACGGTTTTCAACTGCTGAAAGGTAGCGGTCTGGTTGAAAACGTCTTCTCCGAACGTTCATTTAAAACCCTTCGCGGTACAGCAGCTCTCGGTCACACTCGTTACGCCACCATCGGTCGCAACGATCCAAACCTTTTGCAACCGTTTCTGGATTATGAGTCTGGAATTGGATTGGCACACAACGGAAACATCGTCAATTTTTATGAGCTCAGGGAGGAACTGTTCCAATCCGACAAAAACCAGCCATGGTTAGAGTCTGATTCAGCCTTGATTCTGAGGCTTTTAAGCAACGAACTCAAGGGTAAAGAGCTCAATGCTGAAACCGTATTTGATGCAATCGAAAAGGTCATGAACAAGCTGGCAGGCAGCTACGCGGTTGCTTGTGTAACCAGCGAAGGACACGTCTTCGGCTTTAGAGATCCGCACGCGATCAGACCTTTGGTCATGGGTCGCAAAGAAACGGATGACGGTGAAGCGATATATGCATTGTGCAGTGAAACCGTCGCGCTCGACTTCTTGGATTACACTTCTGCCTACGAACTCGCGCCCGGAGAGGCGGTTTTCGTCGATGCCGAAGGCGTGCTTACGACCAAGCGAGTGAAGACCGAATCGTTTAGCCCTTGTATGTTTGAATGGGTTTATTTCGCCAGAGTCGAGTCAGAGCTTTCCGGCACGTCGGTATACGACGCACGCTTCAAACTCGGTGCGTTGTTGGCTGAGGAAGTAATCGTGCATGGAGTGGAAGCGGACATTGTCGTGCCGGTCCCCGAAACCAGCAGGATAGCCGCGATTGCGCTCGCCGAGGCTTTGAATCTTCCTTTCAGAGAGCTACTCATAAAAAACAGATACATCAATCGAACCTTCATTCTCGATGACCAACAGACTCGGCAAGAAGCAATTCGCAGAAAGCTGTTTCCCATTTCTTCCGAGTTTCAAGGCAAGCGTTGTTTGGTGGTCGATGACAGTATCGTCAGAGGCAACACTGCAAAGCAGATAGTACGCCTGATTCGTCAAGCCGGTGCCGCGGAGGTCGTGCTCGTCTCGTCCTGTCCGCCAATTGCCAATCCTTGTTATTACGGCATCGATTTTCCGAGCGCCAACGAATTGGTGGCGCATGAGAGAACCGAAGAAGAAATTGCCGAAGAACTCGGCGCCGACAAAGTTATTTTCCAAACTGTAGAGGGGCTCAAGCGTGCGCTTGCCCAGAGCACTCTTTGCACTGGTTGTCTGACAAACCAGTATCCAACACCCACCGACAGCGGTGCCCAATTCGCACAGAAGCGGCAAAAAGATCGCAAAGTTCCGGCGTCCAAGAAATCATAGAGATTAGGGAGTGTTGTGGACCGTGAGTGAGCCAGCTGAGCTGATATACGAAGGGTCCGTCAAGCGTGTGTGGCGAGCACCCACCACGGACCAGGCCTATGGTGGGCACCACCTGTGGTTTGAATTCACCGACGATTACTCGGTGTTCGACTGGGGCAAAATGCCGGACACCATCGCCAACAAAGGCAGAGCGTTAGTAGTGATGGGCGCGCTCATGTTTGAACGATTGAGCAATTCGCAGATGTGGCTAGATCTTCGCGAATCCAAACACTTAAAGCAGTTCAATCAAACCTGGCTCAATAATCTATTTGAGCACGACGTCTTTACCGATGAGCACGGACTTTTCAAAAAGGGCATGCCGTCGCATATGGTGTCTATATGTTCTGCCGAAGAAGAGTTTGAAGACTTGCAGTCGGCGGCGAGATTTTCCGGGCGAGTATTCCTTGAAGTGCTCGAAGCCCAGGTTTTGCGCCCGACGCTTCGCAGGCTCGATTCACAGTCGTTGTACTTCTATCCCTATTGCCGTCTTTCCGGTGTAGAGCGATCTGCAAATATGTATTTGATTCCATTGGAAGTTGTCTTTCGGTTTGGAATGCCGGCAGGAAGCTCGCTAAAGGCGCGTCTTGAAAAAGATCCCGACTATGTGCAGGCGCTGGGACTTTCGCATGTTCCCAAAGAAAATCAGTGGTTTGACAGACCGGTCATCGAGTATTTCACGAAGCTAGAGCCGAAGGATCGTCTTTTGTCCATGCAGGAAGCAACGATGGTTTCAGGTCTTTCGGGTGAGCAATTCGAACGGCTGCATGTGCTCGCTCAAGCGGTGGCGCTTGGGCTGTTTCAGATATTCCAAGACAGAGGTATCGAGCTCTGGGACGGAAAAGTCGAGCTTCTGCTTGATGCGTCTTCCGAGCGCGCGACCATTCTTTTGGGTGACAGCGTTGGTCCTGATGAGTTGAGGCTTTTGTACAAAGGCTGTCATCTTTCAAAAGAAATGATCAGACAAATATATCGTGGCGGTGCTTGGGAGACGGGCATTAAAGAAGCGCAACAGCAGGGGCGCTTATCCGGTGAAGACTGGAAAGAGATCATGCTCTCAAAGATGAAGCTCAAGCCCGAGCCGCTCAACTCCAAAGTCAAAGCATCGGTCGACAAACTTTATGGCGTCATCGTCAATCATCTGGCAGGCACGCAGTTGTTTGCCGACCATCCAACAATCGATAAGTTCGTTTCCGAACTGCCAACTACAATCGGAGTAACGGCGAAATGACGAGCGTTGCGCGCGACAAGTCGGTTTTGGTGGTGGGCTCGGGTGGCAGAGAGCACGCCTTGTGCTGGAAGCTTTCGCAAAGCCCCAAAGTAAAACGCGTCATTTGTGCACCAGGTAATGGTGGCACCGCTCGTTCAGGCAAAGAGAACATCGAAAATGTCGACATCAAAACAACCGACTTTGAACTGCTGGCGAAGTACGCCAAAGACGAACACATCGATTTAGTCGTGATAGGACCGGATAACCCACTTGCTGATGGCATCGTAGATTATTTGGAAGAACGAAAGATTCGGGTGTTCGGTCCGAAAAAAGAGTCGGCCAAGTTGGAATGGAGCAAAGCACATGCCAAAGAGTTTATGCGCAAATGTGGTTTACCGACGGCAAGATCGATAGCCGTCGATTCGCTGGAAGCCGCTTCGCAAGCCGTGTCCGACAATTCGTGGGCGCGCGTCGTGAAAGCCGATGGTTTAGCGTTGGGCAAAGGAGTTTTTGTTTGCCAGAACAAACAAGAAGCGTTGGAAGCATTGGAGCTCATGTTTGGTCAACGAAAGTTTGGAGACGCGGCAGACGTCGTCGTACTTGAAGAGACGCTCAGCGGAGAAGAACTTTCTCTTTTAGTATTGATCGACGGCAAATCGATTTTACCTTTGGCACCAAGCCAAGATCATAAGCGCCGTTTCGATGGTGACAAAGGACCGAATACGGGCGGTATGGGTGCGTACTCTCCCGTAGAACTCTACGATCGCTGCTTCGATGCTATCGATCATCAGATTCTCAAACCACTGAGCGAAGCTCTCGAAAATGGCACCCTAGACTATCGCGGCGTGCTCTACATCGGGCTGATGATCGATGAAAGCGGCCAGCCGAAGGTTCTCGAGTTTAACGCGCGGTTTGGCGACCCGGAAACGCAAGCGATACTTCCGAGGCTTGAAAGCGATCTATTCGATCTCTTGATGGCATGCACTGATGGAACCCTCGCTCAGCACGAGGCTCGGTGGTCGAGCCAGTCTAGCTGCTGTGTCGTTGCATGTGCAGACACCTATCCCGATGCGTCATCAAAAGGTGCCGTAATAACAATTGATGAAGATACGTCTTTAGCATCCTTGGTCTTCGTCGCCGGCGCCAGGCAAGTCGAAGGAAAGCTAGTCACTGACGGTGGCAGAGTGCTTTCTGTCGTGGGTCTTGCACCATCTATGGAGGCGGCTCGCGAGAAAGCGTATGAGGCACTGAAAGGCGTTCATTTTGAAGGCATCGCCTTCCGTGGCGACATCGCAAGGAGGGCTCAGAAGCAGTGGCGATCAAACTAGTGGTAATGGTTTCGGGGCGCGGCTCCAACCTGAAAGCAATTATCGAAGCAGTGAAGGCCGGCGATCTCGACGCGACGATCGAGCGCGTCATCTCTAACGAGCCAGGCGCCCCTGCCCTCGAAATCGCCCGCCAAAACAAGATTGAAGCTGTTGCCGTTGCGCACAAGGGTTTGTCGAAGATCGAACACGAAAACAAGATTCTTGACGAGATAAAAGATCTCGGAGTTGACTATGTCGTGCTGGCAGGCTACATGCGCATCATCTCCGCCAACTTCCTCAAACACTTCCAGGACAAACTGGGCTACTACAAAGTAATCAACATTCACCCATCTCTTTTGCCTGCCTTCCCTGGGCGCGCAGGATACGAAGACGCTTACTACTACGGCGTCAAAGTCGCAGGCGTCACCATCCACCTCGTGGATGAAGAAGTAGATCACGGACCCATCTTGGCTCAGCAACCGTTTCCCAGATTTCCGGCAGACACGCTGGAATCCTTCAAAGAGCGAGGTCTCTCTGTAGAACATGCTCTTTATCCTGCAGTTTTGCAGCAGATCGCCACCAAAGGAATACCCTCGTTCAGCCCCGTCTATAAACGAACTCATGCGGAGACGAAATGACAGAGTTATCCCGTCAAAAACAAGTCGACAACCAAGAGCAGTCCGCGAATTTGCGAACGCTCTGCGTTGCGGTCATGCCCAAGAGCCCGCATCACACCTTTCCTTTGTATTGGGTGCGTGGCGATCGCGAGCAATTTGCCAATTCGGACCAACTCTTGATTGCAGCGCTTTCAGACGTGCTTGTTGATCCATTGATGGAAACGCTCTGGGCATGCGCCCCTGATGGCAGATCGAGTTGGATTACGCTTTGGCACGACCAAGGTTTTAGATTCTGGATGGAACGCCAATTGCTTCCCGGAGTGACCGACAATCTGGGTCGGACCATAGAGGAGGCGCTAAGGCTAAAAGGTGTTCCTGCCGGTATAAGCGTGGCATCAGGCACCGGATTTCTCTTTCCTGAACCGATCAAAATCGACGATTCGAGGGAGCGAAGACAACAAGCACGAGAATCTTCCAAACCAATCAGAAGGCAGGCCGACGGTTCGCCCAGACAGCAATCGCAATCACAAACCTATAAACGATTTGTGCGTGCCGAGACCGTTTTTGTCAGTTGCGAGCAGGTTGAAGAGTACGCTAAATATCGACTGTTCCATCCACTCACCGATAGGGTCAGGGTTCACGATCTGACGAAAGAGAAAGAACCAAAGGGACAAAGAATGTTTCTTGCCTTTCCTGCAGTCGAGCTCCCGAGCCCTTCCGAGCCTCAGTTGATAGACCTGGAGATTGAAGATAAAGAGCTCGAAAAGTTGAGTTCAAATCGGTTGCTTGCATTGACGCTTGAAGAGATGCAGGCGATTCGCGATCATTTCAGAGATGAGAAGGTGAAGACCAGACGCTCTGCTGAAGGACTGTCTTCCAAACCGACGGATGTAGAGCTCGAAGTGATCGCGCAGACTTGGTCGGAGCATTGCAAGCATAAGATTTTCAATGCCGAAATTGAGCACACGACATTTTCGCCCGGACAAAGACCGGAAATCACAACCATCAAGAGCCTGTACAAATCGTACATTAAGGCCGCCACTGCCGATCTTTCCTTGGAGCGCACAGACTTGCTTTCGGTATTTGAAGACAACTCCGGTGTGGTGAAGTGGAGCGACGACGAGGCAATTTGCTTCAAGGTCGAAACGCACAATTCGCCCTCGGCGCTCGAGCCCTATGGCGGCGCTCTTACTGGAATTCTTGGCGTTAACCGAGACATTTTGGGCACGGGTCTGGGCGCACGTCCGATCTTCAACACCGATGTCTTCTGCTTCTGTTACCCATCGAAACGAGACCCTGAGCGACCCAAGCTTTTGCCTGCGCCGGCAATTCCAATTGGAGTAAGACGCGGCGTCGAAGATGGTGGTAACAAGAGCGGCATACCAACCGTAAATGGAGCGATATTTTTCCATACCGGCTATCGAGCGAAGCCACTCGTCTTTTGTGGAACCGGCGGCATTCTGCCAATCTCCATAAATGGAAAGCAGGGATACTCGAAGTACACCAAAACCGGCGACACGATTGTGATGGCAGGCGGACGTGTGGGAGCAGACGGCGTGCATGGAGCGACTTTCTCCTCTGAGGCGCTGCATGAAGGTTCTCCGGTGTCTGCGGTGCAGATTGGTGATCCATTCACACAAAAGCGATTAATAGATTTTGTCTTGAAGGCACGCGATCTTGGGCTGATTACAGGCATTACAGATAACGGTGCCGGCGGTCTTTCGTCATCGGTTGGTGAGATGGCTCGCATTACCGGTGGTGCCTCGATTGAACTATCCGGCATCCCACTTAAATATCCGGGACTTTCCGATTGGGAGATCGTGATTTCGGAATCACAGGAGCGAATGACGCTTTCCACCAACGATTTCGATGCTTTGAAAAACCTGGCGGAAAGCTACAACGTTGAAGCCACCGCAATCGGAACGTTCACCGACAGCGGAAATTTCGAGATTAAGAGAAAGGGCAAAATCATCGCGTCACTCGACCTGGAGTTTCTGCATGATGGCGTTCCAACCCTAAAACTCAAGGCAACAACCAGAGTCTCGTCACCCGAGGGCAAGCCAAAAGCGGCTCCGAAAAACCTCAATAACGAGTTGCTCCAGCTTTTGTCCAACCCCAACATTTCGAGCCGAGAATCAATAATCAGGCAATACGACCATGAGGTTCAAGGCACCAGCGTCATCAAACCGCTTATGGGTAGAAGTCAGAAAGCGCCTTGTGATGCGGCAGTGTTGAGACCGAATCACAAGAGCGAAATGGGCATCGTCGTATCAAATGGTCTTTGCCCGCAGCTAAGCAGGTTCGACGCGTACTTGATGGCAGTTTGCGCAGTCGATGAGGCCGTGCGCAATGCTGTTTGCGTTGGAGCCGACCCATCGACGCTTTCACTGTTGGATAACTTCTGTTGGCCTGATCCTGTCGAGTCGGAAAGAAACCCCGACGGCAAAGAAAAACTCGGGCAGTTGGTCAGAGCGTGTCAGGGTTTGTATGACGCGTGCATCGCCTACAAGGCGCCGTTGATTTCCGGCAAAGACAGCATGAAAAACGACTTTGACGACGGCACCGTGCGCCTCTCTATTCCGCCGACGCTGCTTGTTTCGGCGATCGCAAAGGTGCATGACGTGAGACGAAGCGTATCGATGGAGTTTAAGAACCCCGGAGATTTGATCTTCCTTCTGAGCGCCGGGCAGGCGTCGTTGACGGCGAGTCACTATGCCGAGATGGAAGAGTGGCCGACCACCGGTTTGCCTACCATCAACATGGAAGAGGCGTCGCGCCTGTATCGCAAGCTCTATGAAGCCATACAGGAAGGTTGGATTGTCTCTTGTCACGATCTTTCCGAAGGCGGTCTTGCAGTGGCGCTGGCTGAGTGCACCATTGGCGGTGGATATGGCGCGACCGTGAATTTGGAGCCGCTTCTAGCTAAGGGTGAGCGTCTGGACGCCGTACTTTTCGGCGAAGGCCCCGCGCGCATCCTCATCTCCGCGACACCCGAGGCCCTCAACAAAATTGGATTGCACTTCGGCAACCACAGTTGTTTGCCGTTGGGTCAAGTGGCGGAGCGCTCTCGTTTGACTGCATTTACAGGCAGAACAAAAGCGGACGATACAGGAAGAAGAAGTTCGGCTGCTGCTTCTCGGGCGAAGACGAAGTCCGACCGATTGCTCATTTCCACATTTGCTTCCGTCGCCCATCCGGGCAAGGTCTCGAAGCGCAGCGACTGTGTTTTGGATGTAACTCTGGATGCACTTTTAGCAGCATGGGAGTCACCACTGCCGACAAATTAATCGTTCAAGCCCTCAAAAAACTAAGGAAAAACCCAACAGACTACGGAAGAATCCACATCGATGGCCACCCCACCAAAAGCATTAGTTCTAAGCGGAGACGGAATCAATTGCGAATTCGAGACGCAAGCCGCCCTTGACCTTGCCGGTTTTGATGCAGGCGTGGTGCACACGTCTGAGTTGCTTGCGCGTCCAGGTCTTTTACTTAACAGCAAGCTTCTAGTCTTGCCCGGTGGATTCTCATTTGGCGATGAAATCGCAAGCGGCAAAGTGCTTGCAATCAAATTGAGAGAACGGCTTCAGGAAGTCTTGCAATCTTTTATCGAAAGTGGCTCAATCCTGATGGGAATCTGCAACGGCTTCCAAGTTTTGGTGCAAATGGGTCTTCTTCCTTATTCGCAGCCTGGCAGCCCGAGAATAGTTTCGCTTGCTCGCAACTCGAGCGGTCGCTTCAAAAACATCTGGGTGCGGCTGGTTGTCGATGAAAACAATCCGACCAAGTTCTTTCAAGGGCTGACCGAACTCGATCTTCCGATGCGCCACGGTGAAGGAAGAATCGCCCTGGAAGCGACAGGCGGATATGACGATGTCGTGAAGCTGCACGCACCGCTCAGGTATGACGAAGACGTCAACGGCAGCTTTGACAATATTGCAGCACTTACAAATGAAACGGGTAACGTGCTGGGTTTGATGCCGCATCCTGAGGCCTTTGTACGATGGACACAGCATCCTGCCTGGACGGCGCTCAAGATTTCTCGGCCGGAATTGTTTGATGAAACCTTGCCGAAGACTACTTCCGGCAAGAAAAAGGGAGCCAACGGCAACGGTGACGTGCCGCACGGGTTGGTCGTCTTCAAGAATGCCTTTTCAATGCTCGAGTGACTTTGGAGGTTTTAAAAAGAAATGGAACCAAAACCAACTTACGCGCAAGCCGGTGTCGATATCGCCAAGGCTGATGCGTTTGTTGAGCGCCTCAAGAAAGTCTCAAGGCGGCCGGATCACGCCAAGCTTTGGAAGGGTGCAGGCGGATATGCATCTGTCGTTCCTCTAAACGATGATCTGGCAGTGGCCTCGACCACCGATGGCGTGGGCACCAAGCTCTTGCTCGCCGAAGAATTGAAGCGCTTCGACACAATCGGTATCGACCTTGTCGCCATGTGCGCAAACGACTTGATTTGCGTTGGCGCGACGCCAACAGCATTTCTGGATTATTACGCGACTTCCGCATTGGAGGACAACCATGCCGATGCCATAATCGAGGGTATCGTAAAAGGCTGCGACCAGGCTGGAATGCTCCTGGTCGGTGGAGAGACGGCAGAACTTCCCGGGCTCTATGCTCCTGGGCATTTCGACCTGGCAGGCTTTGCCATCGGAACATTACGAAATAGCGAGCTTATCACCGGCGAATCGATAATCCCGGGTGACACCATAATCGGTGTTGCCTCAAACGGCATTCACTCGAATGGGCTGTCGCTTGCAAGGAAGCTTATTGACAAGAACAGCCCGCTTAGAGAGCGTCTTCTCGTTCCTACCCTCATATACTCCAAGCCTATTGTCGAGATTTTCAAAAACAATCGAAGCGCAATTAAAGCAATGGCTCACATCACCGGTGGTGGCTGGCGAAATGTATTGAGGCTCAAGAATTCGGTCGGTTACCGGATTGATAAACCGCTCAAGGTTCCCGAAATTTTGTGTGAGATTGGAAAGTCCGTTGAGCCGAAAGAGATGTTTTCGACGTTCAACATGGGCATGGGTTTGTGCATCATAGCTCAAGACCCTGAATACATCCTTGACGTCTTCGGCAATACGGAATTTACCGCCGGCATAATTGGGCGCGTCACGGACGACGCCGGCAAAGTCATTTTAAACGAACAACCCGAAGCGACCACCCTCAACCTCAGCGGACATCTGCCGTTGATTCTTAAGGAGAGATAAGAATGCGAACCGCTCTTGTGAGTGCTTACGATAAGACAAACCTGGTGCCGTTCATCAAAAAGCTGGAGAAGTTTGAACCTCTCAGGCTGATTGCCACCGGCACAACCGCCAAACATCTTAGCGAGAACGGTTTGAAGTGCGAAACCGTTGAGAGTGTCACGAAGTTTCCCGAGATTTTGGGCGGCAGAGTGAAAACGTTGCATCCGAATATATTCGGCGGCATCTTGGCTCGTCCAACTGATGAAGACAAAAAATCGCTCAAAGATCATGGCATTCATGAAATCGATTATGTAATCTGCAACCTCTATCCGTTTGAAGCCAATATGAAAAAGAAGTTGACGGAAAAGGAGATGGTGGAGCTAATCGACATCGGCGGCGTCACGCTCCTGCGCGCCGCTGCGAAGAGTTTCGAGCGCGTCTCGGTCATTTGCGACCCCAGTCAATACGATTCGGTTATAGAGTCGATGGAGGCGGGTGGCGGTACGCCTTCAAGAGAGCTCAGAATGAGCCTCGCACATGCAGCCTTTAATCGCACGGCCACCTACGATAGATTCATCGGCAATTATTTCGCGGCATGCATCGAAGCAGACTTTGCAAAAAGCCATGAGTTGCCGGTGACGTTGGATTTGAAGTTGGCTCAGTATCAACCGCTTCGATATGGCGAAAACCCGCACCAAGCAGCAGTTTGGTACTCAAACGGTCGCTTCGAAACCGGTGCCGAAAGTCTGGCTGACTTCCCACCGTTTGAACAGCTTCAAGGCAAGGATCTTTCCGCCAACAACATTACCGACACATATTGCCTGGTGAAAATCTTGCGCGATATCGGCGGGCCCGGAGCATGCATCATCAAGCACAATAACCCGTGCGGAGTGGCTGTGGCTAAAACTTTAGCCGATGCATACGACAAAGCTTATGCAACCGATCCAATGGCTGCCTTTGGTGGTATTTATGGTTTTACCGATGAAGTAGATGAAGCAGTCGCCAAGAAAATTGTCGAAGGCTTCGTCGAAATTGTTGCCGCGCCTTCCTTTACTGCGGGCGCACTTCAGGCGTTTCACGCCAAGAAAAATCTGCGGGTGCTCAAACTCAAAAAGAGACTTTTGGAACCTGCTCATGCCAGCAGCTGGCATGTAAGGGATCTTCAAGATTTCGGATGGATCATCGAGAAGGATGTGGAACCGCCGGTTCAATTGGCGCAGTTTCAGTGTGTGGCTGGAGCCGGGCTGGGCAAGGAATACATTCAAGATGCGGCGTTTGCGTGGTCGGTAGTGAAGCATCTGACATCAAACGCGATATTCATCGCAAAAGATGGTGTCTCACTCGGGTTTGGAATCGGACAAACCAGTCGAATCGCCAGCGTGAAGATCGCATTGCAACAAGCCAAAAGTGAAGCACGAGGCGCTGTGATGGCGAGTGATGCATTCTTCCCGGCTACCGACAATATTGACGAAGCGGCGGCTGCTGGAATCAGCGTAATCATTCAACCGGGTGGAAGCGTCAAAGACAAGGACGTAATTGCCGCATGCGAAAAGCACGGAATTACGATGTTGTTTACTGGACAACGCTGTTTCAAGCACTGAGGGGAGCGTAATGCCATCCAACAACTCAAGTAATTCAAAACCGGTCATTGGTATCGTCATGGGCAGCGAATCGGATTACGAAACGCTGAAACATGCCGAAGATATTCTGATAGAGTTCGGCGTTGCCTATGAGATCTCGGTTACAAGCGCTCATCGCACGCCGAAGGTAATGTTCGACTACGCTACTTCTGCAGGTGCCAGAGGACTGAAAGCCATCATCGCCGGTGCCGGTGGCGCCGCCCATCTGCCTGGCATGATGTCTGCGTTGACGATTGTTCCTGTGATGGGTGTGCCGGTGGAATCGAAGGCATTGAGCGGTTTGGATAGCTTGTTGTCTATAGTGCAGATGCCTGGAGGCGTGCCGACTGCAACTTTTGCCATCGGCAAAGCCGGTGCGATCAACGCGGCACTGTTTGCGCTGCAGATTTTGGCAGTGGACGACCCCAAGTTGAAAACCAAGCTGGAAGCTCACCGCAAGAAGATTTCCGAGCAGGCGCTGGCGGGAAACGCAACGGTGAGAAAACGCGTGGGTTCAAGCGGAGCAAAGCGCAAAGCATGAAGAAAGTTGGTGTCTTGGGCGGCGGCCAATTAGGAATGATGCTTCTGGAGAGTATCTTTCGTTTGGGTGGGAGAGCGGCGGTTTACGATCCTGATCCCGATGCCCCGGCCTCTCAGCATGTCAGAACGTCGTTTACAAATACATGGACTGATCTGAAGTCGCTCGAAGAATTTTTTGAACTCTGCGATGTGGTCACCTATGAATTTGAAAACGTGGAGAGCGGTTGTTTAGTCGGTTTCGAGCAGAAGAAGCCTATCCTTCCGAGTGTTCGGGTGTTGTTGACGACGCAAGATCGAATTTTCGAAAAGCGATTCATGAAAGAAAACGATCTTCCGCATGTGTATTTTGCGGAAGTAGAACAAGCGACTGAACTTGACAAGGCGGCGCACGAGTTTGGGTTTCCCAGCATTATCAAACGTGCTCGCGGTGGATATGACGGGAAAGGGCAGTATCGCTTCGAGTCTTACCAGGACTTCAAGGCTGCTCTGGATAATCCGGACAGCACCTGGCCTCTCACTTTCAGCGGCATCATTGAAGAAATTGTTGACCTTCAAGCCGAGGTCAGTTGCATAGTTGCGCGTTCGAAAACTGGTCAGGAAATAGCATTTCCGGTATGTCAAAACTTGCATACCAATCACATTCTCGACATGACGATTCTGCCTGCCACCATTGCTGAAAGTGTGCAAAACAAAGTGCAGCAAATCGCATTGCATGCGGCGCGCACGATGGGAGTTTACGGGCTGCTTACCTCTGAGTTTTTTCTGACGCGCACACCAGCGCCAAGAGGCAAAGCAGTAGAATGTGACGGTTGGTACATATACGTCAATGAGTTTGCACCCAGACCTCACAACTCAGGGCACGTCACGCGTAATGCTTGTTGCCTGAGTCAATACGATGCACTGGCAAGAATTCTTCTGGACATGCCGCTTTCGCAGCCCTGGGTAGTGGCGCCTGGTTACTTCTGCATGGGCAATTTGTTGGGTGAGGTATTCATCGCTCAAAACGGCGAGCAAAAACAGGAAGCGAGTCTTGATCTCTCTTGCATCGCCGAGCATCCGAACGTAATAGATATCGTTCTATACGGAAAGAAAGAGGCGCGCGTCGGAAGAAAGATGGGGCACTTTGTCACATACGGAGACACACCGGAAAAGGCAACGACTGCGGCTGAAGCCTTTCGCCAGGCGCTTTCGCAAGAGACGAAGAAGTCTTCGCGCAAGCCGTCTGCCAGTGGCGCTACGTCTCAAAAATTGTAGAAGATCTTGCTGTTTGTGAAATAGAATGTGTAGGCGATCAAGAGCGAACCGCCCAATATAATTGCTGCCAACCAAGGGACAATCAGTGCTCTTACCGCGCCGATGATTGCTGCTGGGCCTGAGATAACCGGTTTTTGAAGAGAACAGCGTATTGCAACCAGCGCCAGAACAAAAATGCTTCCGACCACCGACAATGTTCCAAACCAGAATAAGAGTCTGTCTCCTCCAACGCCATTCACGATTGTTGCAGAGGACGGATTTTTGGGATCAACGTGCACTGTCAGTTGTATCGGCGCTTCCTGGCGAATGGGTTCGAACGGTTGTCCGCCCAAAAGTGCCTGCGACCAGCTGGTGACCTCATTCATTCCAGTGCCGGTGGGATTTTGGTTGGCGCGAGTTCCGCGTTCGAAAACTTCTTTGCGGTACTGAGCGCCTTCCGGTCCGCTGCCGTAAAGCTCCCAAAGAGTCGACTTTGATTTCGAGGAGTCTCCACTGCGAGACTCGTACAGACTGAATCTCGTCGATACATACTGCCTGCCGTTATAGGTGTATTCATAAAAACCATCTCCCAGCGCCATCGCTGGTTGAAGCAAGGCAGAGACACCTGTTTGACCTTCTGATCGAGGAGCCCGACGCAGTATGCCTGAGGTTTGCACCCAGGTTCGGCTTTGAACTCCAAGTTCTTTCAGATGATAATGCTGCTGGATGCACGCGATACCAATGGCGGTGCAGACTCCGGCGCTGACAATGTAGCCTACCAACTCCGATGCCAATCGATTGACGTCTTGAGCAGGTGCGGACGGCTGCTTGTCGTCATCTTCCGGCGCCGCGCTTGTCCAAGTTGGAGGTTCTTCTTTCTTCGGCGCTTCTTGTGGCGTGGTTGCAATCGCTGTTGCAGCCTCTGCTTGCGAAATCGGTCTGCTGGGAGTTCTGCCGCGTGCGCTCGATATGTCTTGTTCTGTGGTTTTGTTGCGCTTTTTTGGAGCCTGCAACTTCTTGATTTGCAACTTGAGTTGCTCAGCTGATTGATATCGTTCGCTTGGATCTTTCGCCAGGCATTTGAACACCATTGCCTCTAATTCTGGTGAAACGTTTGGATTAATAGGAAGTTCGGAAAATCTCAGGGGCATCTGCCTGATTTGTTTGACCATCGTATCCATTGCAGTGTCAGCCTGAAGAGGTGGAGTGCGGGTCAAGACCTCATACATCACGCAGCCGAGACTATAAATATCGGAGCGTTGATCGAGTGGTTTTTCCCTGCAATTCTCCGGGCTCATGTACAGCGGGCTGCCGCATACTGATCCGCTCTTGGTAAACTTTCGCGGTTGGTCGGTGGACTCGAGACCAGGCAAATAAACTTTTGCAATTCCGAAATCAACGATTTTGACGACTTGTTCGCCGTCATCGCCAGGCACCAACATGATGTTGCTCGGTTTGATGTCTCGATGAACGAGCCCATGCCCATGTGCATGCGACAAGCCTTTGCAGACTTGTTCGAAAATACTGAGAAACTGCTCCAACGGCAGCTTGCAGTCTGAAAGAATGACATCGTCCAAACCACGCCCGTGGAGGTAATCCATGACGATGTATGGCTGCCTGCCCGGCAGAAAGCCAAAATCATGGACTGCGATCAAGTTCGGGTGGTTCAGCTTGCCGGCGTTTGTTGCTTCTTCTCTGAATCTTGCTTTCGTCTCGGGGTTGAAGACATGGTGTTTGAGCAAAACCTTTATTGCGACAATGCGCTTAATGTCCTTGTGCCGGGCTTTGTACACGGCGCCCATGCCGCCGCGTCCGGCTAATTCGAGAATTTCATACTTGGCTTGAATGGTTTGCCCGACCAAACTGAATAAATCCAGGTCTTCCGCCTCGTCAGAATCAGTGTTTGACTCGGCTTGAACCAGTTTGGTGGAATCGGACTCTGGGGCCTTAACCTCAACATCCAGCGGTGTTTGGTTAGAACTATCGGGAGGCATGCAAGGCGCTCAATCGGTCATAAAGGACCTAGCTAGAAGGAACGGTTAAATCGGACGGGACTCCTAACAACAACATATGCCCCAAAATCGAGATTTTGTGCGTCCCGTAAAGATTTCAGGATGCTTGGTTATCCCATTTAACGCACCAGATGGGAATTCCACGATTGTCGAGGGGGCGGTCCTTTAGTAAATTTGTACCGTCACTATGGAGTAATTAGATGCTGGGTCGAGTAGGCCTATCGCTGCTTTCGCTTGCTGCAGCTACGTTTGTGTGTAGTGAGGCTGAGGCGAAGTCGCACCAGGAGAAGCGTCAGGTTCGCGTAACCGTGGGCTCTGTCGAGGTTCGTGACTGGCAGCATGGTTTGGTAAAGAACAATCCAAACCTCCGCCACTTCCACTGGAACCCGATTTACGCCAATGTTCAATCTCGTGAATATGTCTCGCCGCCGCCGCCGCCGAAGTTTCCGGTCAACACGCGCCCGGCTCACCATGAGATAAAGGTAGAACCGGCAAAGGTTGATCCCAGTCATCTGTCTTTCAAGAAAGCGGCTCCTCGGCGAAGAATTTATACAAATCCGATTCAAGCTCCCACCAATCCTTCAAGACCTGTTCAGCAGGACATTTCAGGAGTGATCGTCAATAAGGACGGCCGATTAGTGTGGAATCGACCAACCGCTCCAAACAAGGAAGTCGCCGCTGCATTCAGCCAAGACAAGGTTTATCCTCAGCTCACTAATAAAGATGTGGGTGCGAATTTGACAACGAGCAAGCCTACTGGTTTGCTTGCAACACGTCAGGGCATGGGCACTTTGAGAGACAAGGAAGTGAGTGCGCAACTGGCCAGCAAGGATGTTACCGGCGAACTAGTTGCAAAAGGCACCTCAGCTCAGCTGGCACGGCCAGCCGTTGCGAGCTATGGAGATCGTTATTCATCGAATCTTCCTGGTGCAACAACTGTCTTTACGCGAACAGAGAAACGCAGCGTGCACGGGCAGTTGGCTGCAAAGCGAAACTACTAGGTCTGATCCCCCATTTGGTGGATACCGCATTTTCGCTTCGCGAACTATGCTCATAAACAGGCGTCCTTGACTTGAGCTTCACACTGATCGGGTACCTTCATTTAATCGACTTGCCACACTGTCGGCGTCGTTCAAGGGATTTCCTATCAGGAAGCAGCTGTCATAATCAAAGAGGTGGCCGGGCGTAGTCCCGCCACCTCATTGCCTTTTCAAGGACTCGATGTTCCTTCGAAAATAGAATTTGCCAAGTACAAATCTATTTGATTGTGCCGAAACCTTTATGGTGTCGACTCTCGCGAGATACCTTCTCGGCGGAGATCGTCTCTAGTCGAATCTCTATTGATCGTGCCAAGCTGGGACTGGTAAGCCTTTTGTTGAGCTTGTTGAAGTGCAGACGCTTCATTATTGTTTGGTTTTGACCAGTCCTTTTGTGCTGCCAAAATCATTTTGAGAACGATTAAGCAAAGAACTGTAATTAAGACACCGGTGACAAATCCGCGCATACAACGCTAAGCCCGCCATGACCCCTCTGTATATATGGATGCGGCGGGGATTTTGGACAGAAAAAATATATCGCGCTTAAATGTGTTTGATGTACAGAACACTGTCATGAGGCTAGTATATACAGTCCGCTCGATACCTGCTTCCGGGGAGGCCACTATGCCACAGACCGCCACACCTCCGCAATCCACTGTGATGGACACTGCGCTGCTTGAAGAGATTGTTTTTTGGATTAAGTCGATGACCGGTGTCGGAGTTTCTCCCGACATGGCAGCGAAAGTAACTTCCAAGTTTTTCCTTGCTGCTCTCGACACCGTCGGTTACGACGACGACGACGATGATGGAGCAGAAGAGTACTTCGAAGAGTAGTTAGAATCCGAGTCGTTTAGTCGACGAATACTCGAAGTATCAAAATCGGTAACTATTTCAACTCCTCCGCAATTGGCGGGGGAGTTTTGATGTGCGGTGTTCATGCGACTCAAATCTGGCTCTATCGTCGATGATTGATACTGCAATTGATACCAGATCTTAGTTGCGGTGCAAATGGACCAACTCGATTGCGACACCGCATCTGGTTGCGACTCGCAAGTTTGAATCAGTTGGTGTTGTGAACAAATGTGATTCCTTTGCATTCAAATTGAAAAATCCGACCATTTTGGATCTATTGTGGGCAATGATCCTTGTGATCTCGAGGAATGCTATGACTAGGGCGCTTCCTGGAATCCCGCTATTCATCGCGGTTTCGTGCTCCTTTCTGATCCAGTCTTGTGTTCAGGAGCAGAAAAGCGCGCCTTCGCAAACCGGTGAAGACGCCAGAAAGCTCACTGCAATGGTGTCTGTCGAAGGTTCAGACACGATGGCTGAACTGTTGAAGCTCTGGAAAGAGAAGTGTATGGAGGATCATCCTGACGTTCCGATCAGCGTTACGGTTGATGATTCGGGCAGTGGCATAGCGGCTTTGATCAACAGAACCACCGATCTCGCAGCCGCGTCTCGCGATCTTTCCGATGCGGAGGCTAAGCTTGCTAAAGAGAAGGGAATACGTTTGAAGCGAACTACAGTAGCTCGCGATTCCATTGCAGTCATCATTAACCCATCGAATCCGGTGAATGAACTAACTTTAGAGCAACTGCGCAACCTCTTTTCCGGCAAGACTACAGACTGGAAGCAAGTTGGCGCGCCGAAATCGACAAAGGTTCAGGTTCTTGCCAGAGAGCCCGAATCAGGAACCTACTCTTATATAAAAACTCACGTCCTTGCAGGCGGCGACTACTCTTCCGCCACCCAGACCGTGACCTCAAATGATGCAATGTTGGAGACCATAAAAACCAACAAGGGAGCGGTTGGCTATGTCGGACTCGGGTTTGTTTTGAACTCCAAAGACAAGGTAAAGCCGCTCAAACTTAAGTTGATCGACAACTCTTCCGGTGTTTCCCCCTCAAAAGAAAACACCATTGGGCTTTATCCGCTGAGCCGTCCTCTATTTTTCTTCTTTGATACTGATGCTAAGCCGACCGTGAAGGAATTTGTTCAATTTTGCAGTAGCGAAAAGGGGCAGAAGGTCGTCACACAGTGCGGTTTCGTCAGCGCGGAATAGTCTTGAAATCCGCGTTTTTGAGAGGTTTGGGTTTTCTGGTTTGTATTTTTCCGGAAACGATGAGCCCCGTGCGACGTTTCCGGAACTGAAATCGCTTGCTGCAAGTGCCTTTTCAGGCCCGGATTTTGTGCACGGGGTGCGTCTGGTCCGGAAAAGCGAAAATCAGCTTTCCGGAAACGATGCACCCCGTGCGCCGTTTCCGGAACTGAAAAGCCTTGTTGTATCAATGTTTCCAGCTGCAGTTTTAGTGCACGGGGACAACCTTCTCCGGAAACCTCCAGGGACAAAAAGCACCCACCGTCCCAAAATACCAGCATCTCTTGAAAACCCGAGGGGTCTCCTAATTTCGCCCTGACAACCCGTCAATGAACCATTGAGCCCAGAGCGGCGGACAAGGACTGAAAGAAATGGAAAGCAACGGCAAAAACAGCGAAGCCAAAAAGGCTAAGACAGTCGAAATGGGACTGTATCGCGATGTTAAAAATGCCGAGCAAGTTGCCCAACAAAAAGAAGCCCGGCCCATCTGCCAAAACGGCGTGTGCATGGTGACCTGGAAGCCTGTGAAACCAGCAGCTTAAGAGATTTTAGGCAGAAACCCAAGTGACCCCCGGAAGGCAAACCGCCGACCGGGGGCTCATTTTGCTATAACTGTGGGACAACTGCGAGGCTTTATACTAGCCGTAATGGAGTTTCTGGATGCCCTGAAAGAAAAGGTCCTCATCTTTGATGGGGCTATGGGCACGTCTATTCATAATTATGAACTGAGTCTGGATGACTATCAGGGGTTGGAGAATTGTCCGGAAATTCTGCCTGTGAGCCGCCCCGACGTCATACGCGAGATTCACGAGCAGTATTTGAAAGTTGGTTGCGATGCGGTGGAAACTGACTCATTTGGCGGCTCTCCGGTGGTTCTTGCCGAATTCGGAATTGCTCAGCGGGCATATGAACTCAATCGCAGAGCTGCAGAGATCGCCAAAGAAGTGGCGATGAGCTACAGCAAGAAGGGTGAACCGAGATTCGTTTCAGGCTCAATGGGACCGACAACAAAGTTGCCGTCGCTCGGTCACATCTCGTTCAAAGAAATGTGTGACGCCTACTACCAGCAAGTAATGGGTTTGGTAGATGGTGGCGTCGATGTTCTTCAATTCGAAACCGGACAAGACTTGTTGCAAGCGAAAGCTGCGATTATTGCGGCTCTCGACTATTTCAAAAAGATTGGGCGACGACTGCCGATTATTGCCCAAGTCACCATTGAAGCTCCACCGCTTGGAACCATGCTGGTCGGCTCCGACATCTCTTGTGCGTTGACCACTCTTAGCGCGTTCCCGGTTGATGTGATTGGAATAAACTGCGCGACTGGCCCGCAGGAGATGATCGACCCCGTGCACTATCTGTGCACCAACAGCACTCGCTATGTCTCGGTGTTGCCAAACGCGGGGCTGCCCGAAAATGTCGGCGGACAGACCGTTTATAAACTCACTCCGCAAGAGCTTGCCGAGTCGTTGAATTACTTTGCGAAAGAACAAGGAGTCAACATCATCGGCGGTTGCTGCGGCACGACGCCGGAGCACTTGAAGCGTGTAGTCGAAGTTGTCGGCCGCATGGCGCCGAAGCATCGCGACATCGAGTTTACACCGCAAGTAGCGAGCATCTATACGTCGGTTGCACTGCATGTTGATCCAGCACCGTTGATTATCGGCGAACGAACCAACACTAACGGAAGCCGAAAGTTCAAACAACTTCTCGAAAAAGAGGACATGGACGGCATGGTGGCAATGGCGCGCGACCAAGAGCGCGAAGGCGCCCACGTGCTCGACGTTTGCACCGCATACGTCGGTCGCGACGAAGTTAAGGACATGTCTGCATTCATCAAACGATTGAATACTGATTTGCAGATTCCGCTCGTCGTTGACACCACCGAATTTCCTGTTTTAGAGCAGGCGCTTCAATTGATCACAGGTAAGCCAATCGTCAATTCAATCAACCTGGAAGACGGCGTAGATAAGATGATGCGCAAGGTTGAATTGATCACGCGGTTCGGTGCGGCAACGATTGCCCTTACAATAGACGAAGCCGGAATGGCGAAGCCGGCAGCTAAAAAATTGGAGATTGCCAAACGAATTTACGATCTCGCAACCGGCGCCGGTATGGCTCCATACGATCTCATCTTCGATGCGCTCACTTTCACGCTTTCTACCGGCAATGAAGATGACAGAAAACTTGGGCTTGAAACCCTAAATGGAATCAAGCTCATCAAAGAAAACCTTCCTGGTGTCAAAACTGTTTTAGGCGTGAGCAACATCTCGTTCGGGTTCGATGCAAACATTCGCCAAGTTCTCAACTCTGTCTTCTTGCACTATGCCGTGGAATACGGGCTCGACGCTGCCATCGTCAACGCGCAGAAAATCTTGCCGCTCTACAAAATTGACGACAAGGAAATTGAGTTCCACCGCAAATTGATTTTTGATGAGCGAACCCCCGACTACGATCCGCTCTTTGCTCTTCTGGAGTTTTATCGCGAAAAGAAAGGCGAATCAAAATTTTTAGCGGCAAAGGAAGACGATGCTCCCAAGGCAATTGAAGATGTGTTGAAACGCCGAATCATAGACGGCAACAGGGTGGGGCTGGAAAAGGATTTGACGACGGCTCTCCGAAAATACAAGGCGCTCGAAATCATCAATGACATTTTGCTCGATGGAATGAAGGTTGTAGGCGATCTCTTCGGTGCCGGAAAAATGCAGCTGCCATTCGTATTGCAGTCAGCCGAAACCATGAAGGCCGCAGTTTCTTTTCTTGAACCGCATATGGACAAACTGGATGGCGCCCAGCGCGGAACCATGGTTCTCGCCACCGTCAAAGGCGATGTCCACGACATTGGAAAGAATCTCGTGGACATCATTCTCACCAACAACGGTTATAAGGTCATTAATCTCGGAATCAAACAACCGATCGAAAACATCATTTCGTCTGCACTCGAGCACAAAGCAAATTGCATCGGCATGAGCGGGTTGCTTGTGAAATCGACGGTGATTATGAAAGAGAACCTGGAGGTTCTCAATCAAAGAAACGTCTCGATTCCAGTCATTTTGGGCGGCGCGGCGCTGACCAGACGATACGTAGAGGAAGATTGCGCCAGTGTATATAAAGGAACATTGTTCTACGGCGCGGATGCATTTGATGACTTGAAAATTATGGAAACTTTGACCAGTAATGGCAAAAATTCGGCAGCCGTCATTGAATCAGCGACCGCATCATCAACTGTAGCCGGCGAGCCATCCAGCGCGAATGGTGAGGCTTCAAAAAATGGCGACGGCAAGAGGATTTCAAAAACTCCAAGCAAAATCATCGATCTTAATCAGTTTGCCTCGACGCAAAGATCTGATGTTGCCCGTACTTCCAAAGCCGAAGTTCCACCTCCGCCGTTTTGGGGAACCAAGATTCTCGACGACAAAGACATCCCACTTTTAGAAGTCTTTGAGTTTCTGAATGAAAACGCTCTGATACGCGGGCAATGGCGTGTACGAAAAGGAGATATGCCTGAAGTCGAGTATCAAGAACTTCTCGATCGAGATGTCCGCCCGGTTCTTGCTCGACTTAAAGAAGAGTGCATTGTCGAAAAACTTTTGGTTCCGAAAGCCGTCTACGGCTATTTCCCTTGCCAATCGAGCGGCAATGAACTGATTGTCTACCATCCCGCGGAACACCAAAGAGAATGGTTGCGATTCAACTTTCCTCGACAAGATCATGGAAAACGTCTGTGCATTTCCGATTTCTTTGCCTCTGTAGATGATGGTTTCGTCGATGTACTGCCCTTGCAGGTTGTGACGATGGGTGCGCAGGCAACCGAGTATTCGAATTTGTTGTTCAAGTCAGATCGTTATAGCGAATATTTGTACTTCCATGGTCTGTCGGTCGAATCGGCTGAAGCTCTCGCCGAATTGCTGCACAAGCGAGTTCGCGCCGAGCTCGGGTTTGCGTCATACGATTCCAAAGATAGAAGTAAGTTTTTTCAACAAGGTTATCGCGGTACCAGATATAGCTTCGGTTATCCGGCGTGTCCGAATATCGAAGACCAGGCGCTTCTGAAAGAATTACTCGATCCCGAGCGCATCGGAGTGACTCTCACGGAAGAGTACGAACTTGTTCCCGAACAGTCCACTTCGGCACTTGTCGTGGTCCACCCCGAAGCGAAGTACTTCAATCTTTCCCGCTCTCAAGTAGCTGTTGGGATTGATGACTAGAGACCCTACTGAAGCGCTGAGTGTGCCTCGCCGGATTCACCAAGTGCGGGGCAGCCTTCGGCTACCATCTTGATTGTGACCTGCGCCTGCCAAGCAACGAGTGGATCGCTATCGCTTGTAAGTGCATTCAAAACGTTATGCGGCGCGTGCATGTTGCGGGCTACTTCCGAGCGAATCTCAACATTGTTATGCTTCGACAGGAATTCCAAAGTCTTAGCTGGGGTCGATGATTCGCCTGCAAGTTTCAATAAGGCTTCTTCCGAGAATCCACTCGTTTGCGAATGACCCAACGGTGGCACTGTATCGATCAGTGCATGGTTTTCTTGGAGAGTTCCCGGCAGCGCGACCTGCTCGTGTAACTCAGAGTCCAGCGTGGCTGCAGCTTCGGAAACTACATCTTCAATCTTTTGTTGCGCTACGGAATGCCTATCGCTTGTGACAATGAGATCATCAATGACGTAGCGATCGGCTATCGATGGAATCGAATCTCCAGTGTCAACTTCAGCTTGCGAGGCTTGAGATTGAAGCATCTTTTGGGCACCACTTTCGCTAATGGCGCGAGCACTTTCTTCGATGCGATCGCAAAGCTCGTCCGAGTATTGCGGGTTTGCTTGCGGCGTGTTGACCGGCAATGAGTGCCACTCACCGGAATCGTTGTGCCGCACATCTACTACCGGAACGCTCGCCTTCACCTTTGACATGAGCAAGTCGATTTCGGCTTCAATTGTGCTCTTCCGCTTTGGGAGATCTTGTCCTGCGGGTTTCTCTGGTGTGGGTTGCGCTTGAGGGGCGGTAGCTTGCGTCGGTTCTGATGCTGGTTGCGCTTCTGGTGCAAGTGACGGTGCGGGTGACTCTGGCTCTGCGGCTTGCGGTTCTGGAGCAACTTGCAATAATTCTGCCGCTTCTTTGTCGCGATAGCTGTGATCGATGTTGTGCGAAGCCTTGATTGCTTGCTTGGCTGTCTCGGTTGTTTTGGCACGTTGAGTGAGCACTGGAGGCAACAACGGCGGATGCGTTTGAGATTGCTGCGAAGCCGATTGCTGAAGTTTGTGCAACGGCGATTGCGGCAATATCGGTGGTATCGGCGGTGGCATTGGCACGACTGCTTCGATTTCAACGCTTAGTGTTTCTCCATCCAAGATCTCACCGTCTGGAGTGTTGCAGGGGTTTTGCTGAAGGTAATCCATTAGTTCGACTGACAGCAAATCGCCAGGGCCCACTTGCCACTCATCCACGAAACAGGCTTCATCAACTCTCGGGGTTTGGTCGATAACTTTGTGTTCGCCGGTTTTGAATTGGGGGTCGTTGGCGCGAAGTTCACTGGTTTTTGTTTCGTGACTCTTGTTGCTCGCATAATATTCCGGATGTACTTCATTTTCGTTAAGAGACTTTGTCGCTTCTTTCAGAGCTTCCATTTTGGGAACTGTCTTGACTGTCTTTCTTCTCTGGTCTGCTATGTCTAACTTCAATGGGTCGATCTCGAAGCATTGCGCAACGCCTTTCAAATTGTCTTGCGTGCGAAATTGCTGTTCAACTAAAATATCTGAATTGCCGCACCAACGCGCTACGCCTTCTTTTTGACCGGCAGTGAGCTGCATGCCGAGCGTGGGATGGGACGTTTCCGGCAACGCAACTTCTAGAGTCGACTTGCGATCTTTCAACTGGCGAAGACGTTCGCAATCCGATTCCTGGTGTTCGGCTGTTCCACTCTCATTTTTCAATAAAGTGGAGAAGAACTTCGTAACACGTTCGATGAACGACTTCAATTTATGGAGACCCTGCTTAGAATCGCCGGGTTGATTTGACTCATCACCATTCATGCGTAATAGGATCCTCAAAAGAAGCGGTGCAAGCAGGCGAACGGATTCCAGCCATCTCATTTGAAGTGCTTACGCTTGGGACACGACACTATGTTTCGCACATTCGGACAAAAGCACATGATGGCTCTAGCTTTTGAACCTCTTCCAGGCTAACTGATTGATCTATATATGTGTTATCAACCAGTACATAATTCTATTAGGGTAAACCATCATGTTGGAATTTCTCAGGCATTTTGGGCAGCTGCCTTTGTAGCGCACCCTTATATAGGAGCGCTACAAAAAGTTCAGCGGCTTTCGTGGTTTATCGTCCACCGATAATGCGCGCAGTGCTTGAAATCGATTTCTGAATTGCGCTCATCAGGCCAGACGCTAAATCCATACTTAGCGTGTATTTCGCCATCTCCTGCTGTAGCGCCATCAAGTTTGGCGAGCCGCCAATGGTTCGTCTCATTTTGCGGTCTGACAATGCAAAGACTACCGAGGTTTTCCGTTGGCGCAATGCTCGAATAGGGGCGTGTTTCATCGTACATCCTCCCGTCGTTGTTCGTTTGGCTGTAACAATGGTACCGATTTTTCCTGAGGGATCCGTGAGGGTGCGATGGGTGGAGGGCGATGGGTGGAGTGCGACGCCCATCAAAGGAAAGGTACCGCGATTTAGCTATGGGTTTTGATATAGGAAACAGAATATGGCTTTTGGGGGTTTAAACGCCGAACTCGCCACAGGCGCAGCGATAACAATACAGTCATTCCTATGCGGAGCGACACCTTTCGGTGGCTTTTGGGGTAGGATCAAGGCTTGAAACCGTAGACAGGACGACATTATGCGGCGCTATATGTGTTTCCCGTACAAAGTTATAAGAAAGGGGAATTCCATTTGCCTCCCCCGCGGGTAAGAATGTTAGGGAGCCCCTTAGTCGGGATGTCGTTAAGGACGCAGAACGACAATCAAATATAGGAATCGCTGCACGAAACATTTGTCTGAATCACTTTAGACGCGGCTGAATTTCAAAGAATGCAATCTCGCAGCAGGGAGATCCATTCAACTGAGGTTTCACGCCTGCCTCTCCCCTAACCCCTCAGAAAGCCCAGTTTGGAACTGGAGCGATTTTATCGTGCATATTCTTTGTGACTCGAGTTTCGGGTTTGCATCGAATATGGTGCCGGCATAAACGATCACAAGATTAAGATTGCCGCATACAACGATAGGAAAAACCCACGGTGGACCTTATGAAGTGTGAAACGATACCGGAACTGGAGAAGTTTTTATCAATTCAAGAACAAGCGTTGGGGACTCAAAGTCCCGAAGTCGCTGCTACCGTTTCGAAGTTGGCGGATTTGTATTTCAAGCAAGGGCAGTACGACAATGCGGAAGTGCTGTACAGGCGAGCTTTAGAGATCAGAGAAAAAACTATTGGTGTGTATCGCTCTGACATTGAAGAGAGCAGACAAAGTTTAGACAGAGTCAGAACTGTTAAAAAAGAGTCGAATAATGCCGAAGTCAGAGTTACCGACCCCTGGAATACGCAGACCAATTCAACTTCGGCAAGAGAAAATCAATTTTTGAGCGGGTCGCATAGCGTTGTCGGTTCACGGACCGTGCAGCAACAGGCTGCCTCACGCACCGGACAATTTGAGCGGCCCGCTGCGCGCACCGGGCAACACGATCGTTTAGGTCGAACCGGACAACATGAGCGTCTTTCTAGTTCGTCACGAGAAAGAGAACCAAGTGTCAAAGACTCTTCAACTAGTCTTGATGCTCTTCCTGCTGACACCATTCTTGGTGACCCAAAAGAAATCGACGCGATCAAGGAAGCTGAAGTCGAAGTTAAACTGATTCGACAGATGATGGGCAAAAAGCACCCACAGGTTGCCGATGCTCTAACCAAACTTGCCGATCTTTATTGCAGACGCAAATGGTACAAGGAGATGGAACCGGTTCTTGTTGAAGCTCTCAAGATTCGCGAAACATCCGAAGGTGTAGACAGCATTCAGATATCCACAAGCGTCAAGAATCTCGCGCGGTTGTATTATTTCCAAAAGAGATTTGATGTGGCTGAGCCGCTGTTCGTCCGTGCAGTTTCTCTGAGAGTGAGGGCGCTTGGCCGCAATCATCCAAGAGTTGCTGATGTCGAAGAGCAATATGCAAAACTCATGCGCAAAGTAGGCAGAGACGCTGAAGCAGAAGAACTAGAGCAGCACGTGAAGGAAGTTCGCAGCGGTTGGCGTTCTATCTAGTTCTGAAGTCGACGCCTAAACTTCAAAATCATCGATAACTGCCGCGCGCTGCCGATCTGTCTTGGCTTCTTTCATGTTGCCGAGCTTTTCATAGGCCTCGGCGCGTTTCAAATAAGCTCTTGCATTGTTCTTTTCTTTCGAAGAGAAATCAAGATACTTTGTGAAATCCTTGATTGCCTCATTCGCTTTCCCGAGTCTGAGATAGACGTCACCTCTGTTGTAATAGTTGTTGGACCACTTGGGAGAAAGCTCGATGCACTTTGTAAAATCGTTAAGCGCGAGCCCGTCTTGCTTTGATGCGCCGTATGCCTTCGCGCGATCTTTGTACAAAAACATGTCCTTGGGAGAGATTTTGATGGCGCTAGTGAAATCTGCAATCGCTTCCTTGTAGTGACCCATCATTTCGTGCAAGCGCCCTCTGACTTTCAAGCACTTCAGATCATTTGGTTGTTTCTCAATCAGGATGCTCAAATCAAGTAGACCTTTGGCAGGCTTTCCGTCGTGAATGTATGCTTCTGCCCTGTGAAAGCGCGCCTTGGAAAAATCCGGCTTGAGTTCAAGCGACTTTCCATACTCGGCAATTGCTTGCGGATACATCGCCAACTCCGAGTAACATTGCCCGCGATGGTAATACACGATGCTGGAGGGGAAGGCTTTGGCTGCGACATCGAGCTTTCCCAGAGCCTCCCTATATTGTTTCTTGTCCATGAGATCTTTCGCTTCCATCAACTCTTTTGATGCCACTGATTCCCCATCATCCTTACAGATGGCAGCAGAACATCCCAATGTTCCAGCCAAAATTGAAATGGCTAAAACGCTCGATGCAAGGCGCCGCAATGTGGCGGCGTGTATGGAAAATGTCGTGTGGTTGAGTGGCATGCCAATCTCTTACCCCGTTTTGGGAGGATTTTGCAAGTTCAGGACAAGTTCAGGAGCCCGGGACTATTCTCAAATCCTCCCCCCACCGGAGCACCCCCATGCTGAAAGATAGTTATACGGACTGTAAGACTGATTATGTTGAATCGGAGTCCCAGCCAGATGCCAGCAAGCGTCTCCTTGCAGAATCTGAAACAGTGAAGACATTCCGTCAGACTTGCCCAACTAGAGATGACTTACCGAACGGATTTCCGAAGACTCAAATTGATTCAGACACAATCTGTTTTGCACCGGAGAACTTTTCCGAACAGCCTTCAAAGGGTTCCTTTCCTTCTGCTGGTGGCGAATCTGACAGAGAAGACAGAGACTCATTTGCCGAAGTTCAAAAGAACTACAACAAACTCAAAGAGTTGCCTGAACTTCCTACAAAAAGTGAAATTACAACAAGAGACTTGGAGTTGCTCGCTGCGCCCCGAGATGATCAAAAGGAAGAGAAGCAACCGGCTGGTGAAACTTACAACAAGAGCATCCTCGAACTCTCACAACCACTGCGCAACTCCGGTGCTGAAGCGCCGGTACGCCAACAACTTTCCTTCGCTCCTGAAGTTGAAAGCGAAGTGCTGTCGCCAGCAACAAATGCATCTGCAGGACCACGCGTCATCATTAATGGCAATAGCGTTGAAATCAAGGAATCTAACACAAGCACCAAACCACAAGAAGCTGTTAAGTGGCAAGACCCGGTTGATCAATATGCAGACAATTCGAAAGTTTTGAGATTGGATGATGGTAAGGGAACAGTCGTGACCATCGGCGGCAACGATACATCTAATGTTTTGAACCAATTTAGATTCAACGGCAGTTTGACTCAATCGGAAGTGACTGGTGCAAATAAGGGTCCGGACTTCTTTCCTACGCGCTGGAACGGCATCGCCGAAACCACTAAACCGGAAAAGGAAAACCTTGTTGATGGCAAAAGAGTAGCTGAAGAGATGAAACTGACTCCCGAGCAGGAAAAGGCGGAAAAAGAATTTCTTGAAAGGGCTGCCAAAGACTTGGAAAAACAAAACCTCAAACTTAAGCCGTTGCACAAAGGCGAAGGTCCTTATCAGGCAATTGAAAGAATGGTTCGCTCCGGCGATCTGCCGCATATGACCAGCGAGCAAATAAAAGAACATGCAATTCGAATTCGTAATCGAGACTTCGAGCAAATGAAGCGTGGATACTACAAAGTCGGCGAAACACCTGAGTTTTATTCGAAGAATGAAATCGAGAAAATCATGGAGGCGAAGAAACAAGAATTCAGACAACGTCTGCAAAACGAACAAAAGAAAGCTGCCTAGTCAGTGAGCCGAACCCCGATTACTATGGAGCACACCCAATAAGATGAACAGCCAATACGCGCAATACTCCCAATGCAACAGGGCTGAGCAAGCCCATGGACACGTCAGCATCGCTGGAGATCAAAGCTTTCTGAATCACTTCAGTTTAATGGGTAACCTGACTGTCTCAGCTAGTGGGCAAATGGCTCTTTCCACAACATTGCCTTCTCATGCTTATGACCATGCACTTGAGTCTCAAGCATTTATGCAACGAATGATCGGTTAACCAACGCGGATCTATTTTTGGCAAAGTCTTGGCAATAATCAAGTTTTCGTGGTGACTTTTGCCATCAAATCGCATGACGTCGTTCACTTTTGGCAATTGCCGAGTTCCTCTAATATGCTCCCACGGCAGCATTCAGGAGGGAGTCATGAACGAGACACAAGCGAAGCTAGTTATCTTCAGTATCATATTCGGTGCTATTTGTTCGATACTTCCGGCCCTGGCATTCAGCTCATGTTGTGCAGGCAGTTATCATTCTAATCCTCAACTCTCCTACTATCTAGCGGCTGAAAATCAGTTCACGGTTCTTTGCCGGAGCGGTTTTGCGTACCTTATCTTATTTTTCGTCCAATCAGCAATTGCACACCAGATACAAGTTCGCTTTAGAGAAAGGAAGTCTACTCGAAGGCTCTGGGCTGCTTTACCTTTAATGGTGTTTGCTGCCACTTGGTTTGCGAGCCACCAGGAATCGCAGTTTAGCAACCGGTTCATCCCTCACATCTATGATGCACATTTGTCTGGAATGGGCGTAGGACAAATGCCGATTTTGGACTCGTTAGTTTGCGTGTCTTTAGTAATCCTGGCTCTGGTTGCCTTATGCACCGCAGCATTCAAGACGCAGCCAACATGGTTAAGAGGACTAGTCTTCATTGGCAGCCTAATATCGGGACTTGCGGCTGTCGTTTGGTCCTTCGTGAGGGTTCCAATGGAGGTCTACAGTTACGATACGATTTGGCATCTGGTCATGAAGTCTCACCAATCGCTGGAGTTGCTGCTTGTTTGGTTTGGTTTGACGCTTTGTCAGTTGCTTGCGTTTGGATGTTACAAGCTTGCCAGTCAGAAGCGTTAGGTGTTCAACTCAGTCGCCGGCCGATGGCTTTTTCAAGAACATTGCCTTCTCACTCTCATGACCGTGCGGTCGAGTCTCAAGCTCTTGAGCAATGAATGATGGTGTAACGAGGCTGGTGGTCGTGTTGTTGTGACCGACTGGAATCAAGACAGGATAAGCCGCGTCGTCGTCTCCAGTGGCTTCGATATCACGCCAGAAGCGTTGTGTGGTGGCAGCGAAAGTGATGTTTCTCACCAACTCTTCTTTGCCGTCCTCAACCGAAACTTTGTACACCACCGTTGGTGACGGCAAGCTGGTGTCACCACCAAGCAATTGCAACGGATTGATGAACATGCGCCCAGACATTGCGCCTCCCATGCGCTTTACGATGAGCACATGCTTAAGCCCGTTTTCCTTGCCCATGTCGATCAACTTTTCTTTCAATTGAGCAGCCGTCAATCTCTTGGACGAAGTGATGAACAAACGGCTGGGGCAGGCAACGCCAGAGCGCCAGTGCCCGTTGCTTTCTTTGATGTGTTTGCTTGGAATTCTGCCGGAGCACAATGTCTTCAACACGCCGTTTTCGATGAGATTCAACTTCTGAGCGGGCACGCCTTGTTCATCAATGGTGTAGCCGCCCTTAAGAGGTTTTCCTTTGAACTCGGTGGCGAGCGGGTCATCAACAACTGAAAGGAAAGGCGCTAAAACCTTTCGTCCAAGTTTGTCTGCAAACCCCGGTTTGAGGGAAGACATACCGAGCACTGGTATCGGATTGACCAGTTTTGGTGCCAGAGCATAGGCAAAGACTTCAGCGGCAGCGGGGCCTTCGAAGAGAACAGGTCCGCTATATTCTTCCATCTTCTCGGCTTTGCTCAAATCTTGGACACGTTGCGATAGTGCCTTCGCTTCTTTTTCTAGATCAGCTCCGGAAGGAAGTTGCTCTTCGCTGTCGGCAGCGAAGATGGCGAAGTCGGAAACTTTCATGCCGTCTGCTGTTTGCGCTGAAGCAGATAGTGAGACTATTGCACCGTCAGAACCTTCTCGATTCATCGATCCTTCGCTCGAGATGAAATAGCGAGTCTGAGCTCGGTGAGTGAAGTCTGCTTTCGAGGAGAGTGACTCGCGGCTTTCTGCAAGAATGGCGGAGAGCTTGCGAATCAAGTCAGCCCATTTCTTCTCGTCGGTTTTCAAATTCACAGCCGGTTCGAGTTTGACGACTGGTGTGACTTTTGCAAACGAGTCAGGCAAGTCATTAACGCGAGTGGTCTGCAAGAGGGCTTTCTTTGATTGAAGCTCTTCGATCGCGCGTTTGTAGGCGCCATCAGTGACCAACCACGTCGCTTGTCTTATTGCATCGTAGTTGTCTTCGGTTGGGAATCCCGAAAAGCTTCGGAAGATGCTGGAGAGACCGCGTCTCATCGCATAGCTGTTGTCGAGCTTGTAATCGCCGGCTCGAAGATCGGTGTCGATGTCGCGAGAGTGATATTGCTCGTTGGTGTCAATTGCACCATAGCTTGCTGCGATGCGAATCGATTGTGTGTCCTTCAATGTGTACGAAGCGAAATATGGACGTTTGTGGTCTGCCAACTTCAGTCCGCTCATCGAGCGAGAAAGTTCATCACCCAGGGCTTTCAGAACAATGTCATCCGACTTTGGAACTTCCGCCATCACGGCTGTTCCCGTCAAAATTGCCAGTGTCGCTGCTGGTGCGATCCAGCGAAGGGCTTTTCCGTTTTTCAAATGCTTTTTCAACATTACTTCTTCTCCCCTTCTGATTTGGCGCTCTTCTTGTCGTAGAGGGGCGCTGGGAGTAGCGGCGGCTTTTCTTGTTCTTTATACGGCTTTTCAAGCTCAATGGTTTGAATCAGAAGGCTTGGTGATGTCGCCGAAACCGGTACCCAGCCTGACTCTGCTCCGCACTGTCCGTTAAAAGTGGCGTCGTCGTCGCCAGCTGAAAGAATTCTTTCGATGGATGCAAGCGGTGTACCTACCATTCCGACGCCACGTAGAATTTCTTCCGGTTGCCCATTGGCCCAAACTCGGGTCACGCGCAGCGGAATTAGTGAAAACGATTGAGGCATGTAGTTTTGCGTAATCGCGAAGCCACCTTCGATTTCGTCAATTATCAATCCGTACGGTTTCTTTTGTTTCTTCGCTTCAGATATGAGCATCGACTTTAGTTTTGGATATGGAACGCGCTTGGTCGAGTCGACAATCAAGTTGCCTTGCCGCGCAACCGGAGATCGACCCGGGCTGCACCTGCCGTGTCCATTCGATTTCTTGAACTGTGCGATCGGCGAGCGGCTCATCAAGAAGTTTTTGAGAATGCCTTTATCGATGATGCTGACGCGTTCTGCCGGAACTCCCTCATCGTCGTACTTGTAGAAGCCGTTGAGCCACTTCCCTTTCATCGTGGACATGGTTGGATCGTCCATCACGCTAATGAACTTCGGGACCACGCCTTTGTTCACTTTGTTAGCAAAAGTACGTCCCTCTTCTTCGTCTTTTTGCCGGTGACCTTCAATGCGGTGACCGAGCACCTCATGGAAAAACACACCAGCAGCCTTGTTGCGCAGAATCGCAGGACCAGCGTATGGCTCCGAGAGTGGTGCCTTCTTCAACAAGACAACCTGATCGCACAATTTCTTGAGCATCGTCTTTAGTGTCGCTTCGTCGGGAAGTTCTTTCGGCGACTGTGCTTCGACGCTGTCGTACAAGCTCACAACCATGCCGTCTTCAGCTATGGCTTGGGCTTGTGCAAAGACTCTCAACTGAAGGCTTGAGTCTTCGATTTTTGTGCCTTCACTGTTTACGATATAACGGCGAATGTTGTTCATCGAAAGCTGAACTGAAGAGCCCGTCACATCCGGGTACTCTTTGAACACCTTGGAGCAGTTGCGAATTCGGTCCTTCCAGAGTTCGCGATCGATGTTGCACTCAATTACCGGGCCAACATACTCCTGTGATTTCCCACCGATGGAGAAGTCGTCGGAATCATCTTCTTCCGGTGCTCGCACGTCTTTGTCAGCTTTGACGCTGACGATTCCTTTTAAGGCTTCGCGATAAGCTCTGTCTGTTTCCAACCACAATGCTGTGCGCAGTGCCTCCTCGTTGTCTTCGACTGGAACATTCACGCTTTCCGGCATCATCATGCTGAATAACATTGGCTCGGAGCGCAACTTGTGAGTGTTGTCGATCTTGGGTGTTCCCACCCGCATCTCAACATCGAGCACGCGATAACGTCTGTCGTTGTCGCCTTCGATTGCGCCGTAGCTTCCTTCGATCTCGAGCGTGGTGACGTCATACAGTCTGTACGACATGTAATACAAGGGCTCGCTGGCTGCCTTTTTCAATGTATTGAAGGAACGGTTGAGTTCTTTCGTCAGTGCAGACATGACGACATCAGTGCGCGCCGCTGGTGTCGCGGCGGTCGTCAATGCGCTGGTTGGATAGTAAATGGAGGTCGAACAGAGTGCGAGCGATGCGGACAGAAAGGAGACCGCTAACTTCTTCTTAAATGAAATAACCATGTGTTTCCTATATTGGCTTTGTAGGGTCAATGATACCCGGTAGAGAACTTAATTGCTGGCTTGGCAACTTGGTGTGAAAAACCCTGACTGAGCGTGCGTTTTGCGGTATTGTCAAGATTGGCGATTTTGGCGAAAATTGCTTGGACTACCCTTGGTTTCTTACAATTGAAGGGTGGCTTTTCAAGTGTTCTTTTGCAGCATTCTCTCTCCAACGATCATCAACGTGACATGTTTCATTTGACGTAGGGGGCAGGCATGCTATCAACGCTTCTTCCTTCATGCGCATGTTGATTTCCGCTTAGCGATTTTTAGTGCCAGGACTTACATGATCAAGTCATCCGCGAATATTCGAACCTTGAAGTGTAGGGCTGATTAGTTACTGGCTCCATCGCTAAAATGTGCAGGAGTTAGAGTCCACGCCTGCCGCATGCCAAGAGGAGCTGTGATGGGAAAGTGTGAAGTCGTTTTCCGAAAGTATGACCAGCCCTCAATTCCAGCGCGTCTATCGGTTGGTGACATCATTCGTTGCAGTCGCTTTCGATGGGGATTACGAAATCCCAAAGCAGAGCTATCTGTGGGCTGGAGCAAGTCTTGCGATGTGAAATACTGGGTGAAGCATTATGGCTGGCAAGAGTCGCATGACTCTTCACGGGAAGAGGCCGCTTTTCTTGTAGTTTCGATTACGCTGGATGAAGCAATTGGTCCGCAAGATGTAGAGCTGAATAATCATCGACTAGGTAGAGTCGTGGAATGTCTTCGGCTTACAGACGACTTTATTTTGGAGTCCTCTGCCGAGCGCATCAAATTCTATTTAGATGAGCCCATGAGTCTTATCCGTCTCAAAGAGCAGGAAGAGATCGAGGTTTTAGGTTTTGCTGAGTTACCGGTTAGCTGGGAAGACCCTTCCGAAAGAGAGCGCGGTTACTGAAGTTTTGCTTAGGGCACATAATTGGGTTATTCTTTTGCTAATGAGTGGAGCGATTTTGTGCGTCGAAATTTTCCGAGCTTTCAAAGGTTCGGCGGTGTATTTGTTGAAGCATCCCAAAAAAGTGTTGCTTGCACTGTTTCTAATTACTGCATCGTTTATAGTCGCACCGCATGGAATTGCGGAGTCACAGTTAGGGCAGGTCGATCGACTTGCCGCGCTCTATCACATTCAAGTTCAAACAAACAACGAAACCTTTCCTGTGCGCAACAACCATGGATTGATTGAAGGATCCAACCCCGCTCCAAACGCACTACTAAAATATTTGCCGTTGTTCTTAACCGAGTTCACGAAATATCCAACGGACGTCATCGCGAGGTCTGGATTGAAAACAGTTGTTCTATGCGAACATCTGAAGTTTGCAGGTCAGCTGCGATCGGCGATTCCTGATTACTTGCATGAGACGCTTTATTTGGATGTTTCGCGTGGTATCGAAACGCCCGATTACATGCGAACCGCAGTGCATCACGAGTTTTTCCACATCATCGATTGGAAGGATGATGGTTCTGTCTATCAAGATCCTGCTTGGTTGGTTCTCAATCAAACGGGTTTTAGATATGGAACCGGCGGAAAGTACGCGCAGAACGACGACACCGTGAGTCTGGTGAATGACTCTTTACGGGGCTTTCTGACTCGCTATGCAATGACCGGTGTCGAAGAAGATAAGTCTGAAATGTTTGCGCACATGATGACGAATTATGGAATGGTTCAACAAAGAGCGAAAAACGATCCGGTGCTGCAGTCGAAGTTTGTGCAGATGAAGGCGCTGTGCAAGAAATTCAGCCCATCGATGGATGAGGCATTTTGGTCGAAGATGAGCGAACGCCAATAAGCAGTATCCTACATACCGAGCAAAGAGGAAATTGCAGCGTGGAAGTCCTTGCTGGGCTTGCCTCGCGTTACGAAAATTCATAGATGAGGGCCGAGATAAAGCTCCAGAGAATGCGATTCATCGCGTGCGAGCAAGTTTCTGTATTCACCCTTTTATAGGCTTGAATCGAGCTTCTGTGCAACTTGCAATATTGTTGCGTGAATCAGCATTGCAAGATCTCCGAAACCCGCCTATGCTCAACTCCCCTGCAACACTCTTTTTCCGTAGCAAGCAATTGCCGCGGCGTTTCTTCATGGCTTTGCTAACTAATGAACACTAAGAATCTGTGGCAAATGTATAGGCAAATTGCCACCAATCAGATACAATAAAAGGTGTTGTTTTGTGCAAAAGAAGTTTGAGCATGTTGTCGAAAATGGAACTAAATTCGTTTTCAAAATGGATTCGGTGGATCCAGATCTTCTGCACATCTATGCACGACATCTCACCACAATTGATGATGCGCTGGATGTTTTTTTTAACTCTGCTGCTCGTTGGAACTTGCGATTTCAGCGATTCGAAAACTATACCGATACACATGGACTGTTTTGGTTTTGGCTAGACGAATCAAAAGAGGTGGTTATGATCGTCAGTTGTTTTCGACTATAGAGGTGGGCCTCATGGCTAATAAAAGACGAAATTATGAGGAACTTGGTGAGTTTACTATGTCACCGGAGATGTCCGCTAAAGTTGAGGCTATGATTGCTCAGGCGGATGAAGAAGATGAGCTGGCGCGCGTGAATTTTCGTTGGAGTCGAGAAGCTCTGGATGTAGTGAAGCAGGCTGCTAAGCTAGTAGGCATTCCGTACCAAACGTTTATCAAACAGGCGGTCTTTGAGCACGCGCTTGAAATAATCAAAGACGTGGAGTCCGCAGAAAGTCACCGAAAGCCTCCGAAAGAGAAGTTTTCCAATCCTTGAAAATCAAAGAAAGTTTTTGAGGTTTCTGGTCACTCAAGTTGAGTTATGAATCTACAGTTGATCCTTGGTGATAAAAATCCAGAGCTTATAGAAGCCTGGGAGGCGGACTTCGTCGGGCTGAGCAACGTGACAGTCCGAGGCGGCAATATTCTGTTGGTAAAGGCGGATGCAATCGTTAGTCCAGCAAACAGCTTCGGTTTTATGGATGGCGGAATTGATTGGAGCATCAGTGAAATGTTGGACTGGAAAATTCAGCCGATCGTGCAACAGGCCATTCGCAGCAAGCATGCAGGAGAGTTACTCGTGGGCGCTGCGGAAATAGTCTCCACCGGCAGCCAACATTTTCCCTACTTGATCTGTGCACCTACGATGCGTGTTCCGCAAAATGTGTCAAACACCATCAATGCATTTCTGTCCATGCGTGCAACACTATTGGCGGTGAACGCGTTCAATCGAACAAATGGAAACCCAATTGGGTCTGTCGCTATACCGGGACTAGCTACAGGTACGGGCAGAATGCCATTTGCCAAATGTGCCAGGCAGATGCGAGCTGCATACGACCAGGTCGTTGGGGCGGCTTCTAATCACTACCAATCGCTAGCAGAGGCCATTGAAGACGAAAGGAACTATAAAGTAGACTAAGGCATGCTTGTTCGCGCGTTGATTTTAATCGTGTGTTTGATTCTATTGTGTGTGCCAATGGAGGCGCGACCATTGGACGA